>CAZSIJ010000046.1:0-31653 GCA_964607065.1 uncultured Desulfobulbus sp. | reverse complement strand
GGGTCAAACAACTCTTCCTCACTTTTTTTCACCTCAGCAAGTCGCTGTGTCGCTTTTGCCGACCGTTCTATGGGGCTAGTCAGTTGGCTGGTGAGGGTCGCAACTTTGGCATCGAGAGCAGTGAAATTTGCTTTGGCCTTGAGAAGCAATTGCTCGACATCTTTTATCGTTGCCCCATCAGGGACATCGACCTCATTCCCCGCAGACTGATTGCTCAGTTTTTTCGTCGCCTCCCTGATCTTTATTGTTTCCGCAGGAGCGGACTCAAGGGACTGAACAAATGTATCGGCCAGGATGTTGTTGGAGGCTGCCGCTTCCAGGTTGTTGAGGCTTTTACGATACAATTCGAGAAGTTTCTTCTTGGGGCCTTCTGCCAAGTCGGTAGTAGCCTCAACATTCTTGATCTTTGTCTTGAGAATCTGAGGGGTAACCACCAGCTTGGTATCAGGGGTTGTATCAGGGGCCTTTATTGCCCAGCTATGAGGGGGCCACACGAAGAGGATGAGGAAAATCAACAAGAGCTTGGCGGAAAGCAGAACGGATACCTTCAGGATATACCTATCCCCATGTCTGTCATCGCATTGTTTAAAGGCTCTCTCCAAAAGGTAGTTCTCCTTTCTTACAGGAAATCCGGCATGTTCAGTTCCAACCATCTGGGCAAGAAGTCAGGACATGTCTAAAAAATCATAAGGTGGTTTATGGAAAAGACAGACATGTGCTGCCAGTGAGGCCTTGTTGACAACAGGAGCCTTTAATACAGAAAATTATCTTCAATGGTTTCGATGGTTCCCTCCGGGACATTGTGCTCATGCAATACCTTTTTGAGATAATCAAAGTATTGCTTTTTGCGAAGCATCGGCAGGTCCTGCTCGATGCGCTCTTCAATATAGTGGCTCGCCAGTTGACTAATATCCATATATTTGATCACCGCCAGATCTTGCAAATGTTTACTCAATTCAGCCGATATGTAGGCAGTTACTGCAACCTTACTCTGTTCATTCTTGTTTGTTGTCATTATGTCGATCCTCAACTGTCACGATTTTATGCCTGCCTTATGAAACGAAAATGCCCAGCATGGTGTTCGATGTCGGCTTAGGAGGGCTGGCAATATCAATTTCGAGCGTTCCAATGGAAGGCGTTATCGGAACTCTAACTGTTGCCTGGTTGCTCCAAAGTATCCTGTCTCGACATCTTTAGATTGAAACAGTATGGCCATATGTATTGTATGGCCATGCTGTTTGGGTACATGCATATTGGCAAGATATAACCGATTCTAAGGTCTATTTGTGGTGGTGTTGTTCGCCGATGATGTAGCCGGTGGCCGCGCCGCCGCCAGCGCCAATGGCGCCACCACTCAGCGTAGTTTGTTGAGTATGGGACATTCCGGAACAACCGGACATGCCGACCAGTGCAAATAAAGCAAAAACAAGCGCTATGCGTTTCATCAAATTTCTCCGTGTAAAATAGTCTGTATCAAAGGTCACTTCTGAATTGGGCGACCGGCAATACTGGTTTTAATGTTCGGTTTGATCATTGTATCCCAGATGACCTTTGTTACCGGATCTTCGATTTTGTCTGGGTTGGCCTTGTAGTAACTGTCTATCTTTGCAACGACATCGTTCATTGGCATGTCAGACATTCCTTCAGCCGTTTTTGCGGTAAAGCTGTCTTTTTTGAGTTCTGGATATTTTTCCATCAGGGTGTTTTCAATGGTTACGACATGTCCAAAACCCCACACGAAAGCCACTTTGCTATCATGTGTCATCTTGAGCCAGAGATCACCTTTGAGCATGGGCATTCCCAATGAATCATTCAATTTGGTTTCAATTGATTTTTGATTCACTTTTTGCTCTGTTGATTTCATTGTCCCGGCTTCAGCAGCAAGCAGGTCGACAGGACCCCCCATGCAAGAAACAAAAACTGCAAACATGAAAAATACACTGACAAGTTTCATACGATTCATAATACTCCTCCTACGGATTGTTGAACGGGCCTGTTGCATCAATGGGCAACGTCTTCAACTTATTTAGTTTTTAAATTTGGCTGCGGCCTGTCGCACAGCAGTGCTCAATGCATTCCAACTTGCCTCAGCTCCGTCTTTAAGCCGCTCCCAAGTGTCTTCACTGGCATCGCTCAATTCTCTCAATTTGACTTTGGTAGCAGTAACTTTTTGTTCAAGGTCATTAAACTGCTCGGCATATTGGATACGCGCGTCGGCTGCAGCGTTATCAGCTCGCGCCTTCAACTCGGCTAGCTTGGCCTTTGCCAGATCCAATTCAGCCTCCATCTTTTGTTTGTAGGCTTCTTTCGTGTTCATGACGTAATCCCTTCGTTGTGGAATTCAGGCGTTTTTAAGTATTTCAAATGCGCTTTTTGTAACAAGCCAGATTCTGATGACCTACAGTCTTCGACCTTGAATCACACGAACCAGGATCATCACAACGGCAATGACTAAGAGGATGTGAATGAGTCCGCCCATGGTGTATGACGAGACGAATCCCAACACCCAGAGGACAACCAGAACAACGGCAATGGTCTCAAGCATTTTGTTTCTCCTGTTGGTAAAATTGAGCAATGTTAAATGCTGAGTGACCACTCCCTGTTGAGATGGTGTCTGAGTGAATCATCAACTGAGATCGCTATCATTGTTTTCTAAATGCTCACTGCGTCTCCACCCGCTCCAAACCGGATAGCCACCCGCATCTCGGAGCATTAACACCTCCTCACCTTTGTTGATTTCTGCAGCGATGATGGCCGGTTTGCCTTCAAAAGTGATTCGTGAACCTTTTATTTCAACTTTGTCTCTGGGAACCGTTTTCACATCCTGGTTTTCGTTGAACCAACCAGGTCCGAGATGAACGGAGATTGTATCGGTATCAGTCTGCAGGTTATACATTTTGTCGTAAGGTGATCCTTGGCCATATCTCCGCCTCCTTTCCATGTTAATGCAGGCTGGGTGCCAACGACTCGTAGTCGTTAAAGGAACTGAGGACAGTCATTCTCGCCAAGAAGTTCACCGCGCAGAGTACGGAGTGTCTCGTTTTCATAGGTAGCGGCATCGATCTGTATGTTTTGCAGCATCAGCAAAAAGCGGGCGCTCCATAGTAGGGAGCGCCCGCCTCAATGATGAAGTTACGGTAGCGCTACCTCGTTACCTTATCCCATAACAATTCCTGCCCGCAGGTAGAGGTAACCTTCCTTGGACAGGCGTAAGGTCGATGCACCATTATTTAAGTCGCATGCTATTCGTGACCGATTTTACCCCTTTGATACGACGGGTAATCTCAATCGCTTTGTTGATGTCACCCGATGATTTGACGAAACCGCTTAACTGAACGATACCTTTGAAGGTTTCAACGTTGATCTCAGCTGATTTCAGGTTAGGTTCTTCAAGGATTGCGGTCTTGACCTTTGTGGTAATTACTGAGTCATCGACATATTCTCCGGTGCCTTCATGCTTTGCTGTGGATGCGCAGCCTATAAAAAAAGTTGTTAGGAGAATTAAGATAAACGCGGAAAAAATTTTTGAGTGTTTCATGGCTGGTTCCTCCAAATATTAAATAATGCTTATTACCCCTGATGCTGAATACATCGGGGATTCCTGTGATACCGTTTTTCATGCTGGCAACATCCGCATTACACCTCTGATTTTTTGTGAGATGACCTGAGAAATGCTTCGTTCACTTTTCTACGACCTTTTCGATCTGGCCGATCTTTTCTTGAACTTTACCGTCTAGCTTTTCCACTTTGCCTTCGGCTTCCAAATTACGGTTGTTGACAATTTTTCCGGCAACTTCCTTGATCGCACCTTTAACCTGGTGCATCTTGCCTTCTGCGTTATCTTTTGTGCTTGGTTTCATGATGTTCCTCCTTGTGTTGTTTTGTTTACAATTACTGTTGATTACATCTATCAAGGTTCGTTCATTCAAACTTGTGTTCAGGAAAATTCCGCTTGTACATTACAATAAAGCAATCTTTGCGCCAGGTTTCCATTGCTCGGGAGGTGTGGCTTATTGTGTTGATATTAATTAATAATTACTAAAAACGTAATTGTGTGACCGCTCCTTTTGATCACATAAAAATGGTTATATTTAACCTATGGTCACGGGCGACCGTTCCGCAGTGTTTTGAGTTCCTGAGGCGGGACAGAGACTAGCCCTTGCCGAGGGATGTGCTGGGTGTTCAGTGAAAAAAAAAGAGGAGCCGGAATTTTCCGACGCCTCTTTTTTCAGTCCGCACATAACACTTCTTCCGATTCCAAATCGAACACAGTGTCAGCTACGCTGAGCGATTTCTCGCCATTATTTACCTGTAATTCCTCTATATCATGTCAGAATCACTTACTGATTTTCTTTTCCTGGCGACAGCGGCCAGGCCCATCAAGCCTGCACCAAAGAGCATCATGGTGGCGGGTTCAGGAACCGGTGAGGACGGGAGAACGGACCCCGTAGATGCAGACCATGTGAAGTTTTCAGAATCTACTCCTTGCCCAGTAAAATTCCAATAACCTGCGGTATCGGCATAGCCTTCAGCTTTAAGCGTACCCGATCCACCAATTTCAATATAATTACTCGTCAGTCCGGTAACGGCATCTGTTTTAGTGGTTTTCAAAGCTGTATATGTATTCATATCAAATGAATATATTCCGATCGTCCATAATGGTGTGACTATTCCCCCAACAGGTTCAAACGTGAAGTCATAGATTTTCCCAACAGTGCCAGCTGATAAGGTCTTAAAATCATATGACGCTGAAACCAATCGAAATGCGTCGATGTCACCTGCTAGATAAGATGATTCACCAAAATCAATCGAGGTTGCACCGAGTAAGGTAGCTGGAATAGTACCAACAGGAGTAAAACTGCCTGACATGCCTATCCCACCAATGATGAATGGATCCGATGGAAGCGCCATCGCGCTCCCGGCTAACGCACATACACCTGCCATCGTCATCAACGCAGTTCTCAAAAATGTCTTTTTCATTTGTCCCACTCCTTTTTCTGTTTAATTTTAACTCCGCTAGAGTTGCTTTTCTGAGTGATACCCTCTGAGGTGTCAATCCCCACACACCACTCGAAAAACGCCGGCCCACCCATTTTTGTCTGAAATTGATTGATGGGGTTAATCATGCAGCCCCTGTCTAAGCAATACGTTCGTCCTTGAGACAGGTTTTGCAAAAATAAAGATTGTTGAAGTAAATATTATAATATGATTTCAGTTGTTCAATATACGGTACGGAATACTTGGAATTATCTTTCATAGTTCAATAATTGATCCAGATTGAACTGATGCAGTGTTGAATTGATTATCAGTATGTTATTGCAGGGAATTGTATGCGGTAAATGTTTATGATGATGTCATCAATTCCCATCGATCAATGGTCACATGTAAACCAATGGTTGCATGTGACCCTTGTTTGATATTCAGAGAATTGCTGGGCGCAGGTAAAGGGCTGGGCGAACCGGTTGAAATCAGTACACCGTTTATGCAATCAGCAAACAGAGGTGTAATGGTGGAGAGGAAGATCTGGGTAGGAATTTGAATTTGTTTGGAAGAGGGCATTGCAACGGATACCAGAGAGCCTCTAGAACTCTAGAAATAGTCAGGCGAAACGGTTGCTATTCTGTCAGGTTGCAAACCTATGCCGAGATGAAACCTCTTTGCAGAGCCTCGGTTACATGGTGGACTTGATCGCGTGCAAGGTCATGGAGGCTGATGGCCCAGGTACACACTATAGACCCGTCGCAATCTGTTGCTGGAGCCTCATCTGGTTCTCATGCTCGGCATTCTTGGAGGTGAGATAGGTTTTCTTGTCCAGATCGAAGAGCTGTTTTCTATAGCGGACCGTAAAATCAAACCACTCGTTGAGCCGCAGATTGAGCCGATTATCTTCAGGATAGTGCTGCGTATGCATAAAAGACTGGATGGCAAAATAGTAGCGGATAGCGCTGCGTTCGACCGCACCACGCACTCCGCCGATATAGAGGGGTTTGCCGTTGTTGTCGATTCCGGTCACTGTAAACCCTACCTTGTCCCTGCCGAGAGTCGCAAAATAGATCTTGGTCGCAAGGCGAAGTGCGGCACTGTCGCTGTATGCATAACTGACATGAACAAAGGTCCTGTCTCCGTCAAGGGGCAAAGCCTCAAATTTCAACCGGTGATTTTTGGTGCTGTAAGGGCCCTCATCTATACTCAGGAGGATATCCAGATACCCCTGCTGCTGATCTATAGTCTGGTAACGACAGACGACCTGGCGTGCGTCTTCCGGAGGTTGATATTCTTTATTGCCGAGGTAAAAGGTCAGTAGCCTTGAGCCTGTCTGTTCATTGGAGGTGCAGGCCTTGACATTGGGATGGAGGGATACAATATCGCACCAGTTGTTCGGTACCTTGAGCACGCCGGCAACGCTGCTGAAGGGATACTGAAAGATTCCGTAGACATCCACATGCATTCTTTTGTCATGTTCAAATGATTCCAGAAATAGAGGCAAGCCGAAGTTGCTTGTCTCCAACTTCGGCAGGACCGAGTGATAGGTATCAAGCAGCATGGCTCCGCTCTGCCGGAGCTCTTCGACGGCGGCAGCGAAACCGGCAGAAAACAGCACCACAGAGGCAACCATAAACAGAGTCAATAATCCCTGGAGGATTTTTCTTGTATTCATTTGATACGACCAAGGACTCCTTACATCATTAAACCAGTTGCCGACCAAACCATCATAACCACCTGGAGAATAATACATCCACAATCCACCCCTTGACCCTGGGCAGAAAGGGACTTTTTTGCCATTCTTCCCATGTGATCTGCTTGGATCCCTCAAGGTCCTTGTTAAACATCTGCTCCATTTCGACGGCAAATTCGTGACTCAGCACAATCGCATTCACCTCGTCATTGTTCAACAAACTCGCATAGTCCAGGTTGGTTGAACCGACTGTTGACCAGATGTTATCGATCACAGCAGTTTTCGCGTGCAGCAGTGAAGAGCTGTGCTCGTATATTTTCACACCTGACTGCAAAAGCTCGGCATAATAGGACCGCTGTGCATATAAGGCCAACTTGAAATCATTAATTCCGGGGAGAATAATCTTAACGTCTACACCGCGCTTTGCCGCGTCAGTCAGGGCCTTCATGATCTGCTCGTCAGGTATAAAATAGGAATTAGTGAGGTGAATCGAATGTTCTGCAAAAGCGATGGTTGACACATAGACAACAAAAGGAATTCTGTTGCTTTGCCCATTGGTGCTGCCGATCACCCGCACCAGAGCCTTCCCCGTTTCTTTCAAATCAGGAAAATAGTTTCGTTCAGCAAGAATCGGCCCTTGCTGCTGCAGCCAGGTTTCAAGAAAGAGTTTCTGGAATTCGGCAACGGCAGGGCCTTCAATTTTTACATCAGTGTCACGCCAGTGAATAGGCGCTTTTTCATTGTGCTTGTTTTTTAAAGGTCCGCTCGAATAGACGTTGCTGATGTTAACGCCGCCGATAATGGCGATTTTACCGTCGACAATCAAAATTTTGCGGTGATCCCGGCGGGTGAATCCCCCTTTCCCCAGGGCTTTCAGCGGTTTGATAGGATTGTTAGGATTGAGAGGGTTGAGCGGATTGAATTCGACCACCTTGATGCCGCCGTCGCGCAGGCGCTGAAAAAAGGTCGCGGGAGTGTTGATTCCGCCGACACTGTCATAAATAAGGTTGACCAGGACACCTTCCGTCCGTTTCTGCAGCAGCAGATCAGCAAATTTACGGCCCGTTTCATCATCTTCAATGATGTAGCTTTCCAGATTGATATGATTTTTGGCTTTCTCAATTGCTTGGAACATAGCGGCATAGGTTGCCTGACCATCTGCGAGCAGCGTGACATGGTTGCCCTTGGTTAAGGGGGCTTTCGTGACCGATTCCACCACGGCAATGTGCCGCTCAAGAAGATTGGTAGGGTTGACGGAGTTTCCCAGTCGTTCCATGATCACTTTACTTTTGCCGGGAGAAACCGGCCCTTGGGACGACACGATTTGAGGAGATTGCTGTGCGGTCGGCGCTTCATCGATCACGGCAGAGACGTTTGGCAGGGTTGCACATCCATTGCTCAGGGTTAAAACCGCAATCGACAGAAAGAATACTAAATAATCCTTGATGGTTTTCAAAATCCCTCCCTCCTCGCCGGGACCACTTTTTCCAAAATTCAGGTCGGCAATCCAAACCACTCAAAGCACAAATCTTTAGACTCGTGAATAGCTGACACTGTCCTTTGCAAACTCTTTAAGGACCTTATCGCTCAAAGACGGCAGCACTTTCGGCTTGATGTTGATGAATGTCTCTGTGGTTACCTGGTAATCTTCTTTGCTGGCATGCTCCTGTTCAAAAGCAAAATGAGCTACCTGATGAAAAAGATACTGAATATCTGCAGGGGGTGCAGAAGTTATCTCGACAAGAAGAGAAGACAACAGAGACTTATGCGAAAGACCCGGCATCCTTTATAGTTTTCGCCGAGAATTATCGTTAAGGAGGGCTCAATCTTATTTACTCGGTTTGCTCACCACATCTTTGTCGGTAATTGAGGCCTGGACAGGGTAATCTGCCAACAGCCAGGCGACAGAGCCTGTATTAACGGACACGGCGTTGTTATACCCCAACTCATTCAGCAACTTGGTTGCAAGCGCGGCCCGCACGCCGGTCTTGCAAAAGACAAATATTTTTTTATTCCGGTCGGACGCGACGGTCCAGATCTCAAATTCCAAAACACCTCTGGGCAGATTAAGGGCACCAGGAATGTGGTCAGCCTTGTATTCATCTGCTTCGCGCACATCGAGAACGAGTATGTCTTCCTTGGCATCAAGAGCCATCTTGAGATCATCGATGGTCACCTGCTTTGTGGAAGCCCTTGCCTGGTCAACCAGTTCCTTGACGGGCGTCGTCGTCCACGTTGGCTGTTCTGAAGTTTGCGCAATAATAGCTGATACGGCGAGGCCAATATTCAAAATAAGAACTGTTGAGAAGAGAAATCGTCTCATGATCACTCCTTTTTTATTGAGATCATTGGGGGTGCTGTTCATTTATTCTCAAAACCAGTTCTGTGGTTGTTTCAGGCTGCTACTGCCGGGAATTTATCCCTGAATCCAGCCCATTGTTCCTCGAAGGAAAGCGGCAGGTACACGCTAGTTGTATGTTTCTGGGGAATACGATCCATTGCAAAGTCGAGAGATAGGCTTGTCTGCCGGTCACAGAACGTTGGGTTGCACGGCGCAATTTCCTCTTCCCAACTTCCGGTACTGCTGATGGTCACCGCAGCCACCGGATGTTCTTTGGCAACGAGCATGCAGAGTATCCCTGCTCCAGGGGAGGCTGTCGAGGAGGCCTGGCAGCGATAGAGGGAATATTTTTTATTGTCCGTGATGGTCTGCATCTCATTGGCGGACAAGCCTGTTTGCCGATTACCGCACAGCACTACGGCTCCATACCGTTCTTTGAGCATTGGATGCGAAAAAATGGTTCGCAATTGCCGCAATCGAGATTGTTTTGATCCGCACAGTTGCAGATTGAGGATCAGTATGGAGGTGCCTTTATTGCGAACAAGTGCGAACAGTGCCTTCTGCTTTGTTTTATCCGATTCGTCGAGAAACGGAAAACTTCCGCTGTTGAGCATCCACATTCCGGAGCCAGTCAGAATAGCAAGTCCGCTGGTATCCTTTGCCTTTTGTCCCCGTTCTTTTTTTTGATGATGGTTTACAGTAAAACAACTGTAAGGCATCTGTAACGATTCTGTCAGGATATGGGTTGCGTCCTCTTTTTCATCCAGGGCATGCCAGACACCTTGACAGCAGAGGATGTCTATTTCAGCACGGCGCAATTGGGCGATGCATGCATGCAGGTCGTTTTTTGAGAATCCTTGTTTATTGGTTATGTCCAGCGTTACAACTCTGATCATGATCTTACGATCTCCATAAGCCCTATAGTTTTTTTGTTGCAGCGATATCAAACAAGATAGTCTGAACAATTTCTGCATCTTGTGTCTGGCAGGAAACCCTCTGAGGTGTAAAACCAAACGATCTCAGGATGCCCTTTTGCCCTGCACCAGAAAGATTTCCATCTGTTTCCAGACCAATCTGCTGGAGGCTGTAGCAAGTATTTCCACCAACTCAATGTTAACCATTCCATTTGCGTTTCTCCCTTTGCTTGTCATCCAAGGGGCAAAAGAAATAGAAGGGAATGCGCCGAGCATGGCCTTCTATTTCTTGTAGAACTGGATCGTTGGGTGCCCTCGATTAGTACTTAGTTTCGGTTGTTGTTGAGGTGCGGGTCTGCTTTTCTTGCATGCCAGGCCTTTCGTTCGTTGTAGTCGTGGTCTTCCGAACAACTACCTTGTCAGCGATCATGCGATCACCTTGGCGGGTGTAATAAACTGTTACAGGCAGACCGGACTTAACGGTCTCTACAGAGACGGGCGCGCCTGTTTCGTCAACATAGGTGGTGCTCTTGGTGTAGGTGTAGTTCGTCGGAGTTGAACTGGTTTCTGACCGCATTACAATGGTGTCAGGCCGTATCTCACTGACTGTTCCCGCGCTTTCGGTAGTGACTGTACTGACCGTCTGGTCAGCTAATAATCCACAGGGGGTAACCAAAACAGCTAATGCGAACACTAACGGACGTATTTTTTTCATAACAGACTCCTTTTTTAATTTAACAACCAATTGATATTAAACTTAATTTTTTCACAGTATCTCAACAGCATTGATGCGATATTTTCAAGCAAATGAGGCCGGACAGAAATCGGGAAAAAGTAACAGCTTATTGCTGAATTATGTCCAGACTCGTTTCATTATCGACTTTCAGTCGTGGTGGTGGTGGTTCGTTTTTCTTGCATTACAGGTCTTTCAACTGTCGTTGTGGTGCTGCTGCTTTGTTCAATCACCTCACCCCGTTGTTCTTGATGTCTGCCACAGCCCACCATTGTTGCAACCAGAATAGCAATGCCGATACAAAAGGGGATTACGATATTTTTCTTATTCATTGTGTTACTCCTCCCTAAAAGCTTATGATGACAAGTCAGTCACCTTGATCCACGCTTATTTCCCAGCACTCTCTTAATTTCAATTCTTGCGCCAGATTTGCATTGCTTGGTATTAAATCGTCTATCTTTTTGATTTTTTTAACTAATTTTAAGAAATTCCAGCGCGAGCCTGTCAACGGTCGCTGCTCAATTAAAGGTCATATGTGGCCAATGGTCACATATGACCTTTAATTGGTTGTCGGGATGTTGATAAAAGGAGGGTCGGGAGTGAAAACAGATTTTTTATTGGTGCCCTTTTTGTAACAGGGGAGGGGAGTGTCAGGTCTCAAGAGGTCGAGCCAGACTCAGTCGCCGAACTTTGATGCGGTATTTCTGGATAAGTTCTGGTGTGTCGCATCATACTGTTAAAACGATTTTTTATGGCGACATGTTGGTTTGTGACGTACTTTATCATAAGTAATACGGTGCGTGCCATACAGACTGCACCCCGGGGTCGGGAGAGCCGGCCGTGCTTTCGTAGATACCACAAATTAGAGATCCGCTTTAAAACGGAAGGGGCTTGTTGGCTGGGAACGGAAATTGCTTGCTTGTAACTGTTCGTGCCAACAGTCTGAAGTGGTTGCGCTGTTTAGCAACAGAACAATTCGAGATGCCTGAGCAATTACCCCCTTTGTTCTGCCTTTCACCCTCTATTAGGCTGCAGTATCAGTATCACCATCATCTAGACAACCTGAGTAAGTACTGACTGCCCATACTGACCGACAACTCAGAGGTCACCAAGCATTCAAGTATGTTTTTCATACCGTCCGTACCGATATGCAATAACCTTGATGAATACATAATAAATCGTTTGGCACCGGAGGCCATATGACAGCAAGGAAGACAGCCAAAACCAAGGTCTCGCAAGCCTCAACCGAAACGAAGATAATCGATGATCAAGAGGTTGCCAGCGAAACTACCGAGGAGCACAAGACGGTCGAAAATACCACGCCTGGTTTTCCTGTCGTCGGTATCGGTGCGTCTGCTGGAGGACTGGCTGCGTTCGAAGCGTTCTTTTCCGGGATGCCGACCGACACCGACCCTGGCATGGCCTTTGTTTTGGTGCAGCATCTGGCCCCGGACCACAAGAGCATTCTCACCGATCTCATCAAACGCTACACGCGTATGCAGGTTTTTGAGGTCGAGGACGGGATGAAGGTCATGCCCAACTGTACTTACATCATCCCGCCGGGTCGTAACATGGCTATCCTCAATGGTGCATTGCAACTGCTGGAACCCTCAGCGCCTCGAGGGCAACGACTGCCCATTGATTTTTTCTTTCGGTCGCTTGCTCTGGACCAAGGTGAGCGGTCCATCTGCATCGTGCTTTCGGGAACGGGCAGTGACGGCACCCAGGGTGCGCTGGCCATCAAAGCCGAGGGCGGCATGGTCATGGCACAAAAACCGAAATCCACGGAGCACGACGGCATGCCGCGCAGCGCAATTGCCACCGGACTGGTGGACTACGAACTGTTGCCGGCCGAGATGCCCGCTCAGCTCATCGCCTACGCAACACATGCCTTTGACATCAACCCCCGGTCGGCAGCGCTCCCTACACCGCAGGTCGAGAATGCGCTGCAGAAGATTTTCACCCTGCTGCGTAATCAAACCGGCCACGATTTTTCCCAGTACAAAACGAGCACGGTCAAGCGCCGTATAGAACGTCGCGTGGCTGTCCAACAGTTCGACACAATTGACGGATATGTCAAATATCTGCAACAAAAGCCGGCAGAGGTAGAAGCATTGCTGCGTGATCTGTTGATCGGTGTGACTAATTTCTTTCGCGATCCTGAGGCGTTCAAAAAACTTGAGGAACAGGTCATTCCTAAACTTTTTATGGGCAAGCCTGCGGGTGCGTCGATCCGCGTTTGGTCCATCGGCTGCTCAACCGGTGAGGAGGCCTATTCCCTTGCTATTCTTTTGCAGGAACGCATGGCGATACTCAAGCAGAGTTACAATGTGCAGGTGTTTGCCTCAGACATTGACCGTCAGGCTATTGCTACGGCCCGGGCAGGTCTCTATCCAGCCAGCATTGCCGCTGACCTCTCGCCGGAGCGACTGGCACGTTTTTTCACGATGGAGCACGACGGCAGCTCGTACCGCATCCACAAAAGCATCCGCGACATGTTGGTCTTTTCCGAACACAATGCCATCAAAGACCCTCCGTTTTCCAGGCTCAATCTCATCAGTTGCCGCAACATCCTCATCTATATGGGCAAGGAGCTGCAGAAAAAGCTCATCCCCCTGTTTCATTATGCGTTGAATCCGGACGGATTTCTTTTTCTCGGGTCTTCCGAGACAATCGGGGAATTCAGCGATCTTTTTGCCATGATCGATCGTAAATTAAAGATCTATCAGCGTAAGGAGCAATTTAATGGTTCCCCGCGCACCGCCTGGGGTCGTTTTTTGCCGCCTGTTATATCGAAGGAGGAAAAGGACGCCTTGATCGCCGGCAAGAGAGTTGTTACCGGAAAACTGTCCCCACGCGAATTGACCGAGCGGGTTTTCCTGCAACAGCTTGCCCCAACCGGAGCGCTCGTCAACGACAAAGGTGACATCCTCTATCTCCATGGCCGTACCGGCATGTATCTGGAACCGGCAACCGGCGAGGTTTGCGTCTACAACATTTTAAAAATGGCCCGAGAAGGCTTGCGGCACGAATTGACAATTGCCCTGCACAAAGCCTCAGAGTCAAAAAGTATTGTGAGCTGCACTGGTCTGCGGGTGAAAACCAATGGCGACTTCACCACAGTCAATCTGACTATCCACCCCGTCGTGGCAGGATCGACAACAACGTCTGAGATGCCTCTGTTTCTGGTCATTTTGGAAGAAGTAGCCACCTCTGATACCAAACAGAATCAGGGCAACGAAGGGGAAGAGCGTTCCGGAAATCCAGCGGAAATCAGTGCTAGTGTGCAGATCGCGGCACTCAGGCAGGGTCTGCGGGCCAAAGAGGAATATTTAAGAGCCACCAATGAGGAACTTGAGACTTCCAACGAAGAGCTTAAATCTTCAAACGAGGAAATGCAGTCGGTAAACGAGGAATTGCAGTCCACTAACGAAGAGCTTGAAACCTCCAAAGAGGAATTGCAATCGATCAACGAGGAACTGGCCACGGTCAACGCCGAGCTGCAAACCAAGGTGGTGGACCTGTCGCGAGCTAACAATGATATGAACAATCTGCTGGCAGGAACCGGTATTGCCACTGTCTTCGTCGATCACGAGCTGCGCATCCTGCGCTTCACCCCTTCTGCTACCAGGATCATAAACCTGATTCAGAGCGACGTGGGACGACCAGTTGGGCATACCGTCTCCAATCTCGTGGAATATGATCGCCTGGTCACGGATGTGCAGACCGTACTCAATACTCTGGTTCCCCAGGAGGTGGATGTGGAGACTGCCGATGGGAAGTGGTACACGATGCGCATCCTGCCCTATCGCACTCTGGAAAACATGATTGAAGGCGCGGTTATCACCTTTGTTGATATCTCAGCTGTCAAGAAGATGCAGGAAACGTTGCGCAAAACCAACGAACTGAGCCGATTAGCTGTAGTGGTACGTGATACCAACGACGGCATGACCGTACAGGATTTGGACGGGACGATTCTGGCCTGGAATCCAGCGGCAGAGCGCATATATGGTTGGAATGAGTCGGAAGCGCTGACCATGAACATCCGCAGCCTTATCCCGGAGTCGCTGCAAGAGGAATCGTTGACAAAGATTGAGCAGTTGAGCCGGACCGGAAGCTTGCGGGCGTATCGTACACAACGGCTAGCCAAAGATGGTTCGATCCTGGAAGTCTGGATAACCTCTTCCCCCTTAATGAATGAGGCTGGGCAGATGTATGCGATTGCCACCACCGCACGATTGAAAGGAACACGGATAGCTCGCAAGGCAGTGCCTCGGAAGGGCCAGTAAGGATAAATGCAATGCCATGGAATTGTAAATTTGTTCAGTGGTAAATCGGCGACCGCACTGCGTAGTAAAGGATTACCCCAGAGCCCCCGCATTCATTGCGATGGCATAGTTTTAGATCTGCACATCTCTCGGCAGGCGGGAAATGGATGGAAAGAAGTATACTGTCGTTCGCCTAAAGGAGCATGACATGAATAAAGGTACGATCAATACGGCGAACAATTTGGCGGAAGAGACCCTGCTCAAAGCGGGAGCGCTGCAGGACGCGATTTTTAATAGCGTCAACTTCTCAAGTATCGCCACAGATGCCAAGGGCATCATCCAGCTCTTCAACGTCGGCGCCGAGCGCATGCTCGGCTATACAGCCGAGGAGGTTCTGAATACGACCACCCCAGACAAACTTTCCGATCCGCAGGAGCTGATTGAGCGTGCCCAAGCGCTGAGCGCTGAATTTGGAATCCCGATCATGCCAGGCTTCGAAGCTTTGGTGTTCAAAGCGTCACGGGGCATCGAGGATATCTACGAATTAACAAAAATTCGCAAGGATGGCAGCCGTTTTCCGGCAATGGTATCGGTCACGGCCCTGCGCGACAAGCATAAAACTATCATCGGTTATCTCCTGATCGGCACCGACAACACGGCCCGCAGACTGGTCGAGGTAGATCGGCTGCGATTGCTCGAGCTTCAGGAGAAAACCAATCAACAACTGCAGCAGGCCATCGTCGGCTTGCAGGACAGAGAAGAAAAACTCTCCGTAACACTTAATTCAATTGGCGATGGCGTCATCACCACCGATGCAGGCGCGCGGGTGATACTCATTAATCCCCTGGCCGAACAGCTTACCGGCTGGACGCAGGTGCAAGCTAGTGGTCAGAAGGTGGAGCAGGTTTTTAATATCATCAACAAGGAAACCCGACTCCCTGCCCTTATCCCGGTCATGGAAACCTTGGCGCAAGGCACGATACAGGGGCTGGCAAACCACACCGTGCTGATTGCCCGCGATGGCAGTGAGTGCGATATCGCCGACAGTTGCGCACCGATTCGTGACCGTGACGGAAAAGTGACCGGTTCTGTGCTGGTATTTCGCGATGTCACCAAAGAATATGCCGTGCAGCAGGCCTTGCGGGACAGTGTTGCGCGGGTCCAGACGATTTTTAATACAGTCGCGGATGGTATTGTTACCCTCCATGCAAACGGCGGCCTCGTCGAGACCCTCAATACGGCGGTGGAGCACATGTTTGGTTATACCGCCCCCGAACTCATTGGGCAGAAATTCAGTCTGCTGATCCCTGAACTTGATAAAGACCAGCGCGATGGTTCGCTCGAGTATTACCGTGCCAGCGATGCAGATCGCGCCATCGGCGTTGGTCGCGAGGTGTTGGGCCATCGCAAGGACGGCAGCATTTTTCCGCTGGAGATAGCCATCAGCGAGATGTTGCTAGGTGGGCAACGGTACTTCACTGGAATTTTGCGTGACATAACTACCCGAAAGCGGGCGGAAGAGGCGTTGATTAAGGCAGGAGCCCTGCAGGATGCTATTTTCAACAGCGCTAACTTCTCCAGTATCGCCACGGATGCCAAAGGCGTTATTCAGATTTTCAACGTCGGCGCGGAACGCATGCTGGGCTATACAGCCGCCGAAGTAATGAACAGGATCACTCCGGCCGACATTTCCGATCCCCAGGAAGTGATAGCCCGCGCCAAAGCACTCAGCATCGAACTCAACACTTCTATCAATCCAGGTTTCGAGGCCTTAGTCTTCAAGGCTTCACGGGGTATCGAAGATATCTACGAACTGACCTACATCCGCAAGGACGGCAGTTGTTTTCCGGCTGTGGTGTCGGTTACGGCCCTGCGCGACGAGACGAACGCCATCATCGGCTATCTGCTCATCGGTACCGACAATACGGCGCGCAAACAGATTGAGACAGAGCAGAAACAACTCAGCCAGCGCCTGCGCGACCATCAGTTCTACACGCGCTCCCTGTTCGAATCCAATATCGATGCCTTGATGACTACCGACCTGTCCGGGATCATTACTGACGTCAATAAACAGATGGAAGCACTCACCGATTGCACCCGCGACGAATTGATCGGAGCCCCGTTCAAGAATTGCTTCACTGATCCTGAGCGGGCCGAGGCAAGCATCAAACTTGTATTGAGCGAAAAGAAAATCATCAACTACGAGCTTACCGCCCGCACCAGGGACGATAGGCAAACGGTGGTCTCTCTCAATGCCACCACCTTCTACGATCGAGACAGAAAGTTGCAGGGCGTGTTTGCTGCTGCGCGTGATGTCACCGAGCGCAAACGCCTGGATCAGGTGTTGGAGGAAAAGAACGTTGAGCTAGAGAACGCCAAGGCTGTGGCTGAAAAAGCCAACCTCGCTAAATCGGATTTCCTCTCCAATATGAGCCACGAGATCCGCACCCCGATGAACTCCATCGTCGGTATGTCCCATTTAGTGATGAAAACCGAACTGACGCCGCGCCAGCAAGACTATATTAAGAAAATTATGGGTTCCAGCCGGCACCTGCTCAGGATCATCAACGATGTACTCGATTTTTCCAAGATTGAGGTGGGCAGGTTGACGATCGAAACTACCGAGTTTGAACTCGAAAAGGTCCTTGAAAATGTAGCCAACCTGATCGCCGAAAAGGCAGCGGCCAAAGGCCTGGAGCTGGTCTTCGATGTCGACAAGGAAGTGCCTCCTTATCTAATTGGCGATCCGTTACGATTAGGGCAGATAATTATCAACTACAGCAACAATGCCGTCAAGTTCACCGAACATGGCGAAGTTGACATCAACATCAGCCTCAAAGAACAGACCGAGGACGATGTGCTGCTCTACTGTGCCGTGCATGATACCGGTACCGGCCTGACGGAGGAGCAGGTAGAACGGTTGTTCCAGAGATTTTCACAGGCCGACACCTCTATCACCCGAGAATTTGGTGGCACCGGCCTGGGTCTGGCCATTTCCAAAAAGCTGGCCGAATTAATGGACGGCGAAGTCGGCGTCAACAGCGAACTTGGCAAGGGGAGTACCTTCTGGTTCACGGCACGCCTTGGCAAGGGTTACAGTCAGCCGCGCCAATTAGCGCTTTCGGCCGACCTGCAGGGCAAACGTGTACTGGTGGTAGACGATAACGAGAATGCCCGCCAGGTGTTGGGCGACATGCTGGGCATCATGAGCTTCAAGGTCGATCTGGCCGAGTCCGGCAAGGAGGCCATTGGCGCCGTTGACCTAGCTGAAGCAGAGGGGATGCCTTACGAGATCGTGTTTCTCGATTGGGAAATGGTGGGCATGGATGGCAACGAGACGGCTCGGCAGATCAGGGAGCTTTCGCTCAGCCATATGCCGCAGATGATCATGGTGACCGCTTTTGGCCGCTCGGAAGTTATCAAAGGAGCTACCGATGCAGGCATTGTGAATGTGTTGATTAAGCCCATTACGCCTTCGGTGCTTTTCAACAGCGTGATCCGTACTCTGGGAGGTTCTGTTGACGGCGACCGCTTTGTCTGTGAGGTGCCGACTGAAGCGTTCAGACTACTCGCCACTATCAAAGGCGCCCGCATCCTGCTGGTAGAGGACAACGATCTCAACCAGGAAGTTGCCATTGAACTGCTTCGCGATGCCGGCTTCATAGTCGATCTTGCTGAAAACGGTAAAATCGCGTTGGACATGCTTAAGGTCGCTGCATACGACATGGTGCTGATGGATATGCAGATGCCGGTGATGGATGGCATGACCGCGACCACTGAGATTCGCAAGGAGGCTCGTTTCAAGGATCTCCCGGTGGTGGCGATGACCGCCAACGCCATGAAGGGTGATCGCGAGCGCTGCCTGGCCGTGGGAATGAACGACCATGTGGCCAAGCCGATTGAACCCGAAAAGCTGTGGAAGGTTCTGCTGAAATTGATTCAACCGCGTCATTTGTCAGCCGCTGGGTTGCCATTGCAAATAGTTCAGGAGGTTCAGGACGTTGAGCTGCCGTCCCATATCGAAGGATTGGATATGGTTGTGGGCCTGCACCGTGTGCTTGGCAAGAAACCGCTCTACCTCTCGATGCTGCGTAGGTTCGTTGCCGGTCAGAAAACCATTGTGGCGGATATTGCATTAGCTCTGGAGGGTAACGAAAGAGAGACCGCGGAACGGCTCGCCCACACGCTCAAGGGTGTCTGCGGCAACATTGGGGCAACTGGCCTCCAGCCGCTGGCAGAAGAAATCGAAGCTGCAATCAGAGAGCGCCATCCGCGGGAGGATGTCGATGCTCAGCTCTATGCGCTCAAAACACCGCTTGCCTCTCTCATCGCTCAACTGGAACGGCAGTTGCCGAAAGCACCCAGCAAGGGGGTGGCCAACGTCAATGCGGAACACCTCAAGGCAGTCTGCGACCAACTGGCGGCAATGCTGACGGACGATAATGCAGAGTCTTGTGATGTGCTGGAAGCAAATGTGGACCTGTTGAACGCCGCATTTCCCGACCATTATCAGATGATCGACGACGGCATCCGGTCATTCGACTTTGAGGCAGCACTCGTAGCGCTCAAAGCAGGAACTGAGACATTGGTTTAAAATATGGACGTACTCGATAGCACTGAAAGGGCCACAATACTGGTGGTCGACGACTCGCCGGAAAATCTATCCCTGATCAGTAGTCTGCTCAAGGATTTCTATAAGGTGAAAATTGCCAACAATGGCGACAAGGCGCTGAAGATCGCGGCATCAGATTCACCGCCGAACCTGATTCTGCTCGACATCATGATGCCGGGCATCGACGGTTACGAGGTGTGCCGACGACTCAAACACGACCCCCAGACGATGCACATCCCGCTGATCTTTCTCACCGGCAAGGCTGAAGTGGATGACGAACAAAAAGGGTTGGAGCTTGGTGCGGTCGATTATATCACCAAACCGATCAGCCCTTCCATCCTCCTGGCTCGCGTCAAGAACCATCTAGCTATGCAGGTCATGGCCGGCACCCTGCGGGATCAGAACGATCTTCTGGAATTCGAGGTGGTCAAACGAACAGCTGAGCTCAGCATCGCAAAGGTGGTCGCGGAAGAGGAAAAGCAAAATGCTGTAACTAGCCTTGAACAGATCAGGAAATTACAGGAGCAACTGGAGGCGGAAAAAGGGTATCTGCAGGAAGAAATTAAATTGGAGTACAATCATACGACGATTATCGGTCAAAGTGATGGTCTCAAATACGTCCTCTACAAAGTGCAACAAATTGCCAATAGCGACACCACCGTCTTAATCCTCGGTGAAACAGGGACCGGCAAGGAATTAATCGCTCGCGCTATTCACGATCTGAGCCCGCGTAAAAATAGAACGCTGGTGAAAGTCAACTGCGCCACCCTGCCCGCAAACCTCATCGAGAGCGAATTGTTCGGCCATGAAAAAGGTTCTTTCACAAGTTCACTCTCTAAACATCTGGGACGTTTTGAGGTTGCCCACAACGGTACTTTTTTTCTTGACGAGATAGGGGAATTGCCGCTCGAACTTCAGGGGAAGCTGCTCAGGGTGCTTCAGGAAGGGGAGTTTGAACGGGTGGGCAGCTCCCGCACGATCAAGGTCGATACACGGATCATTGCCGCCACCAATCGTAACCTGGAAGAGGAAGTTCGTCAGGGCCGCTTCCGTGAAGACCTCTGGTACCGGCTCAATGTGTTCCCAATTACCTCGCCGCCGCTCCGGGATCGTGCCGATGACATTCCGCTCCTTGTCAATTTTTACGTCGCCAAGATTGCCAAAAGGATGGGCAAATCCATTGATATCATTCCCGTGAGCGCCATGAACGCCTTACAGCATTATCACTGGCCTGGCAATGTGCGCGAACTGGAAAACGTTCTTGAACGAGCGGTGATCAACTCGTCGGGTCCCAAACTGCGCTTGGTCGACGAGCTTAATCGGCCTACCCATGATCCGTTTACACCCTCCCAAACCCTGGCTGCGGTGGAGCGGGGATATATTCTTCAAGTTCTTGAGCAGACCAACTGGAAGGTAAGTGGAAAAAACAGTGCCGCCGAAATCCTCGGCCTCGACCGCAGTACCTTGCGAGCCCGCATGAGCAAGCTCAATATCGAGAAAACCTGAAATTCAGGTCAACCATGGATGTACCCAAGATAATTATGGCCGAGAGATGGTCTGATGTCGGTAGGCGACCAACCCTCTCCAAGAATAATGATTGAGACAGCCTCATGGGAAATGAAAACACCCGTCAAAAGGACCGAAGTAGACCGGCGGATTTTTTGAGTGCTCCGTCCAGCTCTCTGCAGCCAGCCCCTCGGCAGCACATCGGTTTAGGTTCCGGCCGGATACGTCCTGCGGAAACTGAAAGCATGATACAGCAGGAAGACGTGACCCTTATGCCGAAAAATTTCGAGTCACTGTCGTTTAAAGAAGCTCTGCAGATGCTTGTTGAGCTGCAAGCGCATCAGGTCGAGCTTGAGGCTCATAATGAGGAACTGCGGGCAAGGGAAGAACGACTCCGGCTGGCGCAGGAGAGCGCAAAGTTAGGAATATGGGACTGGACGATCGAGACGGGGGCCCTTTATTTCTCGCCGGAACTCAACAGTCTGTATGGTCTCCCCCCCAATACTATCAAGACCTATCAGGATTGGCGTGAGCGGGTGCATCCGGACGACATCGACGGGGTTGAGGCGGGGCGCACTGCAGCTCTAGCTACGCATGAATCTTTCAACCTTGAATTTCGTATTCGCCACTCATCTGGGGAATATCGCTGGATCTTAGCCAAGGGTGGAGCGCTCTATAATCAAGCGGGTAAGGCTCTTCGCATGTTCGGTGAGAATTACGACATCACCGAAGCCAAACAGATGCGAATGAAATTGCGGCAAAGCGAGACACTGTATCGAAGCATTGGTGAAGCTATCGACTACGGGGTGTGGGTCTGCGATCCTGATGGGCGAAACACCTACGCCAGTGACAGTTTCCTCAAAATGGTCGGCCTCACTCAGAAACAATGCTCCGATTTTGGGTGGGGAGATGTCTTGCACCCGGAAGATGCGGAACGTACTCTGGCCGCATGGCAGGAATGTGTTCGTACGGGGAGCAGCGAATGGAGCTTCGAACACCGGTTTCATGGCATTGATGGCCATTGGCATTACGTGCTGGCGCGAGGCGTGCCGATCAAAAATGACCAAGGGGAAATTATCTGTTGGGCCGGTATTAATCTTGACATCACAGATCGCAAGCGAGCCGAACAGACCTTAGCTGAGAGTAATCAGCGTTTTAAAGTGCTGGCAGAAACGATGTTACAGGGGGTGGTCCATCAGGATAGCGATGGTAAGATCATCGCAATGAATCCGGCGGCCGAACGCATTCTCGGTAAGTCCAAAGAGCAGTTTCTCGGTAGCCGTTCAATTCTGGAGGAACATCACACTATTCGTGAGGATGGAGAGCTGTTCCCCGCCCAGGATCATCCGGCTTTAGTTGCCCTGCGGACGGGTCTACCCGTGCGAGGTGTGATTATGGGTGTATTCAACCCGATACTCAATGGTTATCGCTGGATCAGTATCGATGCAGTACCTGTGTTTTCTCCGGGAGAAATACTCCCGTCGGAAGTCTTCGCAGTGTTCGAGGATGTCACTGATCGGGAGTATTATAAAAAAGGTCTTGAGGAGATGGTTGCCAAGCGAACGGCAGAGTTTGTCGATGCCATGGAAGCGCTCGTACTGAGTGAAAAAGAACTTCGCAGTAATCTGGTGAAAATACAGCAGTTAAAGGACCAGTTGGAGGCGGAAAAAAGCTACTTGCTGGATGAAATTAAACTGGAGCACAACTATACCAAAATCATCGGGCAAAGTGATGGTCTTAAATACGTCCTCTATAAAGTCGAACAAATTGCCAGCAGCGATACCACCGTCCTGATTCTTGGTGAAACAGGAACCGGCAAGGAATTGGCCGCTCGGGCAGTGCATGAAATGAGCCGGCGCAAAGATCGAGCGCTGGTTAAAGTCAATTGCGCGACCCTACCCGCAAACCTGATCGAGAGCGAATTGTTCGGGCATGAAAAAGGTTCTTTTACCGGTTCTCATTCCAGGCACCTCGGTCGCTTTGAGATCGCGAACGACGGTACTTTTTTTTTGGATGAGATAGGGGAGTTGCCGCTTGAACTCCAGGGGAAGCTGCTCAGAGTGATCCAGGATGGTGAGTTTGAACGGGTTGGCGGTTCCAAAACCATCAAGGTTAATACGCGGATCATTGCCGCCACCAATCGTAATTTGGAAGAGGAAGTCCGCCAAGGCCGGTTCCGCCAGGATCTCTGGTACCGGCTCAATGTGTTCCCGATTACCATGCCGCCGCTGAGGGATCGTGCCGATGACATCCCGCTGCTCGTCGATTTCATGGTCGCAAGGATCGCCAAGCGGATGGGCAAGACCATTGATATCATACCTGTGTGCACAATGGAGGCCTTGCAGCAGTATCACTGGCCTGGCAATATTCGGGAACTGGAAAACGTCCTGGAACGAGCGGTGATTAACTCGTCAGGTCCCAAGTTGCGCCTGGCTGATGATCTCAAACGCCCTGCCCACAATCTCTTTGTAGCCCCCCAGGAAACCCTGGCTGCGGTTGAGCGGAATTACATTCTGCAGGTCCTTGAGCAGACCAACTGGAAGGTAAGCGGAAAAAATAGTGCAGCTGAAATCCTCGGCCTCGACCGCAGTACCTTGCGAGCCCGTATGAGTAAACTCAATATCGAAAAGCTCTAACACCTTACAAGTCTTCAGGTGGCCAACCGGCTGGTTGTTCACCTGTTGCCAATTCAACGAGAACGGTGCGCCATCCGGTTGTACAGTAGTACCTCCCTCCTCCTGTTTTCATAGGCTCCATAGGCCTCAGCTATCCTGTCAATGTGCCAGCTGGCGTATCATTGAAGACTCCCGTCCTCCATTCCTGTTCCCTCTGTGTTGACCGTATAACTCTGCGTCCGGAATAGGTGACGCATGACCGCAGTGGTTAGATGGGACCAGTATCCACTCGTTTGTCAAAGCCAGCCCGTCAAAGCATTTCTTGTAATTGTCTCATTATAACAATCGGTTGCAATCAAAGCTGCTTTAACTGTCATTTGGACCAGATATTGCTCTGAAGAGGGTAGTAAATGCTGAGATGATAATTCGCGCAGAGTAATGCAAAGCTGATTTCATCTGATTGTATAAGGAAAATGAGGCATGCCGGCACTGCGCAGCTTATGGATTATAAGAGAAACGTAGGGAAATTTAACGACCAGTATCAGGTGGAAAAAATGAGAAATGGAAAATATCGGGAAGAGCTATTTTCGATGGGTGAGGATTTGGATTGGGGGCGAGAACCAGTCCCCGGAGCATATTCAAATAAGAGATCCCATGTCCGCATGAATGAAGCAGAATTCTCATCGCTTTTTGATATGGAAGAGATGCTCGTTACCCTGACTACCGATAAAGAAACCTTCACCGACCATCTGCTCAATATTAGCGAAGGAGGTTTGGCGGTGCAACTGCCAACTTCGCTCTCGGTCAATCATTCTTGCAATATCCGTATGGTTCTTGGCGAGAAATTTATTTTTTCCAAGGCAAAGGTTTGCCAAATAAAAAAAATAGGCAAGCAATTCGTGACAGGACTTAGGTTTGTCGATCTCGCCACCAAATCAGCCGAATACATAGGTGGTAGCATCTACATAAAAGCATTGTTAAGCCGTTGGGCAATCGATTTCGAACCGGAGGATTTGCTCTTATACAGAGAAGGACACAGAACAGACTTCTTTGCAAACTCGGGATTGAAACGGCAGGGTCATCTGTGTCTGTAGAATTTTTACAAACCGCTTTATTAATGAATGGCACCGAGGAAAATCCTTTTTATATAAAAAGAACGTTTTATTTCAATATGTTATGTTGGATGACGGCAATTGCTTCCATCCTAAACATTGAATTATCACGGATAAGGAGAAATACATGAAGAAGAAATTTAGGGCAGGATGGGCAGTAGGGCTGTTGGTAATTGGGCTGGCAGGAATGGCAAACGCCAACTTAGTTACTAACGGAAGTTTTGAAGACGGGAATTACAACACCAGTGACTCGTTTAAAACCGTTGGCACTGGAGATACATCCATTACCGGCTGGTCCATTACGGCCGGAAACGTTGATTGGATCAATAGTTATTGGACAGCATCGGATCCGCAGAAAAGCATGGATATGAGTGGTGATACGCAGGGAACCATCAGTACTACCTTTGCCACTGTCATCGGAGCACAATATGATGTTTCTTTTGATATGTCCGGTAATCCCGACGGCGGCCCACAAACAAAAACGCTGCAAGCTCTAGTCGGTGCCCAATCGCAAAATTTCGATTTCAATACAGCAGGTCAAAATCACGCTAATATGGGGTGGATGAACAACGCCTTCTCCTTTACAGCAAGTACTGCTGCAACGACGCTTTCTTTTCGTGACCTCTCAATTAATGATGATGGCGGAAATTTTTTTGGAGCCGCACTTGATAATGTCATTGTCAATGCGTCTCCAGTGCCCGAGCCGGCAACCATGATGCTCTTTGGTGCAGGGGTAGCCGGGCTGGCTGGGTACGCGAGGAGAAAAAAGATCTAGCTTCAAGAGAGCCATTTTGTAAAATGATGAAAAATGACCGCAGCTAGGAGGTTCAGCTGTGGGAGAATTGCAGGTCTCATAAATTGAAATAATTTCACTTTTGTAACCCCCTAGCAACGCCGAGGGGGTTACAAAAGTTAGTGGTTTTTACAATATAACGCTTGTGAAAACTAAGTGTTCAGTTTTTGGAAAAATTTTATTTTATCAAAATATATTATGATTACTGACAAAAGAACTATTGAACGATTTGATCTTGCGCTCCCAATACACCTTAAAAGTGCAGGTGTTGCTTATCCTGACACTTTCACACGCGACATCGCATCGAATGTTACACGTGACATCTCGTCGAATGGGGCTTTTGTTGAGACGACTGTAAATTTACTTTCTCTTGGTGAGAAGGTTGAATTGATTGCGATTCTTCCATCTGGGAAGGTTTTTTTAAATGCTACTGGTAAAGTCGTTCGAGTAGAGCAGGACGGAATGGCTATTCAGTTCAAACGCCCAAGTATCTTTTTGCCTTAAAGTATAACTAATTAATTTAATTAAGTTTATTTGTTGTTGCCAACGGGTGTCTTGAAAGAAAATAACAATTTGAGAGGATTAAGTTTTAACGTGGAAAGCCGTTTATTCTGCACAAGGATCAAGAGAAAGTTCCATATCGAGGCGGGGTCAGAGGGCACCGCCCTTTTTATTGTCAAAGTCCTTACAATGGTCGACCAAGCGTTACGGAGAGTCTGTCCTCGGTCTTTATCCCGATCAATTGGCGGCTACCTCGACCCGGTTCTTGCCGCTTCGCTTGACATTATAGAGTGCTGTATCTGCCTTTTCGACCAGATTCCTGGAGGTCCGGGTCTTTTTCCCGCACTCGGCCACGCCTATGCTCACGGTCACTGTTCGGCCGTCGGCTAAATGTTCCTCCATTTCTTTTTTCATTCTGTTGGCAATTTTGCCGGCCGACTTAACATCCGTCAGGGGCAAGATTACCGCGAACTCTTCGCCGCCGTAGCGACAGCAGATATCAGAATCTCTCGCCACATGCATGAGTGTTTTTCCCATCGCGGCCAGGACCCGGTCGCCTTCCTGGTGCCCGCAGGTATCATTGACGAGCTTGAAGTCATCGATATCGATCAGCACCAGCGAAACAAGGGTGCCATAGCGAACATAGCGCCTCACTTCCAAATCGATCTGCTGGAAAAAGTAGGTGTGATTAAAGAGACCGGTCAAACCGTCGCACAACGAAAGCCCGACAATTTCTTCAATGACCGCTTCGCCAACCAGGGTTGCGCTGAGCATAGTGCCGGTTATGTTACGAAAGGTAATCGAGCGTGGCCACCACTGTCCTGACGTTTCTCCCCAGATCCGTCGACAACTCATGCTTGTGCCGCAGGACGGCAGCCCACAAGTCTTCGGCAACTTCCGGAGGGAAATACTGGTGGGTAATTGCATAGAGCAGATCAGAAAAGAAATTGAGGCCGCGACTCTTCTTGAGATCGACAATCCGTTTCTCTTCAGCTTTGGTCAGTAGCCGATCCCCGGCGAATGCTGACACCAGATTAACGGAGAGTGACGAGTCAGCGAGGATAGCCCGCCGGCGATCCGCATCGGTCTCTTCGAGGTGCGGAGAATTTTTATTGGGCACCTTCATGGTTCATCTTTCCCTTCACGTTGTTAAACTTGAGGTGCCTGTCGGCCCTTTATTAATTGCTTTTTTTAAGGTCTTCGATAACCTGGCTCAAAAGCTTTATCTGTTCCTGTTGCATGGCAATGAGTTCCTGCCATTGTTTTTCTCTGAGTAGATCTATTTTTTCATGGAGCACTGATATTTCAAGCTCCGCTTTCAAGTTGACTTCGTAATCGTGTTCTGCGTTTACTCGATCTGTGGAGGCCTGTCGGTTTTGCGACATCAAGATGATAGGGGCTTGAAGAGCGGCAATCATAGACAAGAAAAGATTAAGCAGGATGTAGGGGTAGGGATCAAATGGTTTGCCTGGCAGGAGCAGAACGAATGAATTCAGGGCAATCCATACAATCAGTATAATTGCAAAAATTATGATGAATCCCCAAGAACCTCCTAACGAGGCAACCTTATCAGCCATCCTCTGACCAAACGTCAGTTTTGCTGAAACGTCGGAGGCAATATTTCTTGAAATATGGGTTTTTTCGGCGAAATGATGCACAACTTTTTTTTCATGTTCGCCGAGAAGTTCATATTTTACATGAAAGAGTTTTTTGGCAATTGCGCTTAGTTTCTGGTCCATGGTTCTCTGTGGTTCTGATATTCTGTTGGTTATCTTGCTGTAATCAGGTGGATGATAAACCACCCAGCATTAGTTAGGTGTGGGTTTGATTGCTTCGACAGTCATGTTGTTGACCACCATCTTTACGTCGTACACATCGCTCGCAAGTTTAGTGGCCCGTTCTTTTTCTGCCTGGCTCCCTGCTTTGCCGTCTATTGTCACCACACCTTCTTTCGTCTCGACACCAGCCTCCAGGGCACTGGTCGAGCGATGATACAACAACGTCACCTTGACCAGAGCGCTGATGGACGCATCATCCATCGGCTTGCGAGTTAGGCTCTCATTTGAAGGCAATCCTGGAGTTAACACGGTCATTTCATTATCAACGGTGACGACCCCTTCCACATCTTGAGCGTATTCGGTCGCCAGTTTTTTTTGTTCTGTGCTGATAGCTTGGCCACCGCGTAAGGTGACAGCCCCATCCTTTGCGGAAACCTTAATTTCATCGGCATTCAAATGCCGATGAAACATAAGTGTGGATTTCACCTTGGTGACGAGCCAGGCGTCTTTATACCTGTCAGGAACTTCACCGGGTGCTACCAGATGGTTTTCAACACCTGTAACGCCAGGTAAGCTTGCCACCGTCTCCCGT
This sequence comes from uncultured Desulfobulbus sp., assembly GCA_964607065.1. Lineage (GTDB taxonomy): Bacteria > Desulfobacterota > Desulfobulbia > Desulfobulbales > Desulfobulbaceae > Desulfobulbus. The sequence goes on along the minus strand of CAZSIJ010000046.1, from coordinate 3,212 downwards.
GCCAGTAATTTATAAGGTTCTGCGGAAACCGTTCCGGTCAAGGTGACAACGCCATCTTTGGACTTGATATGGATGGTGTCGCCGATGAGGAAAATCTTGAACACATAGGATTGTTTTGCCGCTGATTCGATGCGGTCATCCATCTCTGATGCAAACAGATTGACGTTGAGAAAGAACAATGAAATTACAATCCCCATTAGGACGACGTGGTGCTTTACTGCGTACATCTTATTTCCTTCTTTCTTTGGTTCGTTTTTGTCGCCCCGGAGTATCATAGTCTGCATCTGTTCATTGTGAAAAGATCAGGACGCTATAGGGCCCGATGGAAATCGCTGCCTGCCAGGGCAACCCGTCACAGGCACCCGGTTTGGCTAGAGCGTCCGTACTCGGATGGTTGCTGAAGTCGTCATTGTAGCCGTGCCAATCGCTATTGAAACGGAGCGTCCAGGTCCCTGCGGCAGGGAAACCGATAGTGTAGTTTTCCTGCGCCTCATGGAAAAAGTTGGCGACTACCACGACATCGTCTGCCAGCCCTCCCTTGTCCCAGCGGTGGAAGGCGATGATTTTGTGCTCGTCATGGAGATGATAGACTTGGGTCTGCTGCCCGCTGAGGCCGCGTGTGCAGCCGCTACGGTTGAGTCGCAAACGGATGAGGTCGCGGTACATCCGGACGATGCCATGAAACTCGTCGCGCTGGTCCCAATCGACGGGGACCGTGTCACGGAACCATCCACCTTCGAGAAATTCCTGCCCCTGGAAAATCATAGGGATTCCCGGAGCGGTGAAGACCATGGCGGCGGCCAGGGTCGAACGTTTTCGGGCGTGCCAGCCCCTCGGGTCGTCCGGACTGATCTCTTGCGGCACGCGCGCCTTGCCGTTTGCGACTTCGTCATGCGATTCGCTGTAAATGACCCGGTCGAAGGCGTTATCGTTGTAGCGATAGCAGATGGCGTCGCTGATGGCGGCGATCGAACGTTGCTGGTCCTGGCGGGTGATCACCGCCTGACGGATGGGGTGAACGAACTTAGCATCCCACTGTGCACTAAACCCGGCACCGCCGGCGCCAACGTCCTTGGTGAGCCACTTGTTACTTTGCAGATCCTCGGCAATCGTGATCCGGCCAGGGAATTGCTGCAGTACCTGGTAATTGATTTCCTGGAGCAGGCTCCAGCCTTCAGGGATATCATCTTGCGCATCGGATCCATTGATGGTGCGGATGAATTGGGTGCAGTCGAAGCGGAGTCCGTCAACGTGGTATTCTTCAAGCCACATCAAGACGTTAGAAAGGAGATATTGGCGCACCTCATCCCGTCCGTAATCGGGCCGGGTTTCTCCCCAGGGTGTGTTGGCCCGGTCGTCGTTATAAAAATAGATGCCGCCGCGATTGTTCTCACTCCAGCCGTCGAACTGCCACAGGTCGAGGTCAGTGGGGCCCAGATGGTTAAAGACGACATCAAGGATCACGGCGAGACCCTCCTGATGGGCGCGTTTAATAAACTGTTTGAACGCCAATGCGCCTCCGTAGCTGCTGTCCACCGAGAAAATGTGGGAGGGATTGTAGCCCCACGACAGGTCCCCTGCGAACTCACCTATCGGCATAATCTGGATGGCATTGACGCCGAGCTTTTTCAAATGGCCCAGGCGTGCCGTCACTGATGAAAATTCACCCGGATTATTGACGTCTTCCTGGTCGTTGAAAGTGCCGACGTGCAGTTCGTAGATGACCAGCTCGTTATATGGAGCGACATGGAAGTCGTCCCCCTGCCAGTCGAATCTCGGGTCGTGGACAATAGCGTTGCCGGTTGAGTTGGTCACCTCGCGGGCATAGGGATCGATGCGCTTGAGCTCGCCTTGCACTGTGAACAAAAGAAATCGATACTGATCGCCGGCATGCGCTTCGGCCACATTGGCGTACCAGTAGCCGTTCTTTTCCGCTTTCAGAGGATGTTTGGCGCCGTCCCAATCGTTGAACGATCCGATCACGGAGACTCGCTGGGCATGGGGTGCCCACACACGAAAGGCGACACCTTGTGCGTGCAGAATCGAACCCATCCCCTTGATCTTAGTTGCAGTACTCATGGTTGCGTCCTCCTCAGGGCTCACTTTTCTCGTATCGCATCGCGTACTTTGACAGCCAATACTTTCATCGAGAATGGTTTAGTAATGAAATTCACGCCCGCATCCAACACCCCACTGTGGGCGATGACGTCGGCTGTATAGCCGGACATAAATATAAATTTCATGGTGGGGTAAAGAGACTGCAGACGTTTTGCCAAGTCCCAGCCATTCATCTCCGGCATAACCACATCGGTGATCACCATGCTGATCTCGCTGGCGTTTTCCTCGGCCAATTCAATGGCCTTGCTCGGGGTGGCTGCGGTCAGCACGTGATAGCCTGATTGTTCCAGCATAGATTTGGTCATAGTCAGGAGTGCTGGCTCGTCCTCAACCACCAGTACGGTTTCGCCATTACTTAGAGGATATTTCATAGCCACTTCCGACGGGGTATCCGCTAATTCACCAGCATATACGGGCAGGTATATTTTAAAGGTCGTTCCTTTATCTGGTTCGCTGTAGACGTTGATAAATCCGTTGTTCTGTTTGACGATACCATAGACCGTGGAGAGCCCCAGGCCGGTACCCTGGCCAACCTTCTTGCTGGTGAAAAATGGTTCGAAAATCTGATTGATGACCTCCTTGGTCATGCCGCAGCCGTCGTCGCTGACAGCCAGCAGCACATACGCTCCCTCTACAGATCCAAAATGATCCGCACTGTAGCTCTGGTCAAAAACAGCGTTTTCTGTCTCGATCGTGATTGTACCGACACCGGCGATGGCATCCCTGGCGTTGACACACAGGTTGGCCAGAATTTGATCAAGTTGCGTGGGCTCCATCTTGATTGGACACAAACCTGCTTTGGGCAGCCAGGTCAGTTCGATGTCTTCACCGATCAGTCGTCGGAGCATATTGAGCATGTTCTCGACGTTCTGGTTCAGGTCAAGCACCACAGGATTGATAGTCTGCTTGCGGGCAAAGGTCAGCAACTGCTTGGTTATATCTGCGGAACGCCGTGCAGCGTTGTAAATCGTCTTAAGGTCGGCATGCAATGGATCAGCCGGGGCCACTTTTGCCAAGGCCAGTTCCGTATAGCCGAGGATTACCGTGAGCATATTGTTATAATCGTGGGCGACACCGCCTGCCAGCAGGCCAAC
>CAZSIJ010000045.1:0-34666 GCA_964607065.1 uncultured Desulfobulbus sp. | reverse complement strand
CTGCTTGATTTTGCCTTCCGGGTCCACACCGCCATCGGGCATACCGCTATCGGCGGCATGATCGGCAAACAGAAAGTCGGACTCGATCATCAACTTCGAGACGGCAATGTCATCAAGGTTATCCGGCAGACTGAATGGGTCAATTTCGATCCTGCCTTGCAGACCCTCTGCCAGACCCCCAAAGCACGGTCTGAGCTGGCCAAGGCCTTCCGCTTGCGACGAGAAGCGGTGTCGCGACAGATTGGCTCATCGGTGCTTGCCCAGGAGTTGCGGCGGTACGGCGTACCCTTTGAGGTTATCGAAAAGGAGGGGATGGCGGATCTTCTCACCTATTTCGACATTGAATCGCATCAGGATCTGTACCTGCAGTTGGGCGAAGGGCGAGTCCGGTTACGGGAGCTGATTTACGAGATCAGGAACGGTTTGTATGTAGGCCGGCCCACCCTGTTCCAGCCGACCGGCGTCTTTAATAGGGTGGACCTCTCTACCCTTGACCCGGTGGTGATGAAATCATCCGCCTGTTGCAAGCCTGGCCCGCTGGACAAAGGAGTAATCGGCCTGCTGAGTGAACGCGGTCTGTCCCTGCACCGTCGCGACTGCACGCAGTTGCAAAAAATTCATTTCCTACGGGAAGATGCGGTCGAGGTTCGCTGGAAGCTCAAAAATACGAGAGTGGAAAAGAACCAGAAAATTATCGTCATGCAGGCAACCAGGAACCGTCTGCTCATGCTGCTCTCCGTGGCCCCAGAAGAAATGAAGGTCGTGGATATTGTCTTTCTCGGCAAAGGTGCTTTGCTGGTAGGTGATTGGGAAATCAATTTCCAGGTAGCCAATCTGTACGGCCTCAAGAAGATTCATCGACATTTCTCCCGGTCCGGCCTCAACTACGAATTTGAACTGGATCAATAATCTTCCGCATCGGTCCGCTATCTCTTTTTTTAGACCCTACTGCAGAAGCCATTTTTTTTGCGGCAGGCAACTGGAGATATGCGCGTTCAGTTGTGCTTGAAACATGTCTCTTGGAAGTTCCCGCGTACCAAAACGCAGTAAATGCTCGGTGGTCATCTGGCAGTCGATCATGGCGAGATTGAGGTGGGCCGCTTGTCGGACCAGAACGGCCAGAGCCACCTTGGAAGCGTCAGTCACCTTGGTGAACATCGATTCGCCGAAAAATATCTGGTCCAGGCAGACGCCGTACAGGCCGCCGGCCAGTTGGTCGTCCTGCCAACATTCGATGGAGTGGGCAAAGCCGAGTTCGTGCAAGCGGCAATAGGCCTGTTGCATTTCTGCGGTGATCCAGGTGCCTTGCTCCAAGCGGCCGGAAGAGGTCGCGCAGGCGGCGATGACTGTGGCAAAAGCGGTGTCGGCGGTGACTGTGAAAGTGCCTGCGGCTATGGTGCGTCGGAGCCGTTTGGGAAGGTGGAATTCGTCGGGGAAGAGGACGAGGCGCGGGGTCGGCGACCACCAGAGGATCGGATCACCTCCTGAGAACCAGGGGAAGATGCCTTGGGTATAGGCCATGATCAGCCGGGCCGGGGAAAGGTCGCCGCCGATGGCCAGCAGACCGTCGGGTTCAGCAAAATCGGGGTCAGGGAAGATCGGTGCATCAATCAGGCGGAAGACAGGCATAAGGGATTCCGGTCAGAGGGGGAATGGAGCGGTGTCGGCTGGAATCGTACTCCAGCATCCAAAAAAGGCAAGCTCGAAGGCGTTCCTTGCAAAAGACATCGGGCCGCAACAATGGGCTGACAGAGCCAATCAACAGAGAGTAACGAGAAGGTGTGGCTGGTTGTTCCGGTTGGTTCCAAATGTGCTCAGCAGGTCCCTAAGAAAAAGAGTGAATCGGGCAAAAAGAAGTTTACAGGAGTCTTTAACTAATTGATAATCGATTGACTTGTACGGGTTTTCACTATTAAAAAAATTGCTGTCGCTACTGCTGCCATAATATAATGTATCTCGAACATTTTCATCTCTCCCATTCACCCTTTCAGGAAGAACCAGATCCAGAGATCTTTTTTCCTGGGGCGAAGCGGGAAGAAATATGCCAGTCGCTTATTCTCGATATTCTGTCCGGCAAACCGCTGGTCAAGCTCATTGGTCGAGAGGGTTCGGGGAAGACCCTGGTCGGCCGGGTGATAGTCGATCGTCTGCCTGTCCAGTATGAGGTCGTGTACATAGATAACCCTATAGGTTCCTTTGACGATCTCCTCCGGATAGCCTGCCTCGACCTCGGCATGAATCCGATTGGCAAACACGATTCGATCAATTTTCTGCACGAGCTTAGTGATCTGCTCGAAGTAAAGCGGGCAAAAAATATAAAAACTGTACTGATCATCGATGAGGCGGAAAAGCTTTTTCTCGCTACTCTCGAGCGATTGGTGCGGTATGTCAGCGACAACCAGGAAGATTTGGGCCTGACCATCATCCTTTCCGGCCGACCTGGGTTGGATGCCAATCTGGAACAGCTTTCCGGATTTAACGCAAATGTCGATATGCAGGCGGGCTATTATCTGGAAGCCCTGACCGAAAACGAAACCCGGCAATACCTTAGGTTCCGTCTCCATGCCGCCGGTTTGAGCCGAGAGCAGCACGGAGATATCTTTACCGAAGGTGCAGTGGCCAAGATTTTCGACTCGGCCCAGGGCAACCTGCGGATGATCAACATCCTGGCAGAGGAGTCTTTACAGGTTTCCTGTTCGGAAAAATCGTTCATGGTGCTTCTTGATCATGTCGATTCCGAATCAGACGTCATCAATGAGGCGGGAAACAAGGTCCTCGAAATTTACGAACTGCTTCGTAACAACAGACTGCTGACGGCAGCTCTTGCTGGCGCAGTCATCCTGGTGCTACTGATAGGATTCATGCTCAGCGGGAATGGCAGCAAGGCCTCCCGTGACCAAGTTTCGTCCGAAAAGGCGGGCAAGGTTGCGACGCAGTCTTCGGCGGTTACCCGTGAAACTGGTTCGGCAGTGCCTGTACCCGCAGCCGGTCAGCAGAAAAACTTAACGGTTCAGTTCGCGGACGCGCCGGTAGTGCCGTCAGGCCCAACCAGGGAAGGCGAACGGCGGGATGGCGAAAAGCTCTTTCGCGAGCGACTCGGAGCCAGCTCCAGTTGGTTGGCCGGAGCATATCGGGGTGGTTATACCATTCAACTGATGATGTTGGCCTCGGATCAAGCCCAGGCAAGTATTACCAACTCGTTGGTCCAGGACGACTATTATCAGCTTCGGGATCAGTTGTATGTGGTTCGCAAAAAATCGAAACCCCCAACCTTGTTTGTCTTTTATGGTATATTCGACAGCATGGAGGCAGCCCGAGAGACCCGAAACAACATGCCGGTTTTCCTTCGCACCCATCATCCCTATCCGCTTTTGATCAGTGATGCCCTGAAAAAGATCGAAAACTGAGTTCCCTCCCGTAATTTTTCCCAATTCAGCATACGGATTACCCCATGGATGTCCTTCTTGCCAGGCCGCGTGGTTTTTGCGCCGGAGTCAACCGGGCCATTGCGATTGTCAACCAGGCGTTGGAACGCTATGCCCCTCCTGTCTATGTGCTGCATGAGATTGTCCATAACACCCATGTCCTTGAGGCACTGCGGAGTCGGGGGGCGGTTTTTGTCGAGGAACTGGAGGAAATACCCCCAGGTTCGGCCACCATTTTCAGTGCTCACGGGGTGTCTCGAGGTGTTGAAGAGCAGGCGAAGGCCCTGATGTTGCGGACTATTGACGCGACCTGCCCGTTGGTTTCAACCGTGCATCGGCGCATGATTCGTCTCAATACGCTTGGTTATGATGTTTTGGTGATCGGTCATAAGGGGCACCCCGAAGTCGAGGGAACCTGCGGTCAGGCGGTCGGCCCGGTGCATGTGGTCTCCAAGCCCTCCGAGGTTGCCGCCTTGCAGGTGACCGACCCTGCCAAGGTCGGCTATGTGACCCAGACCACCTTGAGTGTCGACGATACGGTCGAAATGCTCGCGGCCATCCGCCAGCGGTTTCCGAAGATAATCGAACCGGAACGGACCGATATCTGCTATGCGACCACCAACCGTCAGGCCGCAGTCAGAAAGTTAGCGGACCGAGTCGATCTGGTCTTGATTGTCGGGTCGAAAAACAGTTCCAACTCGAACCGGCTCCGGGAAGTTGCGGAGCATCGGCGGACTCCGGCTTACCTGATAGATCATGCCGGAGAGATCAAACCGCAATGGTTCGAGGGTGTCAAACGGGTTGGAGTCAGCGCCGGGGCCTCAGCACCGGAGCACCTGGTGGTGGAGGTTGTGGCCTGGCTGCAGCGATATCGTCCCGGATTGGTTGAGGAAATGGCAGGAGAGGAGGAGCACGTCAGCTTTCATGTCCCGGATTTAGATGTGTGATTGGGGTCGATTTTCTGTAACCTACACGTGCAACTTCTTATAATTTAATCAGTTTCTCCCGTCGGTTGGTCATTCCACCAGCTGATGCGCGCCGACAATTTCCACGTCAAAGAAACGTTCCCGGTTGTATCGGGTCAGGGCGAGAAGTGTTGCTTCATGCGGATGGCCTATGCCTATAGCCCAGCCCCGTTTTTTTGCGCTCGCAAGAAGCTGTGCAATTTGGCGATCGATCTGCTGCTGTTCCTGAACCGTATCAAGGAAAATATGGCGAGGGGCTGTCGGGACGCCCTGCTGCTGAGCAATGGTTAACCCTCGGGAGGCCGCAGTGGTGAAGGAGTCGATGAAGAAAAAAGATCGGTTTTTCAGGGTATCTATCACCACCTGCATCGCCCCGCTATCCTCGGTGAAACGTGATCCCATGTGATTGTTGGCGCCAACCGCATGGGGAATAGCGTTTAACATCATCGCCATTTTTTGTCTGATCCTTTCCGGCGTATCTTGAACTGACAACGCATTCGCACCGGGATGCTTGGCAGGATCTTTTGGCTCCATGGGAAGATGAACCATGATATCCCGTCCGGTCTGAAAGACCGCGGCTGCCAGTTCCCCTGAATACGGTGCGTCCGGTATAAACGAATAGGTCAAATTGAGATCAAGCTGGAGAAACTGACGGCCCAGCTGCTGGTGGTAGCCCATATCATCGATGATGATGGCGATGCGGGGCCGGTTTGTTTTCTCGCTGGGGTGAGGAGTCTCCTTTGGGAGCGAAGTTCTCGGCAGTGGAACGGTGTTGTCGGTAGTGGCCAGCCCGGGCCCTTTGAGCACGATGCCGGGGTCGATGCTGATATGTCCGGGCAATACGGGGGGCAGCGGGGCTGGTATAGGTGCGGTCAGGGCAGTCTCTTTTTTTTCCGCTATTTTTTCATCGGGGGGTTCCGGTGTACGGCAGTTGGCGCAAAGGGTCGCTACCAGCACGAATAAAAGGGCCGTCGTGACGGTGGATGGTCGGGCAGCTGTGCGGGGCACGAGGCAGTGGGCGCTTATTTTTTTCTGGCGAGGATATAACAGGCCAGTTCTTTGAGCAGGGCGACATGATAGCGTTCCTGTTCCGAAGCGGAAAAAATGGCAAGCGCGTCGAGGGCCGTATCGACCAATTGCCGGGCGGTCTGTTCGGCAGTGTTGAAGCCGTCGAGCCGGTCAATCAGTACATAGAGGCGTGCGTAAGCCTCGGGTTGCGTGCGGTCGCCACGCATCAGCGCCTCAATGGTCTGCCTGGTGCCGGCATCGGCCCTGCTGAGGGCGTGCAGGAGAGGCAGGGTGATTTTTCCCTCGATGAAGTCGTTGCCTGTTTTTTTCCCGGTGGTCCCGGTATCACCAAGGAAATCCAACAGATCATCCACCACCTGGAAGGCGGCGCCGATGTTGTCGCCATAGGTTGCCAGGGCCTGCTGTTGTGGGGGTTTTGCTCCCGCAAACAGAGCGCCGATGGCGCAGGTCGAGGCAATGAGATTGCCGGTCTTTTGCCGGATGACATCGAAATAGTGACGCTCTTCGGTGTCAATGTCACCGACATAGCGCAATTGCTCGAATTCGCCATTGACCATGGACGCAGTAGCCTGGCAAAAAATTTCCAGCCCTTGAGTACCGGCTAGCCTGCCAATCAGGTGCATGCTTCGGGCATGCAGCCAGTCGCCTGCAAGGATGGCGGCGGCGATGCCGTAAAGGGCCGTCACCGAGGCTTGGCCGCGACGCTGTTCAGCCCGGTCGATGACATCATCGTGCACCAGCGTGGCCACGTGCAGATATTCAAAAGCCGTGGCCAGTAAATAAAGAGAAGCGTCGTCCCTGCCGCAGCATCGCGAACAGAGCACGGTGAGCAGGGGGCGGATTCTTTTACCGCCGTTGAACAGAGTATACTGTAAGACTTCAATCAGAAGCGGATCGCAACCGGCAAGCGCCACTTCCAGATCGGCACGCATGACGGTTTCAATCTGGGTGGCGACCGTTGCCGCTACACTGCGCAACCCTTGAGGCTGTTTGGTCTCTGTGTCCATAGCTGTTCGATAAGATTTAGGTAGAGAGTTTGTAGGTGTATGGGTTGTCAGTGTGTTGTTCATTGGTTCCCCGCTCTGTGTGGGAACTTGCGTTAGACGCTCCGCGACACCATGCTGGATGCAGAGCGTTGGAACGAGAAAAAACGATTATTCTAGGCTGTTCCGCGGTCGTTGAAAAAAGCGGCCACATCTTCCAGATCCCTGGTCACGGGGCTGGGGGGGAGGCTTTTGAGGAATTGGCGCCCGTAGCCTTTGGTGAAGAGGCGGGTGTCGAGGATGGCAATGACCCCGGAGTCAGTGGCTGTCCGCATTAATCGTCCTGCTCCCTGACGCAGGGTGAGGATGGCTCTCGGCACCTGGAAATCGAAAAAGGGTTTGCCTCCCAGGGATTGTATCCGGTTGATACGTGCCATAATAACAGGGTCGCTGGGGACTTCAAACGGTAATTTGTCCATAATGACCAGGCTCAGCGATTCACCCGGGATGTCAACACCCTCCCAGAAGCTGGCAACGGCAAAGAGGACGGAATGGGTGTCCTGGCTGAACTGCCGTAGCAGCTTACGCCGGGGCGCATCACCTTGGAGCAGGAGCGGATACGATAACCGGTCGCGCAGGTTGTGATAGGCGTTGTCCATTGCGGCCAGCGAGGTAAACAGCACCAGGGTGCGCCCCTTGGCATGAGTGATGAGCGTTTCCATGCTGGCGTGTAGGGCCTGTTGGTAGCCAACTCCTGTGGGTTCGGGAAACCGTGTGTCTGGAATGTAAACAAGCGTCCGTTGTCGATAGTCAAAGGGGGAGGCCAGGGAGAGAGTGGGGGTCTCCTTGGCAAGTCCGAGTCGCTCCAGGAAATAGCCAAAATTGCCGCCTGTGGTCAGGGTCGCCGAGGTGAAGACACAGTGCCGCACCAGGGCAAATAGAGTGGATTGGAGTTCCGCCGCCACATCCACGGGGGTGGCGAACAGGGTTAGGTTGCGCTCGGACCGCTCAAACCAGTAGGTGTAGCGGACCTCTTCGATGGTCAGATCACCAACGCGTTCCGCCATGATTACATTCAGGCGCGCCGTCAGATCCTGGGTGCGGTCAGCGTATTGTTGCCATGGGCCGTCCATTGCCGCGAGCGGGTCCAGAGTTTTGGCCAGATGTTCCAGTGCGGTGAGAAGGTCGTGACGGAGGGTCAGAATCTCCGGCTGGTTGCGCATAAGCGGGTCGAGGAGAAAGCGGCCGCGTTCCCCAGGAAAAGTCGCCACAAACCGGTCGATGGCGCTAACCAACCGGGTCGTCGCTTTGAGCACCCCCTGTTGTCTTTTTCCGGCGAGTTCGATGGTTGCGCTGCGCTCCACATCGCTGGTGAGGTCGATGATCTGGTATCTCGAAAAGGTGAAACCAAAGAAGGTAGTGGCTACGTTCTCGACATGATGGGCCTCGTCGAAAATCACCGTCTCGTAGCGCGGCAGAACCTCGCCGTACCCGGTCTTTCGAACAGCCAGATCTGAAAATAGCAGGTGGTGGTTGACGATCAATACTCTGCTGGCAGCGGCATCCCGGCGCAGTCGGTTGAGGAAACAGCCGGTGGCTTCAGGGCAGGACGTCCCCAGGCAGAAATGGGAGAGGCAGCAGATCTTCTGCCAGAGCGGTGACGATGCGGCCAGCCAGGTCAGCTCGGACCGGTCGCCATGAATTGTTGTCTCAATCCATGGTTCAAGGGACTCATCGTCCCCGTCATCGAAAAGATCGGTTTGGCGGCCGGCCTGCAGCTGTCGCCAGCGATAGAGGCAGAGATAATTTTGTCGGCCCTTGACGCAGAGGGCTTTGAGGTCGGGATCTATATATTGCTGGATCAGGGGGATTTCCCGATGCAGGATCTGGTCTTGGAGATTGCGGGTGTTGGTGGAGATTACCACTCTCTTGCCGCTCTGGACGGCGGGGATCAAATAGGCAAGCGTCTTGCCCAAACCTGTCTCGGCTTCAACCACTAAGGAAGCGGCCTGATCGGCCTGCATATCCTCGTCACTTGCGTAGAGCAGCTGTTCGATGGCTTTAGCCATTGCCATCTGCCCGGGCCGCGATTCGTAGCCGTCCAGATGGGTGGCGAGGATGCCGTCAGGGCCAAAGATGCTATCCATGCAAAGGTATTCCCATGATATCGTGGACTAGTTCAACGATCTGCGGCGAAGAATCGTTTAGCAGCAATCGGAGCGGGTCCAGCGCCGCTTCGGTGCCGATAATTCCAAGAACACTGGCTGCTTCCCCGCGGACCCATTCGAAGGGATTGTCCAGTTGTTGAACCAAAGAAGGGATGGCCAGGGGTAGCTGTTCGGGGCACAGGATGGCTAGGTGTTCAAAAAGTACGGACACCCCTAGCCGCACCGCAAAACGCTCATCAGTAAGCAGCTGTCCGCTCCAGTCAAAGTAGCGTGGATCCTGGCGAAACATCGCAACGATATTGTCCACATGGCCCATGGCCAGGAAGTCAGTGATGACCTGCAGCAGTTCGGCATCGCTGACTGATAGGCGGGGGGGGGCTGTAATTGTGTGATGATTTGGCATACAAGAGATAAGAGGAATGCAGGTGGATAGTCTGTAGGCTGTTAGGGTAGAGTTGGGTATAGCTGCGTTCAGTCGCAATCTACGAGAAACATCAAATATTGCCATGAAACCCGTAGGTTGGTGGTTAACAGCCCGGTTGTGACCCCAACATAGTCTTTGGTCCATACCACGCCCAGATCGATGAGGCAATCCGAGAATAGATGTCCCCGTTTCTTGACACCAGTTTTTTTCATGAGTAGAACTTTTCAAAAGAGCCTGTTGTTTCCCGTAAGTTGGGGTGAACAGCTGTATCGTGAACCACAACACCTGTACTCGGAGTGCCGCGTATGACTGAACAACTATTTTCCCCTCAGGCCTTGTCGGTTGCCAACGAAGAATTGTTGGAGGGGGACGAGGTGCTCTTGATTGTCGATGATTTTGCAGATATCGTCGGACTACTGCGGGAATTTTTGCAGGAGCAAGGTTTTCCAGTAGTCACCGCCGGATCAGCCTCGGAGCTGCGGCATCAGTTGGCCACGAATACTGTGGCCCTTATGCTCTTAGATATCGGTCTTCCCGATGCGGATGGCATGAAACTGCTGCCTGAATTAAAACAGGATCGGCCAGACCTGGCGGTCATCATGCTGACTGCGGTGACCGATCTCCAGACAGCCCTTGATTGTCTCCGCTATGGCGCCGATGACTATCTCACTAAGCCTGTCCATTTTGCCGACCTGTTGACCACTTTACGTAGGGTCCTGGAAAAGCGGCGATTGACCATCAGAAACCGGCAGTATCAACGGCAGATCGAACAGGCGACCTTTCGTATTCAGCTTGCTCATGAGCTGGCTATGAAAATGAATACCGCCTATTTAAGCATGACCGAACTCGATGAGATGCTGCATGCGATTTTGGTGGGGATTACAGCTGAGGAAGGGCTTCAGTTCAACCGGGCCTTTTTGGCGTTGTTCGATGAATCCGGCACAACCCTGAAGGGGCGTCTGGCAATCGGACCTGGAAATCGCGAAGATGGGGGGCGCATATGGCAGGATATGCAGAATTATGAGGTGGGATTGCATTCCCTTTTTGATAAAGTTCTGAAAAGTGATACCGTTAACGATTTCGAGGTCAACCGGATTGTGCGCGCTTTGGAAGTCGAGGCCGCTGATGTAGAGCATCCCCTCATTCGGTCGGTTCTCAGTCGCCAATCGATCAATGTCGTCAACGGCCAGAGTGCTTTTCCGGTTCCTGTGGAATTGCTGGGCCTGCTCCAGGAAGATACATTTGTTGTTGTACCTCTGTATTCAGCTAATCGTTCCTTAGGGGTTATTATTGCTGATCATTTTGTGAGCCGCAGTCCAATTACCGACGAGCGGATCCATGATCTGGAGAGTTTCGCCAGTCAAGCCAGCTTGGCTATTGAGCATTGCCATCTTTACATGGCCATGCAACGGAAAATTCAGGAACTGGAGGATGTCACCAGCGAATTGGAGAAAAACAAGGATCTGCTCATCGAGGCCGAACGATACTCGGCGATCGGCCACATGGCGGCCCAACTGGCGCACTCCATCCGCAATCCGATTACAGCCATCGGCGGCACAGCGCGTCTGCTTGCCCGGAAAATTGACAATAGCGATTGGTTGCAGTTTTTAGGCATGATGTCAAGTGAAGCTGAAAAAATTGAAAAAATTTTGGAAGATCTCTTTAGTTTTGTCGAACAAGTCAAGCCGGTTTGCCAGCAAACACATCTTTTTCAGCTGATCCGCAAGGCCCTGCTGCTCCATTTTAGCGTCTTGCAGGAACATGGTATCCGCCAGAATTTGCTGTTTCCTGAGATCGATCCAGTTATCGATGTCGATCCACGGTTGATCCAACAGGCATTGGTCCATCTTATTCGCAACAGTATCGAGGCTATGCCCAAAGGTGGCGATTTGACTATTGAGGTGCAACTAGAGGAAACGCTGGTCCGGATCATAATTCGTGATACCGGCACCGGTATTGGGGAAGACAACCTGAGCCATGCGGCCGATCCGTTTTACACCACCAAGATGGTCGGTACCGGCATGGGGCTGACCCTGGTCAAGCGGATTATTGAGGACCATGGTGGTAGCCTAGCCCTGAATAATTGGGGCAGAGTGGGGATCCAGGCTATAATTGTCTTGCCCAGAGTGACGTGAGTCTGAGAGGATTTGTTTAGAACTGCAAAAGAAAAGACGTCGGAGACAATAAAAAAGAGGGAGACAGGTTCACAGAACCCGTCTCCCTCTTTTTTATACTACAGGAATCCTGGTAAAACTCAGATCCTTAGAACTTGACTTCAAGACGGGTAGCTGCACCCAGAAGTCCGTCGGTCTTGAGGCCTGATTGTGATCCACCGGTATAATTCGTTGAATCAAAAGTTGGTTTCAAATAGCCTGCGGAGAAATAAACATCAGTACCCTTGGTGATGGTGTACTGCAGGACTGCTGAAACCTCCCAGGCATTGTCAAGTGGATTGGTGTTATTGGCACCATTGCTAAGAGGTCCGCCGCCAAAACCGTTGAGGTTCGGTGCAGTGTTCCATTTGTTGATATCGGCATACGCGAGGTTACCGGTCAGCTTCAGGCTATCGCTGATCTGGTAGGAAGGGACGAAACCAATCCACAGCCAGTCGCCGGTATCACCGATTCTGACGGTATCGCCGATGACGCTGTTGTCCTTGCCGCCGAGCATAACAAAACCAAAACATCTGTCAGGCTTAAAACCGCCGGTGGTGAAACCAAGGTTCAACCCCAGATTCAACTTGTCGATCTGGTAGTTGGGGAAGATATAGCCGCCGTAGCCGTCGTTCTTGCTGCCAATGGAATCAGCTACGGTACTAGCATTGTTATCCTCGGACCAGGAGTTAAAGCCATTAAGCCCAGGAGCGGTATAGGCGACCTCGCCCGCAATGCCGAACTGACCGGCCTTGCCGTTGACATAGACCGAACCAAAGAGACCCTGGTTGGCTTGAACTACACCAGGGGTGGTTGTCGTGGTGGTGGTTACTGTCCCTCCTCCGGAAGGTGCTGTTAAAACAGTGTTAATGGTAGTAACGTTATCGCTGCGGTTGTCTATTTGATAACCGAGCATACCGCCAACGGTCCAGTCTTTGTTGATTTTTGCTTTGACATGGGCACCGATGCGATACTCGTCATTGTCTCGGTTTTTGTCAAAAACTGAAGATTGAGCATTTATAAAGGAATTGGTGGTACCGCTGGCATTGTTGGCAGTGACGGTCCCGGTGGCGGTGGCTGGGCTGTTTTGCGCCTCGTTCATCCACTCGACAAAGGGGTTGATCACAACATTGCCGATTTTGATGATACCACGGGCACCGGTCAGCTGAACGTCATCATAGAAGAAGTTCATGGTGGTGGGCAGGGGACCATAGGTTGAACGATATTTACCCACTTCCAGAGTGAACATGTCGCTGAACGGGATGCCCACATAGGCCATGTCAGCCCAGAGGTTGCTCCCCGATTGGTTGCTGGCGCCGTCCAGATCTTGGTCTAAGTTGCCAAAGGCGTTTTCCATGACCTTGATTCGAGCCTTGGCATAGGTGCCGCCAGCGGTGGTGCCGGTCAGGTTGAAGCGAACACGGGAATCAACGTTTGTTTGCGAGCTAAAGCCGGTATTATTGCCAAACAAGCTGGTATATTCTGAACTTTTGTAAAACAGACGTACACGGGCATCACCGTCAATGACAACGCCAGGGGTAACATCTGCGGCTGAAGCCGTGGAGTAAATACCTCCGGCCAGCATTAGTGCAGCACCTGCAAGTAATACTTTTTTCATTTTCCTCTCCTTATGAATGTTGGATATGCGTTTCTCTAACAGCAAGAAACTTTTCTAAACTTACATTGGATGTTTTCAGCTTAAAAGGTAGGTGGCAAATCGTCAAGTTTTTTTTACCGAAAGTAAAAATTTTTTTACTCTTGTTTGCGGAGCGGCAAAAAAAAACTCCTGGTTCCCATGCAAAAAGGGAGAACCAGGAGTGAAATAAGGAACGCGCGAAAGAGTTTTCGCCCGACGGAGCTTTCTTTAATTTGCCCGCAAAGAGTAATCGTTGATAAAGGAGGAAGGCGCATTCCAGAATACAAAGGGTGAGCTGCTTGTTCCCTCCGCAAAGATGAGCTGGAATTGACGATCGCCTTTTTTCGGGGGGAGAATCTGGTAATTGATCGCATAGCCCTGAATCTTGCGGGTTTCCCATAGGGTGTTCAGCGTTCCTTTCTCCCATTTAAGGGCAGCGATCGAGCTGCCTTCAAAATAGCGGAGGTTGGGCATCCATTTCACAGTCTCTAACCGGTTGCGGCCGACCAGGATATCATTGACACCGTCCATGTCGAGATCGACAATCTCGATCCGGGTTTTGGCGTACACGGTATTGTTTTCGTTGCTCGAGGTGCTGGCAATGGTGCCGTAAAATTTATCGCTGGCTCCATACTGCTCGGCGCTTGTCCACAGGAGGGTGCCGGCGGCATCAAAGACCTGCAGTCTATTGTTTTTGTTAATCGCTATGGTTTCCCGTTTGCCGTCGCCATTAATATCGCCTTGGGCAAAATCATATAGATTGAGCCCTTTGGGGAGGTTGAGCTTCTGCCCCTGGGTTACTCCTTTCTGGGGGTCAAGGGTCATCTGGCAGATGTCGGCCCCGCCGAGTTCGCCAGCCAAGGTCGTCTGGCCAAGAAGCTGTGGTGGTTCGCCCGCAACGGTCATGGCCCGCAAATAATAGGGGACATGTTGAAAGAGGTAGCTCATCTTTTTACCGTTCCACTCAAGAGCGGAGGAGTCCGGGTTGTTGCCATTGCTGCCGCTGATGTAGATTTCCTTGAGGCCGTTTTTATTGAGATCCCCCAGGGTCACGGAGAGATAGCGGATATGTTTCGGCAGATCGATGGTGGCGATCATCTGGAACTGGCTTTCCGACTGTCGGTAGATAATCAGTGCGGACTTGGTCAGGACAACAATCTCATCTTTGCCATCGCCATCAATATCTCCGGCATTCATATCCATCACCTCAGTGAGGAGATTCTTGCTGCGGAAGGTGTTGGTCAGTTCGAAGGCGCCGCCCGATTCGAGGCCCGATCCCGATCCGGCAAGCTTGCCTTCCCGGTAGGCCCGTTCCGGATGCGCTGTCTGGAAGGCGTTTGATTTGGTTGTTTGCGGGGCTTCCTCAGGCTGTTGTTTGCCGAAGACAGAGCTGCTGATGTCCCAGGCCAGTTCATCGACAGCGGTCATGGCCCTGTCAATGGTTACGACATCCCGCTGGAATTTTTTTGGGGTCTGCTCTGCGCTGTTTGAAAAAACATAGCTGGTGAGTTCAAATTGCTGGCCTTTGGGAGTCAGTGACCCGATGACGAGATAATCAGCGCCGGTCTGGCGGAGCTGCTGGCTGACCGAGGCGTATTCGCCGGACTTGAGAGCCCTGGCCATTTGCTCGGTTGCTGTTCCCTGAGGAATAGCGGCTATATCGGCACGGGATGCCAGGCGGCTGGCAAGCATACTGGCAAGACCCTGGCGCATGTAGGCGTAAGAACCGGGGATTTCAACGGTAAAAGGAAGGAAGACGACCTGGCGTTTGGCCGGTTCCGTTGTTTTTGCGGGAGTCGGAGCCGCCTCAGTCGAGAGGCTGAAAGAGGCAAGCAACACGACGATAGATGCCAAGGTGCAAATCTTTTTAGTGGTAATCATAGGAGATGAAGTCCATTTTTTGAGCAGAGGGATTACATTCACGGCAGGCGCTCCTGTCTGTAGTATCTGAAATTTATGATGCAATCGGCAACATTTTGCCAAGAGCTATTCGGGAATGACTCATGTGCGTTGGCTTGCTGATTTGCGCTGAGCACAAAAAAAAGGGGGAGACTCGCTGGTGATAGATGGGGAAGACACAAGGGAATCGCAGCCCGGTGATCACGATCAGTAGGAAAAACTGACGGAGACACCGCCATAAAAAACATCTTGGGGTGATTTGTCTTGGGGATCGCCAAGCATCCGGACGCTGTTGCTGAAGTTGGATCGCGACACAGGGCGTGACCATTGGAGTTCTGGGGTAATGGTCAGGTAGTTACGATAGGAGATGGGCATGTTGAACAGCATGGAAAATATGTGCCCCTCTTCTGTGTCGAACGGATTTTTGAGCAACATGACCCTGTTGCTCAAGCTAAAACTGGTGTTTTCATCAAACTGATAGGTTCGGGAAAGGTTAAGGGCCATATACCAGGAACGCCCGGGGTCAAAGGTTTTATCCGGTTCGGAATCAACACCCAGAAAGATGGTGCCTGGTTCCCGATTGTTCAGTTGTCCCGAGAGAATATATCCAGCAGAGAATGCCAGTAATCCTGAGGAACCCTCATAAGAGAAGGTGATAGCCTGGCCGTTAAGCTGAGCTTTGTTTGCGGTAAGGCCTCGATACATATTCTCGGCATGTTGCAGTTGTATTGTCAGGCCCGGTGTGCTGTGACTGTCGAAGCCATACATGCCGGTGGCCAGCAGGCTATTTACAGTACTATCCCAAGCCGTGCCACGAGTCGGTGACGATTTTTCACCGGCATGGACAATCCCTGCTGATGCGACGATCAGCGTCAGGACAGTCAAATATAGGCTCTTGAGTAAAAATTTTGACATAAACAATTGCGCCGGAAGAGTTGAGTCTCAGCCATTTCTCTTGTTTATAATGTACAACTTGAGCTTGTTAAAAACAATACAGAAAATTGTATGGTTGTCGTAGTGGTTTTGTCGGTGAAGGGTTTCCATGCGCCGCAAGGGAAAAAGGGGAGAATCACCAGCAGGCTATCCACCTGAAGCGGCCTACACCAACCGGGTGGTAATGAGACCAAAAAATGATTGGGTGCCGGTGAACAGCCAGCCAAGGTGGGTTTGGCAGGAGGCGCAGAGCACGATTTGCCAGTAAAAGCCAGGGAACCAGGTGAACTCGCTGGTCGGTTCGCCGTGTGGGAATCCCCCGGGAGCTTGACGATAACAGCGGATTGTAAAGGCGATTCCAGCAGGATTGAAAAAAGCGTGTTCGTATCGATCGTTCACCTGCAGTGCCTGGTTCCGATGGGTGATAACGGCGTTACAGGCCGCGCAGAGAATGGCGTGATCGGCATGTTGTGCCGAAGCGTCATCGGAACGGGGAGCAGGTGGCCGGGAAGGTTTTGACGGCAGAATGGTCCGGCACCGCTGTGGATTACTCGCCTTGTTGCAGGGTTTGTTCTCGGTAATAGGCCACAATGGCTTGCACCATATCGTTGATCGTATATCGCTGTGGCTGAATATCAACCTGTAGACCATGCTTTCTGATGGTTTCGGCGGTGACCGGGCCAATCGCAGCAATTTTAACCTTGTCGAGCAACTGGTGTAATTCTTCAGTGCTGCCGGCATCGATCATGGTGAGGAAATTGGTGACCGTGGATGAGCTGGTGAAGGTGACCAGGTCGATAAGCCCGTCCTGCAGCTGGTCGCGCAATTCGTCTTTTCTGCCTTGGGGCGGGACATTCCGGTAGGTTGGGGCGATAGTTACGCTGGCACCGGCGTCGCTCAATATTTCCGGCAGCATCTCGCTGGCCCGTAACGCTCGCGGCAGGAGGATGCGGTTGCCGCCTACCTGAGTCTGCAGCAGGGCCTCGGCCAAGCCCTCCCCCGTGAATTTTTCTGGGATCAGATCGGCTTTGATGCCATATTTCAGCAGCTCTTCGGCGGTTGCCTTGCCTACCACCGCGATTTTAGGGCCAACCAGTGAGCGGCTGTCGCGGCCCCTCAGGGAGAGCCGCTCGAAAAAGTAGGTGACGGCATTGAGACTGGTGAACAACAGCCAGTGATACTCGCTAATTCTTTCAATCGCCTGGTCGAGCAGGCTGTAATCGTCGACCGGCTCAATATGGATGGTCGAATATTCAAAACATTCAGCGCCGTACTCTTCAAGCTTGGCCACAAGGTCACTGGCCTGTTCCCGGGTGCGGGTGACGACCATGCGTTTGCCGAACAGCGGGCGTTTTTCGAACCAGTCGATGGTCTGGCGCAGTTTAACCACCTCGCCGACAATCACCAGGGCCGGGGGTTTGATATCAGCTTTTTGCACCACATCGCAGATAGTCGCGAGCGTTCCGACCACCGAGCGCTGCTGCGGGGTCGAGGCCCAGCGTACCACGGCAACCGGGGTGTCAGGAGAGCGGCCGAAGGTGATTAGTTTCTGGGTGATGCTCGGCAGGGTTTTGATGCCCATGTAGATGACGATAGTGCCGACACCGGTGGCCAGTTTTTCCCAGGAGATATTGGAGAATTTTTTAGTTGGGTCCTCGTGGCCGGTGACAAAGGCAACAGATGCTGTGTAATCCCGGTGAGTAATGGGGATGCCGGCATAGGTGGCGGCAGCAGTGGCAGAAGTGACTCCGGGCACAACCTCAAATTCGATACCTTCGGATGCCAGTTCCTCGATCTCCTCAGCGCCCCGGCCAAAGATGAAAGGGTCGCCCCCCTTGAGGCGTACCACAAACTTACCCAGCTTGGCATGTTCGACCAGCAATTTATTGATGCCGTCCTGGGTGAAGGCATGCAGTCCGCCGCCCTTTTTGCCTGCATAGATCAGTGTAGCGGTTTTAGGCACATAGCTGAGCAGCTTGGGGTTGGCCAGGTAGTCGTAAACGACGACCTCGGCACGCTCGAGCAGGTATTTGCCACGTAGGGTGATCAGGCCCGGATCGCCGGGGCCGGCGCCGACGAGATAGACTTTGCCGTTGGTCTGTTGGGTGGGGATCGCGAGTGTTGTCACTGGTTATTTATTCTGTGAAAAGAGGGATAAGAGCGTTTATTTCAGGCCGGAGGCATTGTTGGCATACACTGCGTCGAGCAGAGCTTTGCCGCCACGAGCCAGCAGCGTTTCCGCTAAGGTGGAGCCGAGTTTTTCGGTGTGATCAGCTGGCCCACTGACCGTGTCTTTGATCAACTGGCGACCGTCAATGCTGGCAATCAACCCGGTCAGCGTGACTGTTTCGCCAGAGAGGATGGCATGGGCGCCGATTGGCACTTGGCAGCCGCCTTCAAGGCGGAGCAAAAAGGCCCGCTCCGCAGCCACAGTAACAGCAGTCTGCGGGTGATGGAGAAATTGCAGGCCGGCGAGCAGTTCGGTGTCGTCCCGGCGCAGCTCGATGCCCAGCGACCCTTGGCTGATGGCGGGAAGCATCTGGTCTGAAGTCAGCAGGGTGGTGATCCGCTCGCTCAAACCGAGGCGGTTGAGTCCGGCCCCGGCCAGGATGATGGCGTCAAAGACACCTTCATCGAGCTTGCGCAGCCGGGTGTCGATATTGCCGCGAAGATCAGTGATTATTAAGTCCGGCCGCAGGGCCGCCAGTTGGGATTTGCGCCGCAGGCTGGATGTGCCGATCGTCGCCCCTTGCGGCAGTGCGGCCAGAGAGGAATACTTGACTGAGACAAACGCATCCTGCGCGGTTTCACGGACCGGAATGATACCGATGTGGAGGGCATCCGGCAGTTCGGTGGGCACATCCTTCATCGAATGGACGGCCAAGTCGACCTCGCCAGCCAGTAAAGCATCCTCGATTTCTTTGACAAAGAGCCCCTTGCCGCCAACCTTTGCCAGCGGCACATCCAGAATGCGGTCGCCTTTGGTGGTGATTTTCACCAGCTCCACTCGGGTCTGTGGGTGGGCGGTTTCGATCTGGTTTTTTATCCAGGTGGATTGAGTCACTGCCAGCAGGCTGGCGCGTGTCCCTATACGGAGTTCTGTTCTCATGCACCGGTCCTGATCTGATGGTGATGGATTGAAGGGGAGATTGTAGTAGCCGCCATATACTGTCTCACTGCTTATTTGTCAATTTCATCGATAACGGCGGCGGCCAGTAGTGGCAGCATCAGTTCGTGGTGACCGGTGAAATTGAAGCCCTTGCCGCCTTCCAGAGTCGGGCGGTGGACCACGTTGGTTGCCGGACGGTAATGGCGGATGAAATCGAAGTTGGCGGTGGTGAACTGTTTGACCTGATGGCCGAGATTGCGAGCCACGGTGAGTGCCTTGAGAAAAACCTCTGGTAACAGCACCGCTGAGCCGACATTGAGATAGATTCCGCCCTCAAGTTCGCTGACCAGGCGGCAGAAAATCCGGAAATCATAGTGCCCGGCCTTGCCGATGGCCCCGCCGTCCACATCGGGGTGGATGTGGATGATGTCAGTACCCATGGCCACATGGACTGTCACTGGTATCTGCAGCTGCGCGGCCATGGCCAGCAGGCTTTTGTCGTTGTGGGGAAAGTTGTTGGCAAGAAGCATTTCTCCTACCGCCTGCCCGATTCCAATCCCTCGCGCTGCTCCAGCCGTGATGGCACGGTTGAGCACCTCGCCGGTCTCCTGAGCAGCTCCGAAGGCACCGGCTCCAAGGACGCTGGCGACCTCTTCCGAGGTCCGACCCACCATGGCGATTTCACTGTCATGGATGATGCCGGCGCCGTTGAGGGCCAGAGCGGTAATGATGCCCCGCTGCATCAGGTCGATCAGGACCGGATTGAGTCCCACCTTGATAACATGGGCCCCCATGCCGAGGATTATCGGCCGTTTTTGTTGGTGCGCGGCTGCGATTCGCGTCACCAGATCCGGGAAGTCGACTCCGGCCAACTGCTTGGGCAGGGCAGCCAGAAACTGACGAACAGTCATGCCCGTCTGCATGGGCGTCGCGAAATCGTCAACACTCACCTTGGAGTGGCGACCGTAGACGGAATAGGTGTTCAGTCCGCTGAAATCAAGAGGAGTGGGAGGGTAAGACGCCATAGCTGCACACGGAAGGAGTTTGGGGGGAAGATGATTCGCTGGGATCAGGGGGTGCCAAACATCTGCTTTTCAACGATCTCACAGAGAGTGTGTTCCAGCCAGAGGTGGGTTTCCTGGATATGGGGTGTGGCATCCGACGGCACATTGAGCACCAGGTCGCAGACAGCAGCCAGGTCGCCTCCGGGTCGGACGGTGCCGCCTGTCAGGGCCACTGTTTTCATGCCGATTTTTCGGGCAGCCAGCATTGCTTTAACAACATTCGGGGAGTTGCCGGAGGTCGAAATGCCCAGGGCCAGATCCTCGGGTTTGCCCAGCGCCTCGATCTGTTTGACAAAAACAAGGTCGTAGCCAAAATCGTTGCCAACGGCGGTGAGTATCGAGCTGTCGGTGGTCAGTGCCAGGGCGGGCAGGGGGCGGCGGTTGATGAGGAAGCGGTTGACGAATTCGGCTGCCAGGTGCTGGGCGTCGGCAGCGCTGCCGCCATTACCGAAAAGCAGCAACTTGCCGCCGTTTTCAAAAACTTCCCGTATCCACTCGGTCAGGCGGAGGATATCGTCGAGAGATTCTTTGACAAAAGCCTCTTTGGCCATGATGGAATGCGCAAGGTTGGCTGATATAAGTGTTTTCATGTTCACAACCATAAGGGAATAGAGGAGGGTGTCAAATAAAAAAACGTTTCCGTGCCCGAAGGCGCGGAAACGTTTGGCAAGGCATTGGGCAACGAGCTGTCGGTATTACGGCAGCTGGCTGATGATCAGCTGGGAAACTTCCTTGATATTTTTGGAACCGTCTACGGTAATGACTGCGGAACCTGGGAGTTTCTTGAAGTAATTGACCGCAGCCATGGTGCCGGTGGTCTCATCGTAGTAGATGTTGTGGCGCTTGTTGATCGCCTCTTCGTCCTGATCGTCAGCCCGGGCGGAAAGGGCGCCGCCACAGACACGGCAAACCAGCTTGCCGTCTTTTTCGACCGGCTTGATGGCCTCAAAAGCAATATGGTTAGGATGGTTGTTGTCGTTGGCGCACAGACGACGGCCCATGATGCGTCCTTTAGCGACCTCGCGGTCCAGTGTGATCTCTATGACGAAATCAAGTTTCATGCCCGCATCTTTCAGGGCCTTGTCCAGGGCTTCTGCCTGAGCCAGTGAACGGGGAAAGCCGTCCAGCAGCCAGCCTTGCTCTTTCGAATTGCTCAGAGTCTCGAGCACCATAGGAATGGTAATTTCGTCGGGAACCAGATCGCCGCGGTCAATATAGGCCTTAGCTTTTTTGCCGAGCTCGGTGCCGCCTTTGATATGCTCACGGAAAATGGCGCCTGATTCAATGTGGTTGATGCCATATTTTTCTTTGACGATAGCGCCCTGGGTGCCTTTGCCGCTGCCATTCGGACCGAAAGTAAGGATGTTCATGCCGGGTTCCTCCAAGTTTGATTCAAAAATGAGTGGGTAACGTCTTTATATATTTGGTAAAAATATGGGTCAAAAAATGAATGACCTATCATTGAGGCGATGAATATACAGTACCTTGCTTGAATACGCCATGAAAAATGATGGTTTGGATAAGGGGAAGTGATAATGGGGATACTCTCAATAATACAAAGGGTTAGCGTTTGTTTTCTGGCGCCTCCTTTTGTGGGGGAAGCAAGGGGGGATAGTTGCAATGTTGGCATGAGAGGGGGCCTTGGCGCATACTTTTTGACAAGCCGCAGGAAAGAGGGTAGAAAATGGCCAATATGAGTATATCTTTCAACTTTTGCAGGGACGACAGGCATGAAAGAAATAAAGGTCGGGCTGATTGGTTTTGGTACGGTGGGGCAGGGGCTGGCGGAAGTTTTACTGACGCAGCGCGAACGGTTGGTTCGGCGCACGGGCATGAGCATCAAGCTGATTGGCATTGCCGATCATAGCACCTACGATTTGCCGGAACGGTTCAAGGATATCCGGTTGACGCAGGATGGCATGCAGTTGGTCAACGATCCGGATATCGATATAATCGTTGAGCTGATCGGCGGCATCGAACCAGCTAAAACTCTGGTGATGCAGGCAATAGCCGCCGGCAAGCATGTGGTGACCGCCAACAAGGCCCTGCTGTCGCAGGAGGGTCGAGACATCTTTGCCGCAGCCGCCAAGCAGGGGGTTGAGGTCGGATTCGAGGCCAGCGTCGGTGGCGGGATTCCGGTGATCAAGGCCTTGAAAGAGGGTTTGGTGGCCAACAAAATTCTCTCCATCATGGGCATCTTGAACGGCACAGCCAACTACATCCTGACCCGGATGACCGATGAGGGCATCGCTTTTGCCGAGGTCCTCAAGGACGCCCAGAAATTGGGGTTTGCCGAGGCGGACCCTACCTACGATATCGAGGGTATCGATACAGCCCACAAGCTGGCCATCCTGATGACCATCGCCTATGGCACACCGATCACCCATAAGGAAATCGCCACCGAGGGGATCTCGCAAATAGAGCCGATCGATATCGAACTGGCTCGTGAGTTCGGCTGCCGCATCAAGCTGCTGGCAATCAGCCGTAACCACGGCGAGCATGTCGAAGCCCGTGTCCACCCTACGATGGTGCCGCAGGATCATCTGCTGGCCTCGATCAATGGCGCTTTTAACGCTATCCATTTTCAGGGCGACATGGTCGGCAATATCCTGCTGCACGGCTTGGGAGCTGGCAGTATTCCTACAGGCAGTGCCGTAGCCGCCGACGTGGTCGACATTGCCAGGAATATCTGTTGCGGTTCGATCGGCAGAGTTCCGGCCCTGTCCTATCAGCCTGACCAGATGCAGGCGCGGCGGATCACTCCTATGGAGGAGTTGTACGGACCCTATTATTTCCGTTGCACGGTTCTTGATCAACCGGGTGTGTTATCCACTATCTCCGGAATCCTGAGCAAACACGATATCAGCATCGAGTCGGTCATCCAGAAGGGGCGCAAGAAAGTTGGCGCCGTGCCTTTGGTCATTGTCACCCACAGCGCCAGGGAGTCGGCGGTCAGCGCCGCTCTGGCTGAAATCAGCAAGCTTGACTGTGTCACCGCGCCGATAGTCAAAATCCGTATTCTGGAAGCGGAATAACCTCGTTCCTTGATCTTCATTGTATTGAATTTATGAAATATATTCTTTTGATCGGCGATGGCATGGGTGATGTCACTATCCCGTCTCTGGGTAACAGGACACCGCTTGAGGCTGCCGTTACGCCGACCATGGACCGGCTGGCGAGAGCGTCCGAGATGTTGTTGGTGCGCACCGTACCCGAGGGGTATCCGCCGGGGAGTGATGTCGCCAACCTCTCCTTGCTCGGGTATGAACCGGAACGCTACTATACTGGCCGCGCCCCTTTGGAGGCTGCGAGCCTGGGGGTGGAGATCGGAGCGGACGAGATCGCTTTCCGCTGCAATCTGGTGCATGTGGACAAACGCGACGACGGCAGCCTGATCATGGTCGATTACAGCAGCGGTCACATTACCACCGCCGAGAGTCGTCAGTTGATCAACGCCCTCCAAGCAGAATGCGGCAACGATACCTTAGCCTTATACCCTGGTGTCAGTTACC
This sequence comes from uncultured Desulfobulbus sp., assembly GCA_964607065.1. Lineage (GTDB taxonomy): Bacteria > Desulfobacterota > Desulfobulbia > Desulfobulbales > Desulfobulbaceae > Desulfobulbus. Next base: position 11,366 of record CAZSIJ010000045.1, on the reverse strand, counting down.
GGCATCTGTTGGTGTATCGGGGCGATATGCCAAAGGGGTTTGCCACCGTCCCACCCCATGATCATTCCGATCAGAATGTGGCGGGTTTCTTCGGGGCCTATCAACAGGTGGAGGCGTTTCGCGATTTACTGGCACGAGCGCCAGCGATTCTCGCCAACCATCCGGTTAATCAGGAAAGAGCGCGGCAGGGAAAAAGAACGGCCAATGGCATCTGGCTGTGGGGCGAGGGCAAGCGGCCAGCCATGGAAACCCTGGGGCAACGGTATGGCATCCACGGGGGCTTGATCTCAGCGGTTGATCTGCTCAAGGGGCTCGGTGTGCTCAGCGGTTTGGCGGCCATCGAAGTCGAGGGTGCAACCGGCTATCTCGACACCAATTACGAGGGGAAGGCTCAGGCGGCGCTCAAGGTGCTGGAGAGGGATGATTTTGTCCTGGTCCATGTCGAGGCACCGGATGAGACCGGCCATCAGGGGCTGGTGCAGGAGAAAGTCCAGGCCATTGAGGATTTCGACAAACGCATTGTCACCCCGATTGTTGAGGAGATGGAGCGTCGGGGTGAACCATTTCGCCTGGTGGTGACCATGGACCACTATACCCCCATTCACCGCAAGACCCACGAAGACTGGCCCGTACCCATGTTCATCTACGATTCCAGGGGGATTGCCGCGCCATCCCATCAGACCTATACCGAGGCCCATGTCCTGACGGCGGTTCGGGGTAATCCGGGCCTGAATCTGCCCTCCGGAGCGGTATTCTTTCGCCGATTTGTCGAGCAGGAGAAGGGTGATGAGTAAGCTCGCAGTCAGCCTGGCTGAACCGGTGTTCACGGTGCAGTACCGGGTGATCTACGGTGATACCGATGCTGCAGGGGTCGTCTATAACGCCAATTATCTGCGCTATTTTGAGATCGGTCGGACCGAGATGATGCGCGCCTGGGCTTTACCCTACAGCGCCATCGAAGCGATGGGCTGTATCCTGCCGGTAACCGAGAGCTATCTCCGCTTCAAGGCGCCGGCGGCTTATGACGATCTGCTCACCATCTCGACCTCCCTCGTGGAGGTCAGTAAGGTAACCTGCCGTTTTCATTACGCCATTACCCGTGATAAAGAGGGCCGTCGACCGGTCCTGCTGGTCAAGGGCTTCACCAGTCATGCCTGCGTCAACCGCCAGGGCAAACTGACACCGTTCCCTGGCGCTGTAATGGAGAAGATAACGGCTTTGCTAGGAAAAGGTACAGATTGAGAAATGAATGGTTGACATTATCTCTCAATCGACTAGTATGCTTGGATGCAACGCGGGGTGGAGCAGTCTGGTAGCTCGTCGGGCTCATAACCCGAAGGTCACAGGTTCAAATCCTGTCCCCGCTACCACGCAGATTCAAGGGATTAAGTCATTTTGGCTTAATCCCTTTTTTTTGTTTGGTGTGGGGGCGTGTAAGCGCTTTGTAAGCAAGTTTGATCAATGCAGTTCAGTTGAAATAACGCGACTCTTCCCCATGTCTCCGGGTTGATGTGATGGCAGTTGCTGATCTGGCTGTCTTGAAAATACACAATCAGGTAAATCTGAATATGATACGATGCAAATACTGGCTGCCAGTTTTTATTTGGATGGGCTTTATTTTTTGGATGTCGACAGGAACCTTCTCTTCAGGGCACACGTCTTCGATAATTGTTCCAATACTGAAATTCATCGTTAGAGAAATTTCAGACGAAAAAGCAAATTTTATTCACGGGCTCATCCGGAAATCAGGTCATGTTGCTGAATATTTTATTCTTTGCGGATTGGTGATGCGTGCTTTTTGTGCCGGAGCGATATCGACATTGACTCCTAAGCAAATACTCTATTCTCTCTTGGTCGTTGCTTTATATGCTTCAAGCGATGAGTTTCATCAATCCTTTGTGGCAACGAGGACGGCGTCAATAATCGACGTTGGAATTGACACTGTCGGGGGCGTTCTTGCGATTAGTATTGTCGTACTTTGGAAATTAGCTGTACAGGAAATGAAAAAGGCAGAGCCGTTAAGCCCTGCCTCTTGATGCCGATTTGTCGGGATGTAATTAACTTCTTTTTTTTCTCACGACTGCAGTTAGACCAACAAGGCCAGCACCAAAGAGGATCATGGCGGCTGGTTCGGGAACTGGATTGTATAATTGATTCTGGAGATTTGCTCCGCTAGCATTCATAATGTTAATTACCTTGGTGCCATATGAATGTTGCAACGCAACATTAGAGGTAAATGCGGCATAGTCAACATCCCATTCTTGAAGAATATTATCTTGAGTATAATGGGCATCAGGCCTTTGCAGGTTCCAAAGGAGTCTTTGAAGATCCGCCACCGCTACGTTGGATGTCATATCGTTTTTGTAAGCCCCGCTCGCGTACCGATAAAAGAGGTAGTCGACAGCTAGATTGAGCTGAACAGCATTAGCTCCCAGGCCAACATGGTCCGACAATCCTGCAATTGTATTCACATTCCAATCGATAGACACATTATCTTGAATACAAAAAGTATCCAGAGTGAAAGTTCCGTTCACTCTGAAGGTCATTACCCCGGCATTGTCTACCGGATTATATCCAGTTAGCTGAATCTTGTCTCCGGCAGCGATTGGATTTGCCTGGGATGCTTCGACATTGGCAAACACCATCATCGCAACAGCCAGTCCTGTCAAAAGTATCTTTTTAATCATTTCTGCTTCCTTCCTATCAATTTTTAACTTTATTGATTTTTTTTTGATATTTTTTAAAAAAATAGCATAATTTTTCCTGGGAAAACATACCCATTCTGGCGTATTTTATTAGCTCATGCCTTCGCTTGAGTACCAGAAAATCTGGTACTGTTGGCGTACTCTTGATTGTTTTCCCTTAAGCTTCCTTTGAAGGTTTTCTGACCCAACAATTGCTGCAGAGAACTCCATTCTTCACGCTAGATTGGATTATAACAAGATAGGTGTCTGTAGTAGACTGCACGTAAATTGCAGTTGCTTAGACATGTTGAAAATTCTAGGGCGTTGGCTTTGGATCCCCGATATAGGGATAAATCAAGCGGACTGTATCAGGATTCACAGTAATCTTTTACTTTGGAGTAAATGGTTTGTAGAGGGGGTCGCCGATCAGCACCATCTGCCAGGAAAGGTAGGGCAGGCTGATCAGATAGGCTTCAGCGAGGGTGAGGTAGCCTTCGGTCAAGGTCTGGAAAAACAGGTCCGGCAAAGGAAAGGCCTGAACATAAGGTTCATATACCGGCCCAATGGTCGCCGCAACACCTTCCTCCAGCATGCGTTTGCACCAGACTTGCGAACCCGGCTCCTTAAGGGTGGTACATTCGGCACTAGCGATGTGATAACCAATCGCGCCCCGGACCCAGGTGAAGGCGTTAACATATTGTCCTAGGCTATACCAGCCGCAGTAGAGCGCGGCGTTTGGACAGTCTCCCGGCTGAAACAGCGCCTCGTTCGCATCGAGCTTCACTTCTTTCATCCGGCCACTTTTGCGAACTCCTTCTGCGGACGCATGCAGGGCCGCATCGTAGAGTGCGTATCCGCTGAGTTTTTGCTCCGTGGGCTTGGGCCAGCGGGCATCGAAATAGGCTCGACCCTCCAGCCCTTTGTTCTCGGCAAAGAGAGCATCGTCAACCAACCGCCGCACTGTTGCGGGATTTGGCCCGTCCAGACGGCTAACCATTAGCACTGTGTCTCGCTTGAGCAGCGTCTTCTGCTGGCGAAATCCAAGAAAATAGGGGTTGGGTAACCAACCTTCCAGGGGATAGTCATCGGTCAGGACCAAGGCTAGCTCGGAATCCACCGCCGCACGGGTATCCATGTTTTGCGCAGGGGGCACCGTGTTGTCAGGGCTAGATGGTTCAATTGCCAACGGCATGCCGTACATGACAGCAAGGCAGCGAATTCGACTAGTCTTGTTGATTTTTAACAAAGCTTTTCGTATCGGACCACGTATTTCCTTGTCGTAGGTTGCTCGGGAGCAATGTTCTTTAGAGGTGGTGCCGATTCGTATGATATGGTCAAGGGGGATATGCCGTTGTCGCATGTAGTACTCTGCCAGAGCGACGCTGTCCTTTGCTCCGGCATTAGCAATCACAACTACCTCCTCCGGTTCAAGCGCCTTGCTGGAGGCTGGTGAAATGAGTAACCATGAAAGGATATACCCAGAAAGAATCACTATTTTAGAGATGCGGGATGTCATAGATACCTTGGTTAGCGAAATGAAGACAAACGATATCCTAAGAGCGATGAAGAGCCTCTGTCAGCAATGATAGTGGTGCAGGCCGGCTAGTATGGTCGCTATGGTTACAGGTGATGATCAGCTTGCTGAGAAATGAGGATTCCGTCAGGTTAAGGTCAGGCCATGGCAACGAACAATAGCGGTTCCGTTATGATTGTTGTACATTATTACCAATAATATCAAATCACTGTTAAAATTTCTTTCCCTGCTGTTTTTGTTGACACCCGGCAGTATGTCGCTGGCGGCTCTTATGCTGCTATGCTACCCCTTATGGGGTGCATTAGCTTTGCAACAGCCGTTGCGTTTATTTTTTGCGAGGAATAGTGACCTACTCGTTTGTCTTTTCATCCTTTATCATATACAATCAAACTATTAAAAAACTGCTAGCTCTCCTGGAACGCTGATAAATTCCCGCTCTGGCAATAGTAGAGCTGTGAGTTGGCCGCCATATACGGCTCCGGTGTCTATGCCTATCCTGTTCGATGCCAACAAAGGCTCGCTGAAGGCGGTATGGCCAAAGACAACCGGTTTGCCGAAATCATAGGTGGTGTGGATGAATTGTTCTCTCGCCCAAAGGCACCATTGTGGTGTTTGCTGGCTGAGGTGACAGCCGGGCTGCAAGCCGGCATGGACGTAAATGGCGTGTTGGTCTTCCCAGTGCAGTGGCAGGTTGTTAAAAAAGGAGAGGTGCGCAGGGGGCACGATTCGGGTTATCTCGTCACGATCCGACGACGGAGACAGACCGTAACTTGCAAGTGTCTGCCGTCCGCCAACCTGCAGGAAAAGTGTACTATCCTGGCCCGTCAGGTACTGCAGAAAGAGGTGATCGTGATTACCCATAAGAGCAATCACTCGCCCGTACGTCTTTTGCAGGGCTAGAACAGTTGCCACCACTTCTTTAGAATTGGGTCCCCGGTCAACATAATCACCGAGAAAAACAAAGGTGTCTGCCCGGTGTAGAACTTTATGCAGCAGCAGGGTGAGAGCGGTGTGGCATCCATGGATGTCCCCGATCACACAGGTGGTGGAATCCTTTGTAGGCATGATGGATAAAGAATAATTTTAATATTAAATTCAATAAATCATGGATATTAAACAGCGTCAACTGATTAAGAAATATATAGATCTTGTTATCAACAGATGGCGACTTCTCGCTTTCAGCCTGCTGGTCGCCATCACTGCAGGCTTGGTATATTATCTGTATGTTCCGAAAATATACCAGAGTACCTCTCTCCTCAGCTACGAGCAACAACAGATCAATCCGGCTAAAATGGATCCTGAGCAGGGCCGAAACAGGTTGCAGGAATCCTTGGCGACTCTAAAAGAGCTGGTTACCAGCCGTAACAGTCTTGAGAAAGTTATCAAACAGTTTTCTCTCTATGAGAAAGAGAGAAAACGGTTGCCGATCGAAGATGTCATCGAGGTTATGCGTAAAGAGATAACCATTAGTCCATCACGGCAGGGTGATATTTTCAGTGTTTCTTACCAAGGAACTGACGCCCTAAAGGTCATGAAGGTTACCAATACCCTGGCCTCCCTTTTTATCGAGGAGAACCTCAAATACAGGGAGGAACGAGCGACAGACATCTCAAAATACACTCAGGACGAATTGGCCATGTCCAAAAAGGTGCTCGATGAGAAAGAAGTTCTCATGCGGGACTACAAGCTAAAGAATTACAATGAAATGCCGGAACAGCGGGAAAGCAACCTGGCCCGCCTCAAAGCATTGAACGACCGTAATCAGGGAATCCAGAATTCCATCCAGGAGCTTGAACGGACCAAGGTCATGGCACAGGAGCAGGCAGCTTGGCAACAACGGATGGTCGCTGCACGTGCGCCTAGTGATTCAGTAGGTTCTGGTGCCTCGTCAGCTCGGCAGCCAGAGACCGATGCCGATCGACTGCACCGTCAACGTGTTTATCTGGGAGAGCTTCTTAGTAAATATACGGAACAACATCCAGAGGTGCGACGGACCAAACAGTTAATCGAACAGTTGGAGAAGACTGCTGGCAATGCACAACCCACCAGGCGACCATCATCAGGTTCAGCTGCAAGCAGATCCCACCTTTCAGAAAGCCTGGAAAGCCAACGGTTGCAAATACAGCTCAAAGGTATTGATGCCAATATTCAAAAATTACAGGCCGATCTGGCCGTTATTCCCGATGAGATGGCCAAATATCAGCGCTGGATTGAGGCTGCTCCTGTACGGGAAGCGGAATGGAAGGGGTTGACTCGGGATTATGAACAGTTACGTTTTAATTATGACCAATTGGTCGCCCGGAATCTGCAGGCACAATCCGCCCAAAATCTTGAACACAATCAAAAGGGCAGCAAGTTTAAAGTGGTCGATTCCGCTCGACTTCCCGAAAAGCCTTTCAAACCGAATTTCTTGAAAATACTCCTCGTGGCGATCGCCGCAGGGCTGGGCTTAAGTTTCAGCACTATTCTGGGACTTGATTTAGTCGACACCTCTTTTAAGGATACAGGGGAGATAGAAGAGTATATCGGAGTGCCTGTGATCTGTGCCATAAGCTATATCGAAAAGGATAGCGAGACCAGCAGGGCGAAGTTTATGTTCCGGTTGAGCATTGCCTTGGTTTCAATCTATGGTGCAGCTTTACTGGCGGCAATCGGCTTACTGTGGTTCAAAGGCATGATTATCGTTTGAGACCAAGCCCCTGTCAACTTCTCGATAAAAAATATCTGCAATGTATACCAAGTATTACGGCCTAACCAAAAAGCCCTTTGCGCTCACTCCCGATCCGGCTGCGGTGTTCATGAGTGAAACCCACCAGGAAGGGTTGGCGATGCTCAAGTACGGGGTTCTCACTAAAAAATGTTTCTTGGTGTTGACTGGAGATGTCGGCTCCGGCAAGACAACTTTGGTGCAGGCTTTGGTCGATTCTATTGAGGAGGATGTCCACCTTTGCCTGCTCAATAACCCTATTTTGTCGCGCGACGAGTTTTTTTTCTATATTGCCAATAAATTTGGGCTCAACTGGAACGGCAATAAAGCGAGGCTCTTGATTGAATTTTGCTTCTTCCTGCAAGAATGTTTCAAGAAAAGAGAAAGGGTTTTGCTGATTATCGACGAGGCCCATGTTTTACCGGTGGACCTTCTGGAGGAGATACGCCTGTTATCTAATCTTGAAGAAAAGGGGCAGGATGTCCTTTCTATCTTTTTGGTTGGCCAGCCCGAATTAAATGAACGGATGAGTGATGATCGTCTTCTGCCACTGCGGCAGCGGATTGGCATCCGGTTTCATCTTAATCGGTTTGATCTGGAAGAAACACGGCAATATATTCTGTTTCGGTTGCGGAAAGCAGGGGCCCGTCATCTCAATATTTTCTCTGAGGAGGCGATTGCCATGATCCATAATGCGAGCCTGGGAACACCACGGCTCATTAACATTATCTGCGATCATGCTCTGCTTACTGGTTTCTCAGAAAATAAACCGGTGATCGGCGCGGAACTCATTCGGGAAAGTATTGATGATCTCCACTTCCCTGGCGAAGACACTCCGCTCCCTGTGGCCAAACCGGCACAATCTAAAGGTACACACCTGGCGATTCTTTGCAGTTTGGGTGTCATTGTTATTTGTTTTATTTTTCTGTTGCTTGAAATTCTCCCGATGACCCGGGGATTTTCTCTTCTGGGCAAGATGTTGCCCGAATCTTGGCTGCAGTATCTGCATTTTTGATTAGTTCCTGGAGGATAACGTGGGAAAGGTATTTAAGGCACTGCAACGGGCTGAGGAATCAGTAGGCTTGGAAAAGGAAGAGATGGAAGAACGTAGCGAACCCAATCTCTTGGAAACGCAGAGGTTCACCGCTGTTTCAGAGCCGCAGGCCGATATTGTAGCCGAAAAGCTGATACGACCAGGGCAGTGGGATGACCGTCTTATTTTGGCAACAGCGGCGACCGGACCGGTGGCGGAAAGCATTCGTACTTTGCGTACTCGTATTCTCCATCCTTCCACAGGGAAGAGGCCTCGGAGTATATTGGTTACCAGTGCCTCTCCGGGTGAAGGCAAGAGTTTTATTTGTGCAAATCTTGCTATTTCTCTGGCCCAAGGGGTTGATAATTACTGTCTCCTGGCCGATTGCGACTTGCGCCGCCCTACGCAACATACCCTTTTCGGGTTGAGCAATAAAGCTGGGTTATCTGATTATCTCCAGCGCACAAAGAAGCTGCCTGAGCTCTTGGTGCCTTCAGGGGTCGACAAGTTGTCAATCCTCCTAGCAGGCCCCCGGTCGATCAACCCTGCCGAACTCCTAGGTTCTGCCTCCATGACTAGCTTGGTTGATGAACTGGTTATGCGCTATGACGACCGTATTGTTTTGCTGGACAGTCCTCCCCTCCATGCGGCCAGCGAGACAGCAATTCTCGCGCGGCATGTTGAAGGGGTGATCCTTGTGGTACGGTATGGCGAATCTCGACGGGAATATGTTAAATCCCTGGTAGACGCCATAGGTCGGGATAAAATTATAGGTGTGGTCTTCAACGCTTACAAAGCAAATATGCTCGACACCAAGGTTTTTGGATATTACGAATATCAGCAGAATTATTATTACAGTGAAAAATAGATGTCTCTAGACAAGTGAATTCGAAGTGCTTCATACGGAAAAATCGAATCAATTTGGGGAGGTGTATGTGCCCTTCGCTGCAGATGGAATTTCATCATCCCCCCTTTTTTTCTCTCTTGAATGTCATATATTAATCCCATAGGAGTGTAACAAAACACTCTCAGTGTTGTTGAAATTTTCGGCAACAAGAAATATGACCCTTGACCAGTCAATATGAACAGGCCCCAAGTGGCTATGTCTTCCTCGAGTACATTGATAACCCTGTTACATTACGTGCAATTGCAATTCGGGAGAATTACCAAATGGTAACTCAACGATTCAGTATTGCAGCAGCCATCGGTGCAATCGTACCGCAATCATCACAAAACGCCGATCAGCACTATGGCATGTTCTGTGCAAAGATACATTCGACGACTCTACGTTCCACACTTTTCTTCATGCGGAGAGGACAATGCATACCATTATAATCCGTTTACTCATCACCCTCATCTGCTGCCTGCCGGCTTTCGCTCAAGCAACAACGACGAGTTCCATTCATGTGGAATGGGGGTATACTCCGCCAAGCACGCCAGCAGTTACCGGATTCAAGCTCTATCAGGAAGGTGTGTCAGTCTGTCAGTCCCAGGCCCCCAGTGCTACCGCTATGGACTGCCAGGTTACTTTGACTGCAGCCACAACCAATTTCACTTTGACCGCGACATTTAACGACGGTACGGAGAGTCCACAATCATCGCCTTTTGCTTTTACGACTGCAGGCAGCGCCCAACCTGCCCCCGCCCCAGTTGCCAGTACATCGGGGAGTAACCTCGTTACTTTCACCTGGGAATACCAAACGGCTGCGAATGTCACGGGGTTTCGCATGTATCAGAATAATGTCTTGATCTGCCAGACCACGGATCCTTCCGCCCGGCAGCTTGCATGCACAGTTACTGTCGGCACCTCCAACACCTATGCCTTGACGGCAGTAGCAACTGACGGCACAGAAACAGTATTTTCTAATACTCTTGCATATACTCCCGACACCACCCCGACCACGCCCGTGAGCCCCGCACTGCAGGCGATTGTCACCACCGATGTTCTCAGCGGCACAGTACCACTCACCGTCAATTTTAGTGCCGCGTCCTCCACCGGAACTATCGCATCGTACCAATGGGATTTTGGCGACGGGTCATCAGCCACCGGCAATACAAGCAACCATATCTACACGACGGCTGGTTCATATACTGCCAAACTCACGGTTACCGACGCTACCGGCCAGACCAGTATAGCATCCACTACGGTGACGACTACAGCACCAGCCATTATCGCGCCTCCTGCACCGCCCACAGCAGTCATCTCTTCCTCTGCAGCTGCGGGGCCAGCTCCGTTAGCGGTTAACTTCAATGGTACAGGGTCGACCACCGCAACCGGTACGTCCATCACCTCTTATGCATGGAGTTTTGGCGACGGATCCTCAACTGCCGGAGCAAGTACATCACATACTTTTTCCGCAGCCGGAACCTACACAACAACACTGACGGTCACCGGCAGTAACGGCCTTACCAGTTCGGCCAGCACCCCTGTCGTGGTCACGGTACCTGTAGCTCTGACAAATAAACCGCCGACTGCTGTCGCAAGTGCAACACCTACAAGCGGACCAGCCCCGTTGGCAGTCTCCTTTGACGGCTCCGCCTCCACAGATACCGATGGTACTATCGCTTCATACGTCTGGAATTTCGGCGATGGCAGTACGGCCACAGGCAAGACCGCTACCCATACTTACACCACAGCGGCGACCTTTTCCGCAACCCTCCAGGTGACCGATAATCAAGGGGCAAACAACACCACGACTATACCCATTACCGCTAAAGTTCCGGATCCATTCGCAGCCTTACATATTGAATTGGGAGAAATCGCAGTCAGCAGCACTTGGGTACGTGTCCCTCTGACCTTAACCTTCACGAACCCCATCGTGGTTGCTGGACCACCCACCTACAACAACACAGACCCTTGTGTCGTCCGCCTGCGTAACGTTGACAAAACCGGTTTTGACATTCAAATTGATGAGTGGAACTATGAGGATGGTGTTCATCCTGCAGAAACAATTACCTATCTTGTCATGGAAAAAGGCCGAATTGCTCTGCCTGACGGCTCCAGCGTTGAAGCAGGAACCTTTCAAGGAACCAGCAGCTTCAACACCGTCACGTTCAGCAAGTCTTTTGCCAAAGTGCCAGTGGTCATGACCACCATAGCTTCAGTCAATGGAACGAATACCATAAGTGGTCGCAATAAAAATGTCGGACTCTCCAGCTTTGCCTATTACTTCAGAGAGCAGGATAAGAACACAGGCACCCACGTCCCTGAAACCGTCAACTTCATTGCTTGGCAGCCTGGGCAAGGAACAATTGGCTCTGTACAGTATGAGGTCGCCACTACAGGCAAATCGGTCACCGATGCCTGGTACACAAGAGCTTTTGCAAAATCATTCACACAACCGCCAATGCTGCTGGCCGACATGCAGACCACCAACGATACCGACCCGTCGGCATTGCGAGTACAGA
>CAZSIJ010000044.1:0-34681 GCA_964607065.1 uncultured Desulfobulbus sp. | reverse complement strand
CGGCCGGATCGTATTGCTGGCCGCATGGGCAACCGCTGCAATCGGATTATCCAAGGCGTGGGTGCTGGAATTTCTCCAAGGGACTGGTACACTGCATATCGTCGCCATAGTGGCTACCATGGCGCTCTTTGCTCCCGCAGCGGTACTGCTCGGCATGGTGACTCCCTTTGCCGTGCGCCTCTGTCTTGAAGATCCTGCCTATACCGGCCGCACAGCAGGTCGTCTCTATGCGATATCGACAGTCGGCTCCATTGTCGGCACTTTCTTGGCTGGCTTTGTGCTCATCGCCTGGGTGGGCAGCACCTCCATTCTCTTCATCACCGCAGCCACACTGACACTTGCATCCTGGATGGCTGAACCTTCGACAAAAACACTCAAGGGTGTCTCGTTAGTGATCTTCGGACTGGCGGTGTTTTTCTGTCGTCAGCAGGACAGTTGGCAGGAACGGCGTGGCTTTGTCGACACAGACACCCCGTACAGTCGAGTCCTTGTCTATCCCAGCAAAGAAGAGGGCACCAATCGCCCAACCCGTGAAATGGTCACCGGTCCTCAGGGACGGCAATCAGCGATGTATGTTGATGATCCCACCGCGCTGGCTGTGCCCTACACCCGTTTTTATCGTCTGGCTGAATATTACCGGCCGGAAATGCGGCGCATGCTAGTGCTCGGTGGCGGGGGATACTCCTTCCCGAAATATGCTTTGGCGCACTACCCTGAGTTGCTGATCGATGTGGTTGAACTCGACCCAGGCATGACGGCTCTGGCGCGCACCCATTTTGCCTTAAAAGACAATCTCCGCCTCAGAATCATCGAAGAAGATGCCCGCACCTTTCTTCAAAAGACGGAATCAAAGTACGATGTGATTCTCTGTGATGTCTTCACTTCGCATTATTCCATCCCCTTCCACCTGGTTACGGTCGAGGCCATCGGACTCATGCGTTCTGCCCTAGCTCCAAACGGGATGGTCCTAGTCAATCTCCTGGCCTCGCCGGAAGGGGTTTCAAACCGTTTCTACAAAGCCTTGTACGCAACCTTCAAGACCGCCTTTCCAATAATCCAACCCTATGCCGTTATCGATTCCACCGACAAACAGCTGTGGCAGAATATCATTCTCGCCGCCTCGAAGGTACCACCACCCAGTGTAACTAATGATGCCGATATGCAAAAGATGTTGGCTCACGCACTCGCCGCACCTCTAGAAAACATTTCGCCCTTCACTGATGAGTTCGCCCCGGTTGACCGCTACATTACTGAACTTGGTCCACAAACAAATCCCGTTCATTAAAACTATATAAAACAGCACTTCGGCAGTTTTTAATTTTCTGTCCGATATGCGCAAACGAACTATTGCGCATATCAGCAGCCTGCAATTGCGCTATAATTTTAGAAATGCCGACAGGAGCACTGAAGCCTTCCAGATAACAACCTATTTCTTTTCAACACAATAGCGTGAAGAAGGGCCGCTACCCGTCTTTTTCAACAATCCTTTGGAAACAAAATCGTGCAGATCATACTGGGCGGTACGGACTGAAATTGCGCCCCCCACAGCAGCCTGATAGTCACCTCGGCTGATAACACCATTTCTGATAATGACCGGCCAGGCTTTGCGCTGACGCTGGTTTAATTCAATTTCAAACCCTACCTGAGAATCGATATTGAAGTTGTCAGGTATAGAGGAGGGCGTCGATGGTTGCGACCCCATCGGCAATTGTTCAGATTCAAATTCATTCATTCCTAGTGAAGTTATTTGTGACTCCACCGTTCTTTCATCAAAAAGAATATGTTCGGCCAGCAAGATGTCACCTTCGACAAAGGCTAACGATCTCGTAATACAGTTTTTCAGTTCCCTAATATTCCCAGGCCAATTGTAGTTTACCATTTTTTCGAGCGCTCCACGACTTATCCCAACAGGATGCAGCCCGGATAGAGCAATATTATCCTCTAAAAAATGTTTGACTAGCACCGGGAGATCTTCTTTACGCTCACGCAGCGAAGGGGTGTGGATGGTAATCACCGCCAGGCGATAATAAAGATCTTCACGGAAATCACCGGTCAAGGAAAGCTGAAGGAGATCGACATTGGTGGCGGCAATAATCCGGGCATCAAAGGCGACATCCTTGTCCGAACCGAGCGGACGGATGCGGCGCACAGACAAGGCCCGCAACAAAGACTGTTGCACCTTTGGAGAAGCATTGCCGATCTCATCGAGATGGAGGGTGCCGCCCGACGCCGCAATAAATGCACCCTTACGATCGGTTTGTGCATCGGAAAAGGCACCCTTCACATGACCGAACAAGGCATCCATAAGAAGATTTTCATCAAGTGCGCCACAGTTAATCGAAACAAAGGGGCCGTTTGCTCGATGACTAACGGAGTGGATCGCCTCTGCGGTCAACTCTTTGCCCGTTCCGGTCTCACCGACAATGAGGACATCCGCCAACACCTTGGATGCTTTGTGAATCTGCTGCCGCAGATTTCCGATAGCCTGACTAGCGCCAGCTATGCCACAAAAAGGCATGACCAACAACCTCTGGTCCAGCAACGGACTCTTTTTGATTTCCTTCTCCAGATTAACACTTTGGCGCATGCGATCATCTTCGATAATCTCTTCGCGCAAAACAGTGTCATTACGCGCAACCTGTAGCTGCATGAGGAGAATATTGACGGATCGCTGGAATTGATTGATTTCTGAAAAAAGCGGGCTCAAAGCCACCGGTGTGGGGTCATCACCGCTAATGCGAACTTCAACGGCCTCTGCGAGGAGATCAAGAGGGCCAGAAATACGACGACTGACATAATACATAACGATAAAGACCAACACTATGCTCAACACCACACATATCGCCAACGTCCCGGCAATCCTATACGTGGACGCCATAAAGACAAAACTGGTATCCACGCACCCGATACCGCCGATAATACGTTGCGTCTTCGCATTTTCATTAAACACGATCGGGACATAGCTGAGATAAAGCGTTTTGTCGGTCCCTGCCGGAGCCATGAAAGGGCGAGAAACCAACATTTGCCCAGACTTGCCAGCCTGAACATCGGCAACCATGCTCCAATAGAGATCATGTGTAAAACCAGGGCGAAACGCGCTATTAAACCCTGGGCGACCAACATCCCCCTGCAACCCTGTCCGAAGAGGATCAACAGACAATTCGGCATCCTCAGGTAGGTCCATAGACTCCGATTGAAAGAGAAGCCAGCCTGAGGCATCAAAAAAGAAACTTTTCTTATGTTCACCCTCCTGAGGAAATAGAAAAAGCGGTGATCGTGTCGAACTGTGGAGCGACATGATATCGCGCACTCGTGGCAGATCGACCGACAAAGTCAGTTGCCCCCTGTATATTTTATCAGGTCCATAGACCGGGGTTGCTAGACGAATAACATGCATGGTGACCGCATGCACCGCACCCTGCATGGGGACTGACGGGTAAATCACCTCCATAGGATCACTGATCTGAACGTAACCTGCAGATTTTTCAGTAAGTTGATCACGGCTGGAAAAAATACCGAATTTTGTGCCCATAGCCTGGTCAAAGGGAACAGAAACCACCTCCTTACCGGTATTGACTACAACAAAACGCTCTTCAGCGGTCTGGCCCTGAAAGGCGATTTCACGATAACGATCACGCTCATCTTCAGATTGGGCCATGAAATGACCGATAATGGCTTCCTGGTTGAGCGGGATGTGCGACAAGTACTCCAATTCGTTTCGGGCCGTAACCAACAATTGGTTAATATCGTTGGCTTGCGCTAAAGCACGAATTTGGGCGTTTCTCGAATAGGCCTGATTGAGATACGACGAGGCAATATTATAGGTTATCACAACCGTGACAACGAGAATACCACTTATCAGCAAAGTGCTGAAAACAAGAAGGTATCTGGTGATGCTCCAAGCAAAGATCGAACTGTCAGCCCGAATTACCGGGTTGAGAAGAGGGGGATAAAAATAGCGCATTCCTTGTTCTCCAAGTGGCAATAGCTTTATATATCACGAAACTATCACCTGCGCTTACACGATATTGCGCAATTAATCAAACATAAACCTACTAACAGCTCAAAATTAGGCGTTAAAAAAATTGCACAACTTCTGGCACAATAATTGTTTATCAATGAGCAGCTCCTTTTCTTTAACAGGGACCCGCACTCCCCCGTTATTTGAAAATACATGCCGGCCTGAGCGTTCCAGACTCCCCCTCTATAGCGCTCAGGTCATATTCAGTGACCAACCCGGAGCAAGACGACACCGGGATATTGAAGCAACATCAATATAAACAATAGGGAGAACGAGATGAAAAAAAGATTGCAGGGGTTATGGTGCACGCTCATAACCTTAATACTGTTTACTCCGTGCATCTGCTTGGCTGCAGGTGCAAAAGCTGCACCCGTTGTCATCGTTGCTGACACCCGGAGACTCGAGGGCGTTATGGCCTGGTGGGCTAATCTCTACAATGAAAGCCATATCTATTTCATGCTCCTGACCATCCTTATCATTCCTGTCACTGGGGTGTGCTTTGGCGTCATCGCCGACATTATCATGAACTGGATCGGTATTGACCTGAAAAACCGTGAACTTGCTGAACATTAATTTGCTTTAAGGAGATACTCTCATGGAATGGCTCTATATTCTCATGCCCATTGCCGGTGTTAAGATTTTTTGGCCCGGTCTCATCATTCTCGGCGTAGGCGTCGGCATTATCGGCGGTTTCTTCGGTATGGGCGGCGCCTGGATGGTTACCCCGGGTCTGAACATCCTCGGTTTCCCCATGGCCTTTGCAATTGGTACCGACATCGCCCACATGGCAGGCAAATCACTGATCTCAACTATGCGTCATGGTAAGTTCGGCAACGTAGACTACAAACTCGGTATGATTATGCTGGTCGGTACGGTTGTCGGTTTTGAGGCCGGCGCCCAGATGGTCATGTGGCTCGAGCGTATTGGCAACGTTGAAAAAGTTGTCCGCTGGATTTATATCGCACTACTGTTCGCCATCGCCTGGATGGTCTTCCACGATGTCGCCATGCGAGCCCGCAAAGAAAAAGCTGCTGCTGCCAAAGGTGAGACCCTTGATAAAGCAGCCACCGGTGTTGAATGGCACAAGACCTTGCACAAAATCAAGATCCCGCCGATGGTCCATCTCAAGGAAGCCGGTATCTACTGTAGCGCCTGGCTGCCGATCTTCGTCAGTTTCCTCACAGGTTGGCTCGCTGGCATCCTTGGTATCGGCGGCGGCCTCATCCGTATGCCGGCTCTAATCTATATGGTTGGCTGCCCGACCCACGTAGCTGTCGGCACCGACCTTTTTGAGGTCGCTATATCCGGTCTGTACGGTGCGGGTACCTATACACTGAAAGGACGGACTGAACTGGTGGCCGCCATGGTCATGCTGGTTGGTGCGGCCATGGGCGCCCAGGTTGGCGCGGTTGCCACCAAATACATCAAGGGTTACGGCATCCGGATCGCTTTTGGGCTAGCGGTTGTCGGCTGTGCACTCTCCATTCTGATGAAGCTGGTTCAACCTTGGGTTCCTGAATACAAAGCCCTGCTTGACACCGGCGCCACTGTCCTGGTCCTTGGCCTGGTAGCCGCGATGTCGCTCTATATCTTTGTCAGGATGATTGCCGGGGTCAAAGAAGAACTGCGCCGGAAGCAGCAGAATATTTAACCGGGGAATGCATAAGGAGAATATGATGAATTTTAAGAACATACTACTCACGCTAGCCGCAACCTCCCTAGCTCTGTCCCTCGTGGGATGCAAAGGAGATAGTTTTTCTAAGGTGGAACAGGGGCGAACCATTGCCTTTAACAAAGACACCAGGGAAGTTACCTTGATTCACGACAGTGCCAATGACAGCCAGAAACCCGTGTACGACACCTTGCCGCCCGGCGTTTTCAAACTGCCAACCGATCCAGCAGAAACTGGACCTGAGCCTAAAGCAGGCCAGCGGATGAAGTTGGATACGGACAAAAAAATCATCCTGATTTACGACACCACCACTCAAAAATTGGTGACCATTCCGATAACCATCGTTGATCTGCAGCAACCGATTGACAAGGAACACCCGCTAGTTTATGACAAGGCTGAGAAGAAAGCCAAGAAATTCCCGGCCATTGATAAGGAAAAGAAAACCATCACTATCTACTCCGGCCGTCAGAAAATGCTCTGCACCTTCTCGGTACCGGATAATTACTTCTCTTATCCGGCCAGCACTTGGGACGCCGGCGATGAAGTCCGGCTGACCTACAAGACCCCGGGGCAAGCCCTGCGATTCATGAACGTCACCAGAACTGATATTTTCAAGAAGTAAGAACCGATCTGCGGGCGGGATTTATTCCCGCCCGCTTTCCCCCTGCGAGGTTTGACCATGTCGGAATATAAATTTTTCCTCTACCACAAACTGCTGGTGGTCAGTCTCAATTGCCTGATGGTTTCAGCCCTGTTTATTGCCATGTATCGGGCTTCGCTCTATCCTGATGACTTTACCCCCACCTTTTTAAAGACCCTGTTCTCACTGCTTATCCCCACCATGGTGCTGGGATTACTGGGCAAACTGTATCTTCGCAACCGCTCCAACGCCTCCGACACCTCTGACGCCTCCAACGTTCTTACATGATAGCTGGCGCAGGCTTCGTTCTCTGGCAAAAACGCACTGGCATCCTGGCCATGCTGCTCCTGGTCGGGGCCCTGCTTGCTATGTCTGACGCCCTGAGAGGCGGCTTTCTAGGGGGAGGAGGGCTCATTGAAATCCTTCCAGGCAACCGCTATTTGATCAGCGGTCCCATGCCTGCCAAGACGACGGTTATCAAGGATTTTATCATTGACGGCCAGCAACCGGATGGTTCGGTTCGTCTCGTGCCAGAGGCCGTCTATTCCGGCTACTGGTTTGGAGGCGCCATGTGGCGCGGCGCAATCGTCATCGATCCAGCCGCCCGTGAAGGCAACTACGAACTTAAAGTCAAGGACAGCTTTGGGGAGAAACAGAATCCGACCCTGGTTTTCAGGGTCAAAGTGTGGCCTGATCAAGCCACGCTCAACGCCAACTCCCCATCCTTCCTGACTCGCAAGACCGGCCGCAATCCTTTTAATATAGCTCTTGGACTGGCGCTTGGCGGCATGACCGCGACCGGGGTGAATTTTATCCTGGGACGACTCTGGGCCCGACATCTCGCCGCTCACAACTGCGGTGAAATCTATAAGCTGCGCCGCACGACGCGAGGCACGGAAGTCGCCTGTGAACTCCGCTGCGGAACGATTGCCCACCTCGGAATGCTCGGCAACATTTACCGGCCTTCGGGCGAGTTTCTCTGTACAGCACACGTCTCAAGCTGCGAAAACGACGAGATCTTCATGCTGGTTGCTGATCCGCAAGTCCGACTGGGTGATGTGGCGTGCCTGCAACTCGGCACCCCTGAAAGTGATAGGGAACAAGCCACCGTGCAGCAAGCAGACACATCCTCGACACCCTCTCAAGGCCACCCTCTCAAGGCCACCCTCTCACTTGAAAAGTAATTGACAACTATTGCCATGCTTTGTAGTGATTACAGACGGATGACAGGGAGTGACCTGAAGTTTTCTCGCTTCACTCAACAGATGAGCGGAGATGCACATCCCCTTTGCCAGATGTTGCAAAGCAACTACCGGGTGCACTCCTTGATCAGAACTTTTCCACAACGACTTACGGCAGACTGTCGCTTTTCTAACCAATCATCTTTTTCCCGCACCAATTGAGGACTGCCCGTGGCAGACAGGCAATGGTTCAGGCGCAAGGATTGAACAATGGAAAGAAATTATAGAAAACTCTGGTGGCAGCATTGCCTGGCGATCATCTGTTTTTCCGTAATCCCGCTGTTGTTCGTCAACCTTTCCCTCTATACAATTTTTGACCGCATCTATACCGAAAAAGTCAAAGAGACTTTACGGAACACTGTTGATAATCAACAAGACACCATATATCTGTTCTTAAGCGAACGGATCGCCCAGTTGTATACCATCGCCAATACCAATGCCTTCCAACAACTGACAGACGAGACCTATCTCAACAAAATTTTTGATGTCATGCATGCCAAATCGACGTCCTATATGGACATTGGCATCATCGACAATGATGGCAATCATCTCGCCTATGTCGGGCCGTATTACAATTTGCTCAAGCATGTTAACTATAGCAACGAACCATGGTTCCTTGCGGTCAAGGCCCATGGCATCTTCATCAGCGATATTTTTATGGGCTACCGCAAAGTCCCGCATTTCATCATCGCCGTAATGGTCAGGGAAAAAAACACTTCCTGGATCCTTAGGGTGACGATCAATATGAAAAATATTAATGATATAGTGCAGAAAGCCTGGTTCGGTAACATGAGCGATGCCTTTCTCGTCAACAAAGAAAACAAGTTACAGACCAAACCGAGGTTTGGTGGAGATTTCCTGGAAGCCCCTGTGCTTCCAGAATTTTCAACCAGTTCCATGAAACACTCGACATACCCTGATTTCTCCGCAACTGTGGGCACCAAGATAGAACGACGTGTCCATCAGGGCATCGATTCTTTCTACGCAGCCACGCCTCTTGAAAATACCCAATGGATACTCGTCCTTAAGGAAAGCCCCGAAGAACTTCTCTCTCCGCTGCAGAAAGGAAAAAAATGGGCCATATTTTTTACGGCGCTAGGCCTGACAATTATTTGCACTGGTGCCGCCTTTTTTACCAACACCCTTATCAACAGGATCAAAAAAACAGATCGTGATAATGCCACCAGTTCTGACATGCTGTTGCAGGCAAACAAAATGATAGCTCTCAGCAAGATGGCGGCTGGGATCGCCCATGAAGTCAACAATCCACTGGCTGCGATTGGCGAAAAGGCAGGGTGGATGAAAGACTTGCTGGTTGAAGAGGATATTGCCGGAAGCAAAAATTTTACAGAATTCAGCGAATCGCTCGACAAAATTGAGCAGCATGTGGACAGGGCCAGGAAAATTATCCACAACCTGCTTGGCTTTGCACGCAGGATGGAACCGGCCAAGGAAAAAATCAACATCAACAACCTGCTTGATGAAACCACCGGTTTCCTTGAAAACGAAGCCAAATATGTGAATATTTGCATTGAAAAGCAGTATGCTGACAATGTTCCGGTCATCACCAGCGACCTGTCACAGATCCAGCAGGTTGTGCTCAACCTGTTAAACAATGCCATCGACGCCATTGAGCATAATGGTGTGATTACCGTGACCACCCGATATCATGAGAAAACCGACGAGGTGGAAATCGATATTGCCGATACCGGCAAGGGCATACCGGAAAGCGAATTAGGCAAAATTTTCGATCCGTTCTTTACAACAAAAGAAGTCGGCAAGGGCACGGGCCTCGGTCTTTCGATATCCTACAGTATCATCGAAAAGCTAGGCGGAAAAATTAAAGTTCAGAGTAAGGTAGGCGAGGGAACGGTATTTACCATTCTTCTTCCGAAACAGTAAAGGGACATAATGGATACATTGCGGGTATTGATCGTTGACGATGAAGATGATTTCAGAGAGACGATTGTCAAACGATTGAATGCGAGAAAGATCCTCGCCGAAGGCGCGGCCAGCGGGGTCAAGGCACTGCAGCTTCTTGAAAACAAAGATTATGATGTGATCGTGCTGGATGTCAAGATGCCGGACATGGATGGGATTGAAACCCTGCGGCATATAAAAAAACTGAAACCGGAAATCGAGGTCATCATGCTCACCGGACATGCTTCCGTGGAATTCGGCCTCAAAGGAATGCAATTGGGTGCCTTTGACTATGTCATGAAACCCGCCCCCTTAAACGAGCTGCTCGATACCATCGGCCAAGCCTACAACAAGAAGCGAGGCCTGATCCATTAATTGCGGCAACGGCTTCATCGGAATAGTGAAAAACGCCCAAATTTGGAGGCGTAAAGACATCCTATGAGAGTATGGGATACAAGTCATCTCCTGGATACTCTGCCAGCGGACAGGACGACCTCCGAACATAGTTTTGATCAAGCCGATACCCAGGATAATATTGCCAGGATCAGGCTCCACTTTAAACAGCTCCAGACTCGGTTAATTCTGGGACTGGTTCTCGGATTTCTCCTACCCAATGCCTTTCTCGCCTCCTATTTTCATTTTGAGTTCACCCACACGCTCAAAAAAACAGCCATGCTCAATCTGGCCGCAGTCGCTGAAAGTCAAAAAAACACCCTTGATCTGTACCTACAGGAGCGGGTGGTCAACCTTTATAATCTTTTCCACAGTAAGGACTTCAACCTGGCGCCGACCACGGCCCAGATGGAGAATTATCTTTACAACCTGAAGCAATACAATGACGGTTTTGTCGATGTCGGCTTCCTTGACCCCCAGGGTATCCAAATAGGGTATGCCGGTCCCTATCCCACCTTTCTGGGAAAAGACTACAGCAGTGAGACCTGGTACAAAAACCTGTTCAGTGAAGACAAAAACTATCTTATCAGTGACATTTATCTGGGCTTCAGAAAAGTTCCCCATTTCACTATCGCCACCCGGCAGGTGTTCGACGGTCGCACCTATGTCATGCGAGCAACCCTTGACCCCGATAAACTCTTCATATTTCTTCGAGCCATAAGTCAAGGCAAGGAGGTGGAGTCAACGATTGTCAACCGGCTGGGACAGTATCAGGTGATGGATTCGGGCCGAAACCGTCTCCCTGGAAGCAGTGAATATATACCGCCCATCACCGCCGCCTCGGGAGTCGAAGAAATCAAGCGTGATGATCAACCGGCACTTGTAGCCTATACCTGGCTCAAAGAAGCCCATTGGGCGCTCCTGGCCATGCAGCCAGTCACCGTTGCCCAGGCCGGCATGTATCGAGCTCGATTGGTTCTCTCCATCAGCTTCGTTGCCATCGGCCTGGTAATTTCAACCTTCGTTTTTTTTACGATTAAGAAGCTGGTCGCCAACGCACGGCGCATGGCTGAAAAGGGTCAGCAACTTCAGGAAATGCTTGCCCATGCCTCCAAGCTCGCCTCTATTGGCGAACTGGCCGCAGGGGTTGCCCATGAGATTAATAACCCTTTGGCAATCATCATGGCCACCAGCGGCGTCATAAGGGATATGCTCAACCCTGAATTTGGTCTCGACCAAAGTCCCGAAGCCATCTGCAAGGAGCTTTCGGTCATTGACGCAGCCTCTACCCGGGCAAAAGGAATTACCCGCAAACTCCAGGAAATGGGCAAAAATCGCGTTCCATGTTCCATACGTTGCGATATCAATGGCTTGGTTGACGAGGTGATAAACAGGCTTAAAAAGGTCGAATTCAAGGCCAAGCACATCGAGATTGTCACCCTATACAGTCCCGATCTGCCACACATCCTCGCTGAACCCGATCCCCTTCGCCAGGTGTTCGGCAATATCCTTATCAATGCCGGCGATGCCATACCAGATAAAGGCATCATCACCGTTGCCACCCAAGTCAAGGAGGGGATGGTTTATGTGACTATCAAAGATACCGGAAAAGGCATTCCACCTGAAAACTTACAACGTATTTTCAATCCGTTTTTCACCACCAAAGGGGGCGGCAAGGGTACGGGCCTGGGCTTGAGCATTGCCGCCAGTATCGTCAAATACCTGGGTGGTACCATCAAGGTGAAAAGTATTGAAGGAACCGGCAGTTCGTTTACCGTCCTGCTCCCCATCAATGTCGAAGCTCAAACTATCAAGGAAAAGAAATAGCAAGCAAAGCATATGGAAAAACAAAGAGGATTCAAAGTGTTACTGGTCGACGATGAGGATGTTTTCCGTGAGGCCACAGCCCGCCAGCTGACCGTCCGAGGGTTTAACGTCCTGACGGCGAACAGCGGCGAAGCAGCACTGCCACTGGTGCAAAACGAAAACCCTGAGGTTGTGGTCCTGGATCAGGAAATGCCAGGAATGCACGGATCCGAGACTTTCGTCGAAATTAAAAAAATCAACCCTCTGGTCGAGGTGATCATGCTCACTGGCAATACCAGTGTGGAGAATGCGATCGAACTGATGCAAAAAGGCACCTTCGATTATCTCATGAAACCCGTTGATATCAATGAGCTTCTCTATAAAATAGAAGACGCCTATACCCGAAAAAAACTCAATGAAAAACAACAGCAGGATACCAGCCTGTGATAACTGAAACACCCTTTCCTGTCATGCGCCCTGTTGGGGTGAATTAAGGCTATCTATGCTGAAAGAACTTACCACCTTATTTAAAAAGGTCTTCCCCTGGAACCAGGAGCCTGATGGGCCTGTCATGGAATCTGCCGAAGTGGAAGCCTTGCGCCTCGCCTTTAAGTCCCGCTTCCACAGCTTCAAGCTGCTACTGGCTGCCAACAGCAAAGTATTAGAAGCAATGGCCGATATGGAGAGAGCGCTGCAGGGAAATGAGCCCTTCAGCATGTCGTTCGTGCAGGCACGATGCACCTCAATATCTGTCAATGTCTTCCGCATGATCGCGGACATGGAGAACATTGCCCCGGGCAAGTACACCGCACTGAGAGACAGTTTTGTGGCCATTCAGCGCCAGATTGATGCCCTCCTCGTCCAGAAAAAAAAGCTCACCGACAAACGGCTCGTTCTCCCTCTGGCAGCGGTAACCAGCGACATGAGTGATCTGGTCGGCGGCAAGATGGCGAATCTTGGCGATGTGAAAAACAAGCTCAACATGAATGTCCCTGCCGGATTCGTGATCACCGCAGCTGCCCATGAGGTTTTCATGGCTGCAGACGGATTGCAGCGAGAGATTGACCGGCTCTTCCAGGTGGCAGGCTCCGATGAAGACCGTAACCTCGACCTGGTGAGTTCCCAGATCAGACAACAGATCATGTCAGCTGAAGTTCCGGAATCCATCTACCTCGCGGTGGTCGATGCTTATACACAGATGAAACAACAAAATGGCGGTCAGGAAATCAGAATGGCGGTCAGGAGCAGTGCCCACGGTGAGGATGCCGAGAACAGTTCATTTGCCGGCCAGTACCGCAGTGAGCTGAATGTGGGTTTTTCCCAATTTTTCTATTATTACAAGCAGGTAATAGCCAGTAAATACAGTGTTCAGGCCATTGCCTACAAGCTCAATCGCGGCTTCAGAGACGAAGATATCGCCATGTGTGTTGGCTGCTTGGCGATGGTCGAGGCCATTGCCGGTGGCGTAATTTATACCCGTAATCCCCTGGACAACCGGGATGACGCCATCTACATCAATTCGACCTGGGGTCTGCCTAAGGCGGTGGTCGACGGCAACGACCTCTGTGACCTCTTTGTAGTCTCAAGGGATGACGCCCTCACTATCCAGCGTCGGGAAGTGCGAGAAAAAGGCCACAAGATTGTCTGTTTCGAAGACGAAGGATGTATTCGTACCGAAACCACTAACGGCCTGAGCAACATGCCCTCCCTTACGGATGAACAGGTGCAGAGGCTGGCAGACCATGCTGTCCAAATAGAACAGTATTACGAGACCCCCCAGGATATCGAATGGGCCATAGACGCCGCCGGCACCATTTCTATTCTCCAATCCCGACCGTTGCAGCAGATGGAGTCGCTCCTGCCCGCAGCGGACCTGGATCTCCAGCAATTCGAGACCTCTCTGCTGGCCGAAGGCGGCATTAACGCCAGTCCCGGCGTTGCATGCAGCACAGCGTTCAAGGTAACCAAAAAGGTCGATATCCTGCATTTCCCCGATGGGGCAGTCTTGATGGTGGAACAGGCTCTGCCAACCTGGGCGCCGCTGGTTGCCCGAGCAGCAGCCGTTATTTCCGAACAGGGAGGATTTGCCGGCCACCTTGCCAATGTGGCCAGAGAATTCGGCATTCCTGCTCTTTTCGGGGTAAAAGGAGCGATGGCTCTGGTGAACAATGGGGAGACGATCACGGTAGCTGCCGATCTCGGCAGAGTTTACCGCGGCAGCATCGCCCCTTTGCTTGAATGGAAGCGCCCGGAACCCAAGCTGATGTTAGGGAGTCCGGTGTACGAGTCTTTGCGGGAAGTCAGCCGGCATATCATTAGCCTGCACCTTCTCGATCCGGAGGCACGGGATTTTACCCCCCAGAATTGCCAGACCTTCCATGATATCACCCGCTTCATCCACGAGAAGTCTGTGCAAGAGATGTTCAGCTTCGGCAAGGACCACAGTTTTTCGGAACGCTCGAGTAAACAGCTACATTACAGAGTGCCGATGAACTGGTGGATACTGAACCTTGACGATGGCTTTACCCATGAAATCAATGGGAAATACGTCAAACTTGAGGACATTGCGTCCATCCCCATGTTGGCCTTCTGGGAGGGTTTTGCAGCCATCCCCTGGGATGGCCCTCCTGCCATGGACGGGGCTGGCATGACCTCGATCATGTTCAGATCGACCATGAATACGGCCCTGGTACCGGGAATCAAATCCAAATACGCGGATCGCAACTATTTCATGGTATCGAAAAACTACGCCACCCTGAGTTCCCGGCTGGGGTACCATTTCTCCACCATGGAAGCTATGGTCAGTGAACGATCAGAAGAAAATTATCTGGGTTTCAAATTCAAGGGAGGGGCCGCTGATTTCGAACGATGCATGGGGCGGATTAACTTTATCAGGGAAATCCTTGAGAAATATGGGTTCCGCGCCGTGGTCAATGCTGACAACCTCGATGCCCGCATTGAAGGCCACGATATGGATTTCATGTCCAGTCGACTCAAAATTCTCGGCTACCTGACACTCCACACCCGTCAACTCGACATGATCATGGGTAACAGCCGACTGGTCGGTCATTACATGGCCAAACTCACCAAAGACATCGATTCACTGCTCAGCGGTAGCCCTTCTTGAAAAAGCCGGTCTATAATCTTTGTGTGCCCTTCAGTGGTGATATTGTATCTGTGCAGGTTTGAGACGAACTCTGCACCACTGACACTTAAGTGTGTTGACCATCGTCACCAATGAAGAGCATGAGGTAATATGCAAAGGTTTCTGTGATTAACGACATTTCCATCCCTGGAGGACTGATGAAACGAATTTATGTCATGCTGCACCTTGTCGTATTTTTCCTACTGGCAACTGGACTCTTAGCTGCAGCAGATAACACCACCATTAAAAAAAATGTCGATGAAATGGTTGCCGCCATCAATAACGGGAAGACAGCGACAAGCTATGTTGCAGATGCATATGCCCCTTATGTCTTCATCATGGATGCTAAGGGCAAGCTTCTTGTCCACCCCGACCTCAAAGGAGAATATCTTTTAGAGAAAGCAGCACCTATATATGAAGCCTTGCTGCAGGCCACTACAGAAGGAAAATGGGTGACCTATTTCTGGAAAGGCGCAGAAAAACATACGTATGTGCGGAAAACCAACAACAACCTCACTGTCGGGAGCGGCAATTAGTTTCAACCGGGAAAACTTTCTCGACAAATAGTTAGTGAAAGACATCCTCTCTTTCCGGAATCCTGACCAATAACGCACGTGTGCTGCAAAGGTCATAATTCTTCATCAGGAATAGATCATGCCTACCATTCTCGGAAATCTCAGACAGTTCCTCAAAGATATCACTAACAGCAAGGGATCGACAGGCCCCGGCAACACCGCGGAAATGAATGCGCTCTTCCGCTTCAGATACAACCAGTTCAAAGAACTACTGGCCTCCAACTCCGAACTGTTGAGCTCGCTGTCCGATATGGACGAAAAACTCAAAGGAAAACAGGTCTTCGGCACCACCTATATCAATAATCAGGTCAACAAATCGCTGAAGCACGCCTTTCAGATGGTGAAATGTCTCAACGTCATGTCCAGCGCCAAATACCGCGAGTTGTTTTCGGCACTGGAACAGATCAATATTCAAATCAAGGAAATCGTCACCGAAAAGAAAACTGATCAGGCTACCTGTTCCGTGATGCCCTACAAGGACATTTCGCTCAAAGACGCAGATTGGGTCGGCGGCAAAAATGCCAACCTCGGCGAAATCACGAACCATCTCAACATCCCCGTTCCTGAAGGCTTCGCCATCACGACCAAAGCTTTTCACTCCTTTTTCGAATACAACGATCTCAAGGAAGAGATCATCAAGCAGAAAAACATCATCTATGTCAACGAATTTGACCTACTGAATAACCTGAGCGCCGAAACCCTTGAACTGATTAAAGCTAAATCTCTGCCACCTGACCTGGAAAAAGAAATCCTTCTGGCATGCGAGGAACTCTGGGGTGAGAACCAAAAGATTCTCCTGGCCCTACGAAGCAGCGCGGTTGGCGAGGATGGCGATCTTTCTTATGCGGGTCAATACCTTACCCTTCTGGGCATCACCCGCGCTGAAATCAGCGAAGCCTATAAATCCATCATCGCCAGCCTGTATTCAGCGAGGTCCCTTTCCTATCGCAGTTCCAAAGGCGTCTATGATGAAGACCTGGCCATGGCCGTGGCCTGCCTCAAGATGGTCGATTCCCGGGCCAGCGGTGTTCTCTACACCCGGCACCCCTATGACATCACCAACGAACATATCCTCATCAACGCAGTCTGGGGCCTCGGACCGTATGCAGTTGACGGGGTGGTCTGCCCGGATACCTATACCGTCTCCAAAGACGAACAGCTTTTATTGCTTGAGAAAAATATTTCCGTAAAACACGTGCAACTGGTTCTCAACAGTACAGGAGGTGTTGAGGAAATCCCGGTTCCTTTGGAACAACAAGCTGCGGCCTGTCTCACTGATGAGCAGATCAAGGACTTAGCCGGCTACGGGGCCGCGCTGGAGGGGCATTACAAATGTCCGCAGGATGTTGAGTGGGCCCTCGCACCGGACGGGACGCTCATGATTCTCCAGTCACGGCCCCTGAGAATTCAGAACCCGAAAGATTTTGGCCTCCTTAAGGCCGAGCCACTGGCTGGCTATAGACTCATTATTGATAGCAGCGAAATCGCCTCGCAAGGAGTTGGAACAGGGCCTGTCTTTCATGTCCATACTGAGGCTGATCTTGTCAAATTTCCTCAAGGCGGAATCCTGATCGCTCGTCACTCTTCTCCCGAATACGTGGTCGTCATGAGGAATTGCAGCGCCATCATTGTCGAGGCGGGAAGCGTAAGCGGCCACATGGCAGCTCTTGCTCGTGAATTCAGCGTCCCGACCATCATCTGCTACCAGCCAATCATGAACCTGATCCCACAGGGTATGGAAGTCACTGTGGACGCCTATACAGGCAGGGTCTACGAAGGAGTAGTCACCGAGCTCCTTGTTGCCATAAAAAAAGATAACGCCCACATGAAAGGAACTCCTATCTACGAACAATTGCAGCGCATTGCCAAACACATCGTTCCCCTGAACCTTGTTAATCCTGATGCCCCCGAGTTTACCCCTGCTGGCTGCAAGACTCTGCATGACCTCGCCCGATTCTGCCACGAATTCTCCTACAAGGAGATGTTTCAGATCAGCGATCTGGCCTCAAAATTTCATGGGTGGTCGATCAAACTTGATGCGGCCCTGCCTATGGACATCCACTTGATCGATCTGGGTAACGGCATCAAGGAAGACGCTGCAGTGAGGAATACCGTCAAGGTCGAGCATATTGCCTCTGCCCCCTTCCTGTCTTTGTTGCAAGGTATGCTAAACAAGGAAGTCCACAGCTTAGACCCTAGACCGGTCAATTTTTCAGGTCTTTTTTCGGTCATGAAAGAGCAGTCCTTTTCCCCCGGTCACGTGGGCGAACGCTTTGGTGACCGGAGCTATGCCATCATTGCCGACAAGTATCTTAATTTCAGTTCGCGAGTAGGATATCATTATAGCGTCATTGATGCGTATTGCGGCGAGACCATAAACAAAAACTATATCACCTTCACCTTCAAAGGTGGCGCAGCTGACTCCACGCGGAAAAACCGAAGGGTCAGGGCCATTTCTCTCATCCTTGACCAGGAAGGGTTCAAGGTCAATGTGAAGGGCGACA
This sequence comes from uncultured Desulfobulbus sp., assembly GCA_964607065.1. GTDB lineage: Bacteria > Desulfobacterota > Desulfobulbia > Desulfobulbales > Desulfobulbaceae > Desulfobulbus. The sequence goes on along the minus strand of CAZSIJ010000044.1, from coordinate 16,764 downwards.
AGGTGGACGCGCGGCTCAAAAAATACCCAAAATCCTATATCGAAAGCAGGATGGACATCCTCGGTCGTCTGTTGATTTTCACCCGGCAGCTGGATATGCTCATGACCACCGAAAAAAGTGTAGAGTGGGCGGCGGAAAACTTTGTGGCTGGCAATTACAAACTCTCAACACCGCCAAACACCGATACATGACCTGTAATTTTACAAACAATCCCCTTCGCTACGGCCAGCTCAAGGGTCCATCCTGGAACTGTTATACAGGCTATCTATCAACTTAAACCAAAAGAGCCCTCATGCAAAATCTCATCATTCTCATCATTATCATCTGTTCCATAATCATCGGCCTGGCGCTCGGCATTCGATTAAAAAACAAACGAAAATAATCTTCAGGGTATAAGGGACGAGAATATTAGGGGGATGCTTCTAGTGATTGAATAACACTTGGCTTCAGCAAACAGGGGTTTTTTAAAGACTCTCTTTTTAAAACGAGAAATTTTTCACATAACATCTGCAGCATGCTTCTTAATGGCTTTCGCGTCACTAACGGTCAAGGTTTGAAGTCGCCAGTCAACTTCTGTCTGGTTGTGATAATTCAGCAAAGTTCTCGTTTTTCGAAAGACTAGGCAGTTCAAACAAACATAATACATTTCAAAAAATGACCAAAAACTATACCCGTTATAAAAAACTCCTTTCCGCAGCCTTCTTTGCCAGCGGCATTATTCCCATCATCATCATTGCTTCGGGTTCAATCTATAATTTCAAACAACTCTCGATCAATGACATCGAAGTAACGGCTCGGCAGGTGGTAGAGCACCGCAATGATGTGATCAACACCTTTCTCCAGAGTCAGGTCAATTTTCTCTCAACCTTGATTAATCTCTATCCGCTCGATTATCTTAAGAAGAAGGACAATCTCAACACCCTGTTTCTCGCAATTAACAGAGAAGGACAAGAAAGGGAGATCGTTGACCTGCAATTGCTTGATACCAAAGGAATACCAATCGCCTATGTGGGACCGTATCAAGAAAGGGTGCAGGGCAAAGATTACAAGGACGTTCCATGGTTCAACGAGGTGCTTGTCCGCGGCACCTTTGTGAGTGATGTGTTCAGCGGCTTCCGCAATTATCCCCATTTTATCATTGCCCTCACCGATCCGCTGAAGACGTATGTCATGCGGACGACGATCAATTCCTATATTTTCAATTCCCTACTGCACAGTGCACAAATCGGATCAAATGGAGATGCCTTCATTCTGAACTCCAACGGAGAATTTCAAACGCCAAGCCTGCAAAATGCGACCAGTTTGAATGCAGTAGAAATCAACATGCTCAAACATCACCCCGATACACACATCATCTCTGACGGCGAATACCTCTATGCCAGTAAATGGCTGAAGGGCAATATGTGGCTGCTGGTTGTCAAAACCCGTATCACGGACTCTCTGGCAGGATACTATAAATATCGCGATCGCATCACGCTCACTGTCGTCGTTACCTGCGCTGTCTTTCTGCTCATCTCCATTGGTATAAGCAGATTTATCGTCACCAGTGTGGAGCGGGCTGACCGGGAACAGTCCGCCCTTGATCAGCAAATGGCGCATATGGAAAAAATGGCTAATATCGGGCGCATAGCCACAGGTATTGCCCATGAGATCAATAATCCCCTGCAACTGATTCAAATGCAGGCGGGCTGGATCGAAGAACTCCTCCATGAGGAAAAATCGCTAGATAAAAATAACTTACAGGAATACGAGAAATCGGTGGCCAAAATTAAGCATCATGTCCATCGTGCCGGCACCATCACGCATCGTTTGCTCGGTTTTTCGCGTAAAATTAGCACCGAATACGATGTCCATATCAACGAACTACTTCAGGAGACCCTTTCCTTTCTTGAAAATGAAGCACAGATCAACAATATTACGATCAACTTGCAACTTGATGCAACCCTCCCGAAATTGCGGACCGATGGTGCCCAGGTACAACAGGTGCTGCTCAATCTGATTGATAACTCACTCGATGCGGTCGGATCAAACGGGCAGATTGACATCACCACCTCCACCATCGCCAAAGAGGTCTGCATTGAGATTGCCGACAACGGTCCGGGAATTGACGCAGAGGTTCTGGCAAAAATTTGGGAGCCGTTCTTTACTACCAAAGAGGCCGGCAAAGGCACCGGTCTGGGTCTTTCTATCTGCAGTGACATCGTCAATAAATTAGGGGGATCGATTACAGCAATTAACAGACCCCAAGGGGGCGCCCAATTCACCCTCAAACTCCCAGTAAGGGGCTAAAAGAGGCTGAACATCTATTAGCAACGACCAGTGGAGTTCTCAACTCCAAACAATATGCGGTCATTCTCTTGCTTTCAGGTGGCCACTTGTAACCGATTTCACACAAACACAAACACTGGCGCCGTCGCTGTCACCCGTTTTACACACCACTAAATACATTATAATAACAAACTGTTAACAGAGCATTTTTGGGAAGTTGTTCCAGACGATACACTTATTGGTTACAATTCAATGCCGCCCCACGATATTCCATCCAGCTTCTCATCAAGGTAACGCCCTATTATCATTCATTAATTAATTTTACTCTTACGCCACCCTCAACTGGCATCTGTCCTGCATCCTTAAGCTATCAAGCCTGTCCACCATTAAGCTGCTGATAACTGTAAAGGATTATGACGAACAGCCCCAAAAAAGCATGCTCGACCAATGATCTTGAATATCTTGATCTGGAACAGGCAGCTATTATCTGCTGCGTTTCAGATGAGCGATTCAATAAATGGATCGAAAAGGGCATCGTTCCGGTCATCGATCACAACGGTAAAAAGCTGATCCACTCACATGATCTCATCCAGCATCTTATCCGCCATAACATTCCCATTCCAGACAGGTTGCTCCAGGGAAACAATAAAAAAATCCTTTTTGTTCTGACAGATGAGGATATGCCTCAGTCAGTTGCCACCGAAATCATTTGGGCTTTGTTCCGATTGAGGAAACGAACTCCCTATATTTTTGACTTCGTCAGATATGACAAGAACGTCGAGCTTAAAATCATTACCTTGCGCCCCGACATCATCGTTATGCTCCTCCAGGGAGCTTGCGATCAAGAGCCTGAAAACACCATAAGAAAAATGGCCAACGGGGTCACCCCGGTCTACACATTTTCAACTGACAGCAAAATAGACCTCGAGACGTTACTTAGCGAGTAACGAACCGATATAAAAGGAGAAATTATAATGTCGCGCTATACTGTTCTTATTGTCGATGACGAAGAAGAATTTAGAGAGATGACCGTAAAAAGATTAAATAAACGCGATCTCGAATGCGAAAGTGCCTCAAATGGCGATATTGCCCTAGAGATGGTAGCTAAGAAGAATTACGACGTGATCCTGCTTGATGTCAAGATGCCGGGGAAAGATGGCATTGAAACCCTTCGTGAAATCAAGAAAATGTCTCCCTTGACCGAGGTGGTGATGCTCACGGGCCACGCTTCGGTGGAATCAGGCATCAACGGTATTAAATATGGGGCTTTTGACTACCTGATGAAACCTATAGATCTCGACCCCCTGTTTGAGAAGTTAAATGCCGCCTATGAACAGAAACAGGCGCAGGAAGCAAAAGTAGAAATGGCACAAATCAAAAGAGATATGGCCCGTCCGAGCTGACCGGATGGAACCTTGTTATAAACCTAAAAAACAAGTTTGAATCGACAACAAAAGGAGAGAAAAATGAAGTTTTTTCGTGAGTTGAACCAATTCATGGTAGCCGGGGCCCAGGCCCAGGCGAAGTGGGAATTGGAAATGTCCAACAACATCCTGCACAGCCGTAAACGACTGCTGGTGCTGGGCCTGCTCCTCATTCCCGTCTTTCTTGGTGGCGTCGCCTTTGCCGATGCTGTCAGCCAGGCTCTCCCCGGCTTCATCGGTGGCAAAACCGCCTATGGCCCCTCTCATTACACCAATCTCATTTTCGGTGCCTCTGTCTTGGTTGGTGTCTGTGCTGGCCTGATCACCGGCTGTATCGGCGCTGGCGGTGGTTTTATCATTGCCCCCGCCCTGATGAGTGCTGGTGTCAAAGGTATCCTGGCCGTTGGCACCGACCTGTTCCACATCTTCGCCAAGGCGATCATGGGCAGCGTCCTCCACCGCAAGATGGGCAACATTTCGGTCAGCCTGGCGGTCACCTTCCTGGTCGGAGCCATAGCCGGTTCAACTGTGGGCGGCTGGCTCAACCGGAAAATATATGATGCCAATCCGGTGTTGAGCGACATGTTCATCACCGCCATCTACGTCGTCATTCTCGGGTTTCTTGCCTTTTACGCAATGAACGACTTTCTCCGCTCACGATCCAAAAAAGTAGTTATTGAAGAGGGCGCCACCAAAATCGCAGAAGAGATCCCCGCGATGGGCAAGCGGATCCAGAGCGTCAATTTTCCGCCGATGCTGACTTTTGACGAGAACGTTACCCCAGGTGGTCGTCGTATCTCTGGTATATTCCTGGTCATCAGTGGTTTCATTGTCGGTTTAGCTGCTGCCGTCATGGGTGTTGGCGGTGGTTTCCTCACCTTCCCGATGTTCGTCTACGGCCTGGGTGTCAGTTCCATGACCACGGTTGGTACCGACATCTTCCAGATCGTTTTCACCGCCGGCTATGCTGCCATCAGCCAGTATGCGGTCTATGGCTTTATTTTCTACACTCTGGCCATGGGCATGCTGCTCGGTTCCCTGATAGGCATCCAGGTCGGTTCGATTGTCACCAAAGTGGTTCCCGGCACTACCATCCGCGGCTTCTACGCAGTCACCGTTACTGCCGGTTTCCTCAACCGGGTCTGCGCACTGCCGGAAAAGCTGATGAAAATGGGCTACATCCAGATATCAAAAGATTTCATAACGGTCATTGATCTCATCGGCAACGTCGGCTTTTTCATCATCATCACCACCTTTGCAGTGTGGGTCTTCTGGTGCTTTTTCTCAAATCTTAAGGTCCTGAAATCAGGGGAGGTGCATTAATCATGGCAAGCTCAGCTCAATTAAAAACTCAAGGATTCCTCCTGCTGGCGTCCTTCTTCGCGATCCTCATTGCTATCTTCATGCCGCTTTTTCCAGGAACGCATGGTGAAAAGGTTAATGGTCTCGATTATCTCGACAACTTCTTTAATCAGCTCTCCAAAGGTTCCGCCTACTATATTGGTGACCAGATAAAAAAGGCGGAACAATACAATGGCCAGCAATTCACAACCTCCCTGAAGATGAAGTCTCCAGAAGAGGCCGCGGTAACCGCCAAACTGTTTGCAACAAATAAGATTGTTGCAGCAGCAGAAGGTGACAAGGTCAAGGTCAGCGGCGATTTCGGCAGCATGATCACCATTATGCTCAAAGATGCTGATTTAATGTACAATAACAAAGGGGAGGAACTCGCTGCCAAATATGGTGTCAACGAACGCCAGACCATCTATTCTTGGTACCAATCCTTGGCGGCCATGGAAAAAGACATGACCAAAACTTCAAACTTTGCACAGGCAAAATTTGTCAAGAACTGCATGACCAAAGCGGTTGAACCGGCCTACAATTATTACAAGGTTGAGGCAAAATCGGTTAAGGCTGAGATGTTTATGTTGATAGCGGCCCTAGCCTTTTACGTGATCTACACCATGTGGTATGGTTTTGGCCTGCTCTATTTGTTTGAAGGAATGGGTATCAAACTAGATCATTGATTACCCCTTGTTAGAACACATAATACAAAAAGCTGCGGTAGGGATTTCCTACTGCAGCTTTTTTTTATCCTAAGGCCATTATAACCTTCTTCCACACCTTGCCCCAATCGCCGATTGCAGAACAAACCTTCCTGCACTGAAATAAGCTCAACAGCCCACAAATCCAGCGAAATACTCTGAAGAAAAATATAGGCAAAGCACATCAGGAGAGCAGACGCTTTTTTTATAAATCCCTTTCTTCCCCCCCCACCCCGAAGAATTATTTTCTTATTTCAAAAATTATTGTACTCTCAGCGCGCGTCTGACTGGAGGCTCAAAAATATTTCTGGCCCATCAGAAAATATTTTGGCTATCTTACCATCCACACCCGACAAATTGATATAGTGAGGACTGATGTCATGGAACGTCAATTCTCTACTGATACAATCATCCATGAGATCGAGGAAATGCTGCAAAATGCCCCTTGAACAAGCCTTCAAACTCGATGCAGCACTCAAAATACACCTGCTATTGGTTGACGATGAACCTGATTTCACCGAGGTCATGTCCAAATATCTGTCCCGTAACGGCATAGATATCAGCATTGCCGCCTACTGCCGGGAAGCCTTGAAAACCATGGATTCCCGAGCTGTCGACGTGGTCATCATGGACATGAATATGCCCGAAATGGATGGGATTCAATGTCTTCGCATGGTCAAAGAACGCTGGCCTAAGGCTGAGGTCATCATTCTCACCGGGCACGCTTCGGTGCAATCAGGACTCGCAGGCATGCAAAGCGGTGCCTTTGATTATTGCCTCAAACCCATTGATATGCGAGAACTACTCGAAAAGGTCGAACTAGCCGCCCAGAAGGCCCTGATCAACAAAGAAAATACCATCGTTTCATAACATTGTTCAAAGGATGCCCCGTGGAACCCCTGCACAAGCACATACAAACCCTGTTCTTTTTTTTCTGTTTGCTGATCCTGGCCGGATGCGTCAGCGCCGGGAAGGACTTTAATGCCCGAATGGTTCCGCAAATTCAGCTCCACCAAACCACCCGCGCCCAGATCGAACAAATGTTCGGTCCTCCCTGGCGCACTGGGATTGAGGACGGTAAGCAAACCTGGAGTTACGGCTCGTATAAATACGGCATGAGCGATACGCTAAGCCGGGATTTGGTAGTGCGATTCGATGGCAATGGTACGGTGAGTTCCTATACCTTCAATTCCAACTATCCTGAAGATCGAAACTAAGTAGTACGAGTTCCAACGACTTGAAACGCCAGGCCTAGGATTGAATGTCACACTCCGGTACTCAAAGACCCGATCCCGAAGGATAAGCGTCGCTGCGACATCGTGCCAACATTGATTGATTCCGTTCCAGACTCGACGCTTCTACAGCCACGCTCATAAATGCCTTGCGTATGAATATTAATCTACTGGAAATTCAGATACATGCCGGGGAAGGTTACAAGCCTCTGGTGGATTTTGAGAACTGGCGGGTGGCGATGCTCAATTACAGCCCTGCCCTACTGCCGGAAAATCTGACCCAGTTGCAGCGCCATAATGAAACCGACGAGGTGTTCGTGCTCCTAAAGGGCCGGTGCATCCTCTTTGTCAGCGAGGGGAGGGAGACTGCTTGCGGCATCCAAGCGGTGGATCTGGAGCAGGGAAAGGTTTACAACGTGAAAAAAGCGGTGTGGCACACCCATACCTTGAGCAGGGATGCCAAAGTTTTGGTTGTCGAAAACTGCGATACCACTTACGACAACTCGCCTTTCACACCGCTGACAGCAGCGCAACAACAGCATCTGGTTTCCCTGGCGCAATCCCTGTGGATCGACAACAAGCTCTGAGCCAGTTTGCGGTGGCGGCAACACCGACCTTGATCAGGACAGAAAAACGGTACGCAAAGATGCGACGATGTCGGTAAACAAATCACGAGTCACCCCCCGTGCTGTTTTTATCTTTTACAAATAAAGCAGCAGGTTATGATTTTTTATTTAAGCGATCCCAGGGTTGTCAAGAAGGGGGGGATCGTGTATATTTTACTTCCAGCCCAATCAAAGGCAGCCAAGAGCTGCCTTCCTCTTTTTCCTGCGCCAGAAAGGTACCTATATGAAAGCTCCCCTGAGTAAACGCACCAAATTTATTTTCATTACCGGCGGTGTCCTTTCTTCCCTCGGCAAAGGATTGTCCGCCGCTTCCATCGGTAGTCTGCTCGAAGCCAGGGGCTTAACCGTCACCTTTCAGAAGCTCGACCCATACATCAATGTTGATCCCGGCACCATGAACCCCTTCCAACACGGTGAGGTCTATGTTACCAACGACGGGGCCGAAACCGACCTGGATATGGGTCACTATGAACGCTATACCAACGCGGTCATGGGCCAGAAGAATAACTACACTTCCGGACGAATTTATTATTCGGTGATCATGAAGGAGCGGCGCGGCGAATATCTGGGAGGAACGGTGCAGGTCATTCCCCATATCACCGACGAAATCAAAGAGGCGGTGCTTCAGCTTGACGGCAGCGCCGATATAGCCATCATCGAGATCGGCGGCACAGTCGGCGACATTGAGGGATTGCCCTTCATTGAGGCCATCCGCCAGCTGCGCAGCGACTTGGGCAGGGACTATTCCTTGTTTATTCATCTGACGCTCGTTCCCTATATCAAGACTGCAGGCGAGGTCAAAACCAAGCCGACCCAGCATTCGGTGAAAGAACTGCTGGCCTCAGGCATCCAGCCCGATATCCTGATGTGCCGGTCAGAGTCGTTGCTCACCGACGAGTTGAAGAAAAAAATAGCTCTGTTTTGCAACGTTGAGGCCAAATCGGTCATTTCAGCTGTTGATGTCGAGTCGATCTACGAGCTTCCCTTACGTCTCCACAACGAGGGCGTCGATGATCGCATCCTCGAAAAACTGGGAATCTGGACCGGAGCGCCGAATATCGAACCCTGGGAACAACTAGTTCACACCATCAAAAACCCGAAAGGGGTGGTGACCATTGGCGTCACCGGCAAGTATGTCGATCTGACCGAGTCCTACAAGAGTCTGCATGAGGCCCTAATCCATGGCGGCATCGCCAACCAGACCAAGGTGGAGTTGCTCTACATCAGCGCCGACGGCCTTGAGGACGGCACAGAACTCTCAAAACTTGATGAATGCGACGCCATCCTGGTCCCCGGCGGTTTCGGTAGCCGCGGCATGGAAGGCAAGATTCGGGCGGTGACCTATGCCCGTGAAAAGAAAATCCCTTTTTTCGGCATCTGCCTGGGTATGCAGTTGGCCGTGGTCGAATTTTCGCGCAATATTGCTGGCATTGAAGGTGCCCATTCGGTCGAGTTCAATTTGACCACGCCGAACCCGGTGATCTATCTGATGACCGAGTGGTTCGACTTCCGCACTGGCAAAATCGAAACCCGCAACCAAGATTCCGATATGGGTGGCACCCTGCGGCTTGGCGCCTACCCCTGCACGCTCAAAGCCAGCACCCTGGCCGCCGCTGCCTACGGACAGGAAACGATCAGCGAGCGGCACCGGCATCGCTACGAATTCAACAATGCCTACCGTCCTCAACTGGAGGCGGCCGGGCTGATCATCAGCGGCGCCTCACCTGACGGAAATCTGGTCGAGATTGTCGAACTGGCCGATCATCCCTGGTTCCTCGGTTGCCAGTTCCATCCTGAATTCCAGTCTAAACCCATGAAGCCGCATCCCCTGTTCCGCGATTTCATCAAAGCAGCCATCGCCCATAAGCAAGGGAGCACCCGCTGAGATGATGCAGTCTGTTGAATTGAAGACCACCCCTTCCGGACCGATCACCATCGGGCCGGGAGCGCCGCTGTTTTTGATGGCCGGACCCTGCGTGCTTGAAAGCGGTGAGATGGCTTGGGACATTGCCCGTGAAATGAAGGCGATTACTGCCCGGTTGGGTATTTCCTATGTGTTCAAGGCCTCCTTTGACAAAGCCAACCGCACCTCGCTGAGTTCTTTCCGAGGGCCGGGAGTGGAAAAAGGATTGCGTGTTCTCGGCCGCTTGCGGGATGAGGTTGGGGTACCGGTTGTTTCCGACATCCACGAACCGGCCCATGCTGTCTTAGCCGCCGATTTTCTGGATATTCTGCAAATTCCCGCCTTTCTCTGCCGGCAGACCGATCTGCTGGTCGCTGCCGCAAAAACCGGCAAGGTGGTCAATGTCAAAAAAGGGCAGTTCGTCTCGCCTTGGGATATGGAACATGCTGTTGCTAAAGTTCGCGGTGCCGGCGGTGAACGGATTCTGTTGACCGAACGTGGCGCCTGTTTTGGATACAACAATCTGGTGGTGGACATGCGCTCCCTGCCGGTGATGCGCTCCTTCGGCTGTCCGGTGATTTTTGACGCCACCCATTCGGTGCAGTTGCCGGGAGGTGCGGGCGGCAGTTCCAGCGGCCAGCGTGAGTTCATTCCGGCCCTGGCACGGGCGGCGATGGCAGTCGGCATTGACGGCCTCTTCATAGAGGTGCACCCAGACCCTGCCAAGGCCCTCTGCGACGGCCCCAACTCTCTACCGCTGGACGAAGTGGAGCCGTTCTTAAAACAGCTGCTGGCGGTACGACAGGCCGTAGCCGGGGTGATTGATGCCTAACGATGGCTGCGGCAGAGCGACGGGCGGATATCCCACCGATTGCGAATTAACCGAGGCCCTGCGAGCCCAAGCCATGCACAGGAACAGGCCGGTTGAGCGCAGCCCGTCCTGGCTGGCCGCACTGCCCCGAGCAAAATCGGTACAGCTGCTGTTGCTCGATGTCGACGGCGTCCTCACCGACGGCAGCATAACCTATGGCCCCGACGACGGCGAGACCAAGAGCTTCAACACTCAGGACGGTTTGGGAATCAGGCTGCTGCAGGAAAGCGGGGTGGACGTCGGCATCATCACCGCCCGCACCTCCGAGGCCGTGACCCGCCGGGCTCAAGATCTGCATATCCGCCATATCTATCAGGGAAAATCGGATAAACTGATCGTCTTTGAGGAAGTCCTCAAAGAGACCGGGTTGCGGCCACCTCAGGTGGCATACATGGGGGATGACTGGTTGGATCTACCGATCCTCAATCGGGTCGGTTTTGCGACGGCTCCTGCCAACGCCGTCCCGGAGATCAGGCAACGGGTCCATTACACTGCGGAACGTTCGGGCGGCCGAGGGGCAGTCCGTGAAATCTGCGATCTTCTTCTTGAGGCCCAGGGACAACTGGACAGAATGCGGGCCAAGTTCGACCGATGATCAAAAAACCGCGGAATCTTTTATGGATAGTACCGTTGCTGCTGTTTGTCACCAGCCCACTGTGGCAGCCACCTGTCACCGCTTTTCTCGCGCCCCGTGGCGGCTATAATGAAAAACTGGCACAGGCGGGAGAGGAATCACCTATCCAGAATTTTATCATGGATTCGGTTGCCATTACCCTGACCAGTAACGGGAAGGAAGAGTGGCAGATCGATGCCGAGCGCGCCTTTACCGGCGTGAATGATCACGAGATCGAGATGGTAGGCGTTAGTGCCATTTATATCGGCACAGAGAAGGAGCCCATCAATATTTCGAGCAGAAAGGGCAAGTATAACATCAATGAACGGCATCTGATCCTTACCGACCATGCGGTGGTCACCAAGCCGACCAAGGATCAGCAGCTGACCTCGGACCGCCTCGATTATTACGATGCCACCAAAATGGTGGTCAGTCCGGGGGAGGTGGAGCTGCGAGCCCCTGGTCTCAAACTGACGGGGGGCCGGATGGATTATGATCTTTCCACCAACGGTTATGAATTCAGCAACCGGGTCAAGGTGAACCTCTAACTCCTACCGAACAACCGGTGGGTTTCCATTGTGAAGGGATTCTTCTCATGTTGAAAGTGAATGAACATTATTTGAAGCTGCAGGCTTCCTATCTTTTTTCAGATATCGCCAAACGTGTGGCTACCTTCCAGACCAACCATCCTGAGCGGGAGGTCATCAAACTGGGGATCGGCGATGTTACCAATCCGCTGCCAGAGGCCTGCATCAAAGCGATGCACTCGGCAGTTGACGAAATGGCGACGACCGCCGGGTTTAGGGGGTACGGCCCTGAACAGGGTTATGACTTTCTACGCGAGGCGATTGCCAAAAACGATTTTCAAGCACGCGGCGCTGAAGTCCAAAGCGATGAGATCTTTGTCTCCGATGGCGCGAAGTGCGATACCGGCAACATCCAGGAGTTATTTGCCACTGACGCCAGGATTGCTCTTCCAGACCCGGTCTATCCGGTCTATCTTGATACCAATGTCATGGCCGGCCGCACCGGCACTTTCAAGGACGGCCGTTTTGAAGGGATCGTCTATCTCGATTCGACCAAGGCGAACAACTATGTGCCCGATCTGCCGACTGAGCCGGTCGACCTCATCTACCTCTGTTTTCCCAACAACCCCACTGGTTCAACCATCACCAAGGAACAGTTAAAAGTCTGGGTCGATTACGCGAAAGACAACAAGGCCCTGATCCTCTTTGATGCTGCCTACGAGGCCTTTATCCGCGATCCGCAGTTACCGCACTCCATCTACGAGATTGAGGGGGCCCGCGAGGTGGCTATAGAGTTCCGCAGCTATTCCAAGAGTGCCGGGTTCACCGGCACCCGCTGCGCTTATACGGTAGTGCCCAAAGAGTGCACGGCCTGTGATTCCCAAGGCGGCAAGCAGGCCCTCCACCCGCTTTGGAACCGGCGCCACTGCACCAAATTCAACGGAGTTTCCTATCCGGTGCAGCGGGCGGCCGAGGCGGTCTATTCCCCTGAAGGCAAGGCACAGTGCCAGACACTGATCGACGGTTACCTGGCCAATGCCAAGATCATCGGCAAGGCAATTGGCGAATTGGGCTATAGCTACGTTGGTGGGGACAATGCCCCCTACATCTGGATATGGGGCAATCGCGATTCCTGGGAGTTCTTCGATCTGCTCTTGAACGAGGCGGGCGTGGTCTGTACACCGGGGGCAGGATTTGGCAAATGTGGTCAGGGGTACATCCGCCTTTCCGCCTTCAACTCTGAGGCTAATGTGGTCAAGGCTATGGAACGAATCCGCCTGGCCTTGGGTTGAGAGGCAATAATCCGAAAAAAACAAGTCTATCAGACAAAAGAAAGGGCGTATCGATTTGTTCGATACGCCCTTTCTTTTGTCTTCGTGCCTACGATCCGCATCCAGAGGCACAGCTAAAAAGCCGCTACCGAAATTTAATAAAAGTCCCTCCTTCTTTACCAAAAAATCTAGAATCTAAACAACCTGTTGTTCCGCTTAACAGCCCAACAGCTGACGGGCGTTGCTACTGGTTATCCGTTCAAAGAGTGCCTCCGGCAATCCCAGCTTGCCGAGCATCTTGAGGGTGGTCGCCTGATCGGTCCAGGGCGAATCGGTACCGAATAGGAGGTATTCGGGCGGGTGCGAGAGAAGAATGTCCCGCAACCGCTTCTGATCGAGAAAATCAAGGGCAAAAGAGATTTCCATATAGATCGGCTCGCCCGTCAGTAGACTCCGCACATCCGCCCATTCATCCCAGCCGCCGAGATGAGTGGCGATCAGTTTCAAGTCGGGGAACTGGCGGCTGACATCAAGTATCCGTTGCGGGTCAGCCCGCCGGATCCGTGGGAAAGCGATATCGTACCCGGCATGAATAACCAGGATCATCCCCAGTTCACTCATTTTCCCGTACAAGTCAAAAAGCCTGCCATCGTCCAGGAAGTACTCTTGATAATAGGGGTGCATCTTGATCCCCTTGAAGCCCTCGTCATGGATGGTTTGCAGATGCGCCAGTAAACGGGGATCGTTAGGGTGCAACGAGGGAAAAGGGATAATCCGTTCCGAGCGTATCTCCTTGGACCAGTCCAGAATAGAGGCAAAGTGATCCGGACGGGTGGCGATCGAGCAAAGAACCGATTGTTCGACACCGCTCCGATCCATGGAGGCCAAGAGGGCCGACACGGTTCCGTCCAGATAGGCTTTGATATTCCCTTCTTTTTCCAAAGCCGGGATAGCAGCTGCAGCAATATGGTCGGGAAAGGCATGGGTGTGGATGTCTATGATACCGGCCATTGAGGTTCCTATTACATAGTTTTGTCTTTCAAAATCCGTAGAGCCCCGCAACAATATTGTCCGAGGTTGGCAATGTGCAGCTTCCAAGGGCGAATCGACTGTTTAGCTCCCGGTTCGCCCCATGTAACGAATGGAATCTGTCGAGATTCCACCTGATCTCTTGAATCTTAAAACGATTTGGTCAGAGTAGCGACAAATTGCGAACCTTGGGCCGTATTCTCAGCACCATATTCACTTAAATAACGAAGATTGACCTGAAACAATGCTGGCAAATAAAAGAAGTTCACCTCGGCACCGATGGAATGGACCTGTTTGCGCTGATCGGCAACAATGTTGAAGCCTGCTGCATCTTTGCTGTCATTCGATATCTGCCAATAGGAGGCTCCGACCAAACCCGGCCGTACCATGAAGGCGTCATTGACCTTTATTTCCTTGCCTAGACCGTATTCAACGAGAAATTCGGAACCTGGAGTGACATTGGTTTTATCCTGTTCGGTATTGATAAGGGTTCGAGTGAGGGCGCTGATGGACCAGGTTTTTTGTTCATCAAGATAGTAAGTGCCGCCCAAGGTCAGCATGCCCGACCAATATCCGAGTCCCGGTGAGGCAAGTTTGGCGGCATCATAATTACCGGTGGGCGCAATGACCGCCAAGGCGAATGTTGCATCCCAGCGAGGACGATGCCAGGCAAGTGCAAAGGGTTCCAGAATAACATCGCCTACCGTGAAGGATTGGTGGTCCGAATAACCTTGCATTGCAATCGCAACATCTTTATCCACTAATGGAACCAGGACATCACAGAGGAGATCGGCGCCTAGGATTTTGACATCACTCACATAAATGAGACGTTGGACGGATGCGAAGACGCCAATATCAAATCCGTTGTTGATCGTATTGCCCTTGTTATCCTTTAACGAGGTAGAATTATACCAAGCATTATACATCCGATAATGAAAGCCAGGAGGAGGCGCCGACCCTGCAAGAACGCCTTCCGCACCCAAAAGGTAATGCGATCCAAGAGTCGCCGCATTGCCTATTGAGCACAATCCCATCAGCACCATCAAACTAACGCCGACCGCTTTTAACCCTTTCCTGTACATCAACATATAGCCCACTCCTTTTTCGTTTATAAAATCTAGACGTTTCATCCGCTTGAGCCTTAAAATACCCCAGTCATGCATCGTCCACTAAACCTTTGTGACACCTCCGCATTCAACTCTCCGTAAGACAATATTGCACGAATTCTCATGTGAGAAAGCAAGTCACACAGACCGGAAACGACATCCTCGAGACGACCACCCAGCCCCCGCAGAGGTACCGGTCAATCCTGTTGGCAGGAAATGATTTTAAGTATATCAAAATAACCGAAAGAGCAACCAAGATTGTTTTTAAATCTGTTTGGAGAGATATGGGACGCAAAGGTTTTGCTGGTACCGGTGTTCCATCAAAAACGGCCATGAAGACTTCAGCTACAAACCGTCCCAAACGGATGTCCTCTAACCGCCCCCTAGTCGTCAATACCAGTTTGATTGGTGTGCTGGGTCACTATTTTTCTGAGTTCCTCAGCGAGGAACTTAATTACAGATTCCCAATCTCCGATATTTTTTTGACGAAACAATCGCATCACTTTGGGATACCACGGTGAATCTTCACGTTCATGCAACCAGCGCCAATCTGTTTTTATATAGGGGAGCAATACCCAACAAGGTTTCCCCAGTGCGCCTGCCAGATGTACTATTGATGTATCAACACTAATAACCAGATCGAGTTGACTAATGATAGCTGCTGTATCGGCAAAATCCTGTATATCCTGATTGAGGCTAAAGATTGGCTGATCTGGTAGCGAGGCATCAGTTCCATTTTCTCCGTAACCTAATTGCAAACTAACAAATGAGATCCCTGGGATAGCCCACAAGGGCTTTAAGATTTCAAGACTGGATAAAGAACGATTAGAATCATTCTTATGCTTGTCGGAACCTTTCCATGCGAGTCCAATTGTAAATCCAGCTGAGAGTTTTTCTTTCCGCAGTCCAAGTTTATCTCGACTAGCTGTTAGGTACGGAAGATTTGCAGGAATTGTTTCCAGAGTAGTCTGAAAACGGTGTGGAAGACTTAAAGGAAAAGTCCAAAAATCATGAGGTTCAAGTTTTTCGATATCAACATCGTGAACAAATTGGTCAACACCTGGGACGGTATGTAATAGAGGTGACAATGATGGGTGGCAAATTAAAGTAATCCGTTTCGCACCTCGATTTTTCAGTAACTGGAAATACCTCGCAAACTGTATTATATCGCCAAATCCTTGTTCACTATAGATCACAATGGATTTGTCAATCAAGGATTCGCCTTCCCATTGCGGATAGTTTAAATTCGGCAAATTAACTAAAATCTCTTTTAGATTCGTATCAAAGCGTGCCTCATAGAGTGGCCATCCCTCTTCAAATCGTCCACGAGAAAGCAGAGATAAACTTAAATTCCATTTTGCTTCAGGGTAGTCGGGTTTAAAGGCGAGAGCTTGTTGATAGAGAGTTTCTGCTTCAGTAAAACGTTTTATTCCTTGAAACAGATTCCCCAAGTTCATCAGAGCTTCAGGGTAGTCCGGTTTAAGGGTGAGAGCTTGCTGGTAGAGAGTCTCAGCTTCAGCAAAACGTTTTTTCTCTTGAAACAAAATTCCCAGGTTAAGGAGAACAACAACATGATCTGGATAAAGAGAAAGGGCACGTTGATAGAATTTTTCGGCTTCGGCAATATGTTTTCTCTCCTGAAGCAAAATTCCCAGGTTGGCGAGAACATCGCTATTGTTAGGCTGAAAAGAAAAAGCTCGCCGATAAGCATCCTCGGCTTCAATTAAACGTTTTTGATCTTTTAAAAGCGCCCCCAAATTGTTGTAAATGTCAGCTTGATCTGGGTGAAGGGCTAACGAGTGTGTAGAAAAAATCACTTTAGGAAGGGCTGGCAAATGAGAGAGGCGTT
>CAZSIJ010000043.1:0-34706 GCA_964607065.1 uncultured Desulfobulbus sp. | reverse complement strand
CTTGACAAGGTCTTTTAACGCAATCACGGATGTGCACATCCAATCGGTGCACTAGTACCAGCAATTCTAGGAACGGTTTTCTTAACCCGAGTGTTTTCGAGGGATTGCGGACTTTTTTTGTCCGATTCAGTTCTTTACCCAACCATCACCCAACTCCTCGCGGTATGCATAGCTCTGGCTATGAAATTTGAAATTCTTTCGCCAAATTCATCGTCGGAATCCCACCCATCATACACCCAACCCACCTGATGCTGCCCGATCCCGTTTTCAGGTGGCCCGAACATTGACAGGCCTGCCTGCCTTGCTTAGTTTCCTTGTAGGTTGATCGCTAACGCAACCGACTGCTCGTTTGGATTCTATATGAATAATTGTCGGGACCAATGGCCGACAAGAGGAGGTTACCATGACATATACATGCCTTAATTGCGGCTCCACTGCATATACTTCCAACAGACTTTGTAATCCTGCCAGCGAAGAACTTGATGGCAAATTTTGTGCGACGTCCACCGATCAGGTCTGCGATGAACATTTGCCTGACATGGAGTATACCTGTGGCAATTGTGGCGGCTTATCACCGGATGCTGAGCATTTATGTGATCCGAAAAAAATCATCCCGCTGCACTGATATACATAAAAAAAATTGGAATAACCAAGAGACTCCATCTGACCAATACCCGGTCAGATGGAGTCTTTTCAGTTTATACTTACCCTAAGCCGGTGGCTGCCGTAACCGCGACAACTGCTGCCAGCAAGGGCTCATCGCATAAATATGAAAATGTGAATAAAGTTGACTTGTTCTTTGCTGGGAATGCCCCAAGATCTTGGCAATAATATACAAAGAGGTCCATGCACTAGGTGGAAAGCAGGAAATTCATAGCTTTTTTTAAAAGATAGCTAAGGTTTAGCGACTCGCTGGAGAGACGAATTGAGCAAACCGTGACCATAGCCAGAGGGTTTAAGCTTTCGGAGAGAATTAGGCGTGGAAACTGACCAGGGATTGAACGATCACGACGGGCAGGGCAAGTTGTTAGAACTTTTTTCACTCCATTTCCATTGTAGCACGGCATGACCTCCCACATCATGGAGTGAATATAACGCAAAACTAACAATTGGATATTTCGTGTATCCAACATGCACACAATTTTTCCCCATTGTTTTTCATTTAAAAATTAAGGATAAATAAATCAGTTAACAAAAGAAGTGTTTCACTTGCAGAACGCTGAACTCCAATATTTCAAAGAAGGCTTAATTAAATAATGTTGTTCTATATTATACTCAGCAATATACGAGGTCGAACCAATGTCCATATAGGCATGGCAGCCCAAGGTGTACGCTATTTACCCAAGTAGCACTGATGCCGTAGACCTGAAGGCAATATATTCTTCTGAGTTTCCAACAGAGCTATAAAAGCCAATGACTCCTGACAAGAGAAACAGTGAACGTTTTCATTTCGAGCTTCCTGTGCGATTGAAGAGTGATTGCGGTGAAAATACCAGCATGATTACGCGCGACCTTTCGTCACGAGGGGCTTTTGTCTGGACTTCAAGCCCTCTTGATCTTGGTGCGACGATCGAATTAATCGTAAGCCTTCCGGCTGAAAAGTGTTTTTTAAATGTTAAGGGTAGCGTTATTCGAGTGGAGCGGGACGGGATGGCTATTAAATTCAAACGCCCCCGTTTGGTCGGGATGTCAGGTTTTGACAGGCAGTAATGAGCTTTATGTGTAGTAGTTACGACTTGACCTGACGGTTGCCATTTTTTTACTGGTGCCTGTCAGGTCAGATTTGATTCAAGTTTTTATCCTGCCAAAGTATTATTCCATTCTCAATTGTTTACGTTGAAGTCCTGCTACAACTCTTATCTTTTCAAGTGTGGGGTTGGATCAAGTAGTAATTGTCTCATTTGAAACAATCAAGTTGGAAATAGGGGAGCGCTTTTTTCCCTTGCTATCCCCGTTCACCGGTCGTCCCATCTCTCTAATTTATTTGTAGATTTATTCCGTTCAAAATTATTATTACCCACAATTGTCCTCCTTTTTTTGCCGATGTGCTCTTTCTTGTCAATCCACACTGCAAGATGCTAGCCCTGTAGCTCGATAGCTTTCATCGCTGACCTGACGGTCAATTGACCTGCCCCCCAAGAATAGATCCACAAATTATGTTAGATTTGTGGAAAAAATGAGGGGGCATTTTTATGGGAAAACGAGGCTATCAACCGGAACAAATCATTTCCAAATTGCGTGAAGTAGAAATTCTTCTGAGTACTGGGCACACAGTACAGGCAGCATCTCGCCATATTGGCGTTACGGAGCAGACCTACTACCGGTGGCGTAAAGAATATGGAGGTATGAAGATCGATCAAGCCAAGCGTCTCAAAGAGGTGGAAAAAGAGAACACCAGGCTGAAGAAGTTGGTTGCTGATCTCTCCTTGGATAATGCTATTTTAAAAGAGGTCAGCCAAGACCCCTTCTACATTTATCCCGCCAAATATCTTGTTGAACCAGGTATAGATACCTAACTCTGAACCCAACATAAAGGTGCACTAGTGCCAGCAATTCTAGGAACGGTTTCCTTAAACCGAGTCGTAGGCTTCCATCAACCGATAGCGCTTAATGGAATGATGAGGTTGGCAGCAAGGCAACAGATGGTGAGCGTGACAAACATTACTCGGTCAATGACATATGAAAGTGCTTTGTCATCTTTCTTGACGAATATATAGTTCGATAAGAGTGCTAGGGCGATTGTTAAAAAAATTGTTCCGAGGCCAAAAGCCGCTACATAATCAACCAGTCCAAAAGAACCGGATGGGGGGAGGATGGAATTCGCAACATACGAATTGGCCACTGCACCGAAATATGCTGCGGTAGGAAGCGAAAAGCGTGGTCCTACATCCGTGGCTTTCACGAAGAAGCTAGACAAGGCTAAGGCTAGAGCGGCAAACAGCGACAAGAATATTTTGCCGTAGACGCCCATGTTTGCACGGGCGATATCAATACCGGCAATGTATTGGGTGTAAGTTTTATTGTCCTTAGGTGTTAATCTCGGATCACCATAGGAAGAGCGGTAGGTGTGTGGTTTCACAACATTACTGTTTCCTTTAATCTTGTAACCAGGAATGGTGATACGGGAACTGATGTTCGAACTCTTGTCTGCGATATAGCGAATTTTAGTACCATCACGGGACCCATCCTCAATATAGATATTCAGCATGTGGGTTTCGATAGGAACACGTGAGGTATCGAAGAACTTTAGAAGTTTCGCTGAGACACGGTACTTCTGATAGTGAGTGTCGTTTTCGCCATGATATTCCTCGAGTAATTCCTTTTTGTTAATTGTGCCGTCCACTATAACCATCTTTCCACCAGGATCGACGATCTTTGGTCCGACCCAAGTGTACCAGACATAAAAGTTAGTGCTCCAATTCGAATCACGTATCGAAAGGTTTTCAATACTATCTACATAGGTTCCAATTTTGACGGTAATAAAGTCTCCACCTGTTGGCAGTGTTTCCGGGGGAGTGTGACCGCTCTCGACTGCGGATTCAGTCATTCGAATCGCATGATTATTGGCTGCACGTTCTTTGTTACCAAACAAGGTCGAGGCGCTGAACCCAATGCATGTTGCATAAATTAACAGTAAAATCATAGCTGCTACGGCAGCAAATCGTTTCTTTTCAGCGCTCAATTCATTCCAAGTGTTAAAAAACATTCCATCTCCCTCTCATTCGCAAAAGTCGGTCTATTGCTCGGCTCCAATCAACCACAACAAATTCAAAAGACTACTTTTCGTCTAAATACTCAAGAGTCATGACTAGAAAAGTATAATCTTCTGGTCATGCCCAAAAATTAATACTTCTGAACCCCGCCAGAACAGCTCAGAATGCTTTAATCAAATTTTCCCTCTCAACGCCACTCCCGCAGATCCACCCAATCATCCTACGAAACAGGTATTTGATAGTATTCGTAACCTTGAGCACACCATAAATGTGCACAAGTAGCAGCAATACTGATTGATGTACTTAAGACAATTCCAGTATTTATTGAACGGATTTGAGCGAGCGACCACTATACGGATTTTTACTGATGCAGGATTTATGGATGTTCAGTGTGTCCGCCTCAAGGATAGAGAAACAGTCTAGGCCGGATCGTTGATACCCTGAAGAACAGGGGTACTCATTACTTCCCTCGGTCGAGAGTGTTGCGCACTATTTCAGCCAGTTCTCGTGTGGAGAAGGGCTTTTGGATAAAATTCAGTCCGTCTTGTAACATGCCTTGGTGGGTGATGATATCGGCGGTATATCCTGACATGAACAGGCATTGCATCCCCGGATGATTGCGCAGAAGCTGTTCTGCCAAATCCCGGCCATTCATTTCGGGCATGATTACGTCGCTCAGCAGCAGGTCAATGTTTCCCTCATGGTTTGCAGCCACGTTGCATGCATCGCTTGGGCTGTTGGTTGCAAGGACGGTGTAGCCTAATTTTTGGAGCATGGTCGACATCATGCTAAGAAGCGTTACCTCGTCTTCCACCAGCAAGATGGTCTCATCGCCACCGATAACAGGTTCTGGGGTGTCCAAGGTTTGCGTCTGGCCAGCATCGCCCGCATGTCTGGGTAAGTAAATCGAGACGGTCGTTCCCTGTCCCGGCTCGCTCAAAACATCGATACAGCCTTTATTTTGCAGAACAGCTCCGTATACTGAGGCCAGGCCAAGGCCAGTTCCCTCTCCGACGCCTTTGGTGGTAAAGAACGGTTCGAAGATGTGGGCCAGCGTCTCCTGGTCCATGCCACAACCGGTGTCTTGTAAAGAGATCTGCACATATTCTCCCGGTATAACGTCCGAATGAACGGCACAGTAGTTCTGGTCGAGGATACTGTTTTTCGTGGCTACGATAATTTCACCGACTCCAGCAATGGCATCCCGTGCATTGATGCTGAGGTTGGCCAGGATCTGATCGATCTGTGCTGGATCTATTTTGATCGGCCACAACCCGGATGCCGGCATCCATGAAAGACGGATATTCTCGCCAATGAGCCGCCGTAACATCGTCAGCATTCCTTCCACAGTTGCATTGAGGTCCACTACCTTGGGTGCGACATTCTGTTTTCGAGCAAAGGCCAACAACTGTCGGGTCAGAAGGGCGGAACGGTCGGCCGCATTTTGGATTTTTTCCAGGTCAGCAAAGACCGGCAGGGTCGGGTCTATCAGGTCCATGGCCAATTCCGTATGCCCAAGGATCACGCTAAGCATATTATTGAAGTCGTGCGCCACGCCGCCTGCAAGAAGGGCCACCGATTCCATTTTCTGGGCTTGATGGAGTTGTGCCTGGAGCTTTTCCTGGGCCAGAGCCGATTCCCTTTGTGCCGTGATATCAACAATAATAGCGATGATAAGATCAGAAGCCACTTTTTCGGAGGTGATATTGATGTAGCGGTGTTTGCCGGTGAGAATGGAGGTGTATGGTCCTGTATAGTAATGAATTCCTTCATCATCCTGGGCTGCAACCAGAGTCTGCCGAACGACGCTTTCCGGTAGGCTTTGCAACAGATTCAGGCCGATGTATTGTTCACGTTTCCCCTCGAAGATATCTGCAAGGTGCTGATTGCATTCGAGAATGACCGTCTGCCTGTTCATCAGCATAATACCGACCGGAGCATGTTCAAAAACGGAGCGCCATTTCTTTTCACTCTCCTTGAGCGCCTCCTCTGCCAGCTTGCGCTCGGTGATGTCCTGCGCAATCCCGGCTGTGCCAATGATCAGCCCCTGTTCATCATAAATCGGGGTTTTATAGGTGAGGTTCCATCGGATTCCCTCTGGTGTCGATATCAATTCTTCTACCTGCTTTTTCTGGCCTGAGGCGCGCACTTCACGGTCATCAGCCATATAGCCCCTGGCCATTTCTTCGGGAAACAAGTCGAGGTCGGTCTTGCCAATACAGGCATCGATTGTTTGCCCACAGGCTTGGGCGTAGGGCTCGTTGATCATCTCCAGGCGGCTTTCCGTGTCCTTGAGCCATGCCATCATGGGTAGATTGTCGAGTATAGCGCGCTGGCGGAGCAATAATCTCGTCTTGAGAGTTTCCGCCTGTTTGTGATCGGTAATATCTTCATACATGCCGAGGACACCGATAATTTCCTGCGCTTCGTTACAGAGCGGCACTTTCGAGGTGCGCAACCATATCTGTGTCCCTTCTGGCGTGGTCTGTGGTTCATCATAGGATAGTTTGGAAACTCCAGATACCATGACACTAAGGTCATCGGTTCGATACGATTCCGCCTGCTCCTTCCACGCTAATTGATAATCATCCTTGCCGATCAGATCCTCCGAACATGCAACCCCTGCGTCCCTGGCAAAGGCATTATTGCCACCCATATAGCGCAATTCTGTATCCTTAAAGAAAATACGCATGGGCACAGCGTTGATAATGGTATGGAGCAGCTTGTTCGACCGGGCAATGGCATTTTCGGCCTGTTTGCGATCGGCAATATCTCTGACTACCGCTATGATCCTGTCGTAAGTGTTGGTGGTTACTCTTTTTAATGAAACTTCAGACCAGAAGAGATCACCTGTTTTTTTACGTGAATGCCATTCGAAAACCTGGGGACCTTCTGACAGGGTCCTGCGAATCTTCTCAACTCCTTCTGCTTTTGAATAAGGGGGCGTTCCCTCTGAGAGAAGGCCGATGTCTACGGTTAGCGCTTCAGCATGTGTGTACCCAAATATTTCCAGCATACGGTCATTGACATCCACAATCCGTCCGTCCTGAGCATCGTGAATGAAGATGGCTTCGTTCGTTGCGTTGAAAATGGTTTGGTAGCTTTGCAAGCTCTCCATCCGTTCTCTCTCGGCAGACGAGAGTTGTCGTACAAAACGGCCGATTAAGATGTACAGGAGGGTTGCAGTGCAGAGAATGAAGAGAGAACCTTTAACAACCGCAATTTTTACCATAACGGCGGGATCATGTATCAGCCAACCAAGCACAGTGTCAGACCAATATATCCAGGCAATCCCAAACAGTGCATAGATGGCGACAATCTTTGCGGTCTTTCTCCTGTGCTTTTGAACAGCTTGGTAGCTCATCGTGTATTTCTCGCGGGTTGGCAACCTTTGACGTCAGTCCGATCCGGACCGTATTTTAGCCAGATGGTGAATCATCTTATTTTTTATACACGAATTTTGATCTATTACAAAGAGAGGTTCGCAGATGTGAGGGTTGGTGGTGTTACGAGAAGGATGATATAGGAACATGGTCAGCCCGTTCCTATATCATCCATTTGCGGTTTATGGACCTGGGGGCATCATGCTGATTGAGGGAGTCACAGTGAGATGTTCCACTATAGACCCGATGATAGTGTTGCCTGAGTTTGTTGCAACAGAGAAGCCCCTGACATCAAAGGCTTCTCCGTCATTCACCATCCGCTAATCCATCATCACGACTTCGCCGTGGTCAATATGGTATTTAGCGGCAACGATCTTTACCTTGCCAGAATCGACGAGGTGTTTCAGTATTTTGGACTTATTGGTAAGCGTGGCCTTGACCAGCGCAATGTTGGCATCGACTACCGCCTCGACGAACTGAGCATTGTCTTTCTCGGAGACCTTTCCCTCGCTTTTGGTTTTCTTCAGGGCGGGCTGGATGGCTTTGACAATTGCCCCGATATTTCCTTCGCCTTTCCCCTTCAACTCTACGGTCGCCTTGACGGCCCCACATTTCTCATGGCCAAGAACGACGACTAGAGGTGTGCCAAGATGCTCGGCTGCATATTCAATACTGCCCAGAATGATCGGATCCGAGACGTTGCCGGCCACCCTGACTACAAACAGGTCGCCGAGGCCGGTATCAAAGAGCAGTTCCGGCGACAGTCTTGAATCGGAGCAGGTCAGGATGATAGCATACGGCTTCTGGCCGGCAGCGAGCATCGTGACGACCTCCATGCTGTCGCCGGTATGCAGGTGCTTTCCTGAGAAAAAACGAATATTGCCGTCTTTTAATTTAGCCAGCGCCTCTTGATACGAGATCGAAGGCGCTCCTGAAGATGCTGCCGCAGCCCCGACAGACAGTGCGATGCATGCAACAATAACGGATACCATTTTGGTGAAATTCATTCCATGTCACCTCTGTAATTTGATTCAGTAAAAGGATGCAGAACACCCGTATTGATTTGCCACGTAATCGCCAGAAGCTATGCAGTGATTCTGATTCTGATTCTGATTCTGATTCTGATATCGACAGACCTGAGCCTCACAACCCATACTTTTTGCTATACCCTCGAGGGGTGATCATCTTCTTTCGCCAGATAAAGGTCTGCGAGTTGCCGATAATGACGGTGGTCTGCATGCCGATTTCCTCGTCGAGCATGGTGCCAAGCGTGGTGAGGCGTACGGTTTCGTGTTCACGGGTGGCGCCGCTGACGATGCCCACCGGGGTGTCGGCGGAGCGGTGTTGCAGCAGAATCTCGCGGGCCCGGACGATTTGATCGGTGCGTTTCTTGGATTTTGGGTTGTAGATCACCACCACAAAATCGGCTGGGGCTACCGCCTCAAGGCGGCGCTCGATCATCTCCCAGGGGGTCATCAGATCCGAGAGGCTGATGGCGGCGAAATCGTGCATCAGGGGGGCACCCAGGATTGCGGCGCAGGAATTGAGGGCGGCAATGCCGGGGATGATGTCGATCGGCACCTGAGAGTCCATGGATTTGGCCAGCTCAAAAACCAGCCCGGCCATGGCGTAGATGCCGGGGTCGCCGCCGCAGACCAGCACCACCCGTTTACCTGCCGCCGCCAACTCCAGGGCTTTGCGGCAGCGGTCGATCTCCTGCATCATCGAGGATGAGATAACCTCGCTGTTCGGATTGAGGCAGTCGCGTACCAAGTCGAGGTAGGTACGGTAGCCGACCACGATCTCTGCCTGTTCGAGAGCTGTTCTGGCGCGGGGGGCCATGAGATCGATTGCGCCGGGTCCGAGGCCCGCTACCACCAGTGAGCCGATGCTCTTCTCTGCTGCTGTCGTCATTGTTCTGTTTATCCTTATCCGTTGTGAGGGGTTGTGGTAGTAAAGGGATTGGCGATCTCCGCCACAGCGGTGGTCACATCCGTCCATTTCATCTTGGCAACCAGCAAGATGCTGCCGGGTCCGGCGCTGAGTAGGGCTGCCGGTTCGGCCACGCCCTTGGCCCCGGTCGCCTTCAGCACAGCCTGGGAGGTGCTGACCTCTTCGACCTGGTTGAGCTGCTCGCTGGTGAAAAAATCGATGGCCAGTGCATGGCTACGGGCAAATTCCAACAAGCCTTCTTCATCGTGCTTGAGATCTATTGAGGCCAACCGGGCGATGGCCTCGGGCGCTAATTGATGCTGGGCACAGGTTGCCGCTACTGCCCGGGCAATGTCGGCCTTCGGGGTGCCGCGGTTGCAGCCGATCCCGAGCACCAAGGTCTTTGGGTGGAGCAGTGCACTCCTAGCCGGTCCCTCGGTGCGGGTCGAAATGATGAGGTCTGCCTGCTCCTGGTCGGCCACCACCAGCAAATCCGGCGGTAAGGGCGGCAGGGGAGAAGTGCTCCAGATGTTCAACGAACCCTGATCCACCAGTTTCCCCATGGCCCTGGTAAAGGCATCTTTGTCGCCGATAATCAACCCCAGGTTCCGGCACCAGAGATCCAGCGCCGTTAAACCAAGAACATCGGAGGCTGTGGTAAGCACCGCCTGACCACCGGTGTGGGTTGCGACCACATCCGCCAGTTGGTTGGCGCCGCCGAGGTGGCCGGAAAGCAGCGATATGGCAAATTTTCCTTGCTCGTCGCAGACCACAATCGCCGAGTCGTGGTACTTGTCACGCAAAAGGGGGGCGATGGTGCGGACCACAATGCCGGTGGCCATGATGCAGACGATCTCCCGATAGTCCTGCCAAGCTTGCGCGAAGACCTCGGCCAGCCGTCCTTTGCAGGGAAAGAAATCCCCGTGCAGCGCCGCTGCCAGACGTCGACCCAGGTCGCAGCCTCCTTGGGTCAGGGCCAGCACGGCGCAGCCTCGATTCTTTGGCGCTTCACCTGCCATCAGCGGTACTCGTGGGAAAACCCGGCATCATAGAGTTTCGAGGCAATTAAGCTGTCCTCGGCCAGGGCCGGCCCAACCACAATCATCGCGGTCTTCTTGATCTGCGAGGCCTGAATTTTTTCGGTGATGTCAGTCAGGGTGCCGCGGATGATCTGCTCATCCGGCCAGCTGGCCCGCTCGACCACGGCAATCGGGGTTTCGACCGGATAGCCGCCAGCGAGGAGATCCTCGACGACCTTGGCCATCATCGAGACGCTGAGAAAGATGCACATGGTGGCCTGGATGGTGGCCAGGTTGCGCAGCGACTCCCGTTCCGGTACCGGGGTGCGGCCCGCCTGGCGGGTGAGAATCACCGTCTGGGTTACCTCGGGCACGGTCAGTTCCTTTTTCAAGGCTGCGGCGGCGGCAAAGGCCGAGCTGACCCCCGGCACCACTTCGTAGGGAATGGCTTCCTTGTCCAGCCACTGCATCTGTTCACGGATCGCCCCGTAGATGGCAGGGTCGCCGGTATGCAGGCGGACTACCCGCAGTCCGTCCCGGTGCCCCTGGGCCAGCAGTTGTATGATGGCCTCCAAGTCGAGGGCGGCGCTATCAAAGCAGGCGGCTTTGATGCCCTCGAGCAGGGCAACGTTGACCAGACTGCCGGCATAGACCACCAGGTCAGCGGTATCGAGCAGACGGCGTCCTTTCAGGGTAATCAGTTCCGGGTCACCCGGACCGGCGCCGAGAAAAATAACCGGATGGAGCGTTGTCCCGGATTGTATCTGCGAGTTTTCCATCTTACATTTGCACCTTTTTTTTGCGGATCAGCATGGTTGAGAAATAGTGGAGTTTGAGGCCCCGGGCCTGGCGGATATCGGTATAGACCCGTTCGTCGGGCATGCCGGAGCGTTCGATCAGCACAGCCTGGTCCACGAGGTCGAGTTCGGTCAGCAGGTCGATCAGGGCATCCAGCCTGCGGTAGACCTTCATCAGCACCACCGCATCGAGGCTGGTGAGGATATGGCGGAGGCGGTCGTCTTCAAAGGCGGCCGGAACTACGGCCAGGACATCGTCGCCCAGGGCCAGAGGGCTGGACTGGCTGGCAGCGCAGGCAGCCATGGCGGTGATGCCGGGGACGACTGTGACCTTGGTCTGCGGTCGCCGTTCCAGGATCATGGGCAGAAGATAAAAGGCGGTGGAGTAGAGGGTCGCATCGCCCAGGGTAGGAAAGGCGACATCTTTACCCTGATCGAGATAGGCGATGACTTCGTCGGCCGCTTTGCCCCAGGCCTGGAGCAGATGCTGATCGGTTTCCTGGCCGAGAAAGACCTTTTTCATGGGGAAACAGAGTTCAAGAATTTTGCGCCCGTTGCTCGGCACCATCTGAGCGGCGATCTGCAGGGCGCTGCTGGTGCCGTTCTCCTTGGCCATGGGTACGGCCCAGACCTTGGTCGTGTCCAGTATACGCACCGCCTTATAGGTCATCAGTTC
This sequence comes from uncultured Desulfobulbus sp., assembly GCA_964607065.1. Classification (GTDB taxonomy): domain Bacteria; phylum Desulfobacterota; class Desulfobulbia; order Desulfobulbales; family Desulfobulbaceae; genus Desulfobulbus. The sequence goes on along the minus strand of CAZSIJ010000043.1, from coordinate 23,186 downwards.
CGGGTCGCCGGGACCCACTCCGACCAGATAGAGATGGCCAGTCTGCGAGGATGCTGTTTCGATACTCATTTGTCGCCTGTGATAAGGGTTATGGGATTGAAGACGCGAAATTCTCCGCCGGTATATTCCCTGCGGGTCACAGCTAAGGTACTGCTTGCCACCTTGAGGTGCAGGCGTTGCAGGCACTGCACAGCGGTGGTTTCGGTGGCTGCCAGGACAGCGTTGATGACGATGCGGCCGCCCTCGGTCAGTTGGGCTACGGCTGTCTCGATAATCGCTTCCAGCCGCTGGCCGCTGCCACCGATGAAGATGCGGTCGGGTGCAGGCAGGCCTGCCAGGGCCTCCGGTGCCTCGCCGCTGATAAGATGGATGTTGTAGGCACCGTATTGTTTGATGTTGGCGCGGATATTTTGCAAGGCTTCCGGGTTTTTTTCTACGGTATACACGGCCAGCTCCGGGTTGAGCCGAGCTGCCTCCAGGGAAACGCTGCCTGAGCCGCCGCCGATATCCCAGAAAACCCCAGTCGCTGGCAGGTGTAGCCGGTGCAGGGTGGCGGCCCGGACCTCATCCTTGGTGATCAGGCCGCGGGAGTGATGGATGTCGTTTTCCCTGAGGCCGAAACGGAAGGTTTCGGGCAGGGGGGACTGCTCTATCAGCATCATGTTCAAAGGGGCAAAGGTCTGGGCGGCAATCTCAGCCAAACTGCCGCTGATCAACCGCTCATCGGCCAGGCCGAGATTCTCGGCCACCCGGATGCGGATGGTTTCGATGCGATTAACGTCGTTGCATTCCTGCAGTACTGTCAACAGCGTAGCAGCCACCCGGTCCGGACTGTTGTGCTGGTCTGTGAACAGCAGCACCTTGGTGTGGCGGAGAACCTGGCCGGGGATGTCCTGGCCTGATCGGCCATGGAGGCTGAGCAGGGCGAGATCATCCCAGGGGATACAAAAACGGGCGCAGGCCAGCTGGACTGCGGACAGCGCCGGGTGGACAACAACCCGCTCTGCACCGAAACGGCCAATCAGGCTGCGGCCGATGCCGTAGAACAGGGGGTCGCCGCTGGCCAGCACCGCGACATTGCCTGTCGGCAACGCCTCCGTCACCTGAGTCAGCATAACAGCCATTGGGGTCATGTCGATCAGGCGGCAATCCAGTCCGGCCACCAGGGGTAGATGGCGGCGGGAGACCACGACAGCGGCGCAAGACTGTACCAGCGACTGTTGCGCCTCGGTCAGGGTCGTACCGCTGATGCCGATCAGTTCAATCTGCGACATGAACCACCACTCCTTTTTCCGAGGTCACCAGATAGACCTGCACCGGCAGGCCCGACCACAGTTCGGCCTGAACTTTGGCCTTGCGGCAGACGGCAGTCACCAGGTCGTTGCGCTCCAGACCTTGCAATCGTTCATAGATCTCCCGGGCGGTATTGGCTTCGGCCATTGCAGTTGCTTTATCTTCATCCAATCCCAACCGGGACAGTAATTCAGCCGCCTGGCGAGTTTCCAAAGCACCGTTTCGGACATGGGTCTGGGGCACGGCCAGAGCCGCCTTAATCAGCTTGGCCCACATCGCTGCCAGATGAATTTGGGCAAAGCCATGGCGTTTGGCTGCCTCCAGGGCATACAGCAGATAATCGCCCATCATCACCTGGGCCTCTTCCGGCAGGTGGAGCCGACGCTGGACAGCGGCTTCCGAGGTGCGGCCGGTGGAGAGCAGTACCTCAGTGAGTCCGGCAGCCTTGGCGACCCGCATTGAGGCCTCGATGGTATCGGTCCAGGCCTGGGCTGATACCGGTTTGACAATGCCGGTCGTGCCGAGGATCGAGATCCCGCCGAGCACGCCCAGTCGCTTGTTCAGGGTCTTGGTAGCCAAAACCTCGCCGTCGCGCACGAAAATTTTGATCTCCAGGGCTCTGTGCTGGTGCTCGCTACCGGTCAGAGCTTCCGCCACCGCTGCCCGGATCATCTGGCGGGGGACCGGATTGATTGCCGGTTCACCGACTGCCACCGGCAGTCCCGGTTTGGTCACCACACCCACACCTGGTCCGTTAACCAGAACAATCTGCTCGCTGCACGCTTCTGGTAGCCATCGCACCTCAGCCCCGATCTCAGCGCCATTGGTGACATCGGGGTCGTCGCCGGCATCCTTGACCACTGTAGCCAGCGCAAAATCTACCGAAGCAGCGCCGAATCGGCAGAGGGAAAAGCTGTGGCGGGAACCATCGGGAAAGGGAATGCCGATGGCTCCGGGATTCTCGAGGCCCAGCAGGCAAAGTACCGCTGCTTTGGCCGCCGCCGCTGCGCAGGCGCCGGTCGTATAGCCGCTGCGCAGAGGTTTTTTCTTTTGGGACCGTGGTGACATCGTTGTGTTCTTAGGCAAGGCGAAGCAGGGCGTTGACTGCAGCCACAGCCACGGGTGTGCCGCCCTTGCGGCCCAGGGAAGTGATAAACGGGTAGGGCTTTGCCGCCAGCAGCTCTTTTGATTCCGCGGCATTGACAAACCCGACCGGCACGCCAATCACCAGGTCCGGGGAAAAAATGCCCTGGTCTATCATTTCCATGACTTTGAGCAGGGCGGTCGGGGCATTGCCGATCGCGACAACACCTATATTGTCTTTCGTTGCCCGGGTCATGGCGGCATCGGAGCGGGTGCTGCGGTTTTTTTTCGCCAGAGTTACGGTTTCTGCTTCCTTTATTCGGCAGATTACCCGGCCGCCGAAGGGGGTGAGCAGGGCGGTGGAAATACCGTTGGCTGCCATGTTGACATCGACCAGGATATTCTTTCCCTCCCTGATAGCCAGAAGAGCGGCCTTGATGGCCTCGGGATGAAAGCGCAGGTTCTCGGCAAAACTGAAATCGCCGGTGGCGTGAATGACCCGGCGCACTACGGCAAATTCATCCGGGGAAAATTCGGTGGCACCGAGTTCGCTCTCGATGATGCGAAAGCTCTCGGCTTCTATGTCCTGGGGGGCGATCTGTTGCAAGGTGACCATGGTTCAATGCTCTTTAGGTTAATGGTCGGCAGGCCTGCACAAAATGGGACGCAACCTCAGGGGTGCGGCCCCAGTGCAGATGAGTATACCCTGCCAGGGTGTTGTTGTGGCTATAGCCTTCGGGGCGACCGTCCGCCAAGCGGAAAACCGATGCAACGTGCGGGTGGTCCTCTTCGATGGCGGAATAATGAAATTCGTGGCCGTGGAGCACTGTGCTCGCAGGTCCCATCAGGCAATCCCGTACCACGACCGGCTGCCGGTAACCCAGACTCCGCAGGCGGGGCTGCATGCGAGTGCGGAAGGGATAGAGACCGATCATGGGGAATTCCGCTTCTTCCAGGTCGATAATGGCCTGGCACAGATACATGAAGCCGCCGCATTCGGCATAGATTGGTTGGCCAGCTTTCGCGAAGGTGCGAATCTGATTGTGCATAGCCTGGTTGGCGCTGAGTTGCCGGGCATGTAGTTCCGGATAGCCACCCCCCAGATAGAGGCCCTGCAAACCGGGCGGCAGGTGGCTGTCTTCCAGGGGGCTGAAAAAGACCAGGTCGGCCCCGGCTGCCCGTAGGAGATCAATATTGTCTTCGTAATAGAAACAGAAGGCCGCATCCCTAGCCACACCGATGCGGACCTTTTCCTGGCCGGAGTCTGCGGCAGAGATGGGGCGGAAAGCGGTGTCTTCGCCAAGGGGGAGAGGCTGCCGTTCACCGGCTATCCGCAGGAGCAGGTCCAGATCCAGGTGCTGCTCGGCCAACGCTGCCAGCTCCGCCAATCCCTCGCCCTTCAGCGGGTGTTCCGAGCCCATGTGCAGACCAAGATGGCGGGAGGGGATGCTGACCTCTTCCCGGCGCGGCAGGAAACCGATGATTGGCACATTACCGTGGGCCTGGATGGCCCCGGCTATCATCTCCCGGTGTTTATCCGAGCCGACCCGGTTGCAGATGACCCCTGCAAGTTTGAGGGCTGGATCAAGCGTTGCAAACCCTTTGACCACAGCGGCGACGCTTTCTGCCGCCGAGCGGACATCGACCACCAGGATCACCGGCAGATCCAGGGTTTTGGCCAGGGTGGCTGCCGAACCTTCGCCGCCGTCAAACAGGCCCATGACGCCCTCGACCACCGCGCATCCCACGGATGGGCTGTGCTTGGCAAAGGTCTGCTGGACAAAAGATGCCCCGCACATGCGGACATCGAGGTTGCGCGAGATTTGGCCGGTTACCATCTGGTGCAGGCTTGGATCGATGAAATCAGGCCCGCATTTGAAAGGCTGCACCAGCAGCCCCCGCCCTGCCAGGGCTGCCATGATGGCCAGGGTGACCGTGGTCTTGCCGCAGCCGGAATGGGTCCCGGCGATGAGCAGGGCCGGTTGGCTGCTCATAGACTTGAGACTCCTTCCTGGTCGAAGTCCGGATAGAGCAGGGAGCGGACAAAGGCGATGCCGTCAAGCAGCCCCATGGTCGGCCGGGAAACCATCTCCTCGTCCACCAAAAAGACCTGGCGGTCACGCACCGCTTTGATCACCGCGAATCCCGGTTCCTTGATAATGTCGTCGACGCTCACCGGATTCATCCGGCCGTTCTGAGCGAGATAGAAATCGATCTGGCTCGCTTTGGCCAGAATCCGCTCCTTGCCGTAGGCGGCGATGTTGGTTTCGCGCATCCGTTCGGCATCCGCAGCGATATTGATGCCGCCGGCCGATTCTAGCACGAACATGGCCATGGAGGTGGACGCGAAGGTCTTCATCTGTTTGTGGATGGCCTCGAAATAGACCCGTTTGCGTTTGGCCTGCGGGATTTGCTGTAGGGAGGCAGTGATTTTGGTCATCCGTTTGCCGAAGGTCTCGACCATGGCCTTGGCCTGTTGTTCCCGCCCGGTCAGTTTGCCCAGGGTTTCCCAGTAGGTGAAGAGCTCGGCTGTCTCGGTCGGCTGCAGACTCACGACTCGGACATTGTTTTTTTCCAAGGTGCGCACCAGGTTGGGATACGCTCTGCTGACCATCGGCCGGATCAGCACCAGGTCTGGCTTGAGGGCCAGGAGGCGTTCGGGGTCATCCTGAAATTGAACACGGGGCAGCTTGGGTAGCAGGGTGTCGCTGGGGCCGCAGGCGATGATCTCCTTGTCGAGACCGAGTTCGACCAGATTGGTGGTATGGGCCGGATAGAGCGAGATGATGCGCTGAAAGGGTTTGGCAAAATCCAAGGTTTTTTTCTCGCTGTCAGTGACGGTGGTGGCAGAGACCACGGTGGCGAAAAGGAGAAAAAAACAGGGGATAAGAAGAAGCGATTTGAGGTTCATTGTTCCGTAAATCAGGGGGTTAAGGGTTGACCGGCAGCCTGAAGCTGACCTGCCGGCAGTTGGTAAAGGTGTTGGGGGTGACTTCCGCTTCGACGCCGAAGACGGTTGCGATGGTTTCCGGGGTCAGCACTTCCTCGGTGGGGCCTTGGCAGACGACCTGCCCCTGTTTGAGGAAGATCAGGTGGTCGCAGAAAAACGAGGCCAGGTTGAGATCGTGCATGACCGCGATCACCTGCATCCCCTGTTGCTCAAAACGCTGCCGGATAAGCTGCAGAATCTCCAGACTGTGGTGGATGTCGAGGTTGGAGGTGGCCTCGTCCAGCAAGAGTACGGTCGGTTGCTGGGCCAGGGCCCGAGCTACCGCTACCCGCTGCTTTTCGCCGCCGGAAAGCCGGGTGACCGACCGATCCGCAAACGTCGTGATCCCGGTCAGTTCCAACACCTCTTCAATCAGGGCGAGGTCCTTTGAGCTTGGGGTGGCAAAGCGATGGAGATGCGGGTGCAGTCCCATCTCCACCACCTCGCGGACTGAATACCCGAAGCGGACCATAAAGTCCTGGGGCACCAGGGCCAGTTTCTGGGCCAGATGTTTTTTCGGCCAGGAGTGGAGAAATCGGCCATTAAATTCGATAGTCCCGGACTGCGGCGCCAAGAGCCCGCTGAGCAGGTCGAGCAAGGTGGTCTTGCCGCTGCCGTTCGGGCCGAGAATGCCGTAACAGTGGCCCGGCCGCAGCTCGAGGCTGACCTCTTGCAACACCGGTGTTGTGCCGTAGCTGAAGCTGACGTCCTTGAGCGACCAGAGACGGTCCATGTTCTGTTCAGAAAGCGGTCGTGCCATCTTTTTGCCGTTTTTTGAACAGGATGCAGAAAAAAGGGCCTCCCAGCAGGGCAGTGAGGACGCCGATCGGGACTTCGACCGGCAGCACTGCCCGGGTCAGGGTGTCCGCGAACAGGAGCAGCAGGCCGCCGGTAAAGAAGGCCAGCGGGATCAGCCGCCGGTTGTCCGGGCCGACCATATGGCGCAGCATGTGGGGCACGATCAGGCCGACAAAACCGATGATTCCAGAGACCGAGACCGCCATTGCGGTCAGCAGGGTGCCGGTAGTCAACAGGGTGGTCCGCAACCGGACCGTGTGTACGCCCAGCGAGGTGGCGGCGCGGTCGCCGGTAGCCATGATGTTGAGATCGCGACTGTAGAACAGTGCCATCAAGGTTCCCAGCAGGGCGGTGGGGGTCAGCAGCAGGATGTTTTGCCAGGAGGCCCCGGAGAGGCTGCCCATCAGCCAGAAAATAATGATCCCGACCTGCTCGTCGGCGAGAAACTTGAGGAATCCGATGGCAGCGGACAGGATGGCGGCAACGATCACCCCCGCCAGGATCAGGCTGGTGGAGGAGAGGCGGCGATCCCCCGAGGCCAGGTAGAGGACCAGGGCGAGCGTACCGATGGCGCCGCCAAAGGCAAAGATCGGCACCGACACCACTGGAGGTAGGACCAGACCGAAGATCTGGAGGACAATCACCAGGGAGGCGCCGAAGGCAGCACCGGTGGAGATTCCAAGTGTATACGAGTCGGCCAGGGGGTTGAGCAGGATCGCCTGAAAGATGGCACCGCTGACCCCGAGCATGCCGCCGACCAGGACGGCGGCCAGGATCCGGGGCATGCGGATATCGGCCACCACGGTGGCGGCAATCGGGTCGATACCTGCGGGCAGGGGCAGGTGGGCCAGCTTGGCAAAGAGAATGGTGGCGACATCAACGATCGAAACTTTGAGGAATCCCAGGGTGGCTGCCAGGGCGACCGCAAAGACGAGGATCGCTGTCAGCAGGAGCAGGGTCTTGGTTGTCGATCGACTGTTCATCAGCGCAGCTCAATGCCTGCATCGGCTGCGGCCTCGGCGGCATGGTCGACAAAGATTTGGGCCACGGCCGTTTGTTCACCCAGGCCATTGATAACCGGGATGACTGCAAAGCCTGCCTTGGTTAGGACCGATTGCCACGAGCCCTCCTCCGGTCCGGTCAGGTCACGGGTGGCATGGTCGCCGGCAACCAGGAGAAAGGGTTTGAGCACCACCCGCTTGGCTGCATGCTGCAGCAAGCCTTCCAGAACTTGGTTGAGTCCGGGGAATCCTTCCACCGTGCCGATCAGAGTGAGGACGTCTGGATAGAGTTGGCGCATCTGGGCGGCAAATTCGAGGTAGAGGCCGCCCGAGGGGAAATAGTGGTTGCCGTGGCCCATATAGACCAGGGCCGCTCTCTCGCGACGGGCCAGGTCGGCATCATCGGCCAGGGCCTCGGCGGCAATACCGATGTCTGTGCTATAAGCATGCTTGAGGCTGTAGGTGCCCAGCAATGGCCGACCGAGAGCGATTTTTTTAAAGGGCTGCCAGCGGGGCTTCATGGTGCGAATGGAGGTCAGGGCGTGGACGTAGGAGGCGAGGTCGTGAAATTCTTCGGCCGGGGCGATATGGGTCGGCTGCACCACCAGGGTGTCGTATCCGCGGTCCTGCAGGTTGGCGATGGCGGCCAGAACACCTTGCACCTGAAGGATTTCCTGTGGTATTTCTGGGTGTGCGGCCAGGTAGGCCGGATCGGCGGCGCGCTCGCGCCAGATGCGGCGAATCTGGTTGGAGGTGAAGGCGAGCGTGACCGGGGTGTGCGGAAAGGCCTGTTCCATAGCGGACTTGATGGCCATCAGCCCTTGCAGGGCCGGTTCAACCGTGGTCCCGAACATGGCCAGTAGTATCGCCTCAGTCTGTTGCACTCTCTCTTCCTCGGTCTGGATCAGCAGGGTAAAACCCGGGGTGGATCGGTTGAACAACGAACCAACTCCTCGGCTTTCCTTTGTTTCCGGCCCGAAATAAAAAAATCCCAGACCAATAAAATCTTGATCCAGGATGTCCCTTGTTTACCGCTGGAGTTTTGTCGCCCACCTTTATTGCCAGAAAGGTCGGGGTCTTGCTGTTCAGGCAGGTCTTCTGACTTCCGGATCATTCTCCTTCCGCGCCTTCCCGTTTCCCTTAAGAAAACAGTGGCGAAACTGCGGAATTCGTCCCCGGGTACAGCGGCGGGCCCGTTCCGGATTGTAACCGGATTCCCTTTTCATCCGTTGCTACGGACACCTGAATTTTGATGCGCCCAATCGTACCTGCCTCCTCTGGTGAAGTCAAGGCGGAAAAAGCCCTGTACTTACTGTACATAGGGGGCGGCTCCCTGTTGCCTTACCGTCACAGCTCCATCTGGATTCCTATTTCCAAAACCTTGGAAGGAGGGATGCCTAAATAAATGGAGGGATTGATGGCGTTACGGTGCATGAAGATGAAAAGAAATCGCCGAAAACGGGATATGGTTTTCTTCTCGGTCGGCACCAGGGTAATGCGGCCCATGTAATAGGTGAGGCTGTCGAGATCAATGGGCACACCCCAATGCCTGGCCAAGGCCAGAAATTGGGGGACATCCGGGGTCTCCATGAATCCCACATTGGCGATCAGCCGATACACACCGTGGCCTAACTCCTTTATTTCCAGCCGTCCAGACTCCTCCACCTCAGGTACATCGGCGGTCAAAAGCGAGAGGATTATCAATTTCTCAGGCAAGGCGCTGGTCTGGCTGAGGTAGCGGAACAACATGGGCGGTACTTCTTTATGAAAGGTGGAGAGAAATACACCGGTGCCGGTTGAGCGTAGCGGTTGTTCAGTCGCCACCTTCTCCAGGAACCTGTCCGTGGAAACCGTTGTGGTCAGAACCTTGATTGCCAGCATTTTCCAGCCGTCCCACCAGGTGACCATGAAGAACATGATCGTAAACGCAATCGCCAGCGGAAACCAGCCGCCTGTGGCGATTTTACCCAGACAGGAGCTGAAATAGGTCAGATCCATCATCCAGAAACAAAGACACAGAGGGAGGGCCTTTGTCAGGCTCCACCCCCAGATCCTCCTGGTGATGAAAAAGAACACCAGCGAGGTGATAAACATATCGGTCGTGACGGCAATACCGTAGGCGTCGGCGAGATTATTGGAGGTCTTGAAGTACAGAGCCAGGACGATAGCAGCCACCATCATCATCCGGTTCACATCCGGGATGTACACCTGACCTTCTGCCATACCAGAGGTGTGGACGATCCGTAGCCGAGGAAAGAAGCCCAATTGGATAGCCTGCCTGGTTAAAGAAAAGACACCGGAGATGATGGCCTGAGAGGCGATAATGGTAGCTACCGTAGCCAAGGCCACCATCGGGTAGAGCATGGCGCGGGGCACCAGATGATAAAAAGAATCTGTGGCGGTTTGCGGGTCGTGCAGGATCAAGGCTCCCTGCCCGAAGTAGTTACAAAGTAAAGCCGGCAGGGCAATGGAATACCATGAAATGCGAATGGATTTGGCTCCGAAATGCCCCATGTCGGCATAGAGCGCCTCGCAGCCTGTGACGCAGAGCACCACGATACCGATCAAGGAAAATCCAAGCCAGGAGTTACGGGTAAAGAGTTGCACAGCATAATACGGATTTATTGCGGCAAGTATTTCAGGGTTCTGGAGAATGGCTGCGATGCCCAAGCCAGCAATGACGATAAACCAGAGAATCATCACCGGTCCGAAAAACTTGCCGATGACTCCGGTGCCATGACTTTGGGCGCTGAACAGAAAAACCAGGATCATGCAGGTGAGGGGTATTACGAAGGGTTGAGCCTTGGTGGTGGCTACTTCCAGACCTTCCAGGGCAGACAGGACTGAAATAACCGGCGTGATCAATCCGTCGCCATACAGCAGGGCTGAACCAAAAAGCCCGCCAAGCACCAAACCCCGCCCCAGGTTAGACCCAAGTTTTTTATGGAGCAGGGCCAGCATGGCGAAGATGCCGCCTTGCCCGCCATCATCGGCCCGCATAATGAATAGGGCATATTTAATGCTGACCACCAGGTTCAGAGACCAGAATATCATGGAAAGTACGCCCATGATATTTTCGGGTGACGGGCTCAGAGCATTATGTCCGACGAAACAGATTTTAATGGTATACAGCGGACTAGTGCCGATGTCGCCAAAAACGACTCCCAAGGCCCCGATAACCAGAACAGATGTCTTCTCTTTGAGTGTATGTCCCATCTTGCCGAAAATCCCTTTTACCCTTTTAGGGTTGCATCTAGGCCTTATCTGCAGTCGTTATTTTGAGGAACCATCCCACCACACCGGAGCGGCCTCCATGCGTGCCGCCTCTACCAGGTTGTTGATGGCATCCTGAGAGTCTGGCGTGGTCTGAAACTCAGGCAGTTGCACCATAGTGCTGAGCAGATCAACCGCATGATCCACGGTGAGCGTTTTAAGATGGATGACCAGATCATACAGCGTGGCATCCCACCAGTCGGCCCCGTAGAGATAAAGGGCCCATTTGCGCCGCTCTTCATCATCCTTCAACAGTATTTCACGGGCTTTATTCTCGGAGATACCCTCTCTTTTCACTTCATCCGCCACGCGGGCCTCTATGTCCGCCACGATGCGCACTTTGAGAACATGAGGAATATCCTGGAGGAAAAAATGGCCGAACAGCCCATGGTAGACAACATTGTCTTTTGCCACATGTTTCAACAGGGAGGCTCGGACATAGGCGAGGTATTTGCTTTTTTGCCGCGTCAGCTTTTCAAGGATCGTGGGAGCGTCGTGGATCGCCCGAATGAGTTTAATCTCTGGAATATTGAATTCTTCCGAAGCCTCAAGAAGAATCTCTCTGGAAATACAATTATACCCTAACTTCTGTGCCAGTTTTTCCGCTACCTCTTTACCGCGGAAGTAAGAGCCCCGGGAAATCGTAATTATTGCCATATTAGCTCCTTCCTAGATAATGTTTGAAGTCGAGTGGTTGAAAAAAACGTTTACTTGCAGCAAGGTTCGGTTCGTGAGCTGTTCTATGCACAACCCTGTTACCCTTCCTTATGCACACAGCGCAAGGAACTGCTGAGCCAATTTGGTTCAGAGCGCCTCTTTGTTGCTTAGCTGCTCGGCCGCCGTCCCCACCAGGCCGGGCAGCAGGGTCTTGACCTCCAATACCGTCCACTGGGGCCGTCCGGAGAGGGTGGCGGCCCCAATCTGGTTCAAGGCCCCTGCAATTTCCGCATAACTTTTGCCCTTGCGGCGCAGACGTAGGATCGATGCGGATAGCTGCTCACGGGAAAATATTTTTTTGCCTGAATCGGGATTCTCTGCGGGAGGCGCTGGTGTAATCGTCGTAACCGTCTGGGTCTGCTGGAAATACTCCGGCAATTCGATTGTTTCGAAGAGTTGCTCGGATGGCATCTGGTGCGGAAGGTCCGGTTTTCTTCGTGCTTCTTCAATGATCGTTGCACCAGATTCAGTCGGGGCGACGGCAATGGGTTTGTATTCCAGCTGCAATCCGACCATTAATCGCATCAGGTCGTCGATCTGTCGGTCGCGTCGACCCAGTTGTTCGCGCATGTCCTCCAACTGGTCGCGAAGCAGATGGATCTGATCCTTGTAGGCAGCCAGTAGATCGCCCAGGAAGGCCTGATTGGTTGCGCGTTCTGGTGGTATTCGGCTGTCGCTGTCCCCGTTGCCACCCGCGTTGCCCTCAGGAACTGCGGCGTCGCGAGCATAGGTGGCGAGCAGCTGTCGGCCTTCATGCCACCGCTCCAAGTCGGCATAGCAGAACCGTACCTCCTGCTTGCCAGCCACCGGATTGAGGATCAGTTTGTATGGTAGACCTCTTTTTCGGTACCTGCTGATGGATTTAGTCGATACCTGGAGAAAATCAGCCGCCTCTTTCTGCGTTACGGTGTAGTCGTTGTCTGTCATGCCAATCTCTGGTTCAGGCATGGTCACGACCTGTTCTTTCGGCCAGAAGCTCTTGGCCGGTTTTGATGACTGTCTGCAGAAAAGTGTCAATCTCAGGTTTGCCGACATTGACGTTGGTGATGAGCAGACGCAGGGTCAGTTGGCCATTAACAAAACCGGTGCCAACCAGCTGCAAGCCTTGGCGGTGCATACGATCGCGCAGGTCCCGGTTGAAGACCTCGGTAGGAATGTCTTCAGGTGTCTGGAAGCGGAAACAGATATTAAAGGATTCGCGAGGAACGACCATTGCTAACTCGTTGAACTGTTGGACCTGTTCAGCGGCGTATCGGCACAGGTCAAGATAGTTCTCGATCCGTGTTGCAAGGCCATGCTGACCGTAAAATTTCCAGTCAAGAAACCACTTGAGACTGTCGACCCGTCGGCCGCACTGTAGAGACAGTGTCCCGAGATCGCGGACATCCCCATCGTCCCCCTCCCTGAAAATATAACTTTCGTCACCAGCACTGCATACCTCTTTGAGCACGGAGGGCCGGTTGTTGAAGAGCAGGACGTTGCACATCAGGGCTGTGCCGAGCATTTTATGGAAATCCAGGGTGAAGGAATCGGCCTGTTCGAGGTGGGGCAGATACTGCTGCCTGAGGGCATCGCTGAAAATGACTGCCCCGCCCCAGGCGCCATCGACATGGAGCCAGAAATTGTAGCGGTCGCGCAGCACCAGCAAGGGTTGCAGCTGGTCGTAAGAGCCCCGGACTGTTGTGCCGGCGGTGGCCCCGACAAAGAAGGGAATACCGCCATCCGCAACTATCGCCGTTATCCGTTGTTCCAGGTCTGGCAGGCGCATGCGGCCGTGTGCATCGACCGGGATTTTGATCAGGTGTTCGGTGCCCAGGCCGATGATATTGGCGGCTCGATCCATGGAATAATGGGCGTCTTCGTTGACAAAAGCGAACAGCTCAGGCTGACGGAACAACCCGCCTTGTTTGATTGCAGGATTGATCGCATTGCGGGCCGCCATCATTGCAATCATATTGGCGTTGCTTGATCCTGTGGTCATCTGGCCGCTGCCATTTTTAAAGCCGACCAGATCCAGCATGGTCCGCAGCATGTACTTCTCCATGAGCGTCGACACAGGAGCGGTCTCATAGGTACAGGCAGAGGTGTTGGTGATAGCAGTGACCATCTCGCCGATCACGGAGGGCAGGTTGGCCCCGGCCCACATGCGGTTGAGGTAACTCGGATGGCTGGTCTTGACGGCATGGGTCAAATATTTTTCAACCCAGGAAAACATCTGGTCCCAGTTCTCCGTTTCCTGGCCGCCATCGAGATCCAAAAGTCGCTGGAGATCGCCGGGATCGAGATACTCGACAAACCGCCCTTGTTCCCGATCTTGATAATAGCGGGTGATGATCGACAGTAGTCGTTCGAAGATTTTTTCCTGCTCCATACGCCCTGTGTATGTTCCCTGTTTGTTGTCAGTAAAGATTCAAAACAAACGTAGCCGTAAGCGATCCGGCAGGATAAAAACCTGCCGGGTGAAACCGTATCAATTTTTTTCGTTTTTGCAAGTTGGATTCTCCCAATTTTCACAAGAGGGAGGAGGTGCGCAGTCCGGTTTATGGACAATCGAGGTCTTGAATCGCCGGAAGCCCTGATTGTCAGGGGAGTTCTCCAAAACCGATTGATCTATACTACAGGGAAGAAGGATAATCGAATAGAAAGTAGGGCGGGGTTGGGCAAGATAGGGTTCAGATGGAATGATTCGGTTGCGAGAAGTCCCGTCTTTCGATGGGCACGGGGATATTACGGCTCCGGCGATGCCGTATTGTCGATATATACCATGCCTTCCAGCAACAGATGATCAATCCGGGCCTGCAGTTTGATTGCGTCCGGAGCAGGGGTCATGTTTTGATAAAATACAAAGGTGCCCTCATGCCAGGAAAGTGCTTCGAAAAAGGCCTCTTTAATTTGGCTGAGCAGGGATTCGTTCAATAATGAGGGCTGGATATAATTGTTTTCCAGGAGGATCTGACCGAAGCGACGTTGGAAATTGCTCTGTTTGTGGAGGCGTAGGCATTCTTGCAACTGCTCCTCGGTGATCAGTTGCGATTCAAGCAGGATCTCGCCAATTTTCCGGTGATTGATATGCAGCATACCAGAGGTGAGCAACCCTTTTGTAAAGAAAAAATTGCCCGTGTTGTTGGGAGCGTTGACTTCCAGCTTTCCTGTAAGGGCCGCAAAATCTAAGAGCTGAAAAATATTTTCCAGTGCTATAGCGGCAATATTTCCTTGGAAGCAGATATCCTTGTTTGGGGAAATTGCCTCCACCAGTTTATCTTTTTGTGAAGATATTACTTGGGTGAGATTGCTAGTAGGAGCAAGGTTGCTTTTGGTGAGATGATGAAAAGGAGGGCGTGGTGTCAATTGTAACCTCTTTTGTTCATCGGATTAACGTAATTTTCCATATCACACTCTTGCATTTATTGTTTCACGTTGGCAACAGATGTCAAGTTTGATTTTTTCAACCGCCCACTGATGCAGGTACCTAGCCATTTGTAACTTGCATCTGTGAGCGGTAAAATGGGATCTTCCCTCTGTCCTGATTGCGGAGACAAGGGGCGTCTTGCAATGCGGGCGACCGCCCACCTGTTTACACGCTGAGTATTTCCTGAGGGGCTCGGGTCAGAACCTGGAGGCCGTCAGCGGTCAGGGCATAGGTGTTTTCTATGCCGATCGCCCCTTCCGGAAAGACGAATTTGGGTTCAAGGGCAAAGGTCATGCCTACCGCCAGGGGCATCTTTACGCCCTTGGCGAAAATCGGGTATTCATCGAGTTCCAGGCCAACGCCGTGGCCGATAAAGCGAACCCCGTCGTTGCCCATCCCCATGAAATGGTCTTGCAACCCCATCTGCGCGGCCAGTTCCGCCGATTTGAGATAGATATCTTCACAGATAACCCCGGGTTCGATCATTGCGGTGATGGCCTCGAGGATGGCCAAGGCGGCGGTGTGCGCCTTCTGCAATGGTTCCGAAACTCCGCCGATCACGAACATCCGAGCCCCGTCAGCAGTGTAGCCGTTGACCACGCAAGTGTAGTCGATATAGATGATCTCGTCACGGCTGATGGTTTTCCAGCCCGCACCATGGGGGTTGTTGGCCGGGGTCAGGCCGCTGCCGCTCACCGGGCCGTCAAAGTAAGAGGGGACAGCGCCGCTGGCACCAGAGGTGACGTTGCCGAGAAAGAAATCCTGATTAAAGGCGCGCATCTTGCTGCAGCCGCCGTAGCCGCGGCGTCGCATGCCAGCTTCGAACAGACTGGCCAGCTCGATCTCGGTCATGCCATCGCGTACCATGGCCGGCACATCGGCGAAGACCTGGTCAAGGACGGAGCAGGCCCCCTGGAGCAGGCCGATTTCATAGTCTGACTTGATCATCCGAATTTTCTTGAGCGGGTCGGAGATGTCGGTCAGGTTGGACTCCTTGAAGACTTTTTTATAGAACTGCCAGGTGTTATAGGGGATGACATCCAGTTCCATGCCCAGGGTCGCAAGGCTGAAGCCTTTGTTGGTGAGGATCTCAGGGATCATTTTCAGGCTTTTGACCTCAATGATATCCTCTATTGGCGATTCTATACGGGCGCGGCTATAGCTCTTGCGAACCATGAGGATGGGTTTGCCGACTCGGGGAATATAGAGATGGCAGCTTTGCGAGGTGCCGCTGAGGTAGAACAAATTGGTATGGTGGACTATAAGAGCGCCGTCCTGGCCTGCTTGTGTCAGGGTTTCCTGGAAGCGCTGGATGCGGGCGTCAATTTCACTTTTGGGCGTGTAGACCATGTTCGTCATAGATTCATCTCCCTGTGGATAAGTATCGAAACAACGTGCTGGTTTGATTGCAAAGATGCGGGCAACGGTATTCAAGAATAAAGAATCTGTCAATGACAAGTCCGGCCGTTATCGCTTCCCGCCCGGTCTATACATAAGGTTGAAATGTTTGATCATCCTCTTTGGATAAGGCCCATGATCGCGTAGACCAGCATAGCTGCGGCAAAGGAGGAACCGTGGTCCTCAGCGGTGGGGGCGAGTTCGACCACGTCAAAGCCGATGACCCGGCGGCCCGTGAGGACGCGTTCGACAAACAACAAGGCCTGGTTCCAGGTGGCGCCGCCCGGAACCGGGGTGCCTGTGGCGCGGATGACCGAGGGGTCGAGGCCATCAACATCGAAGGTGAGATAGACGGTGCTGGGGAACTCGGGCGGTAGCGGATCCAGCGGGATGCCTTGGGAAAAGAGCTCGGCTCCGTCCAGATGCCAGATGGCTGGGTGGTCTTGCCGGAACTCGACTTCCCCTCGGGACAGGGCGCGGATACCGAACTGAAAGAGCGGCATACCCAGGTCCACCACGGCCCGCCGGGACACGCAGGCATGGCTGTAGGGGCTGCCTTCAAATTCATCGCGCAGGTCACCGTGGGCATCGATCTGAATCAGGCCGACCGGTTCTTCGCATTGCTCAACCACAGCCTGTAGAGCGCCGACGGTCACGGTATGTTCACCGCCGAGCACTACCGGGATTTTACCGGACGCCAGGACCTCGGCGGTAGCGGTCTTGATCCGGGCCAGCACGGTTTCAGCCGTTCCCTGGCAATCGACGAAAGGGCGGGTATGGATACCCATCTCGAGCGGACAGGAACGGCCGTCCCAGTCCTCCAGTTGCTGTGAGGCATGGAGGATGGCTTCCGGCCCTCCGGCAGCACCGCCGACGTAAGAAACCGACTGCTCCATTGGTACCGGGATGATGTGGAACGTGCTCTCGGCAGCGGTGCGGCGTTCGCATTCTGAGGCGAGGAAATCAGGGATAGCAATCATGGGCGGTTTTAGGAAAGTCGGGATTTGAAATCTTCATAGCTGAACTGCCGGACCATGATCAGGTCGTCAGTGTCCGGCTGAAAGAGGACGATCGACGGCAGCTGCACCCCGTTGAAGGTGTTGGTCTTGACCATGGTGTAGATGGCCATATCGGTAAACACCAGCAGGTCGCCAGGGACAAGCGGCGCGGCAAAGGAATACTCGCCAGCCACGTCGCCGGCCAGGCAGGAAAGCCCACCGATCCGGCAGGTCCATGCCTTCTCGCCGGGCAGGCCCGAGCCGATGATGTGCGGCCGGTAGGGCATCTCCAGGACATCGGGCATGTGAGCTGGCACCGAGGCGTCGATGATGGCCACTGGCATATCGGCCTGCATCACATCGAGCACCGTGGCCACTAGGTAACCGCAGTTGAGGGCCACGGCCTCTCCCGGCTCCAAGTAGACTTTGTTGCCCCAGCGGGCCTGGAAGCGGTTAACGATTGCGACCAACAGGTCCAAGTCATAGCCTTCGCGGGTGATGTGATGGCCGCCGCCGAAGTTGACGTAGGCCATTTGCGGCAGGACATCGCTAAACGAGGCCTCGACCGCGTCCACGGTCCGCTCCAGGCAGTCGGCATCCTGTTCGCAGAGATTGTGCCAGTGCAGGCCGGTGATGCCTGCCAGTTTTTCTGTTTGGAAATCCTTGCGGCGGATGCCCAGCCGCGAACCGGGAGCGCAGGGGTCGTAGATGGGGGTAGCGCCTTCCGAGTGCTCGGGATTGATCCGCAGGCCGAATTCAAGTTTGCGGCCCGCAGCCTGGGCAGTCTGTTCGGCCAGGCTGCGGAACCGCTCCAGTTGACCGAAGGAGTTGAACACGAGGTGATCGCTGGTCAGGGCCAGTTGCTCGATATCGGCGCCCGAATAGGCGGCGGCAAAGCTGTGGACCTCGCGGCCGAACTCCTCGCGGCCCAGCCGAGCCTCATGGGGTGAGCTGGCGCAGATGCCGTCCAGGATCTCCCGCAGCAGGGGAAAGACCCGAAACATGGCAAAGCATTTCAACGCCAGCAGAATCCGGCAGCCGGTCCGTGCCTTGACTCGGCCCAAAATCGCCAGATTGTCGCCGAGCAGCCCCTCGTCGACCACAAAGGCCGGCGTTGCCACCCGCGTCGGATCGAACCGGCAGGCAACCCGGCCGTTAAAGCGCCCGTTCATTACAGTTCGACCACCTGCCAGGGAAGTCCGTAGGTATTGAGCGCATCCATGAAAGGATCGGGATCGAACTCTTCCATGTTCCAGACGCCTGCGCGTTTCCAGGCACCGGTGAGCATCATCATCGCCCCGATCATGGCCGGTACGCCGGTGGTGTAGGAGATCGCCTGGGAGCCAACCTCGCGGTAGGCTTCTTCATGGCTGCAGATATTGTAGATGTAGAGCTGTTTTTCTTTACCGTCCTTGAGCCCCTTGAAGACGCAGCCGATGCAGGTGCGGCCGTGGGTCAGGGGGCCGAGCGAGGCGGGTTCGGGCAGGACCGCCTTGAGGAACTTGAGGGGCACAATCTCGGCGCCGTTGTAGCTGACCGGGTCGATCCGGGTCATGCCGACATTTTCCAGCACCCGTAGATGGGTCAGGTAATTCTCGGAGAAGGTCATCCAGAAGCGGGCCCGTTTCAACCCCTTAAGATTGAGCACCAGGGACTCCAGCTCCTCGTGGTACATCAGGAAACATTTTTTGGGGCCAATGCCCTCGGGGAAATCATAGTTCATCGACCAGGAGAGCGGATCGGTTTCCACCCATTCGCCGTGCTCCCAATAGCGGCCGCGCTGGGTGATTTCGCGGATATTGATCTCCGGATTGAAATTGGTGGCAAAGTGCTGGCCATGGTCGCCGGCATTGCAGTCGATGATGTCCAACTGGTGGATCTCGTCGAAATGGTGTTTCTGTGCCCAGGCGCAGAAGACGTTGGTGACACCGGGATCAAAGCCGGAGCCGAGCAGGGCCATCAGATTCTGCTTGGCAAATCGCTCTTTGTACGCCCACTGCCACTTGTATTCGAACTTGGCTACATCCGGCGGCTCGTAGTTGGCGGTGTCAATATAATCGACCCCGGTCGCCAGGCAGGCTTCCATCAGGGTTAGATCCTGGTAGGGCAGGGCGACATTGAGTACCAGGTCCGGCTTGATGCGCTCAATCAGGGCCACGGTTTCAGGGATATTGTCGGCATCAACCTGTGCCACGGCCACGGTAACGCCGGTCCGTTCTTTGACTGAGGCCGCGATGGCCTCGCACTTGGGAAGGGTCCGGCTGGCCAGGGTGATGGCCGTGAAGACCTCGGGCACTTGGGCGCATTTATGGGTGACAACGCTGCCGACGCCGCCGGCGCCGATGATGAGTACGTGGGCCATGTTGTTCTCCTTGGGTTTTTTTACTCAGATTACTCTGGTTACCGTTCAAAATAGGTATAGCCGCGCAGCCCGGCCTCGTAGGCCTGGACGATCTCCCGCCGTTCCTGGGCGGTGATGCGGCCGGAGCGCACGGCCTGTTCCGCGGTCTTGCGGAAGCGGACAAACAGCCGTTTCGGGTCGTACTGGACATAGGATAGGACCTCGGCCACGGTATCGCCCTCCTGCTCGCTGACAAACTCATACTCGCCGTTGTCCTGGATGCGGATGGTGACCACGTTGGTGTCGCCCAGGAGGTTGTGCAGATCGCCCAAGGTCTCCTGGTAGGCGCCGACCAGGAAGGCGCCTAGGTAATATTCCTCATGGGGTTTGAGCTCGTGCAGGGGCAGGTAGCGCTTCACCCCCCGTTTGTCGATGAACTGGTCGATTTTGCCGTCACAGTCGCAAGTGATATCGGCCAGGATACCCTTGCGGGTCGGCTCTTCATCGAGGCGGTGGATGGGCATGATCGGAAACAGCTGACCAATGGCCCAGGCGTCGGGCAGGCTCTGGAATACGCTGAAATTGCAGTAGTAAAAATCCGACAGCACCCGGTCGAGATCGGTGAGTTCGGTGCTGATGTGCTTCAGTTCCTTGGACAGCCGGGAGATCTCGTTGATCGTGGTCCAGAACAGCTGTTCGGCAAAACTACGCTGGCGCAGGCTGATCTGGCCTGTTTGAAAGAGCCGGCGGGTTTCATCCCGGTAAAAGATGGTGTCGTTGAGGACCTCCTGAATGTTGCGCACCGTCAGGTCCTTCAAGGCCTGAAACATATATTCGAGCTGCGGCGGGCAATCCTCGGGCAGAACCTCGGGCAGGGGGTCAGCCTGAAACTGGGTGACGTCCAAAATGTTGAACAGCAGGATCGAGTAGTAGGCAACCAGGGCCCGGCCCGATTCGGTGATGATGATCGGATGGGGAATGTTCTCCTCTTCCAATGAGGTCATCACCGCCTCGATGATATCGGTGCAGTATTCCTTGAGGGTATAGTTGCGGCTGGAGAGGAAATTGGACTGGGAGCCGTCGTAGTCCACGGCCAGGCCGCCGCCGAGGTCGAGGTAGGTGACCTGAGCCCCCTCTTTGACCAACCCGGCATAGACCCGGCAGGCTTCGTTGACTGCGGTCCGGATCTCGCGGATATTGGAGATCTGCGAGCCTAAATGGTAATGGATCAGTTTGAGGCAGTCAAGCATGCCCGCTGCGGTCAACAGGTCCACGGCTTGGATGATCTGGCTGGTGTTGAGCCCGAAGATGGAGCGCTCGCCGCCGGACTCTGACCAGTGGCCGCCCGCCTGGGCCGAGAGCTTGATGCGGATGCCGAGGATGGGCTTGGCATTAAGCGCCTTGGAGCGCTCGAGGATCAGCGGCAGCTCGTCGGGCATCTCCACCACCAGGATGCAGTTGAACCCGATCTTGGTGGCATAGAGGCCGAGGTCGATGAATTCCTCGTCCTTGTAGCCGTTGCAGATCAGCACCGCTTTCTTATCGCGCATCATGCCCATGGCGGCGATCAGTTCGGCCTTGGAGCCAGCCTCCAGGCCGTGATGGTAGCGGGAGCCGAACTGGGTGATCTTCTCCACCACCTGCTGCTGCTGGTTGACCTTGATGGGATAGGCCCCCATGAAGGTGCCGGTATAGCCCAATTCCTCCATGGCGGTATGAAAGGTTTCGTTGAGGCTGGTGATCTGGGCGTCCAAGATGTTTTCGATGCGCAAGAGCACCGGCATGTCGAAGCCGCGTTCTCTGACGCCGCTGGAAATGGCGGCGATGCTAACCGCCCGGTCGGCGGCTCCGGGTTCGGGCGCAACCATCATGTCGCCGTTTTCGGCCACAAAAAAATAACCGCCGCCCCATTCGGTCACCCCGTAGAGATCTGACGATTTGCTTGTATTCCAACGTTCCATGGTATAGTTCACCAATGCTTCTCCTCCAGCGTAAATATTGTTCCTGTATAATCAACGCGGCAGCCCTGCGTCAAGGCTACCGGTGTATTCTATCGGAAATCTAACAATAAGCAGTCCTCTCAGGACAACAATCGTATTTCTTGGCCCCCGTCCATCGGGCGATGGAGGGTAATCTCCCGGCCTGCGGTGACCGCTTCCTGGTAGGCGTCGCGGTACATGGTGCTACCCTGGCGTCGCATTCGGCGCAGACGGGGGAAGCGGATCGCGACAAAGTCATCCAGTTGCTGTTCCTCTCGGAGCATGGGCAGAGCGGTTGGCGGGGGCTGGGAACCATTTTGTGCTGTGCTGGGAATATGGGATTGTTCCAGCACTTCCCGGAAACCGGCGAGCAGGCCGAGGTAGTAGCTTTTTTTGGCGATGCGGCTGTTCCCTGAAAAACCGTGCCGGTTTTTTTCCCACAGGGTCTGCAGTCGATTTTCAAGAAAATGGTAGCAGTGCTCGGCGATGGCAACCTGTTCCTCGCGGCCCAGCAGTTCGATGGTTTTAAACGACACCTCGGCATGGGGCTCATAAAGCGAGGCGCAGATCACCCGCACCCCAAAGCAGGTTTCCAGCAGGGTGCAGATCGACTTGCGGTGGATGGGCAGGGTCTGCTGGCCAGTGTTGATGGTCCGGTGGATCAGCCCCTGGTCTACTGCCAGGGCGTCGAAGTCGAGGCGGTAGCGGGCTAGGAGTTCGCCGGCCCGCTGTACGGCGAGCGCTGCTTCATGCTCGTTGTCCGAGCCACCCAGGGCGAGCAGTTTCCGCACTTTTTCGATGATCAACCGTCCCTGTTCAGTCGTGGCGGTGGTCGAGGGCAGGGCTTCCAGGCCTTCGGTCAGATCCGCCGAGGCTCGGGTGAAGGGGGCATCGAGGCCAAGGCAGGTGCAGGCTTTTTTGAAGAGCGGTCCATGGCCGGTATCGTCTTGGCCGTAGATCTCGCTGACGATCTGATGGGCCATTTCATGCTTCAATACCTGCAGGGTCAGGGACCACGGATGCTTCGCTATCAGAAAATGGCTGAGGCTTAAAGTACGGTCAGCAGCAGACCAGCAGCCCAGCTGTTTTGTATTGCTGTTGATGGTCAGGATCGGTGGGATCAGGCGGACCCTGTATTGGTAGCAGATGTCGTTGTATTCCCGTGTTAGCTGACAGAGCCAGCTTTCGTGCAATTGGCTGTGGATCCGTTCCAAAGGGTTAGTCTCCCAGCGTCCGGGCAGGGAGGTTCCGGAGAGCCTGAATCCGTGCCAGCACCGGTGGGTGGCTGTGGTTGATCCAGACATTGAGCGGGTGCGGGGTGAGGTTGGAGAGGTTGCTGACGCTCAGTTTTTTCAAACCGCTGATAAGGGCCTCGCCATCGCCGCCGCTTTCTGCGGCATATCGGTCGGCCTGGTATTCGTTGCGCCGGGAAATGGCGTTGAACCCGATGCTGAGCAGGGTGGAGAGCGGGGTATAGAGAAAGCCGAAAAAGACCAGTCCCGCATACACGGACAGATGGTCCATGCCAAAGGCGTTGAACAGCCCCTGGTTGCCGAGAAAGAGCGACAGAATGAAAAACATAAGCCCCATCTGCAGGATGGAGAGCACCATCATGCCGGCGATGTGTTTGAGTTTGTAGTGACCCATCTCATGGGCGAGTACGGCGACGATTTCGGCGGTGGAGAGCTTGTCCACCAGGGTATCGAAAAAGACGATGCGGCGGAATCGGCCGAAGCCAGTGAAAAAGGCATTGACCCGGGTCGAACGCTTGGAGCCGTCCATGGTGTAGATCCCCTGCATGGCGAATTGTTGCCTTGTCGCATAGCGGGTGATGGCCTCTTTTAATTCACCATCGGCCAGCGGGATAAATTTATTGAACAGCGGCATGATCAGCACCGGGGCTAGAA
>CAZSIJ010000042.1:22883-34831 GCA_964607065.1 uncultured Desulfobulbus sp. | reverse complement strand
ACCATCGCCTTTGGCACGGACGCCAGTTTTTACCATCTGATCCCCAAGATCGTCATCAACGTCCAAAATGAACAGGAGGTGCAGCGCATCCTGCGGGAAGCTGGCAAACTGCAGCTGCCGGTCACCTTCCGGGCTGCCGGCACCAGCCTTTCCGGCCAGGCGATCACCGATTCCGTCCTGGTCCGCATGGGTGAGGGCTGGAACGGCTACCGGGTTTTTGACAACGCCGGCAAGATTCAACTGCAACCAGGGATGATCGGTGGCCATGCCAACCGGATTCTGGCCGAATTCGGCCGCAAGATCGGCCCTGACCCAGCCTCCATCGACAGTGCCAAGATCGGCGGCATCCTGGCCAACAACGCCAGCGGCATGTGCTGCGGAGTTGAGCAAAACAGTTACCGCACCATTGACTCGATGCGCATCATCCTGGCCGATGGCACCACTGTTGACACCGCCGACGACAAAAGCCGGGCCGCCTTCAGCCGCAGTCACGGCCACGTTCTTACCGGACTAACCGATCTTCGCGACCGGGTACTGGCCGACTCGACCCTGGCCGACCGCATCCGTCACAAGTTTAAAATCAAAAACACCACCGGCTACAGCCTCAACGCCCTGGTCGATTGCACCGAGCCCTTTGACATCATGCAGCACCTTATGATCGGCTCGGAGGGAACCCTTGGGTTCATCGCCGATGTGGTCTTCCGCACCGTGGTGGAGCATAAGCACAAAGCCAGTGCCCTGCTCTTTTATGCTGACATCCAGACTGCCTGTGAGGCGGTGATCATCCTCGCCAAACAACCGGTGGCGGCCGCCGAACTGATTGACCGTGCCGGGCTGGCCTCGGTGACCGGCAAACCCGGCATGCCCGACTTCCTGGAAGGACTCGAACCGGGAGTGACCGCCCTGCTCATCGAAACCAGGGCCGAGGCTGCAGAAGAACTGCAGGCCCAGATCGCCCAGATCAAGGAAAGCCTGAGCCTGCTGCCCACGGTGCGGCCTATTGAATTCACCGCCATCCCCGAGGAGTTCAACCAGCTGTGGAAGATCCGTAAGGGATTGTTTCCGGCAGTCGGCGCGGTCCGCCGCACCGGGACCACGGTGATCATCGAGGATGTGGCCTTCCCTGTCGAGCACCTGGCCAACGCCACTCTCGATCTCCAGGAGTTGTTCCGCCGCTATCAATACAACGAGGCTATCATCTTTGGCCACGCCCTGGCCGGCAATCTCCACTTCGTCTTCACCCAGGATTTCTCCATCGAGGCCGAGGTGGTGCGCTACCGCGACTTTATGGACGAGGTAGTGCGACTGGTGATCGAAAAATACGACGGCTCGCTCAAGGCCGAACACGGGACCGGACGCAACATGGCCCCCTTTGTCGAGAAAGAATGGGGAGAGGCTGCATTCGCCCTGATGCACACCATCAAAAACCTCTTTGACCCCCATGGGTTGCTCAACCCGGGCGTGATCCTCAACAGCGACCTCGAGGCCCATGTCAAAAATTTAAAACCTCTGCCCGCGACCCATGAACTGGTCGATAAATGCATCGAATGCGGGTTCTGCGAACCGATCTGCCCGTCGAAGAACCTGAGCTTTACGCCTAGACAGCGCATTGCCGGTCGCCGGGAGATCAGCCGCCAGCTGGCAGCCAAGGGCGCGACCCGAGCGGTCAAACGGCTGATCAAGAGCTACCGCTATCCGGCCATGGACACCTGCGCCTCCGATGGCCTTTGCTCGACGCTGTGTCCGGTGGGCATAGATACCGGCAAGATGATCAAATCGCTGCGCGAGGAGTCCCATGGCCAGTTAGCCGCCGCAGTAGCCAACTGGACCGCCGACCATTTCGGCGGGGTGGCCCGGACCGCAGGCGGCCTGCTCGGCATGGTGGACAAACTGCACAAACTCACCGGCACCCCGGCGATGGAAGCGGCAACCGAGGCCGCGCATAAGGCAACGCTCGGTGTCGTGCCGCAATGGAACCGGGAAATGCCGACCGGCGCCCCGGCCGTCAAAACCGGCCCGATCGACCCGGCAAATCCGCTGCGGGTGGTCTATTTCCCCAGCTGCGCCAGCCGGGCCATGGGCGGCCCGTCCCGCGAGGAAACCATGCGGCAGCCCCTGCCGCAACAGACCTTATCATTGCTGCAAAAAGGTGGTTACGGGGTGATCCTCCCGGAGAACCTTGCCAGCCTCTGCTGCGGCCAGGCCTTTGAAAGCAAGGGGTTCAGGCTCCAGGCCGACCGCAAGGCCGACGAATTGAGCGAGGCCCTGCTCAAAGCCTCGGAAGACGGCGCGCTGCCGATTCTCTGCGACACCAGCCCCTGCCTGATGCGGATGCGTGCCACCCTGGACAAACGACTGCAGCTCTTTGAACCCGTGGAATTTGTCCTTCAATTTCTCAAAGACCGCCTCAATTTCACCCGCAAGGAGGCCAAGATCGCCCTGCACGCCACCTGCAGCACCCGCAAAATGGGACTGGACGGCAAACTCAAGGAGCTGGCCCTCCTCTGTGCCACCGAAGTGGTGGTACCGGAGGATATCTACTGCTGCGGCTTTGCCGGAGACCGTGGGTTTAATTTCCCGGAACTCAACGAGTCGGCCCTCAAGGGACTGGCCGATAAGGTCTACGGCTGCGAGGCAGGATATTCAACCAGCAAGACCTGCGAGATCGGCCTGGCGCTGCATGGCAACATCCCCTACCGCTCGATCCTGACCCTGGTGGATGAGGTCACGGTGCAGCGGGTGGACTAAAACAAGATGTTCTTCGGCTCGCCGTGTTCTCGAAAGACAAAGAGTGGTCGGTGAGATTGAGTGACAGGAGTTGGGAGGGTGACAGATGGAGGCTAAGGGGTTGGCGCCCTAGATTAATCTTGCCTGATTTGCTTTGATTGAAATCTGAAATAGTTATACAGTTCAGAAGGAACACCGGCCGGAACGACCGGTGTTTTCTGTTCATTCCCAATACCCTGTCCATAATGATTCAAGATAACGAGGTCTTTTTCTATGTCGAATAATCTGTACATAACCGCTGCCGAGGAACGAAGCGGTAAGTCGGCCATCATCCTCGGGGTCATGCAGGTGATTCTCAAGGAGATCAGCCGGATTGCCTTTTTCCGCCCCATCATCAATGACCATGTCTTCGGCCGGGTCGATCACGATCTCAACCTGATCCTCAAATATTTCAAGCTGGAAATTCCGTACGAAGACACCCATGCCTACACCCTCAGCCAGGCGCGCCAATTGATCACTACGGGCCAGGAAGAAATCCTGTACGAAAATATCCTCAAAAAATACAAGCAACTGGAAGCAAAATACGACTTCGTTCTCTGCGAGGGTACGGATTTCCGGGGCAAGGATCCGGGCTTTGAATTCGACCTCAACGCCAATATAGCCACCAACCTCGGCGCCCCTGTCCTGATTATTGCCTCTGGTCGCGAAAAATCCACCGACGAGATCTGCACTCATACGTCGATCACCATCGACACCCTGGAGACCATCGGGGTCGATATTGCCGGCTGCATCATCAACCGGGCTCCGGAAAGTTTCATGCGGGATACCGCTGGCAGCGCCAAGTGCATGGAGCAGTTCAGCCGGGATTTCCCCCTGTATGTTATTCCGGAAAACAAGGCTCTGGGCAACCCGACCATTGATGATGTCAAGCGCTGGCTGGGTGCGGAGGTGCTGTACGGCAAACCGAGCATGCTCAACCTGGTGGACAACTATCTGGTCGCTGCCATGCAGATCAGCAATTTCCTGGACTACATCAAGGACGGCAGCCTGATCATCACTCCCGGAGACCGCTCTGACATCATCATCGCCAGCCTTGCCAGCCGGATCTCGTCGGCTTATCCTAACATTGCCGGTATCCTTATCACTGGCGGCCTGGAAATCAGCCCCAGCGTACAGCGGCTCATCCAGGGTTGGACCGGTATTCCGGTGCCGGTTCTGTTTGTCGAATCCCACACCTTTGATACCGTGCAGAGCGTCAACGAACTCTACGGCCGCATCGAAGCGACCGATTCAAAACGTATCGCCACCGCCCTGGGCTGGTTCTCCAAATATGTCAATGTTGCCGAGTTGACCAAACGGGTGGTCGCGCAGCGTTCGAGCAAGATCACCCCCAGGATGTTCGAATATTCACTGGTGGAGATGGCCTCCCGAGAAAAACAGCACATCGTCCTGCCTGAGGGTCAGGGAGAGCGTATCCTCAATGCTACGGATATTATCCTCCGCCGCGGCATTGCGGAAATAACCCTGCTGGGCCGGGTTGACGAGATCAAGGCCAAGGCCTCCAAGCTGAACATCAACATCGAAGGAGCGACAATCATCGACCCGACCACCTCGGAATATTACGATGATTTCGTCCTTACCTATTTCGACATCCGCAAGCACAAAAATATTGTCATGGATGTGGCCCGCGATCGCATGTCTGACCCGACCTATTTCGGGACCATGATGGTGCACAAGGGCCTGGCCGATGGCATGGTCTCCGGTTCAGTCACCACCACCGCCCAGACCATCCGGCCTGCCTTCGAATTCATCAAAACCAAACCCGGCGTTTCCGTGGTCAGTTCGATCTTCATCATGTGTTTTCAGTCCAAGGTCCTGGCCTTTGGCGATTGCGCCGTGGTGCCCAATCCTGATGCTCGGCAGTTGGCCGAGATCGCGCTGAGTTCGGCGGAAACCGCCCAAATCTTCGGCATCGAACCGCGGGTAGCAATGCTCAGTTATTCGACCGGTATTTCCGGCACAGGACATGATGTCGACAAAGTGGTGGAGGCAACCGCCATCGCTAAACAGTTGATGAAAGAACGCCGCCTTAATTTTCCGCTTGAAGGCCCATTGCAATATGATGCCGCTTTTGATCAGGAAGTGGCGGATTTCAAATCCCCGGGGTCCACAGTGGCCGGACATGCAACGGTGTTTATCTTCCCGGATCTCAACACCGGCAACAATACATATAAAGCGGTGCAACGAGCCGCCCACGCAGTGGCCATGGGGCCAGTGCTTCAGGGCTTAAACAAACCGGTCAACGATTTGTCGCGAGGCTGTACGGCCCAAGATATCGTCGATACCGTTGCCCTGACCGCTATTCAGGCCCAGGTGGCCAAGAAAAAAGTAGCGTCTGCCTAAGAGACGACAGAGAAAGACTATGAAATTTTTTATTATTAATTCAGGAAGTTCCTCGATCAAATACCAGGTGATCGAGATGACAACGGAATCCGTACTTGCCACCGGAATGGTGGAGCGAATTGGGGAGGAGACGGGACGCTTGCAGAACACCTTCTTCCCGGGGACACCTAGCGAGCGGCTATCAACTGTGGAACAGGCGATCCCGGATCATGACAGCGGCATGCACCTGGTGATGTCGCTCCTGACCGACCGAGAACAAGGTGTTATCGGTAACACCTCGGAGATTAGCGCCATCGGCCATCGGGTGGTGCATGGCGGCGAGGATTTCCACGAATCCACCCGGATCACCCCCTTGGTCATCGAGGCGATCAAGCGCAACATCCCCTTAGCACCCCTGCATAATCCGGCCAACCTCGACGGCATCCGGGTTGCCATGGAACTCTTCCCAGCAGTGCCCCAGGTGGCAGTGTTCGACACCGCCTTTCACCAGACCATGCCGCCCCAAGCTTTCATGTACGCCATCCCCTACGCCCTCTATGAACAGGATCGAGTGCGGCGCTATGGGTTTCATGGCACCTCGCATCGTTTTGTCGCCGGTGAATGCGCTCGACTCCTGGGCAAGCCGCTCTCTACGTGCAACCTGATCACCATCCATCTTGGCAACGGCTGCTCAATGACCGCTGTCAATAATGGGGTGAGTGTCGACACCTCACTGGGCATGACACCCCTGGAAGGACTGGTGATGGGTACCCGTTCCGGCGATATCGATCCGGCACTGCATCTTTTTCTGAAACAGAACAAGGGGATGGATCTGGAAGCTATCGATGCCATGCTCAACAAAGAGTCAGGACTGAAAGGACTCTGCGGCATGAACGACATGCGCGATATCCACCGGGCTGTGGAAGCCGGCGACCAGAGGGCAGCTCTGGCGCTTGCGGTTCAGACCTACCGCAACCGCAAATACATCGGCGCCTTCATGGCCGTGCTGGGCCGGGTAGATGGGATCGTGTTCACGGCCGGCATCGGGGAGAATGATGCCATCGTCCGGGCCGAATCCCTGCGGGGCCTGGAATTTCTAGGAGTACGGCTCGATCCGGAAGAAAACAGCCTACGCAGCAAGCAAGCACGGTGCATCAGCAGCGAGGACAGCAGGGTGCGGGTTTTTGTCATTCCCACTAATGAAGAATTGGCCATTGCCAGGGAGGTAGCCAAGGTGGTCGGCAGCTAAGGCTGTGGAAACACCGATGCCAACCCCTGAGTGCACGCAGCAGATTTTCACCAGGGGCGCATGACAGTAACATGTACCGGAGGCACAGCAGGTATTGGAAGACCAGAATGAGGCCGAGTCTCTTTTTTATGAGGGAAATCGCTATATGGCTGCCGGTGATACGTTTCAGGCAGAGCGGTGTTTCCGGGTGGCGCTCAAGCTTGTGCCCGACTTTGCCGAAGTCCATGCTAATCTTGGCTTATTGCTTGATCAAACGGGCAAGTCAATCGAAGCGGAAAACCATTATCTGCACGCCATCGCCTGCGACCCTGTTTGCCTGCAAACCCATTTGAATCTGGGAGCACTGCTGGCTGACCAAAAACGGTTTGAAGAAGCTGAAGCCGTTTATCGACAAGCGCTCACATTAAACCCGCACGCCCCTGCGGCCTGGTCAAATCTAGGGGTTTTGCAAGCTTGCCAAAAAAGGGAAGCGGAGGCTGAACAGAGTTATCGCACAGCCATAGAACTGGATCCCGATTACAAGTTGGCCTCTTTTAATTTCAGTTACCTACTACTCCGCCAGGGTCGATTCGAAGAAGGTTGGTGCTGCCTTGAGGCACGCGACTGGTATGCACCCTTTGAGAAACACCTCGTGTGCCCCCGTTGGCAAGGTGAGCCATTAGTTGGCAAATCGTTATTGATCACCTTCGAAGCAGGGCATGGCGACATGGTCCAGTTCTGTCGATATACGGCCGTATTAAAAGCACAAGGGGCCGCAACGATTACAATAATTTGTCATCCAGCTTTAACAACGCTCTTCGCCACCTTGCAAGGCGTCGATTCTGTTCTTTCCTTTAACGCACCGATCCCGACATCAGGCTGTGATTTTTGGACCCCCCCTTTAAGCATTCCGTTTTATTGCCAAACGCGCCTTAATTCAATACCGGCCACTTTGCCGTATTTATGGGCTGCCAGGGAAAAGGCTGACTACTGGTTATCTCGACTGACCCGAGATAGCTCCCCTTCAGATCTGCGCGTCGGTTTGACATGGAAAGGTAATCCACTTTTTGAAAATGATACAGATCGCTCCCTTCCCCATCTAGAGACCCTTGCCTCGCTGGGTGGAATTACAGGAGTTCGCTTTTTCAGTTTGCAAAAAGGTGCTGGCGAGGAGGAGGCTGCCAATCCTCCTATCAACTTACCTTTAGTGAATCTAGGGCCGGAAATCTCGGACTTTGCCGATACCGCCGCTATAATAGAAAATCTGGATTTGGTGATCTCCGTCGACACCGCTGTTGCCCATCTTGCGGGTGCAACGGGCAAGGCCTGCTGGGTTATCTTGCCGGACTACAAAAGCGATTGGCGCTGGCTTACCGAACGAACCGATTCACCATGGTATCCACAAGTAATGCGACTTTTTCGTCAACCTTGCATGGGCGACTGGACGACAGTAGTCGCAGCAGTACATGCATCGCTCCAGGCACTGGTTGGAAAAATCAACCAGTGAAAGCTCTGAAAAAAAAATGTTTCTTATCAAGCGAATGCTTGTTCAGAAAAGCGGCAGGGGATATATTAATAAACGGCAACGCATCCAGGGTAATGCGATGTGCAACAGGACAGAGGTTGTCAACAAACCAAAAACTTTTGAGAGAGGATCCGCGCATGAAACATTTTTTTCAAGCAGTCTGCTTTGTTGGTCTTGCAGTCAGTATGGTTATTGGTTTGGGGTCCTTCTCGACCGCCTCGGCAGATGATGGTTATTACGGCTATCGGCATCATGCCCGCGCACGCTACAACCGTGCCTACAGTCACTGCTCTTATAGATATCCTCCTGGCAGCCATCGCTTTCAACGCTGCATGGACAATCAACTTGGACGGCCTCGCTGGTAAACTGACCATCCAACGTTCTAGACGCACCCCGTTGGCGCTTTGTTTGCGTCAACGGGGTGCGATCATGTTGAACAATTCTTCAGCCCACTGAGGATCCAGGCGTCGCAACTCCTCGACTGTGTCCAGGGCGGCTTTCTGATTGCCGGATTCATGGTAGGTGACCGCAAGGCCGGCCCAGGCATTCGCAAAAGCAGAGTCGATGCGTAGAGCTTGCCGATAGGCTTCGATTGCATCATTGTAGCGCTTAATCCTGGTGTAGGAATTACCAAGAAGAGCCCAGATGCTCACTCTTTTCGGATCGAGACGTAGCCCCTGTCGGCAGGCATCCACCGCCTCGTTATAACGGTTCAATCGTACGTAAACAGCGCCGAGCTTGCCCCATATTTCAGCCCCCTGAGGGTCTATGTTCAGGGCATGGCGATAGGCTGCAACCGCATCGTTATAGCGGTTCAATTTCACGTAAGCCACTCCGAGCTTACTCCAGGTTTCGGCAACATTAGGGTCGAGGCGCTGAGCTTGGCGCAGGGCGTTAACGGTATCGTTATAACGCCCGAGCCCCAGGTAAGCACTGCCTAGCCGCAACCATGCCAGAGCATTATCCGGCTCGTTTTGGACCCACTTCTCGCACCAATCCAGCGCTCCTTTCCAGTTTTCAGTTTTTTCGAAGGCAAGAGCGGGCTTCAGCCAATCGGCCTGGTTCCGTTCGGACACTCCACTGGCCTGGTTTCGTGCAGCCACTCCATTGCTGCGGCCCGGTTTAAGTTCGCTTATCCATTCCACAGGCATGGCAAAGTTCAGGTTCTGCCCACCTTTCATGTAGAGGGTGGTCAAACCGATCAACCGCCCTTCATCATCGAAGAGGCCTCCTCCGCTCGAACCGGGCGAGATGGCCGCTGTCGTCTGGATCATTGGTGGCGGCCCGCCCCGCAGTTGCGAGATAATGCCATCGGAAAGGGAAAGCTCCAAACCACGGGGAGCACCGACTGCATACACCTTTGCCCCGACTTTAAGACTCTTGGTCGTACCGATCTGCGCCGACTTCCCTGTGAAATTTTTGACATCAAGAAGACAGATATCTTTTTCGCTATTACCTGCAAAAAAAACGGCAGGGTTCACCTGTTTCCCTTGGATCACGGCATAGGAGCTACCGCTTGCAACAACGTGGCAGTTCGTAGCAACCCGACCGGACGAGAGCAGCACACCGCTCCCCTGCTCTTTTATCTTGCCCTTCGAATCAAAAGATTTCACCACCACTATTGAATCTTTGACCTTGTCGAAGACTTGATCGGGTGCAAGGGCGTGGCTTTGTGCGGGAAGAATTACAGGGACGAATACCGCTATGATCAGCAGCATAACTGTTGAGAGATTCATCATTATTCTCTTGATTGAATTCGATACATCGAGCTGAAGTTTGTTTTTAATTAACATCAAAAAGTTTAAGCTGTCTTGTGGTTTCGTCGTGCCAAATCGCATGAAATATCGAAAGCGACCTAATAATTACAAAGAAACTGAATTTTCATAATTTATGGTTTAAAACGGACTAATAATCATGCTACATTGAGGATTGAGGTTGAACCACTACCGTCAAAAAAGGAAACAACTATGAGGGATGCTATGAAATTCTTGAGCCTTGCACTGCTCATTCTTCTCGGAGCCTTATCCATCGGCACCCCGGCGGAGGCCGCAGAGCGTAATGAAGGGATTCTGGTAGGACGTATCTCCTACACAGAAGGAAAGCTGCTCCGGTACGTTGAAGAAGAAAAGGATTGGGTCCTCACGGTTAAAGATGCTCCCTTTGGCCAAGAAGACGCCCTCTATTCCGACAATAACGCTAAGGCCGAGTTCATCCTGCCCAACAGCACTTGGATTCGCGTCGGCGAGAGCACGCAACTGCAGCTTATCGCCTTGAATCCGGACGCGACCACTGTGGATGTGGCCTCCGGATCAGCACGCCTGTACAACAAGAGCAATGACACCGCCGTCAAGGTCACTACTCCCTTCGGTTATGTGGTAGCACCAGGCGAAGCAGTCTTTGACCTTTATGTCGGCGATGAGTCATTAGAAGTCATCGCGGTTCGTGGCGACGTAGACTTTGTCCATAACGCAACCAATACAAAATACGAAGTACGAGAAGGTTCTTCCTCCATTATTGCCGACAAAAACGAAGTTGCGCTTGGCAATGGCACGGTCGATGCAGTGTGGGATGACTGGAATACCCAGCGCGATAATGTGTGGAACAAACGTTCGGAACTCAGTACCGCCTCGGCAAGCTATCTGCCTGAACCCATTCGCGACGAATCCTATGCGCTGGAAGAAAACGGCCGCTGGGAGCGGGTCAGTTATAATGGCGCAGAGCATCAGATGTGGCGCCCGACCCGGGTTGATCCAGACTGGAAACCTTTCACAGCCGGCCGTTGGACCGTGTACAATGGCGACAACTGCTGGGTTCCAGACGAGGATTTCGGTTACGTTACCCACCATTACGGTTCATGGGTCTATGTTGAATCAGCACGCGGCTGGTATTGGGCCCCTCCCACTGTCGTTGTGACCGAAGCAGCCCCTGCCGTCAGCATCAGCTTTGGTTGGTATCCGGGCCGGGTCGGCTGGATCCACAGCGGTAATTCCGTAGGCTGGGTGCCGCTGGCCCCGAGCGAAGTCTATTATGGGCACAGACGTTGGGGCCACCGCACCGTTCTGGTCGACAGCCCTGAAGCAGTAGTCCTTGACATCGGTCAGTACCGCTATCTCGATGAAGCGGTCATCATTCCCCGTGACCACTTCTATAGCGGGACCCGTTATACACCGTATATGGAACACCATATCAACAGGAGAACCCTTGTTGATAGCTACAGGCCCTCAAGGGCGATCAACAATTCGGTCATCAGCAACTTCAGCTCTAACCGAAACCGCTATGCGTATAACGATGCAGAAGTTACCCGTAAACCGCACTCCACAGTTTTAGATCGTATTAACACTAATCAAAGACTGACCCGTGATATCAATCGAGCGAGCAGCAATGGTGCCGCCAGTACATCTACAGCCAACATGACCGGCATAGCCACGGTAGGCCCCAAAAGCAGCATAGGCAGCACAGGCAAACGGGGCATGCAGCAGGATTTGACCCAAATCAGCTCTGGAGCCCAGCCGGTTCAAAAGACCGATATTCGTACACCAAAACTTACCAACAAAGTGGTGGATGCTACCAAGGTCTCTGCTCCTGTCAGTGCAGTGTCCTTCACTCCCAAGGAGATCAAACCCAAAGATCGCGAACGCCCCCCAACTGATATCCGTACCGGTACTGACAGACAGCGGCGAACCCCTCAGGATCCGGGACAGCTTACCCAACCGTCGGGAGCCACCAGCCAGAACGGCACTAAAAGTATCAGCTCACCCCATGATAAGGTAAATCCACCACAGGGGCTACCTGCAACAACCACTCCTCTTGGGGCGGATACTAAGCAGATCGTGCCGCAAGGGCAGGGACAACCCAACCAGCCTGCCGGTACCACCGGAATTAGATCACCGAGAACCCCGCCTCAGGGGCAACCTGCAACAACAACCCCTGGCACCGATCCTAAGCAGATCGTTCCCCAAGGGCAGGGGCAACCCATCCAACCTGCGGGAACCACAGGTATTAGATCACCAAGAACCCCGCCTCAGGGGCAGCCTGCAACAACAACCCCTGGCACCGATCCTAAGCAGATCGTTCCCCAAGGGCAGG
>CAZSIJ010000042.1:22510-22783 GCA_964607065.1 uncultured Desulfobulbus sp. | reverse complement strand
GACAACCAAACCAACCTGTCGGAACTACAGGGCGTGACGTCAGAACACCCAGGGACAAGGGAACTCCGTCACAAGGGCAACCCGCAACAACCACGCCTCAAGTGCTAGATAAACAGCAACCACCACAACAACAGGTTCAGCAGCAACAACAGGCGCAACAAGCACAGCAGCAACGTCAGCAGCAGGAAACTGCTCAGCGACAGGCCCAGCAGCAACAGCAGCAAGCGCAACAGGCTCAACAGCAACGTCAACAGCAGGAAGCTGCTCAGCGAC
>CAZSIJ010000042.1:0-22410 GCA_964607065.1 uncultured Desulfobulbus sp. | reverse complement strand
GCTCAACAGCAACGTCAACAGCAGGAAGCTGCTCAGCGACAGGCTCAGCAGCAACAACAGCAAGCGCAACAGGCTCAACAGCAACGTCAACAGCAGGAAGCTGCTCAGCGACAGGCTCAGCAGCAACGCCAACAGCAGGAAGCTGCTCAGCGACAGGCTCAGCAGCAACAACAGCAAGCGCAACAGGCTCAACAGCAACGTCAACAGCAGGAAGCTGCTCAGCGACAGGCTCAGCAGCAACGCCAACAGCAGGAAGCTGCTCAGCGACAGGCTCAGCAGCAACAACAGCAAGCGCAACAGCAACGTCAACAGCAGGAAGCTGCTCAGCGCCAGGCCCAGCAACAACAGGCCGCCCAGCAAGCGCAGCAGAAAGAAGCACTACGTCAATTCTGCCAGCAGCATCCCACCGATCCAAAGTGTAAATAGCAAATGACACCGCCCGCGTCGCAAGAGATTACGACGCGGGCGGATTTGTGAAACCGGGGAGAGTTCCTGTCCCAACATCTCCCGTTGTTGAATTCTAGTGACTGGTGGTCAGTAGAACAACAACCAGGCATCGAGAAAGAAAAAGAGCCATCCCACATTACAGACCAGCGCGATATACCAGAGATATTTTCTTTTTGTCAGGCTGGAAATCGACGCCAGCATCAAGGCGATCTGTAAAAATATTAAAGCATAAGCAAAATCCCCACTCATCTCCTGCGCCTTAGCTTTGCTTTTGGCAATGCTTTCTGCCTTGTCTTTTATCTCCTTCTTCTCAGCATCATACCGCTTGATCTCATCACCATATTTATTCACTGTTTTTTGATATTCGTCGGCCTCATCAGGCGTCAACCCCTTCTGAGTAAGAAATTGCAGTTCCAAAGTCTTCTTGTTTATTTCGTACGTACTCCCCTTGATGCTTTTAGCCTGGTAGAATGCCCACTGATCGCTTTCCTGACCCTGACCCATGATAGCACGAGAAGAATACTTCCCCATGTAGAGCGTGGTCAAGGCGGCTAAAACCGCCATAATTGCCGTTGAAAGCGCCAGCATTCCCTGCCACTTTTCCTTTTGTTCAGACATGAATTTTCCCCCCTGACGTATATTGATTAATGGTTTTGCATCTACTTCAACATAATCTATAAATTTTAAATAAAATTAAGCAAACAGAAAAAAACCTTATATATTGAGCAAATATCATACCTCTGGCCTAACTGAGGCCTGAAAAATGCTTCAATATGATAGTATTCTGGCAACGTTGTCTCCACCCTTATCGGTCTGGAACAGAGAGGCTTTGCATCAGAGAGGGTAGAGGAAATACGCGCTGGTATCTAGCAGCCGAACTTCCAGGGCAGGAGCATAGGAACGTGGCGACAATAAGCCCGGTACGGCTCGCCCAGAGATGCTTTCAATTTACGCTCTTCGAGCAGGGTTCCGACAACGAGATAACAGGTGAGCAGGGTGCGAGTGACCAAGGAGACATCGGTGAGGGTCGGCATGGCCCAGAGCAGGGCGATACCGCCGCTGTACCAGGGGTGGCGAACGAAGCGTAATATACCGGTTTTCCTAAAGATCGGTGATGTGCTTTTGCATCCCACCCGATAATCCCGCCACTCTTGCAGGCCGAGAAATACACTAAGATCATAGACCCGCAGGCCACCAATAAAAAAAACCAGGGCGTAAAAAAAGAAGACCACCTGGAGCCCTTGGAGTGCACTCGACGGGGCAACCACCAGATGCTGCGGGACGGTTTTGGTGTACTTGAGCAGGGGCAACAGCGTAACAAGAGAAAACAAGACATAGCCAAGCCGGTAAAAACCGAGCCAAGCACCACCCCTCGCTTCAAACCAGTGTCGGACCGATACGGTAATCAGCAGGCTGTGCAGGCAACACCAACAAACCCAGAGAAGAACGAGACGGCTCATCAGCGCCCCATCCCGCCTTCCGTTGCAAGGACAATGCATTTTTCAGGGCAATACGCTGCAGCCAGGCGAACAGCATCGGTGACCTCCTGATCAGGAAAAATCAGTTCGGCCTTTTCAGTGAGCGGATTGAGCACAAAAACATCGGGACACATTGTTGTGCAGGTTGCACAACCACTGCAGAGATAACTATCAATAAAAATGGCATTCATCTGCTGGCGATCATCGCGGGGAGGAGACGCAGCGGTCTCCGGTGCACAATCAAACGGTTGTGCGCAACATCTGGGGCGGCGGTGCCCCACACCAGTGCCTCAGCAACCGCAATCAGAAAAGGCATCCTTGGTGAAATTCTTATCCGGCTCAATCGGGTATTCCCCGTTGTAACAGGCCAGGCAGAAGTTATCCCGGCCCAGACCGGTGGCCTCTACCATCCCCTCGACACTGAGGTAGGTCAAGGAATCAAGACCGAGATAGTCACGAATTCCCTCGACCGTATTGCCGGCGGCGATCAGCTGAGAACTGGATGGAAAGTCAATACCGTAGTAGCAAGCATGCCGGGTGGGTGGACAGCTGACAACCATATGGATCTCAGCTGCCCCTGCATGGCGCAACGACTGCACCCGACTGCGTCCGGTGGTACCACGAATGATGGAATCTTCAACGATGATAACTCGTTTGCCCTTCAACAGGGCGCGCACCGGATTCAGCTTAACCCGGACGGAAAAATCACGCATCGACTGGGTCGGCTGGATAAAGGTGCGACCGACATAATGGTTGCGGATCATTCCCATTTCCAGAGGGATGCCTGAGGCGTTGGAATAGCCGATGGCGGCATAATTGCCGGAATCTGGAAAGGGCATGACGAAATCGGCCTCGATTTTCGCTTCCCTGGCCAAAATTTCGCCCATCCGTTTTCTGGCAGCATAGACATTAAATCCAAAAACATCGCTGTCGGGCCGGGCGAAATAAACATGCTCGAAAATACAAAAACTCTTTTGCACCGGGGCCCAGGGAAAAAGTGAGGTCAATCCCTGCTCGTTGATGATTACGACCTCGCCCGGTTCGATATCCCGCACATATTCAGCCTCAATCAAATCTAAGGCGCAGGTCTCAGATGCGACCACATAGCCGCCATTGTCGAGAATACCGAGACAGAGCGGTCGGAAGCCGTTAGGGTCACGGACCGCGATCATTGTATCCGGGGTCATGAGCAAGAGCGAATAGGCCCCCTGGATACAGGAAAAGGTCGTTTTGATGGCCTCCTGCAGCCCCCGATCGAGATGCCGCGCCAGGAGATGGATCACGATCTCGCTGTCCATGGTGGTCTGGAAGATAGAGCCCATTTGTTCCAGATGCCGCCTGAGGGCAATAGAGTTGACCAAGTTACCGTTATGGGCAACGCTCAACGACAATCCCTTGTGGTGCACCATGAAGGGCTGGGTGTTGACGATATTCGATTCACCGGTGGTGGAATAGCGGACATGGCCGACAGCCAGGTGGCCAGGGAGACGCTGCAAGACACGCTCGCTAAAGACATCGGCAACCAGTCCCATTTGCTTGTGGATGACGACCTTCTTGCCATCACCGGCAACAATGCCAGCGCTCTCCTGACCGCGATGCTGCAAAGCGTATAGACCGAAATAGGCGAGTTTGGCAGCGTCCTGATGGCCGAAGACTCCGCAGATGCCACATTCATGCCGGGGTTTTGTCGATAATTCACAAACAGATACTTGCTCTTTCATATCCACTGCCTACACTTTTGTCAGGACACATCAAAAATCGAAAGGCACAAAGAACAATTCCTTGTGCCTGTACTTTTTGTCGATCCAGCCATCTTAAGAAGATTATTTACAACCAGATTACACGTTTTTTTTCAACAAAATATCGGGTAGTCTGGAATAATATTGTACCGAAGACTATCAATAGCAAGCCAAATTACAGGAACAGATGACAATCACACCCATCAAACTGACCCAAACCGTCAAAGCCGCAGGCTGAGCTGCCAAGCTGGGCCCAGGGGACCTGGGCCGGATACTTTGCGATCTTGACCTGCCTCGTGACCCTAACCTGCTGGTGGGTACGGAGACCTGCGACGATGCAGGGGTGTACCGTCTCAACCCGACCACCGCCCTCATTCAGACCCTGGATTTTTTCACGCCCATCGTCGATGACCCTTATGATTTCGGTCGCATTGCCGCAGCAAACGCGCTGTCAGATGTCTATGCCATGGGCGGCAATCCGCTCCTTTGCATGAACATTCTGGCCTGCCCGGCCAAGACCATGGACCCGTACGTGTTCCGTCGGGTGGTCGAAGGGGGGCTGGAAAAAATCAAAGAGGCAGGAGCTCTCCTGGTCGGCGGCCATTCCATCGAAGATTCGGAGTTAAAATACGGACTCTCGGTTACCGGCCTGGTCCATCCGGAGCGGGTCTTGCGCAATGGCGGTGCCAGAGCGGGCGATGTAGTCCTGCTCACCAAGCCCTTGGGGACCGGTATCCTGTCAACGGCCATCAAAGGCGGACTCGCCAGCTTGGAGACGGAACGCGAACTGGTGGAGTTGATGGCGACCCTGAACCGGCTGCCCATGAAAATCCTCAACGAGGATGAAGCGCTGCGGGCCAGCGTCCACGGCTGCACCGACATCACCGGATTCGGCTTACTCGGCCACCTGCACGAAATGGCGGAGGCCTCACGGGTTTCCATCCATCTTGACCAGGCCAAGCTGCCCATCCTGCCAGGAACGCGTGATTTTGCCGATATGGGCATTATCCCCGAGGGGGCCTATCGCAACCGGACGTTCTACAGCCCGTGGGTTCGCTCTGTGTTGCCGGAAATGGCTTCCCTGGAGATGATCGCCTACGACCCGCAGACCTCGGGAGGCCTGCTGCTGGCCATGGAAGCAGAGGCAGCCAAACTCCTGCTCGAAGCCCTCGAGCAGCGCGGATACGCGCCGGAGTGTCGCATCATCGGCTCAGTCCGGGCAACAGATCCCGGGACAGTGTTCATCGATTGACCCACTGTCCCGAATTCAGTTGTTTGTCAGGTGACGCTAAAAGCGCTAAACACCTACAGACTATCAACCTGTATTCAGCAGGTCGATTCGGTCAGCAGGGCAATCAACAAACGGGTCAGATCGACCATGTCCTGCAATTTCACCTGCTCATTGGTGGAATGGACGTTGGTCATGCCGGTGGCGATGATCGCGGTGGCCAGACCGTAGCCATTGAAAATGTTGGCATCACTGCCGCCCCCCGCTTTTTCGAAGGATAATTCCATACCGATTGACCGCGCCGCCGCGTCCACCCTCCGAATAACCCTATCTTCGCGAGCCAGCTGCATCACCGGAAAATCCTTGCGAACCTCGATACTCACCGAGGGCGCGCCTTTGGCCTCGCCCGCTGGATCCCTCCAGTCGGCAACAGTCGCAATGAAAATCTCCCGAATTGCCTCAGTCAGCCGATCAAGTTTTTCCACAGAATGGCTGCGGATCTCGCCCTCGATAACAACCCTGTCCGGAACGATGTTGGAAGCGGTGCCGCCGTTGATAGTGCCGAAGTTAGCGGTGGTTTCCTCGTCGATTCGACCCGTGGGGACCTGGGCCAGAGCCTTGGCCGCCAAGATCAGCGCGTTCACGCCCCATTCCGGATGCAGTCCGGCGTGAGCGGCAACCCCGCGCACGGTGATGGTCAGCCGATTGGCAGCCGGGGCGTGGGTGATTACCTTGGCAAAACCACTGGAATCGAGGGCGTAACCCTCCTTGGCGCGGATGAGCTTCGGGTCAAGCATCTTAGCGCCGACCAGACCTATTTCTTCACAGGTGGTGATGACAAACTCCACCGGCCGGTGGGGTAGCCCTTCTTCCTGCAACAGCCGCATGGCCTCGATACAGGCGGCAAGCCCCGACTTGTCATCACTACCCAGAACAGTGTCTCCGGCACTGGTAAAAAGGTCGCCAATCCGTTTGACCTGCACACCCCTGGCCGGTTGCACTGTATCCATGTGACAGCTGAAAAAAATCGGTTCAAATGCCAGACTGCCGGCAAAACGGATAATCAGGTTACCGCATTCCGAACCGGTACGGCCGCTTGATTCATCTTCAATAATTTCTTCGGGGCCAAGTTCACGAAAAATTGCCTGCAACCGTTGTGAGATTGCACCCTCCTCGCGGGAAGGGCTGTCGATCTCGCACAGTTCCGTAAAATTGGCGGCCAATCGTTCTCTATTCACTTCCATGATCAGACCTCAACAGGACCACGGCATGGGCGGCAATCCCTTCGCCCCGTCCCGTGTACCCCATTTTTTCAGTGGTTGTTGCCTTGATATTGATCGCTGCAGGGGAAACCTTACAGCAGCGGGCGAGGTTGGCCTGCATCTCGGCAAGATACGGGGCCAGTTTGGGCCGCTGGCAGACGATGGTGATGTCCGCGTTACCCAACTGGTGCTGCCGGGCAGCCGCCAATTGTTGCACCTGTGCCAGCAAGAGCAAGCTGTCAACCCCTTTGTATTGCGGGTCGGTATCGGGAAAATGGCGACCGATATCGCCCGCACCGAGTGCGCCGAGCAAGGCATCGGTCAAGGCGTGGGCCACGACATCGGCGTCGGAGTGGCCGTCAAGCCCTAGTTCAAAAGGGATGGTGACACCACCAAGAATAAGTTTTCTGCCCGGGACTAGGCGATGGGCATCAAAGCCATGACCTATTTTCATGCTCTGCTCCTCCTGCAGCAGGGCAGCTGCCACCTGCAGATCTTCGGGATGGGTAATTTTCAGGTTGCGTTCCGCGCCCTCGACCAACCTCACCGGGATGCCGGCAGCTTCAAGAAGGGAGGCCTCGTCGGTACCGACAAACTGCTTAAGGGCGGCAACTGCAAAGGCTTGCTCGAGCAGTTCCCTTTGGGCCGCCTGCGGAGTCTGAGCCTGCCAGAGGCTGGTGCGATCAACCGTTTTCTCGATCATCCCCGTGAGGGAAGACCGCTTGAGGGTATCCTTGACCGGGACGGCAGCGATCACCGCCCCGTACTGGGCAGCACCCTGCAGGCAACGAACGATGGTAGCCTGATCGATCAGAGGCCGGGCTGCATCATGGACCAGAACCAGCGATATATCGTCGGGAAGCGCACCTAGGCCGGCAAAAACTGAATCCTGGCGGGTAGCGCCGCCAATGGTGAAGATAAGTTTTTCAATTTCCTGCTTGCTCATATGCCTATGCAGCAAATCGATGGTTGCCTGGTAGTAATCGGCAGGTGCGACCACAACCACGCAGCGGATCGCTTCCATATCGAGAAAGGCCCTGCAGGTGCGGACGAGAATGGGCAATCCGGCCAGAGGCAGGAATTGTTTCGGTTGCTGGTGGCCGAGGCGGGAACCTATCCCCCCGGCCGGAATGATAACCCCGGCTTCGGAGCGATGGAGAGTATAATCTGGCACGCGCTGTTGAGAAAAAAAGGGGTGAATTATAAGCCGAATTCTGTTTCCGCCCGGAGGCGGACCATGATCATTTAACTGGGACACCGGTCACCCGGCACCTCTTGCAACCTACCCGGAAGCTTTGGACGGGCCGCCCTCAAGCGCCTCCCTATTTGGTCTTGCACCCGGTGGGGTTTACCCTGCCCTCCATGTCACCATGGAGGCGGTGAGCTCTTACCTCGCCATTTCAACCTTACCTGTGGGCGCTTGCACGCCCCATCGGCGGTGTGTTTTCTGTGGCACTTTCCGTCAGTCGCCCAACGTTCGTGTTACGAACCACCGCGCCCTGTGGTGTTCGGACTTTCCTCTCCGGCGAGCCGGAGCGACCATGCATTCACCCCTTCCCTTTTCAGCTCCCTGACGTTGTTGCTTGAGGATACTCCTGATGCTCTCTTTGATCAATACCCTTATTTGCCAACTGGTCGGCCCTGGCATTCAGCGCCCGGGGCACATGAACAACGGACCATTTGCCTAAACGGGCTAGATACTGCTGCACCTCATTAAACAGTACCAGCAGAGTTTCGTTTTTGACCTTATACCGACCCTGGATCTGGCGGACAATCAATTCCGAATCAAGGGCGATCGTCAGCTCGGTACAACCAAGCCGCAACGCCTCCTCCAAACCGATAAGCAGAGCCTTGTATTCCGCCACATTATTGGTGCAAGTGCCAAGATAAACGGATTTGGCGGCTAACTCCAGACTGTTCTCATCATAGAGGACAGCACCGGCACCGGCTTGCCCCGGGTTTCCTCTGGAGGCGCCATCGGTGAAGAGTTTGCAACGACCTCCAACAGTCGTGCTGATTGTTTTTGCTGGCACCGGGGAAAGATTGACAGAACCAGCAGCAGGACTTCCAGTCCCCTGCTTTCCCATTATAATCTGCCGGATGTCATCGGCACTGTGATTGGAAAACAACCGGGTGAGCACCGCATCGTCGAGTTGTTCAGCCAGGGTCTGGAGGACCTGGTCCCTGCTCAACCAGTTATTTCCCAACGACTTCGTCCTCTTGCTCCTTATAATAGAGAATTCGCTGACAGGTTGGACAGGTATTAAATTTATCGGCTTTGCGTATTTCGATGACCTGTTGCGGCGGCAACCCCATGTAACATCCCTGGCAGACGTTGTCGTTGATGGACACCACCGCAATCCCGTCACGCTTATTGAGAAGCATCATGTAGCGTTTGAGATAGGGTGCCTGAATCACCAAAGCTTCCTTCTCCCGTTGACTGACGACTGACTTCTTGGAGACCTCAATGCGCTTTATCTCTTTTTCAACGGTGTCGATCGCTTCCTTCAGCAGTTGCTGCTCGCCCAAACACAGGTTTTCCAAGGTGGCGACCTCTTGTTCCAACTGTTCGATCTGTTCAATAAACAGCAGAATTCGGTCGTCCGTCTCCTTCAGCAATCTTTTATTTTCCTCGATTTCTTTCAGCAAGGCCTGATGCTCTCTACTGGTCTGCACCTGCATCATCTTATTTTGCCGGTCTTTCACCCGAAGACCGGCGTCATCGTGCTCGGCCTTGGTTTCCCGCTGTTTTTGATTGAGCAGTTCAATCTTGCCACGAAAAACCGTTATCGCCTCCTGTTTCTCTACAATCGCA
This sequence comes from uncultured Desulfobulbus sp., assembly GCA_964607065.1. Taxonomy (GTDB): domain Bacteria; phylum Desulfobacterota; class Desulfobulbia; order Desulfobulbales; family Desulfobulbaceae; genus Desulfobulbus. The sequence continues at coordinate 13,441 of CAZSIJ010000042.1, read as the reverse complement.
TTTTCACGATTAGCGATAAGGGCTTGTTGTTTGGCGATAATGTTGTCGAATCCGGAAATTTCACTGTCGATTTCCTGCAACTTGATGAGTTTGAGTATTTCCTCTTTCAATGATGAGCTCCTCAATCGGTGAGTCTAGTGTTTAAAAACCAAGAAGTAACGGGTGGCCGGCACTCAAAAACGCACTGTTCTCTTACATTTTGTGGGTATCTGAAGCCTGGAAGTCCTGTTTATAAAGCCGTAATGGTGATTGCTGACCTGCTCTATCAATTTCTATGTCCCAGCTAAAAGCAACAGCCTGTTGCTGAAGCCGATTTTTCAATATGGTCATTGCCGGGTTTTCGGTAGCGAAGTGTCCGGCATCAAGGATCCATAAGCCGGCATCCTCGGCCCAGCGGGCTACGGAATGCTTCACTTCAGCAGTGACAAAGACATCCGCACCATAAAGCAGGGCGGTTTCGGCTAAATCGGAACACGATCCGCCACAGACGGCGACTGTGGCAACCTGCTGCGGCCTCTGACCAGCCTCAAGGATCCAAGGCGGAGCACAAACCTGATTCAAACGGGCAAGAAAGGTTGCAACTGGCACAGCCAACGGATAGATACCAATACGACCAAGCCCGCAGTTGGAGTCGCAGCCTTTGCTTGACTGGACCAACGGTCGGGTCATGGTGAGCCCGAGGGCAGTGGCGAGAATATCGCTAACACCACCTTCAATCGAATCAAAATTGGTATGACAGGCAATGACACTAATACCTGCACCGGTAGCTCGAGCAATAAATCTGCCGGTAGGGGTGTCGGTGCGCAGCGATTTCAACGGCCTGAATATGATGGGATGGTGCGTGATGACAAGATCGTACCGTCCGGAACAGGCTAGATCGATAAGGGAACAGGAAGGATCTAGCGCCAGCAGAATACGGTTCACGGCCTGTTGCGGATTACCGACCAACAGGCCGACATTATCCCATTCTTCGGCTAGGTCTTCCGGGGTTATACGTTGCAGGATATTGAGAAAATCTTGGACGATAGGCACAGTGTATTACTCTATAAAGAAAAAGAGGCACATCCTCTAGGGGATGTACCTCTTTTTAGACATTCTTTTCAATGCCCCTCTGTTGTTTCAGCCATAGTTGTCGGTAACCGCTCAACGCATTCAAAGTCAATAGGTGCTGTAGAGGGGGAGGAAGGCTTAAGGGGAATCCCCTATCGACTCTTCCGGAATAATGGTGGGCCCACCTGGACTCGAACCAGGGACCGACCGGTTATGAGCCGGTGGCTCTAGCCAACTGAGCTATAGGCCCTGAAGTTTCAGTAAACTTAATATTATAACAGAAAACAGCGACAGGTCAACCATTTTTCACAGTTTTCCCAAAATCCACGGCACCATCCAGAAAAACCTGAAATAAGTACAAACGATTCTGGCACATTGCCGTGAACATGCATACTTTAAGGGCTGATCTCATCAGCACTATCTTCCGGCCAATTACCCGTGGTGACTGGTAGGAACTCTGACAAAATAGGTACAAAAAATTTATGCTGTATAATAATCTTCTTTATTTTCTCGTGGCCATCTTTGTCTTCTCCACCAATACCCCGCCAGACAAACCTTCCGTTCCAGCATTATGGACTTTTTTTGCCGCCGCCGTAATCATTTGGGGGTTTGCCCGCACTGCCAAACGAATGTCTACAGGGATTGCTGTCGGACCGACCATATATTCCACCGTGGAAAAGAAGCTGTCAATTTTGGCAGTGCTGGTGTTCATGGGTTTTGTCTATCTCCTGGACATAAAATATTATCTCAATCCACTATCTTTTGGTGGTCGCTTGCCGGTGCTGACCAACATTGCTGGCCTTTGCTTTTTTTTCTTCCTGCTGACCATCATCTGGCTTGCCGCCAGGCCTCATTACCAAAAACTCTTTCAACGCACGTACACCCCTTTTGCTTTTGTTCTATCAAACATCAAAGCCAACCTGCCTATTGTACTGCCCTGGCTGGCCCTCTCTCTGACCTTTGACCTCCTGCGAGCCTTACCTTTTTTAGCTCTGACCAATTTTTTAAGCTCGCCCTGGGGTGACATGGTCCTCTTCGCCATATTTCTAATTTTCCTAGTGCTGGCGTTCCCACCGATGGTCCGCTTTCTTTGGGGTTGCACTCCCCTGCCTCCAGGACCGGTGCGAGAACGAATCGTCAGGTTCTGCAAATCCCAAGGCTTCCATTCCGACATCCTCTACTGGCCACTTTTTGAAGGACAGGCCCTCACAGCTGGCATCATGGGCATCATCCCCAGACTGCGCTATTTGATGATAACCCCAGCCCTACTTGAGGCCCTATCGGACGATGAACTCGACAGTGTCCTTGCCCATGAGATCGGCCACGTCAAACGGTTGCACCTTATCCTTTATATTGTTCTTTTCCTCAGCTTCAGCCTGTTGACTGGAGCTTTGGCGGCACCCTTACCACATTTCATCCTCGCCAGTGATCTTTTTTACCGACTGCTACAGATCCTGCAAGTAGCCCCACAAAACCTGCTCGGCGTGCTAGCGACAGCACCCATTTTGCCACTCATGCTCATTTATTTCCGTTACATTTTTGGCTATTTCATCCGCAATTTTGAACGCCAGGCCGACCTATATGTGTTCAAAGCCCAAGGCACGAGCATCCCTCTGATCGCATCATTCGAAAAAATATCGCAGCTCAGCGGCGGCAACCGGGAAGAAAAAAACTGGCACCATTTCGGTATAGGAGAACGGATCGATTTTCTCAAGAAATGCGAACATGACCAATCTCACATTAAAAAGCATGACCGAAAACTTTACTTAAGCCTTGTTCTCTATTTTTTCAGCATTGGTTTACTGATTTTGAGCTTGCATCAGGTCGATATCGAAAAAATATCGGGTAATCACGAGATACAATACACCGAGGCGGTTTTGCTGCAGAAAGCGAATCAGGAACCGGGAAACAGTTTATGGCTCATTCTTCTCGGAGATTTTCTGCAAAGCCACAAGATGGAGCAAAAAGCGGTTGATGCCTATGAAAAAGCCCTAGCTATCACCCCCATCAATCCAGCAGCCAACAATAACCTTGCATGGCTGCTGCTGACGGCTCAAGACAAAGGCATTCGCAATCCTGAACGAGCCTTAACACTGGCAAGAACGGCCATCCTGGCTAAAGAACGGGGGTATATTCTGGACACCCTGGCCACAGCCTATTGGGCAAACGGATTGATAGAAGAGGCGCTGGCTACGGAGACAAAAGCCCTTCACCTCAATCCAGAAAATCGCGCTTATTACCAGGCCCAGATTGAAAAATTCAGTAGACAGCGGTGGCGAGAAAAAGAATAGTCCGTCAAAGATTGCCAAGTCCGCCGATCCCGGCTTTTTAAAAAGATTTACGCGTAAAAAACTGACGACGAGGAACCCTTTTGCAACCCTTTAAAGCAATGCAGACCGATTTAACCAGCCCATGCCCAAACCTTTAATTCTTGTTACCAACGACGACGGTGTTTACGCCCCAGGCATCCGTGCCCTGCACGAGGCGGTCAGCTCTCTGGGCGAGGCCGTAATTGTCGCACCGGAGCGAGACAATTCCGCAGTCAGCCACTCGCTGACCATGAACCGACCACTACGGGTGATCGAACTCGAGCATAACATCTACACCATTGACGGTACGCCCACCGACTGCGTGACCATTGCCATCAATAAAATTCTCAAGCAAAAACCCGCCCTGCTGGTTTCCGGGATCAACCCCGGTGCCAATCTGGGTGACGACATCAGCTATTCAGGCACGGTCTCGGCGGCTATTGAAGGGACCATGTATGACATCCCCTCGCTGGCCTTCTCCCTGTCGGGCAATCCGCCCTATGATTTTGAAGTTGCCGCCGCAGTCGCCTGGAAACTGGCCTCCATGTCCCTGGCCATGCACCTGCCGCCCAACACCCTGCTCAACATCAACATCCCACCGCTTAACGCCGGAGAAATCCAGGGTATTCGCTTCACCCGCCAGGGAAGAAGGATCTATCAGGATTCCATCCAGGAGACCTTCGATCCCTGGGGGCGCAAACACTACTGGATCGGCGGCGGCACCGTGCTCTGGTCAGGCGGCGACGACACCGATGAACAGGCGGTGCGCAACGGCTCTGTTTCGGTTACACCGATCCATCTTGACCTGACCAATCATGTCGGCCTCGAATACCTGGAACAGCAATGGAAAATGTGATGCCTTCTCCGTCTCGAGGATCGTGATGCCGTTACTCGGGGCCCATCAGTCCGTTGCCGGTGGCCTGCATCTCGCCTTTGATCGAATCAGGCAGGTGGAGGGTGCGTCGTTACAGATCTTCACCACCAACCAGCGCCAGTGGCGATCAGCACCACTGCAACCCGAAGCGATTCGCCTTTTTCAAGAAAAATGGCAAGAAAACGGCTTGATGCCGGTTGCCTCCCACGCCTCCTACCTGATCAACCTGGCAGCCTCGCAGACAGAGATGGCAGAAAAATCAGTGGGTGCCTTTGGAGAAGAACTGGAGCGATGCCGGCAACTCGGCATCGGCTTTGTGGTGATCCACCCGGGCAGTCACGGCGGTACGGGAATTGATCAGGGGTTGGCTGAAGTTGTGCGTAATCTGGACTTGGCTCTGGAGCGCTCTGGGGTTCTTGAATCGGATGTGATCGTCCTGCTTGAAACCACGGCTGGGCAGGGAACCGCTCTGGGCAGCAGATTTGAGGAGCTCGGCTGGATCTTACAGCAGAGTCGATATTCAGCACATCTGGGGGTCTGTGTCGATACCTGCCATATTTTCGCCGCCGGCTATGGATTAAGCAGCCCGGCAGGATATCAACAGACCTTGGAACAGTTGGAAGACTGCATCGGCTGCGATCGCATCCATTTTTTCCATCTCAACGATTCAAAAAAAGAATGCGGCAGCAGGGTTGACCGGCACGAACATATCGGCGAGGGCAAAATCGGGATTGATGGCTTTCGACACCTGCTCACTGATCCCCGCTTCCAGCATCATCCGATGACTCTGGAAACACCAAAAGGGGCCGACCTAGCCGAAGATATTGAAAATCTTAGACGATTGCGATCAGTCCTGTCCTGACCTGATTTCCTCAAAGCACCCCGGTTCAACCCGAAGGGAACCTTGAGGAATCACGGCATAATCTCCAGGATCGACGTTTCTCCTTACACCTTGAAACGACCTACCATGGTATTCAGTTCCCCTGCCAGCTTAGAGAGGTTTACTGCGCTCTGGTCTACCTGGGTACTATTACCGGACATTTTAAGGGAAGCATCCTTGACCTCGCTTATATCCTGGGCGATCTGAGAGGAGACTACCGAGCCTTCTGAGACATTCTGATTGACCTCACTGATACCTACGGAAGCTTGGCTGATGTTACTGGCAATCTCCTTGGTGGCGGAAGATTGCTCATCTACCGCCACGGCAATGACAGCAACGATCTGATTAACCTCGTTCACAACCTTGGTAATATTGGCGATTTCAGCAACCGTTCCCCGGGTTGAATGCTGAATACCCTCAACGCGTACTTTGATTTCGCTGGTCGCCGTTGCCGTCTGCCTTGCAAGTTCCTTGATTTCATTGGCAACAACCGCAAAGCCCTTGCCCGCTTCACCGGCCCTGGCCGCCTCGATGGTGGCATTGAGCGCCAACAAATTCACCTGTTCGGAAATGTCGGTAATAGTCTCGATGACCTTGCCGATATCTTTGGCCGACTCACCCAATTCACTGATCTGCACCGAGGCGTTTTCCGTCTGGGCAACAGCCGCTGAGGTTATCTTACTGGCTTTCTCAGCATTATCTGCAATCTGGGTGATGGTCGAGGTCATCTCTTCAATGGCGGCGGCCACCATGCTGACATTGCTGGAGGCCTCGCCCATGGCATGGGACATGGCTCCCATATTCGCACTCATTTCCTCGCCAGCAGCGGCAACGGTATTGGCCTTGCCGGAGGTCTGATCAGCCCCGGCAGACATTTGCTTGGCAATGCCCAGCAACTGCTGAGAGGAGGTCTGGAGAAGAGCACCATTCTGGGCCACATCACGAATCATTACCTGCATCTTCTCAATGAAGATATTGAACCACTTGGCCAGTTCTCCCATCTCGTCGTGGCTTTTCACTTCCAGCCGATGGGTCAGATCCCCTTCGCCTTCAGCAATATCCTTCAAACCAGCCACCACCTGCTGGAGCGGCTTGGTAATCGCGAGAACCAAGAAAAAAGATAGTCCAATAAAAGCCGCAATGCCGAGAGCCACGATAATCGTGATAGTGGTTACCGCCGATTTTGACTGTGCCGCGATCATGGTATTGGTGAGCTTAACCACTGCCTCAACCGGCTCGATCGCCTTCTTGCCGGCGCTGTCCAGCTGCTTGATGCTCTCGCGCTCCTTGACCCCAAACGACTGAGACTGCTCTATAAATTTGAGGAATGTCTGCACCGTTCCCTTGATTTCCTTGGCATAATCAACAAACTTTGCATTCTTAAGGGCCACGGCAGTTTCCTGCAACGCCGGAGTAGAGTTATTGACAATACTATCAGCGAGCTTCTTAAACGATACAGCCAAGCTGGTGTCCCCAGACAGCAAAAACTGATACTGCAGATTCTGCAATTGCAGGAATCCAATCTTGCAATCCCGGGCAATATTGAGCATCTCGTTCTCTGTCGCGCCGAGTTCCTTACCCTCCATCTGCTTCTCGGCCTGCAGGGCTTCGAGACCACTTTGAATAGATCCCAGCAATTCCAGGGCGCGAAGCAGAGGCTGCATCATGTCCTTCTTCACCTGTTCCTGCTGCCCGTGAACCTTCACCACCTCGCCGAAGACCTGCTGATACTGCCCAAACAGATCTCGAGCCGAAGAAAAGCTTTTGATAATTTCCTGGTCGCTGATTTTTTTGGAAACAGATTCAAAAGACTTGCCGGTTTCAACCGCCAACTGCTCAAACTGCCCTTTCATTTCCGCAGTAAAAAACTGTAGATAGGTTTTCTCGGCAATCCGTGCATCCTGCAGAATAGTAATAAGCTTATTAAAATCTGCTTTCGTCTCATTGGCTTGGTTGATGTTCCCGTAATATCGGACACCTGTTCCTACAAGAACCAGGATGATCACAATCGCGAAAAGAACTAACCCGTAGAGCTTAGCCTTCAGGCTTTGTGCGTTGAGAAAAGACTTCATCATAATAAAGAGTCCTGTAAGAATAGGTGATTGAATGCACCCCGATTACCAGCACCATGAGGTTGCAAAAAAAAGATGCCCTGGACAACAGACCGCCATTCGAAAAAAAGGACATTCCCCCGGAAAATCGACACGATCATGCCGCTATCCGGGGAGATCCCTCTTCATGCCAAATCCTTACTTGATGTCGAGTTTTGCAATTGCTGCCGGGTCACCGTTGTAGATACCACAACCGACAACCACATCGGTTCCGTCAGGCAGTGTGGCTTTCTTGACAAAGGATATTTTGCGAACGATTTCCTTTGATCCCGGAACTGGCCAGAAGTATTCAACCCATCCCTGCCCCTTTTCATTGACAAGGTTGTTCATCGCCACGAAAAATCGTTTACCTTTTTCATCCTTCAGACCAATAAGTTCGTTGCCTTCCATTTTGAACTTGATCGGATGCATAAGCATTTTGGTTTCTTTAAGGGTGTGAATCCAGATATAGGTTCCCTCAAACAAGAACGCACTGCCCTTGCCTTTAAACTTGGGGAAAGCTGCCTGACCCTCTTTCGCCAGAAGCGCACAGGCCTGATCGACCTTGGCCATAATGGTCTCTGGCATCGTAGGGGTGGTTTTTTCTGTGGTTTTTACATAGGCCTCAGATTCGACAGCGAGTTCCTCGGCTGACATCTCAGCAAAGGCCGGGGCAGCCATCAGTGCCAGAAGAAGAGCGACTACCAGGGTGTTGACGATTTTTTTCACAACAGGCCTCCTTAAAAAAGGTAAGAAAAACTTTTCCGTAATGATGAAGCAAAAGGAAAGCTGGGTTCTTTTGCTCTTCTTGTTCATCCACTGCCGCGACCCTTGTCGAACAGACCGAAAAAGCACTTTTGTAACCAAAAGAATCTTATAGCAAAGCGGTGTTCACAGTCAAGGCGTTCAGTATTTTTTTTATAACCCCCCGTGTAACATGAACTGCATCTCGACAAGGGATTTCCTGCCCGGATGCAATAGCCGCCCAACCTGTCAACGCCATGGCTGGTCCTCTTTTCTCAAAAAAGACCTCTATTTTTTATCGGGCAATTCCGCTTTACAGAAAAAAGAGAATGATTAACCTTTGAAGCAACGTATTTTTCTTATTAGCAGCATCAAGTGCTGCCATCACAACTGATGTGTTACGGCACGTGAGCGGCATATCTAACACCAACAAAGGAGACCATCCATGGCCCAAATCACCCTGAAAGGCAACACCATAGAAACTATAGGTAACCTGCCAGCCAAAGCAGCAACTGCGCCAAATTTCACTCTAACCAAGACCGACCTCGCCGAGGTGACGCTTGCCGACTTTACAGGCAAAAAGGTTGTTCTCAATATCTTTCCCAGCATCGACACCCCGGTGTGTGCCGCTTCCGTGCGCCACTTCAACAAGGCAGCCGGTGAGTTGGCAAACACTGTAGTCCTCTGCATTTCGGCGGATCTGCCTTTTGCCCATACCCGTTTCTGCGAGACCGATGGCCTCAAAAATGTGTCTTCCCTTTCAGTATTCCGCAACCCGACCTTCGGTAAGGATTACGGGGTGACAATCACCACAGGCCCCCTCGCCGGCCTGTTATCACGGGCCATTGTCATCATCGATGGTGATGGCAAAGTCATCTACACCGAGCAGGTCCCAGAAATCGCCCAAGAACCAAACTACAGCGCAGCCCTTGCCGCCCTGAAGTAATAAAAAACCCTTCCCAGGATTGCTCCGGCGGCAAACCAGCCGGAGCAACGCCTGTGAGGGCTGCCCACCGCTTACCTTGTCCCCAAAAGCCTCTATATCGGTTGCCTCTTTTTTCGTTTACAGGTCCACCCAAATGGTCGAATGGAGCATATTCGCACATCGACATTGACAGCCTTGGTATTTTTTTTTAAGCCTGGTTCATTGATTCCATGATTACTCTGAAAAACGGCTGTACAGTACGGCAATCTGAACACCGGCACAGAACCCGCAGCAGGTCGAAAGGTCTATCCGGTCCAGCGATAAGTTGTCGTCTTCAATCGCTTTCACCCTACAGTTCAATCGCCCGGCACCAAGACCGTAGCGCATTCCTACCGCGCAACGGAACAAGACCAGGAGAAAAACCATGAGTCAAAATATGAAATTCACCCCGTTGCACGACTGGCACGTTGCTCAAGGCGCCAATATGGCGGCCTTCGGTGGCTATGAAATGCCGCTCTGGTATCCATCCGGGGCCAAGGCCGAACACCTGACGGTGCTCACCAGCGCCGGTCTGTTCGACACCAGCCACATGGCGGTGCTCACCCTGCATGGACCGACGGCCCGCCCTCTGCTGCAGCGCTGTTTTTCAAAGGATCTGGAGCGCTGCCTCGGTCCCAAAAAAACACCATTGATCCCCGGACGCTGCGTCTACGGGGTCTTCCTTGATACTGCTGCCGGAGTTATTGATGACGCCATTGTCTACCAATGCAATGCGCAGGATTATATGCTCGTGGTCAACGCCTCAATGGGCGCACCCATAGCAGCCCACCTGCAGCAGCACAACCGGGAAAAACCGGAAGCAGCACTCTTTGACCTCTCGGACCGAGTGGGCAAAATGGACATCCAGGGTCCGGCGGCGGCTCGCATCCTTGGTCGCATCCTCAAAAACCCGGCCCAGGTTTTCGAGAAAATGGTCTATTTCTCCTTCAAAGGCTCCTTTGACCCGCATTTCCTGCCCGCCGAGCCGGTAGAACTGCTCGACGCCACCCCGGTGATGGTTTCGCGTACCGGCTACACCGGTGAATTTGGCTTTGAACTCTTTGTGGCGCCTGGTCAGATCGAAAAACTCTGGGACATGCTCCTGACCGCCGGGCAACCGGAAGGCATCCTTCCCTGCGGACTGGCATCACGCGATTCCCTGCGTGCCGGCGCCGGCCTGCCGCTTTCCCATCAGGATATCGGTCCCTGGACCTTTGCCGACAATCCCTGGCTGTTCGTCCTCCCCCGGGATGAAACCACCAACGGTTTCACCAAGGATTTCATCGGCGCTTCCGCCCTGCAGGCCAGCGGCAAGACGCCCTGCACCCTGCCCTTTGCCGGCTATGACCCCAGGAAAATCACGATCAGCAACAAAAGCCTGGTGACTGACCTCAGCGGCAGCCCTATCGGCACCATCCTCACCTGCACCACCGACATGGCCATCGATCGGGTTGACTCAAAAATTATCAGCCTGGCCACCCCGGCGGAGGCTGGCCGTCCCGAGCCTTTTTTGCCACGCGGCCTCTGCTGCGGCTTTGTCCGGGTGGATGCACCGCTGCCCGACGGTACCGAGGTGCTGCTCACCGACGGCAAACGCAAACTGAAGGTGGAAATCCGCACCGAGATCCGGCCGGATCGCACCGCCCGCAAACCCTTCCAGACCATGCTGTAATTTCATCCCATTAAGGAGAACCATGAATGAAAGAATTAGATGAGTTAAATCTGCCAGGCAACATCGGCTACACCGACGACCATGAATGGGCCCAAATCACCGACAAGACGGTCCGCATCGGGGTCAGCGATTATGCTCAAGACCAACTAGGCGATATCGTCTTCGTAGAACTGCCGGCCATCGGCGACAGTTTCGCCAAGGGCGACGAATTCGGCACACTGGAATCCGTCAAGGCAGTCTCCGAACTCTATATGCCCATGTCCGGTGAGGTAGTGGCAATCAACACCGCCCTGACGGATTCGCCCGAACTGATCAACCAGGATCCCTATGGCGCCGCCTGGATCATCGAGATTACACCATCGAACCCCAGCGAATACAAACAATTGCATACAGCCGCCGCCTACCTCGAACTCCTCAAAGGATAAGATTATGCGCTACCTGCCCCATACCTCTGAAGAAATAGCCTCCATGCTGGAGACGATCGGTTTAAAGAGCCTGGATGGCCTCTTTGCTCCCGTTCCGGCCGACTGCCGTATGACCGACCCCTGGCCGCTCCCCGCCCCCAAAAGCGAATGGGAGCTGAACGACCACTTGGCCACTCTGGCCGGAACCATGCGGCTGGGCCCCAACGCCAAGGTCCTGGTGGGTGCGGGCAGCTACCACCATCATATCCCGGAGACCGTGCGCAGCCTGGCCGGACGCTCCGAGTTTCTTACCGCCTACACCCCCTATCAGCCGGAGATGGCGCAAGGAACGCTGCAGGGGATTTTCGAGTACCAGACCCTGACCGCCCGCCTGCTGGGCATGGATGTGGTCAATGCCTCGATGTACGACGGCGCCTCAGCGCTCGCCGAGGCCCTGCTCATGGGCTTGCGGATCGCCAAGAAGAAAAAAACTGTGGCCGTCTCCAAGGCGATCCATCCCCATTACCGCGCTGCGGCCCGGGCCTATCTGGCGCCTGCCGGTTATGAGGTGGTTGAGTTGGATGTGCTTGCAGATGGCCGGACCGACCTGAGCGGGCTGGCCAATCTTGACGATATCGCCACGGTTGCCCTGCAATCGCCCAACTTCTTCGGGGTAATCGAGGACCTGGAAACCGCCGGAGTCGCCGTCCATGGCATCAACGCCTTGTTCATCACCTGTTTCACCGAGCCCTTAGCCTACGGCCTTCTCAAAAATCCCGGCCAGTGCGGCGCGGACATCGTCTGCGGCGAGGGCCAGAGTTTCGGCATTTCCCGATCGTACGGCGGCCCAAATCTCGGCATGTTCGGCTGCAAACAGGCCTTCACCCGCAACCTGCCGGGACGGCTGGTCGGTGAGACCAAGGATCTCGACGGAAAGCGCGGCTATGTGTTGACGCTCGCCACCCGGGAGCAGCATATCCGCCGGGAAAAGGCCACCTCCAATATCTGCTCCAACCAGGGCATCTGCGCCATGACCGCCGGCATGTACATGGCCTCTTTGGGTGGGACCGGCATCCGCCAGCTGGCCCGGCTCAATTACGACAAAACCCAGTATTTCAAGGAAGCCCTGATCAAGGCTGGTGCGACAATCCCCTTTGCAGGTCCGGTCTTCAACGAATTCGTCGCCGAATTTCCCCAGGATTTCCGGCCTGCCCATAAGCGCCTGCTGGCTCAGAATATCGTTGCCGGCCTGGAACTCGGCGCACTCTATCCTCACATGGCGGGACGCTACCTCTTCTGCGTCACCGAAACGATCGACAAACAGACCATGGACACCATCGCAGCGGAGGTACGGGCATGAACGAACCGTTAGGCACTGGCGGACTGATTCTCAACGAACCCCTGCTCTGGCACAAAGGCAAAAAAGGGCGGATCGGCATGTCGATCCCGGTAAGCGATGTCCCTGCCGCACCCATTGCTTCGAATCTGCTGGGGCCGGCTGTCGATTTCCCGGACCTGAGCGAGGTTGATGTGGTCCGCCACTACACCCGGCTCTCCCAATGGAATTTCGGGGTGGATACCGGCATGTACCCGCTCGGCTCCTGTACCATGAAATACAATCCCAAAACCAACGAGCGTCAGGCAGCCACCCCGGAGATCGCCAGTGCCCACCCGATGCTGGCTGACGATCTCTGCCAGGGGACCCTGCGGATTCTCTATGAACTCCAGCAGTACCTGGCAATCATCACCGGCCTGGATGCGGTCTCCCTGCAACCCGCCGCCGGGGCCCACGGCGAACTGGCCGGCATGCTCATCTTCCACGCCTTTCACCGCAGTCACGGCGCCCAGCGCCACAAGATCCTCATCCCCGACACCGCCCACGGCACCAACCCGGCCTCCGCCGCCCTCTGCGGCTACAAGGCCGTGCCAGTCCCCTCCGATGCTCAGGGCATGCTCGACCCGGCCCTGGTGGCCGAACTCATGGATAAAGACACCGCCGGCATCATGCTGACCAATCCTAACACGCTGGGACTCTTTGAAGAGCGCATCCGCGAAATCGCCGCCATTGTCCATGCCAAAGGCGGCCTGGTTTACGGCGACGGCGCCAACATGAACGCAGTACTCGGGGTGATCGACGCCAAAAAATGCGGCATCGACGTGCTCCATCTCAACCTCCATAAGACCTTCTCCACCCCCCATGGCGGCGGCGGCCCCGGGGCCGGACCAGTCTGCGTCACCAAAGAACTCGCGCCCTTCCTGCCAGTGCCGCTTGCGATCAAGGACGGCGAGACCTACCGGCTGGAGTATAACCGGCCGCAATCAGTCGGTCGCATCCACGCCTTCCACGGCAACTTCGGGGTGCTGGTACGGGCCTACAGCTACATCCTCACCATGGGCGAGGCGGGCCTGAAAAAAGCCAGTCAGCTGGCGGTGCTCCACGCCAATTACATCAAG
>CAZSIJ010000041.1:0-35402 GCA_964607065.1 uncultured Desulfobulbus sp. | reverse complement strand
ATTATTGAGGCCATGGGCGAGATGGCGGAGTATCGCGACCCGGAAACCGGTAGCCATATCCATCGCACTCGTGAATATGTCCAGTTGCTTGCCGAGACCTTGGTCTCGCGTGGCCATTTTTGCGACCAATTAACCCCTGAATACATAGTGCTGCTGCGTAAATCGGCGCCATTGCATGATATTGGCAAGGTGGCTATCCGCGACTCAATCCTTTTGAAGCCCGGAAAGTTGACGTATGAAGAGTTTGAAGAAATGAAGAAGCATACCCTGTTCGGTGAGGAGGTTATTGCCAACCTTGAACAGATGGCCGGACATCCGACCTCTTTTTTGAGCTGTGCCAAGGAGATAGCTGGTAGTCACCATGAAAAAGTAGACGGCAGTGGTTACCCCAGGGGGCTTATAGGCAGTGCAATACCATTGGCTGGCCGTATCATGGCTATTGCCGATGTATATGACGCCTTGATATCCAAACGTGTTTATAAGGATGCCAAGCCTCACGCCGAGGCCATGAAGATCATGATTGCCGGCAACGGGACTCATTTTGATCCGATTCTGATGGAAGCCTTTCTCGAGCTGGAGCCTGTTTTTCATCAGATTGCCGTGAGAAACCTTGATTAACTTCTTTTTATTATAGAAATTTTTAAAATGTAGTTTGATTCAAGTTCGTTGTGCATAATTACACTGCTCTTACTTGGAGGAGTCGTACCGTTTGCGTTTTTTCTCATCTTCACGTAAGCGCAGCTAGCGCTATTCAGAGTTGACGGCTATTTCTGGAAGAATAGAATCTGATTCTTGACATCATTTTATGCATGGTTAAAGTAAAAACACTCCTTGTTAGGAGCACCTAATATAAAACATAAGGGAGTTAAGCCATGTACGGATATGAAAGCCTTGTGTGGGTAAATGATAAAGATGGACAGGAATTTGTGTGCTCACTTGACAATAACCGTGAAAATCCTAAAAGTTTTAATGACCTTTCGGAGCATGAAAAACGGAGTTGTCGTAATGTTAATGAAATCGTAGGCACTGAACGCTGGTAAAATTGCTATTTGTTGTTAATAGAAGTGAGCCTGGAACTAGATGTTCTGGGCTTTTTTTTGTCCATGCCTGTAGGCGTCAAACTTGGTTCGCTATCAATGAGCAAGCGAACAGACATCAGGGGAGATATATTGCAGAAATTGTGGCATATGAACATAGCTACGACAGCATGGGCAATATTCATAGTTAGGCAATGGAGATCGTGAAGTCAGGTCGTGTTGCTTGTGTAGGGTGTTCTTCTCCATAAATCACAACCATGCTTCGTGATAATATTAACCAGGATTGAGATAAAAAGTGGTCATTGCCGGATATTTTTTTTATACATCACAGGGTGAACGGCTCGTGTTTAGGGTTGTTTTATGACGTGGAGTCAAGCAGGGTCGGCCTTGCAGCGGTTTTTTCTTAATATTCAGGACCGAGATTATGTTAACATTTTTTATTTGACAGAGATGCCTGGGTGTATTTCGATCAATGTTGTGTAACTACACAGTCTAGCGCTTCTGATTATTGGATAATGATAATCAGAAATTTATATATCTAAGGTAAAGGCGGAACGATGGTTGATACAGATGGTAATGAGGACGAAGCGCTGATTGAAGAATGCGGGATCTGTGGAGGTGATATAATCATTGACAGCTACTGCGAGGAAGAGGACATCGTCTACTGCAATGACTGCGAAGCGGAATATCTTATCCGTTCTGTTGATCCCATCCGTCTCAAACTGCTCGACGACGATATCGATACGGACGTCGACGATACAGATGATACCTATGATGAAAAATACGATTGATTATACACCGTCTAGGCCGTGCCTAAAGCACAGTCTGGTTGTTTGATAATCTTTTTCTCCGAAGGTGTTGAAGGATGAATTTTCTTAATCTGCCGTCAAATAAGACTCCCTACAACCAGGCGAAAGCAGTTGTCTTACCCGTTATCTATAGTGGAACCTCTCGTTCTGACCAGGCCGTTGGCAAGGGACCCGAGCAAATTCTTCAGGCATCACAGTTGCTTTCCACTTACGATGTGGAAACAAATACCGATGTCAGTGAACTGAGCATACATACTCTTGATCCTTTAACCTGCCCAGGGAGCCCATCAGAAGCTGTGGAAGAACTGTTCAGGCAGACCACCCAGCATTTCAAAAAAAGCAAACTGGTCGCAAGCATTGGCGGCAGCCATCTTATCAGTCTGGGATTGGTTCGTGCGGCTCTGGAACAGTATGATAATCTAAGTGTTCTCCATTTTGGGGCACATCCCCATCTCATTGCCAATGGAGACAATGCCGTTTTCGACGAAACTAACGTCATGGGCCGGATTCGGGAAAAATGCACGGTCTCTCATGTCGGTGTTCGCAGCATGACGAAAGCCGAGCGAGGCAAGGTCCATCTCGACAACCTGGTTTTTGCCCGCGACATCTACAACAACGGCCTTAACGCGGCTGCGGATGCCATCGATCTCCTCAATGACAAGGTTTACATAGCCATTCACCTCGATATTCTCGATCCAGCCTGCATGCCAGCCGTTGCCCGGCCAGAGCCGGGTGGACTCGATTGGTATACACTCAATGCTTTGATACGTATGGTTGCCCGGGAAAAATCCATTGTCGGATTTGATATCACCGGGTTCGTTCCGCAGAAAGATGGGATGCATACCCAACTGCTGGCGGCGAAACTGGTCTACAAAACCCTCATCTGTATCATGCAGAATAAGCTTTGATATACTCTTTAGGGGTTCAGTTTGTTTTAGCCTAACGGGCTGAACCCCTTCCTCTCAAATCACATCGTACTTTCCCTCCTCAGCTAAAGCGGCTGATTGCTGCAATCGACGCAAACAGAAAATCGAGCCGCAGACCATCAGAATCAGGCTGTATAAGAAGACCCTCCAGCCGAAATGTTCGTATAGAATACCCGGTGCAAATGAACCGATGGTGCCGCCTAGATAGTAGAAGGAAATGTAGACTCCATTGGCGATGCCCTTTTTGCTTTTTGCCAGGGTGTTGATGTATCCAGAGAGCAGCGAGTGTGCCATGAACATGCCGGTGCAGAAGACGAACATCGAGAAAAACATGGTTCGGTGGTCTCTGATCATGAAACCGCAGATGCCTGCGATGTAGAGAAAGAGTCCGGTCATCGCCACTCTAGTTTCTGAACCGAACAGGGTGATCATTCGCCGAACGTTCAACGATACCAAAATGCCCATAACATAGCCGAAATACATGAAACCGATACCTGTCTCGCGGAAGGCGGGATTGATGGTCTTCAGTTCAAAGGGCAGTAAATTGAGGAGCCCTGCAAAAACAAAGAATACGGAGAAGATGGTGAGGTACAGCCAAAAAAACTGTGGTTGCCGTATCAGTTCTACAACCTCACCCATCTTGGGTCGGGTGTACTCCAGGTTGGCGTCCTTTTCCAGATTGCGCAGCAGAAAAAATCCCCATATCAGCAGTACCCCAAGCACAACAAAGAAAAATCGCCAGCCGAAGAGATCGGTAAACAAACCGGAAAGGAATCTGCCGAGAAAGCCGCCGAGGATAGTGGCGGCGATATAGCGAGCAATAGAGGCCTGGACATCCTCTCGGGGAGCTGTGAAGGAGATGTAGCTGACCAGCGAGGTAAGGATGGCCGGAATGGCCATGCCCTGCAGGCCGCGAATGACCAGCAGCAGCAGGTAATTGTTGGTGATGCTGAATGCCAATTCAAGCACTCCAAGCAGAAGAATGGCCGTCCGTACGATCAGTCGGGCCGAGAGTCTTTCCAGTAGTACTCCGTAAAACATTGGTGCGAAGCCGAGCGGCAGCATCATCAGAGTGGTGAAAAGAATGGCTTGGAGGGATGTCAGGGCAAACTCATGCTGGAAAACCGGCTGGATCGGCTGGGCAGCATAGAGGGAACAGAAAGTGATGACCGTACAAAAATAGATTTTGGTCAACGTCCCGTGCTGACGGAAATATGCGAGAAAAGACACGGTGCTGTCTCCTGTTGTCGGCGATCGTCCCGCAGTTATCAGGGACAGAAAAATGAGGGGTTGTTACGATCTTTGGTTAAGATCGTCCATATATTCGTCCCATTCCACCGGCAGGGAAGACTTTTTCTTGTTATTGCATTCCTTGCAGCAGGGGACGAGGTTGTCCTTGGTGCTGCGGCCGCCGCGGGAAAGAGGAATAACATGATCCATGGTCAGGTTTTTAAATCCCACCTGTAGCCCGCAATACCAGCAGGTGCCGGCTGAAGTCTTCTGCTGCCACCAACGGCTTTGTCGTAATTTTCTGGCCTTGCTGCGTTCGACCCGGATCAGTGCTTCATCAATGCTGTCGATGGAAAAATATTCGTTACTCATGTAGCCAGCTCTCCCATTAACAATTGCCGTATTCGGCCGACAAGATAAAGAGAGCCGGCTACACAGATCAGGTCGTCAGGTGCGGCAGAGGCTGTCGCCATCTCCATGGCCTGTTCAACGGTGTCAGCGCAGCGGGCAATCGCCCGAGCAGGTTCGGGCAATTGTTCATACAGAGCGGCTGGGGAGGCGGAGCGGAGCGATTCGGCCTGAGTAAAAATGATTTCTGCAGCCAGCATCATCAGTTCCAGCATGGCGGGTTGGATCTGTTTGTCCTGCATGTTGCCCCAGACGAGCAGGAGACGTTTACGCGGATACCCTTGCGTCAGGGTAAGATGCAAAGCTTCCACCCCTGCCTGATTGTGAGCGCCGTCTAACAGAAAGCTAATTTTTTTTCCATAAGCGTCCAGGGAGAGCAGTTCCATCCGACCTGGCCAGCGAACCTGATGCAAGCCATCCATCAGGGCCTGCCGGGAGATGGGGAACTCGCTTTCCAGGAGCTCCAGTGCTGCCATGGCCAGGCTGGTGTTGATTGCTTGATGTGCACCAGCTAGCATCAACGGTAGATTGGTGCGGGGGGAACCATTGATCGGGTCGTAATCAAGCGTGCCGTCACTGTTGCGGTGCCCTGAAAAATGGAGGCCATGCAGGTAGAGCGGACTGTTTTGTTCCTGACAGCGCTGCCTGATAACGGAGACAACTTCGGCAGATCTGCCCGAAAAAACCACAGGAACTTTAGGTTTTATGATACCTGCCTTTTCTCCGGCAATTTCAGTAAGGGTTGTGCCCAGATGCTGTTCATGGTCGCGGCTGATGTCGGTAATAATCGAGACCAGGGGTGTCACCACATTTGTAGCGTCGAGCCTCCCGCCCATGCCGGTTTCCAGGATGACCACATCGGTCTTTTCCTCCCGAAACCAAAGCAGGGCGAGGATGGTGGTGAATTCAAAATAGGTGGGTACTTGGCGGCCAGCGAGAATAGTTTGCAGCCTGGTGATCAGTTGGGCAAAGCTGGTCTCGGGGATGTAGTCGTCGCCAATTCTAAATCGTTCACGCACCGAACTTAAGTGTGGCGAGGAATAAAATCCGGTTCGATATCCTGCGGCCGAAAGGATGGCCAGGAGGTTTGCGCCCACCGAACCTTTGCCGTTTGTCCCAGCGATATGAATGATTTTGAGCTGATCTTGAGGGCTGCCGAGTTCAGCAAGCAGATTTTCGGTCGTTTCAAGGCCGAGTTTTATTTTGAAGAACTGGAGTTTATCCAGGTATGCTACGGCTTCCTGATAATTCATGAGGCTATGCCGGATATCAAATTGGAAGCGGAGCAACAGGAGAGGGGTGCATTATTGAGGACAAAACAGATCACCCGAGAATCTCCAGTTTGGCATAATCGAGATGGAGGATTTTGCTGCCATGCCGGTCAAAAAGGATCTCAACCCGTCGAGGGCCGGGAATGCTGGTAATCCTGCCTATCCCAAAAAAGGTATGGGCAACCTGCATGCCTTCGCTATAGACAACACGCGCAGATTCCACCTTGGCGGGTGGTGTGGCGCTTGCTATTTCCTGGATGTAGCGGTTGGCAAAGGAGGCAGAGGTGGCTCCTGCCGGATCAATGGTATTGTACAGACCAGGGCTGATCTCCCGCAAAAAAGGCGACATCGAGGCCCGAAGATGCTGGCGTTCCGGCGTGATCAGCTCCTTCGGATAAGTAAGGAAAAGCTGTTGCTTGGCCCTGGTAGCGGCAACATAGAGCAGGCGTCGTTCTTCTTCCCACTGATCGCCGGGTGTGGCATTCTGGTGCGGAAATCGCCCTTCGGCAAGCCCAATAACGAAAACTGTATCCCATTCAAGTCCTTTGGCTGAGTGGATGGTGGAGAGGATGAGTCGATTTTCATCTGTGTGAGCTCGTCCCGGCGTTCCAACATCAGGTGGATCCAGGGCCGTGTCGTCAACAAAGGATTGAAGGTCGCCGTAACCGGCAATGAGAATTTTGATTTGGTCCAACTCTTTGCGCCGTTTGGGGTAATCATCGTAATATATTTTTTCGAAAATCGGTTCATAGTACTCCATGACCAGGTCAAATTGATCCGACGGTGACCGCTCATCCTGAGTGAGGCATCGCAGCGTTTCGTTGAGCTTGTCGTACTGCGCCTTCCAGGCAGGAGCAGGGCGGTAGGCAGCTAATGCCGTCAACGGTGTGTCGGATTCTTTGAGGCAGTGGAGGATCTTCTGCACGGTTTTGGGCCCGACTTTTTCGAGCTGAAGCAATATACGGTTCCAGGAGAGATGGTCCCAGGGATTGATGAGCACCCGAAAAAAAGAAAGCAGATCTTTTATATGGGCCGATTCGGTCAGCTTCAGGCCACCGCGTTTGTCAAAATCTATGGCATGGCTTGCCAGTTCAATCTCAAGTTTATAGGAATGATAGCCGGATCGAAAGAGAACAGCCATTTCGTTTAAGGCAACACCTTCCTGCTGGCGTTTGCCAATCTGTTGAACAATATACCGCGCTTCCGCCGCCTCGTTGGGGGTGACAATCAGTTGCGGGCGAATGCCACCGGTGGCGCTGGTAAACAGGGTTTTGGTGAATTTTTTTTCAGCATTTGCGATGACTGCGTTCGTCAATTGGAGAATAGGGGCGGTGGAGCGGTAATTTTCTTCCAGTTTAACAATTTTTGTACCGGAAAATTGATCGGCAAAGCGCATTATGTTTTGAAAATCAGCACCTCGGAAACTGTAGATAGACTGGGCGTCATCGCCTACCACCATGACGTTGTGATGATGGTAGGCCAGCAGGCGAACGATCTCAGCCTGCAATTGGTTGGTATCCTGGTACTCATCGACCAGGATATATTGGAAACGGTTCGATAGTTCGCTCCGGGCTTGTTCGGACTGCTCAAGCAGCTGTTTCCAGTTGACGAGCAGATCATCGTAATCCATCAAGCCGTGATCGCGCTTGAATTGGCTGTAATGATCCTTGATTGTGTAAAAATCATTAATAAATTCTGACAAATGGACGTGGTTTTCGTAGACGAGATCCTTAATGGTGGTCGCTTTATTGATCGCCCCGGAAATGAGGTTGATAATTACCCGTTTTGAGGGAAACCGTTTGCCTACTCCGGCCATACCGATAGAGGATTTGATCAGATTGATGATACCTTCGGCGTCACCCCGGTCGATGATGGTAAAGTTGGCCCCCAGGCCGAGGTGGTGACCGTAATGACGGAGTAAGATGTTGGCGGTGGCATGGAAGGTTCCGCCCATGACGCGACGGCTGGATTGGTCCGTCAGTTGCCCGGCCCGATGCAGCATTTCTTGAGCAGCCCTTCGGGTAAAGGTGAGCAGGAGGATCGATTCCGGAAGGACCCCCTGTTGAATCAGGTAGGCCATTCGGTAGACGAGTGTCCGGGTCTTGCCGCTGCCAGCCCCTGCAATCACAAGGATCGGCCCGTTGCCATGGGTAACGGCAGCATATTGGGCGGGATTCAGGACTTCGGGAGTAATGGCGGTGGCTGCAGTGGTGGTTTGATGGTGCTGGTCGGCGTCTGATAAAGGTTGATATTGCATACCCGGTTTTTTACCATAGAGGGGCAGGAGGTGCAATGAGTGTTGACATATCTGTCAGGGACTGGGTAAAGTCCCAGCGGAAAAATGCTATTCCCCGCTAGTTGCTTAACTCTTGAGAATTATTCAAAGGAATTGTTTTACTGGTCGGATATTGTGGCCTCTTTCCAGAAGTATTACTACGGGAAAGACGATTTATTGACATGTTTACAGGATACCGATGATGCATCCAGAGCAGATATTTACCGAGAAAGTCGTACAGTCCCTGTTCCCGCCGGAGCGCACCCATGATTTCTTTGATGCGCTGTTTGGTGATGCCAGTGAAGGGGCCTACGATATTGCCTTGACATTTGACCGCTATGACCAGGCTGGTCAAACCCTCAATTTTCTCCTTAACCTCCATGAGCGGCCGGGGCGCTGTTTAGCCTGTAATTTGACATCTGGCCTGCCTCAAGTCTTTTCACGGCATCCGGTGATCAATATTAAGGGATTGGTGCAAGATATCGAAAAACTGTTAGGCGGGACAATGGTGTGCGAGAGTTGGAAAGTAGGGCATACCATCCAGAAAGGACGGTCATTGCATTGCATCCCTTTGCAGATTCAGCTTCGTCAGCCGTAGTCTTTTCCGTGCCCGGTGTTTAAATTCGAACACGGAGTGCAGGGGATGGGGGGGATTAATCAGTTGATGGCAACTTGAGCGCGACCATTGGCCTTGGCCTGATAGAGAATGTCGTCGGCCTGTTCCATCCAAGCGTCAATGTCCATTCCAGTTTTCCATTCGGAAAGCCCGATGCTTACACCTAGTTTTCCCGCATCGGTGACTACGTCGAGTTGTGCAACCGCAAGGCAGAGCCGTTCGGCCAGGTGCCGAGCATCTTTCATATTTGTGTCCGGGAGGACGAGCAGGAACTCGTCACCACCCATGCGAACCAGCAGGTCTGTGAGGCGAATCTGTTTCTTGAGAGCTTCGGTAACCTGCTGTAAGACCTTGTCGCCCATCATGTGCCCCATGCAATCATTGACCGACTTGAAGTGGTCCAGGTCGAGGGCCGCCAGGGTGAGGGGGCGGTTGTGACGGTTGGCCTGTTCAACAATGGAACTGATTCGCTCGGTAAAGACAAAACGGTTAGGCAGTCCAGTCAGGTTGTCCTTGCGTGCCTGGGCGAAGATTTCTTCATATTCCAGCGCTCGCTTTAAAGGTTCTGCCAGGATCAGGAGCGATTCGTCAATGAATTGCAGTTCCTCTTCCAAGAGTGGCTTTTCTTTGCGCATCAGGACCAGGTGGCCGCAGCAATCGGCAGAATCGAAAACCCATTTGTTGAAATGAAACCCTTCCGATTGCGTAGAACGCATTGTGTCAGGGGATTGTTCGAGAGCCTCCTGAGCGAGTTTGATAGCCAGTCGCCGCTTGGGTCCGTGGTAGGAACAGAACATATGCATGCGCTGACGACTCGGGTTATTGTAGCCGATGAGATCGTGCCCGATAAATTCCATGAGCCAGATCGAATAGGCCTCGATCATGGCCGGCAGGTCGAGAATGCCAGCCATTCTCTGGTAGAGTGAGTTGATTTTTTTCAGCTTTTCGGATTGATAGCGGTAATGCATCAATTCGGAGAGCAGGTTGTCTATATTGGCGGTTGGGAGGGCATTGGCCAGGTTTTCTTGCGTTTTCATGTTCATAAGATTCTCTTGGTCGATAACGGTAACAGGAGTGGTTGTTACTTTGTGTCAATAATCCCAAATAGTGAAAATCGATCGTCTCGCTGTACCGGTTTTCCTTGTTCTCTTCTTGAAGGAACGAGGGAACCGTTGATACTGATCTTCTGGTGTTAAGCCAGGGAATATCAGGTGCAACCATTGCCTTTGTCTTTTTATATGCTACAATCGTGCCCGATTTGCATGTGCTGATTTCTCATTTTAAAACAGTATGTTATTTGATGAAGACAGCCCTTGTAGGGGCGCTGGCAAGGGGGCTTGTATGTTCTGTCATAATTTCGACAGTAGTTTTGGGTTGCGCTGCAATATTGGAATTTTCTGGAGCCCGGTAGTGGGCAACTGGAAATCTAAACCTGAGTGGGCAATGTCTTGCGAGTAGATATTGTACCGACTCATCATTATAAAGTTTGAAAATAGATTATTTTATATGTCTAATTCACTAGATTTTGGTCAAATGTTTATTGTTGGCTTTCTCGGTTGCGAGGTCGGCGCTGATCATTGGATCGTCAAGGCCATTCAGAGGGACCGGTTAGGTGGAGTGATCCTGTTTGACCGCAATGTTGATGCATCGATACAGAATATTCATTCACCTGAACAGTTAAAGCGATTGGTATTCTGCTTGCAGCAATACGCTGAAAATATGTTGTTTGTTGCAATGGATCAGGAAGGTGGTGCGGTCTGCCGCCTCAAGGAACGGGATGGTTTTCTCGAATCTTTTAGTGCTACAACCTTGGCAGAGCAAGGTGTTGTCGCCACAAAAAGGGCGGCGACATTGATGGCGACCATGCTGGCTGATCATGGCATTACTCTGAATTTTGCTCCTGTGGTTGATCTGGATCTCAATCAGGATAACCCCATTATTAGCCGTTACGGCCGTAGTTTTGGTAAGATGCCCGAAGCTGTTGTTGGTCATGCCGCTGTTTTTATCGAAGCGCATCACCATTATGGTATTGGCTGTTGCCTGAAACATTTTCCTGGTCACGGGAGCGCCGGTGGCGATTCTCATCTTGGTTTTGTTGATATTACAGACTGTTGGCAAGAGGATGAGTTGAAGCCGTACCGCCGCTTGATCGATTTGGGATGTTGTGACGGTATTATGACAGCACATTTGGTGCACCGTGGCCTCGATCCTACAGGGCTACCGGCAACCTTGTCATCTCGGATGGTGAACGGAATGTTGCGGCAACAGCTCGGTTTCACTGGAGTCATATTCAGTGACGATCTGCAGATGCGAGCGATCAGCAATGGCTGGAGCTATGCAGAGGCAGTGCAACAGGCTGTTTTGGCCGGAGTTGATGTTCTTGTGGTTGGTAACAATCTCGATCCGCGTGAAGATGTGGTAGAGGTGGGGATGCGGGCTATTGGTGCGTTGCTTGACAACGGCAGGATCGATGAAAATCGTATACTGGAATCATTGACGCGCATACAATTATTAAAAGAAAAAATTACAGGAAAAAAATCATGGACGCATCACGTCCCACCCACAGCCTGGTGATTGGCTATCTCGTCTGGCTGTTAGGGTTTATCGGTGCGCATCGTTTCTATTACGGTAAACCGGTCTCAGGAACGATCTATTTTTTCACCCTCGGTCTCTGTTTCATTGGTTGGATTGTTGACCTGTTTTTAATCCCAAGCATGGATCGGGAAGCTGACATTCGTTTTACCCCTGGACCGATTGATTATAATCTCGCCTGGTTGCTCCTGGTATTTCTCGGCTTTTTTGGCATTCACAGGCTCTATATGGGTAAAATATGGACAGGGATTCTTTATTTGCTTACCTTTGGTCTCTGCGGACTGGGGTATATCTATGACATGTGGACACTGAACGACCAAGTTACCCTGATCAATGGCGCGGCCCGTGTGTAGCGTCGGACACGACAAGGAGAAGTGCTGTATGGAAGAAACCAGCGGGTGCAAACTCGAAATACATTACCCCTGCCAGTGGCAGTACAGGGTTGTTGGCGAGGATCGTGCCGCAATGCACCAGGCTATTGCCACCTGGATATCTGCTTTCGTGTACACCGTTTGTGATGCCAATGTCAGCTTCGGAGGGCGTTATCTCAGCCTCAGTCTGGAGGTTACCGTCAGAGACGATGCCGAGAGGTTGAGTGTTTATCAGCTTTTAGCCGGGGATCCGGCAATACGGATGGTGCTATGAGTGATGTGGATGTGAGCCGGGAACCAGGTTTTGTTGACAGTAAACTGATCCCGGTAATGCGAGAGGCGGTGATTACTGTACAGATGATTTTGTTCAAAGTTTTGAAGGCGAGCGTGCATGATCGTTATGTCGATCAGGTTGAGCCGTATCACACGCATCTGGCTGGCGCGGTGATCAATAATCTTTTTGGTACGCAGCCTTTGGATGCAGCGGTTGCTGTGTTTGCGGCCAGTAACCGACATCTGGTCGAACAAGAGCTGCGAGAACTTTCCAGCTGTTGCGGATACCTGCTGCCGGTGCTGACTGATGCCTTGCGCATGAAAACCATCTGCGACAATCAGGAGGGTATCCACTCCATCCCTAGCCTGCTGATGGCCAAGGCCCTGGGACTTCTTCTGGAGGAGCGTCCGCTACCTCTGCCTTCCACCTTTATGATTGGGGTGCGCCATCTGGCGGCCGAACACGGTCTTGTTGAGCCGCTCTTGGCTGCTCCTCCGTCCGCAGGGTCACCAACGTAGCCCCCCAGGATCCGCTCTTTCATCGCCCAATCGGAAAGAGACAACCGTGTCGATCCGCTCCAGAGCGGCATGTACGGTTCGCCGCAGGGTACCTGTGCCCTTGCCGTGAATGATACGGATATGCAATATTCCCTTTTTGCGGCACTCTTCAAGGTACTCCGGAATCAGGAATTTTATGTCTGCCGGACGGAAAGCATGGAGATCGAGGGTGCCATCAATAAGAAGCTCGATCGGGGCATCCTCTTCCACGCTTACCCTCTCTGGCTGCACAAAACCTGCAAGGCAATCGTTGCCGCCCGGTCCGAGGCCCCCGGCCCGCCCAGCTGTTGTTGTACTTCCGTGAGTCCCGCCTGGAGCGTTGCCCGCACTTCTTGATCCTCAATCAGCATTGTCAGCTCTTGGGCTATTCGTTCCGGCGTGACCTCATCCTGGAGAAGTTCGGGAATGATGGCTCTGCCGCCGATCAGGTTGACCAGGGAGAAGTGGACCAGATGTCGAACCAGCAATCTACCCAGAAGATAGGTATAGCGCGAAGTCCGGTAGGTGGCGACCATGGGGATGCCAAGGATCGCCAGTTCAAGGAGAACCGTGCCTGATGCGGCCACCACAGCGTCACAGGCGGCCATCATCGAATAGCGATCGTCGTTGATCACGCGGAAGTCCATGCGGCCAGCCCAGTCGGCCAGGCCGTTTGCGTCCAAAACCTGGCGGGTGATGGTCGAGGCTTGCGGGATGAGAAAGGTGTAGGCATCGGGGTGGTCTTTTGCAAGAAGTTCAGCTGAGGCGAGGAAATCAGGGAGGAGGGCGGCCACCTCCTTTTTTCTGCTGCCGGGCAGGAGACCAATCAGTTTTTTTGCAGGATCAATCCGATGCAGCGCTATGAATTTGTCGCGTTCTAACTTCGGTTTGACCGTATCGACCAGCGGATGCCCGACAAAATCGACCCGGCAATCTTGTCGGGCGTAATACTCCTGTTCAAAGGGCAGGATGACGGCGATTCGGTCGGTCAACTGTTTGATGGTATGAATTCGGCTGCGGCGCCAGGCCCATATTTGGGGGCTGATATAATAAAAAACCGGGATATCGAGTTCCTTGGCCGTGGCAGCGAGCCAGAGGTTGAAATCAGGGTAATCGATGAGGATTAGCAGGGCAGGGGGCTGCTTTCGCATACGTTCAATCAGCGCCCGACGGGCTCGGAGAATGTCACCAAGATGGCTGAGTACCTCGGTGACCCCAACTACGGCCAGTTTAGAGGCGTCACAGAGCAGTTCTACACCGGCCTGCTCCAGTTCCCTGCCGCCCATGCCGCAGAAGTGTATGTCCTGGACCTGTGCCTGCATAGCCCGGACCAGATTGGCGCCATGCAGGTCCCCTGAAGCCTCGCCGGCGACGATCATAATTTGCTGATGTTCGTGGTTTGTTTGAGGATCTATCATGGCGTCCACGATCGGTTCAATGCCGGGCCAAGGGCATGAGCAGATCGTTTAGCCCCTCTTCGCTCAGTATCTGTTCGATGCGCTGCCGGTTGCTGTTGATTTGGTCTACAACCTGTAGGGCCACATCAAGGGCTCGCCGGCCCTCCTCGCCCGCCACTGGCGGTCGGGTGCGGTTCCGGACATGTTTGATGAAGTCGCGAAGTTCAAGCTCCAGGGCATCCTGCTCCAGGAATCCTGATTTGCTGATGTCGGGGACCGGATGCCCGCCTTGTTCACCGGGTTTGAGTCGGACCGTCATGATTTCCTTTTTGCCAAAATCAATGGAGATATATTGGCCTGGCTGGAAGATTCGCATGCGCCGCATATTTTCCATGGAAATCCGGCTGACCGTGATATTAGCGGTGCAACCGTTTTGAAAGATGATGCGGGCATTGGCTATATCGGTAAGTTTGGTGATGACCGGTGTGCCGGCAGTCAGGATCGAGACGATCGGCGAATTGACAATAGAGAGGATGATGTCGATGTCATGGATCATCAGGTCAAGAACCACATCGACATCGGTGCCTCGGTCTTTAAACACTGCAATTCGGTGGGCTTCGATGAACAGAGGGTGGGTAAGCAGCGGCTGCATAGCCAGGACCGCAGGGTTGAAGCGTTCCAGGTGCCCGACCTGCAGGACTCGCTGTTGCTTCCGGGCCAGTTCGATCAGGTCGTCGGCTTCGCTCAAGGTGGTGGTGATCGGTTTTTCCACCATCACATCCACGCCTTGGAGCAGGCAGTATTTTGCAACCTCGTGGTGGAGACTTGTCGGCACGGCGATGGAAACTGCATCCACCTGCGTTATCAATTCGCGGTAGTCAGTAAAGGGGTGGGTGGCACACTCGTCAGCTACGAGTTGCGCCCGTCCTTGGCTAGCGTCGGCCACTCCCACCAGGTGGACATCTTCCATGGCGGCATATTTTTGGGCATGGAAACGGCCGAGATAGCCGACCCCGATAACCCCAACCTTGATTTTATCATTCATTTTGATGGTTCCTTGTATTTTGTAGCATGTGAATCCAGTGTGACCCTTTTTCAGATACCAAGATAGGCTTTTTGAATAGCTGCATTACCCAGGAGCGCTTCTGCATCGTCCTGCATGACGATTACTCCGTTTTCCAGCACATATCCGCGTGTGGCTACTCGCAGGGCCAGGTGGGCGTTCTGTTCCACCAGGAGAATGGTAGTGTTGTGTTCTTGATTGATTTTTTTAATAATTTCAAAAATCTGTTTGGTGACCAGCGGTGCCAGGCCCATGGATGGCTCGTCCAGGAGTAGCAGCTGCGGCCTTGCCATAAGAGCCCGTGCGATGGCCAGCATCTGTTGTTCACCGCCGGAGAGGTTGCCGCCAGGGAGATGGCGGCGCTCTTCCAGGATGGGAAAGAGGGAATAAAGATAGTCCCGATCTTTTTTGATCGTGCGTTTATCCTGTCGTAAAAAAGCTCCCATAGCAAGATTTTCAGCTACGGTCAACTCAGGAAAGATATGTCGGCCCTCGGGAACTTGGCAGATGCCTTGCTTGACTATGGTATCCGGAGACATTCGATGTAGCGGTTGGCCTTTGAACAGGATCTCTCCTCGGCGGGGGGGGGTGATGCCGCTGATCGACATTAGGGTGGTGGTTTTACCGGCGCCATTAGCACCAATCAGGGTAACGATTTCGCCCTGATTCACGGTGAGGCTGACCTCAAACAGTGCTTGAATATTGCCGTAGAAGGTGCTGATGTGGCGAAGTTCAAGCATGGATGTAATCCTCGCCGAGATAGGCCTTGATCACCAAAGGGTTGTTGCGAACTTCATCTGGCCGGCCCTCGGCGATCTTGCGGCCGTAATCTATGACAAAAATATGGTCGGAGAGACTCATGACCAGTTTCATGTCATGCTCAATAAGAAGGATAGAGAGGCCTTCCTGCCTGATGGCAAGAATCAGATGATTAAGTTCCATTGTTTCGTGCTGATTCATACCGGCTGCCGGTTCATCGAGGAGTAGCAGCATGGGTTCGGTAGCCAAGGCACGGGCAATTTCGAGTCGTCGCTGTGCGCCATAGGGTAGATTTCCAGCAAATTCGTCGGCTTGGGAGGTAAGTCCCATTTTTTCGAGGATGGCGCAACTTGCCTCAACAATAGCCTGCTCTTCACGTACGGTCTGTGGGGTGTGGAATATCGCACCGAAAATCTGGGCTTTGGTTCGGCAATGGCGGCCGATCATGACATTCTCCAGCACGGTCATATTGGCAAAGAGCCGGATGTTTTGAAAGGTACGGGCCAGCCCTTGTTCCGTGATCTGATTGGGTTTAAGGTCGTTCAGTCGCATTGCGGGTCGACCGGGCGGGTTCAGTATCAGGTCGCCGCTGGTAAGGGTGTATAAACCAGTCAGACAGTTGAAAAAAGTTGTTTTGCCAGCACCGTTAGGGCCGATCAGGGCGACTATTTCACCTGGTTGCACCTGGAGATCGAGATGATCAAGGGCGCGGATGCCACCGAAGTCCATGGTTAGTCCACTGATGTTGAGGAGGGGGAGCTTTGAGAGCGGCATCGCAGGTGGTTATGGTTTAGGGGTATAGGTGCGGCGGACATTGGCAACAATGCCTTGCGGGCGAAGCAGCATCATTACCACTAGAACTACACCAAAGGCCAGCATTCGATAGTCGGCAAAGACCCGGAGGTATTCGGGAACTAAAATGAGGACGAAGGCACCGACGATGACGCCGACAATCGACCCCATGCCGCCGAGGACAACGATACAGAGAATGATGGCAGATTCAAGAAAGGTAAAGCTGGCCGGATTGATGAAGGTGGTTTTTGCGGCAAAAAAGACGCCGGCCATTCCGGCCCAGGTCGCTCCCAAGGCAAAGGCGGTGAGTTTGGTGCGGGTTTTGTCGATGCCCATAGCCTGGCAGGCGATCTCGTCTTCTCGTAGCGCGAACCAGGCTCGTCCGATCCGGGAATTTTGCAGCCGGTTGACTACAAAGATGGTAAAGAGCACCATGCATATCATTAGGTAATACAGGTAGATAATTGTTGTGTCTAATGACATCTCGATGCCGAAGAATCCGGGCCTGGGGATGTTTGAAATACCGCTGGGTCCTTTGGAAAAATCGTTCCAGTTCTCAAGAATGAGTCGGATGATTTCTCCAAAACCTAGGGTGACGATGGCAAGATAATCCCCACGGAGGCGAAGGACTGGGAAGCCGAGCAAGATTCCGAACAGGGCGCTGAGCAGGCCGCCGATCGGCAGGGCTGCCCAGAATCCCAGGCCAAAATGGAGATGGAGTAGAGCGTAGGTGTAGGCGCCAACCGCGTAGAAGGCCACGTAACCGAGGTTGAGTAGGCCCGCGCCCCCAACCACGATGTTCAACCCCAGGCCAAGGACCACATACATGAGGGCCGTGATCATAATGTTGATTTGGTAGGTGGAAAAAAGGGCGGGAAAAACAAGGGCGAACAATAAACAGGTGCCGGACAGAGCTAATAGAAACTTGGGAGTCTTGAGAAATAGCAGGTATGATTGAGTCGTTATCTGTTCCGAGCCCAGCCGGATGCGTTCTTGTCGGGCATCTCGGCGTCTCAAAACGATGCGGGAAACGAGATAGGCAACGAAGCTTGATACGCCGACTAAGAGCATGTTGTGCCAGCGCCAGATGACAGTATTATCCGCAGGGTTAACCTTGATCACCAGCAGAGGGAAGGTGAGGAACATAAACCAGAGGCCGATGCCAATCGCGTTGCGAATATCTTTAAAAGCAATCATGGCTATTGTGGCAGCAACCGTGTCGTGTCAGGCATCAGACTTTCTCGATAGTGGCCTTGCCGAGCAGGCCGGCAGGGCGGAATATCAGGATTAGGACCAGCAGGGCAAAGGCAAAGACGTCTTCATAGTCGCTCGAAACATACCCGGTGGCAAAAGCCTCGGTGAGGCCGAGGATAAAACTGCCCAGAACCGCACCGGGTATGGAACCAATACCGCCAAGAACCGCAGCGGTGAAGGCCTTGATGCCGGCGATGAAGCCTATTGAGCAGTTGATCTGGCCGATATGGGAGGCGATCAGCAGGCCACCGATAGCGGCGAGCGCCGAACCGATGATAAAGGTGATCGAGATAATCTTGTCAACATTGATGCCGACTAAGAGCGCCATTTTTTGATCCTGGGCCGTGGCGCGCATCGCTTGACCTATTCGGGTGTATTTGATGGTAAGGGTTAGCAGTATCATCATCAGAGCGGCAACAGTGAGGATGACCAGGTCGGTGGATCCGATGATTGCCGCATAGGGCTCCATAAAGGCAAACTGCGGAATCAGAGTCGGAAACGGTTGGAAATCAGAGGTCTGGGCGAGGAGAACAAAGTTTTGCAGAAAAATGGACATGCCGATTGCCGAGATCAGCGGCGAAAGCCTTGGGGCGTTGCGTAAGGGTCGGTAGGCTAGGCGTTCCACCGTGAAACCATAGGCAGCGGCCCACACCGTTGCAGCGAGCACGGTCAAGACCAAGATCGCGAGGAACGGAAGGCCGTAGATCGATAGAACGGATGAAACGACGAGGGCGGTGAAGGCCCCTATCATGTAGATCTCCCCATGGGCGAAATTGATCAACCCGATGATGCCATAGACCATCGTGTAGCCTAGGGCGATCAGGGCATAGATGGAACCGCGAGTCAGGCCGCTGAAGAGAAGTTCGAAGAAATAGTCCATGAAGGGTGTCGTACCGTGCAAGGTGCTGCAGAGACTGATCAGATCCAGGCCCTGGGATGGGATAACCCCGGAAATGGGGAACGTATATAACCGTAACCGCCTGGGCCGTACGGTCATGCAAAGCAATACGTGAGAAAAATATTACCTGACTTGGACGTACTGGCCGTTTTGCACCTGATAGATGGAAAATTCAATTCCGATTGGTTCTCCCTTGGCATCGAACTGGATGGCGCCGAACGGTGTGGCTACTTTGTCACTGCGGAGCACTTTGGCCATGGTCTCCTGGTTAATGGATCCGGCCTTGGCCAAGGCATTAGTCAGGGCCAGGGTCGCGGCCACGGCATTGTCAAAAAAAGCGCCGGGATCGGCACCTTCAGTTTTTTTAAATTTTTCGCGATATTCTAGGGCTATCGGGTTTTTCGAGACGTCTGCTGGACCGGTGGCGTAGACGCCTTCGGCATCTTTACCCGCAACCCTGGTAAAGGTATCGTCCTTGACGCCGTCATCAGAAACAAACAAGGTCGTCATCCTTTTTTGCCGCATTTGGCCGACTATTTTCGAGGCCTCGGGATGATAGCCGCCGAAGATCACGGCTTCGGCACCGGAATGTTTGATTTTTTGTACCACTGCCGAATAGTCGACCGCACCAGGGGTAACGCCTTCAAACAGGACAACACTTGCCTTGCCTGATTGTTCAATAAAGGTTCGGGTAAATTCCGCGAGGCCCTTTCCGTAATCGCCCTTGTCGTGAATAACCGCTATTTTCTGAACCTTAAGGATGTTGATGGTAAAGTCGACCTCGGTGTGGGCCTGGGCGTCATCTGCTGCGATCGTTCGGTAAAAATTCGGATATTCGCCGCTTTGAGTCAAGCTGGGAGTGGTTGCCGAGGGGGAGATGAGCAGTACCTTGGCGTCGCGATAGATCGGCAGAGCCGCCTTGGTCGCTCCTGAGCAGATATGACCGATAACAGCTTTGACGCCTGCAGAAACCAGTTTAGTGGCAGTATTGGTGGCGATCTCTGGTTTGCAGGCATCATCCCCAACTATAATTTCTATAGGGGCACCATTGATTCCGCCTTTTTCGTTAATATCTTTGACAACGAGCTGAGCGGCCTTTAATGTCGGCAGGCCGTAGGAGGCGAGGTCACCACTATGCGCGCCAGCAACGCCGATTTTAATCGGCTCGGCAGCCAAGGTGCCAGTTGCCAGGCTAGCAGCCAAGGCTAGGGCGGTCAGGATAAGGCACGTATTTTTAGATCTCATAATGAACAACCTTCTTGCAGTCAGGCTGAATTACGGAAAAACAGAGGGCTCTGATAGTTCTTTTCATACCCCATTCAAGGAAATTTGCACTAAAAATGACATGGATTGCAGCGCTGGAAACTTGTAGTATGTAAGGAAAAATAGATTGATAAAGTGTTGCGCGGCTTGGCTGCTAACGATCTTGATGCAGTGTCCTGGTTGTTCTGTTCGGGGCGCGGTTGTGCGTTAAAAACATCTCAAATATTTCTTGGTCAACCTCTTACTCTCTGATCGACAATAATGGATACAACACATCTTTATTTTGCTCTGGGCAGGCCCTTTGCCCCGCTGTACAGCGCTGCGATGCGTCTCAGGGAAACTTGTTATCGCCGGGGAATTATTAAATCGTACCAGCTCAATGTTCCGGTGATTAGTGTTGGCAACCTGACTATGGGCGGTACTGGTAAAACGCCTATGGTTCATTACCTGGCGCGATTGCTTCAGTCGCACGGTTTGCGTCCAGCTATTATCAGTCGAGGGTATGGAGGGACCGCCAATAGAAAGGTGAATCTGGTTTCGGATGGAACCGAGCTGCTACTCGATGCCGAAAGTGCCGGTGATGAGCCCCGATTCTTGGCTGAAACTTTACCTGGTGTTCCTGTGCTCACCGGTATTGTTCGCCGTTTACCGGCACAAAGGGCTGTCGAAATGGGAGCGGATGTCCTCCTTCTTGACGACGGTTTTCAACATATGCAGATTGTTCGCACAGTCAATTTGGTTCTTTTCAGCACTGATCGACTTGCAGGTAATTCACGGGTCTTTCCGGGGGGGGATTTAAGGGAGCCGGTTGTCGCGCTTAACCGGGCCACAGGTTTTGTGCTGACCGGAGTGCATGAGGCTAATAAAGAAAGGGCGGAACAATTTGTCGACCTGTTGCAGGATAAATTCCCACAGGTTCCTGTAACATTGACGGGCTATCAGGTTGAGACTCCGGTGCAGTTGTCTGAAGGTGGAATGATAGAGACCGTAGATGTCGATCTTGTTGCAAAGGGAAGGTGTTTCGGTTTCTGCGGGATCGCTCATCCCCTATCCTTTCTCTCTATTCTGGAGCGACACGTTCTTGACCTTGCCGGGTTTCATCCTTTGCGGGATCATCAACGCTATTCCTCTGCGGTTCTTGGAGAAATTTTGGAGAAGGCGCGCCGTGCCGGTGCTGAATTCCTTGTTACTACGGAAAAAGATTTGGTTAAACTTGCTGGCTTTGCAGTTGATCTCCCCTTGCCGCTTTTTGGTCTGCGCATGCAGGTGACAGCAGATGAACATTTTACAGCGCGTATTTTGCATGATGTGCGATCATGGGAAAACCATTCCAGGCGAGGATGACCTTTGTGGGGATGTGTCGAAAATCCAACACTTTCAGCGACTTCAGCCTGGTGTGGTTTTTATCGCACACCGTGCTGTGGATTTTTAATATTTTCACCGGGGTGTTATTTTGGCTAATACACTGAAATAAAATGTTTTTTTATTTTTGACTGAGGCTGTCGATGCTTTCGGGTGAGGTGGTTTGTTTTTTGCATGTAAATAGTATATTTACGTAACTATTTCTAACATCCTTTATCCCAAGCAGGATAGCATAGAATGGCATCACAGATTGAGCCACATCAATATACGTTAAAACGCGCTGTCAGTTGTTGCGGCGTTGGCCTGCACACGGGTCGGACAGTGAATTTGACTATCAAACCCGCGCCGGCAAATGCCGGCATCCAGTTTGTCCGTTCAGACCTCATCGATCGTCCCACTATTCCAGCCCGCGTTGAACAGGTGATAGACACCACCCTTGCAACAACTATTGGTGATGGTTGCCATAAGGTGTCGACCACCGAACATCTGATGGCGGCCCTGCGCGGGTCCGGGATTGACAATGCGCTGGTGGACCTTGATTCGCATGAAGTACCCATCATGGATGGTAGTGCTGGCCCCTTTATCCATCTGCTGAAAAGCGGGGGCCGGCAACGGCAGCAAGCTTTGCGTAAAATCTTGCGGATAACTCGGCCGCTCAGTTATACCGCTGGCGATAAATCTATTC
Source organism: uncultured Desulfobulbus sp. (assembly GCA_964607065.1). Taxonomy (GTDB): domain Bacteria; phylum Desulfobacterota; class Desulfobulbia; order Desulfobulbales; family Desulfobulbaceae; genus Desulfobulbus. The sequence continues at coordinate 13,584 of CAZSIJ010000041.1, read as the reverse complement.
GCATTGAACCTCATGACGGTTTCAAAGTGACCGGCCGTATTCATTTTGACGATGCATGCATCAGTGAACAATGCTATACGGTTGAGGTAACAAAAGAGCGGTTTTGCAATGAGATAGCAACTGCCAGAACCTTTGGGTTTGTCGAACAGGTGGAATATCTCTGGCAAAATGGATTGGCTTTGGGTGGTACCTTGGACAATGTTATTGCCATTCATTGGGATCGTCGTTCTATCCTTAATGAAGACGGATTGCGATTTGATGATGAATTCATCCGTCATAAGGTGCTTGATGTGATTGGAGATATAGCATTGCTTGGCTCACCGGTTCTGGGCCATATCATTGCTGATCGTTCTGGCCACAGTCTGCATCTCGGCCTCATGCAGACTATTATAGAAAATCCAGATTGTTGGGAATATGTCACCTTTAAGAAAAGGGGTGATGCACTGCTTCGTCAGGTGGTGAGTTCGACCCAGTCCATAGGCAATCATTTTTCGCCATTTTTTGCACCGCGACAGACTAGGCTATTGTTTCCCGTTCAACCTGTACAGGCTGAAGCGACACCGTAACGAAAATTTCCTGTAAACAGGACTCCTGTTTTTATGTTTGTTGAACGATTTAAACCGCCGTGTGTTTTCCGGCGGTTTTTTTTGTCCTGTGCCGAATCGACTGAGAACAAGAGTTGTCTGAGATAAAGAACACGCGTATACTAACCGAAGATTTGAGACCAGGATTTCCCTTGAAAATTTTACTTTGGGTTTTGGATAAATATGACAGTATCTTCCTATAGTATCGGATTTATTGGTGGCGGTCAGATGGCCGAAGCTATGGTTCGTGGCATTTTAGCTGCTGGTTTGGTTCCCAAAGAAAGAATCATGATTGCGGAACCGACTACGGTCCGTTGCGATTATCTGCAGGCTCAATACGGCATCTGTTGCACCCAGGCCGCTGAATCTCTCTGTCGTGCCTGTAACGTTCTCGTTGTGGCTGTGAAACCACAAATGGCTGAACAGGTACTCGCTCAGTATCGTTCTTTCATCACAGCCGGACATCTGGTCCTTTCGATTATGGCAGGCATACCTTTGCAGGTTTTGGCTGGATATTTTACAGAACCAGTTCGCCTGATCCGGGTGATGCCCAATACTCCGGCCCTGGTGCTCGCCGGTGCTTCAGCTTTCAGCCCAAACCTCCTGGTCACATCTGAAGACCGCAAGATCGCTATGGCACTTTTTTCAGCGATAGGAAGCTGTGTTGAAGTGCCCGAAAGTCAGCTTGATGCGGTTACGGGGTTAAGCGGCAGTGGCCCGGGATATGTCTTCACCTTCATTGAGGCCATGATCGATGGCGGGGTCCTCGCCGGCCTGCCGCGCCCGGTTGCAGAGCAACTGGTGCTGCAGACCGTGTATGGTTCGGCCAAGCTCGCCTTGGAAACCGGTGAACCGCCTGCGGTACTCAAAGGGAAAGTGACTTCTCCCGGCGGCACGACCATTACCGGCCTGCAGGCTTTGGAAGAAGGCGCTTTCCGTGGCGTGATTATGGGCGCGGTTGCAGCAGCAACGTTACGCTCCAAGGAGTTGGGTACATGAAGGTCGGTTATGCGGGCATCATCACCCGTCCGGAAAGTCAAGAGGTTGAGCAGATAGGGAGAGAGGTGGTCGCCTGGTTCGCCGAACGTCGCATTAAAGCGGACTTGAACAAGATAGCGCCCGAAATGGATGTTCTGATTGTGCTCGGCGGCGACGGTACCTTGTTGCATGTAGCTTCGGAGGCTAGCGAGTACCAGCTACCGGTGCTTGGCGTCAATCTTGGCCATCTTGGCTTTTTAACTGAGGTTGTTGCCGACGAGATGTATGACGCTTTCACAACCTTGCTTGCAGAAGATGTCCGTATCGAAAAACGGATCATGCTCTCTGCTGCCTATGTCAACGGAACGACAGGGGAAACGAGCCGATCGATTCGTGCCCTCAACGAGGTTGTTATTGTCAAGAAAAGTACGGAGGCGATGATCCGTCTCCGGTGCTGGGCGGATGATGAATATGTGACCACCTATAGGGCCGATGGGCTGATTATGGCGACCCCAACCGGGTCAACTGCCTATAATTTGTCAGCAGGTGGACCGGTGGTTCATGCCGAACTCGATGCGGTAGTGGTAACGCCCATCTGTCCGTTCATGTTGGAGTCACGCTCGGTGCTGCTTGGTTCACAGCACAAAATTACCACCCAGTTGTTGGCCCCGGCCGGGCAGGTTAAGGTCATCGTTGACGGAGAGCTCCAGTGGACCATTACGGAAAACGATTACCTGCTGGTTAGAAAGGCGGCACATCCGCTGTTGATTGTCAGTTCGCCCTGGAAGAGTTATTTCAACATCCTCCGCAGTAAACTCAACTGGGGCGGCGCCTCCGTTGATATCCCACTCCCGGCACAGGTCTGCAAGCATCGTTAGGCGTTCCGTCAGGGAAAATCTCTACCGAGACGCCTTGCGCTCTGAGCCTTCACTTCATTTCTTACGTCGCTGCAGCTTGTATTTCTTCATTTTGTATTGGAGAAGACTTTTGGTGATGCCTAGCTGTTCCGCCGCTCTCGCTTGGACATAAGCGGCATCGTCCAGCGCCTTACGTACCAGCTTTTCTTCAATACCATTGAGCACATCGGCCAGGCTGAGGTTCTCGGGAATGAACTGATTGATTTCAAGCCCGGTGCTCCACTCATGGGAGGTGCTCAGTTCGCTCGAATCCGGCTGGACATCTTCAGGCTCGATTTTATTGCCGTCGCAGAGAATAGCGGCCCGTTCGATAGTGTTCTCCAGTTCTCGGACATTGCCTTCCCAAGGCAGGCTGACTAAAAGCCGCAGTGCTTCCGGAGAGAGGTCGAGATCTCTTCCTAAATTCTTGCTGTTTTTTTCGATGAAATGGGTGACTAAAGCAGGAATGTCATCGATCCGTTCTCGTAAGGGCGAAAGATGGATATGGATGACATTGAGCCGGTAATAGAGGTCTTCCCGGAAGTGGCCCTTGTCGACCTCATCTTTTAGATCCTTGTTGGTTGCCGCCAGAATGCGGACATCGACATGCTGGGTGATATTACCGCCGACCCGTTCGAAACTCTTGTCTTGCAACACCCGCAACAGCTTGGCCTGGAGCTGGGGGGGCATTTCGCCGATTTCATCGAGAAAGAGGGTGCCGGTATCGGCCAGTTCAAAACGTCCTTTGCGCATGGTGATAGCATCGGTGAAGGCACCTTTTTCGTGACCGAATAGTTCACTCTCCAGGAGGTGTTCAGACAGCGCCGCACAGTTAACCGAAATGAAGGAGGCGTTTTTGCGCGGACTGATATTGTGAATGGCCCGGGCCACTAGTTCCTTGCCTGTTCCCGATTCGCCGGTGATCAGCACGGAGGAGGGCGTGGGGGCCACCTTTTCAATCAATTGGTAGACGGCGCGCATCGATGGGCTTTTGCCGATCATCCCGCCAAAACCGGAACGCGGTGTGGCTTCATCACGCAGGCGCCTGATCTCGCGGATCAGGCCGTAATGTTCGATCGCTTTCTTGGTGCTGGCAATAAGCTGCTGATTGGAGAAGGGTTTGGCAAGGTAGGTGAAAGCTCCAAGTCGCATCGCCTCGACCGCTTTTTCCACTTCAGCGTATGCCGTGATGAGAATGACCGGCAATTCTTTGTTGAATTCTTTGATTTTCGCTAGGAATCCAATACCGTCCATACCCGGCATCTTCATATCCGAAAGAACAAGATCCAGATCCGTGCTGTAGACGATAGGCAGACCAGCCAGACCGCTGTCGGCGGTGAAGACTTCATACCCTTCATCTTTAAGTAGTTCAGCCAATATGATCTGGTAGTTGGGTTCATCGTCGACAATAAGAATAGTATGCATAGCGGTTTTGAATGTAGGAGAGGGTTACTGGTTCCGCCCTTGTTGGCGGGCTATGATGGCATCAATGATCGAATAGGGGGGACACGTCGTTTGAATCTTGCCTGCAAGGCGGTTGGCAGGACGGGTGTTGCCGTGGAAATCACTGCCGCCGGTAACAATCAGATTGTGTTCAGCAGCGATGGCTTTCAGTTTTTTCTTTATTTTACGGGTATGGGTCGGATAGTAGAATTCAATGCCGTCAAGGCCACGCAGGGCCAATTCTTTGATTATAAGCGATTGGGCGCGCATCTCAGGATCCAGTTGGCCGGGGTGGGCCAGTACAGCCAGCCCGCCAACTCGATGGATCATATCGATGGTTTCGGCAGCGGAATAGCTGAAACGGCTTTCCCAGGCAGGTTTATTGCGGCCGAGATATTGGCGAAAGGCGGCATCAAAGCTGTCTACAACCCCTTTTTCAATCAGGAGTCTGGCAATATGGGGTCTGCCGGTCTGGCCACAGCACGAAATTGCACTGACCTCCTCAGCGGTTATCTCAACCCCTAATGCTTGCAACTTATTCAGGATTGCAGCATTTCGCTTTGCCCGGCCCTCCTGCAATGGCAGTAACCATTGATGCAACTCTGGAGATGTGGGATCAATCCCATAACCGAGGAGATGCAGGGTATACTGTCGCAGAGTGGTGCTGATTTCCACACCGGTCATGATGGTTATCCCTGCCTGATTTCCCAACTGTTGTATTTCATTCACCCCCTCAACCGTATCGTGATCGGTGAGCGCCAGTCCCTGTAAACCGTTGTTCGTAGCCATCGTAATCAATTCTGCAGGGGTCAAGCTGCCGTCAGAGTAGATGGAGTGGGTATGAAGGTCAATGCACATTATAATAAGGTCAGGTAAGGGGCAACAGGTGAGCCTGTCAGGGAGAATAAGGCCCGAGGCTTTCATAAGTGAGTGTAATCATGCCCTCTTCATTGTGCAATAACCAAATGAAATTGCCTGGAAAACGGAGGCTTGTCAATGGTTGTGCGCATTCTTACTATTGTTCTCAAAGACTAAACTTTAAGGGGATAGTTATGCCAGGACATCAAGTACGACTCGATGAACACCGAATTGAAGAAGAACCCTATTATTTGCCGATCGGCGACGAAATATCCGTTGCCGAGGCCGCGTATTACGAAGGTGCACCTTTACTGCTCAAAGGCCCCACGGGATGCGGCAAGACCCGGTTCATACAATATCTTGCTTGGCGGCTCAAACGTCCATTGGTCACGGTTTCTTGTCACGACGACCTTTCGACGAGCGATCTGGTCGGTCGTTATCTGATCAGGTCCGGTGAGGCGGTGTGGAGCGATGGGCCTTTGACCATGGCGGTTCGGGCCGGTGCTATCTGTTATCTGGACGAGATTGTCGAAGCGCGTAAGGATACCACGGTCGTCATTCATCCCCTGGCCGATGACCGGCGTCAACTCCCTATCGAAAAAAGGGGCGAGTTGCTGACCGCCCCTCCGGAGTTCATGCTGGCGATCTCCTATAATCCTGGGTATCAGAGCGTCCTTAAAGATCTCAAGGCCTCCACTAGACAACGATTTATCGCTCTGTCTTTTGACTACCCGGTTCCAGAGAAAGAGATAGAGATCGTGTGCCGGGAAGGCGGCCTGAAGATGGAGATAGCCCGATCTCTGGTTAAATTGGCGGGTATGACCCGGGCCTTGAAGGATTCGGGCTTGGCCGAAGGGGCATCAACTCGCTTGCTCATCCAGACCGGCAAACTAATCGCTCGTGGCATACCGATACAGATAGCCTGTCGAGCAGCCATCAGCGAAGCACTCACTGATGACCGTGAGCTTCTCGCCGCTCTCGATGAAATGGTGAGTTCTCTTTTTTGAACAGTATGGAACTAGAGGCATTAAAAGCTAAGTTTTATGAACTCGTGGCGCCCAGTCTGCCTAATGAATGGGATGTCGAAGAGGCTTTGTCCCATCTGGTCACTGAAGATGGGGAACAAATCGACGATATTTTTGCTCAAATCCCAGCCATTTGGCCCGTTTCCCATTCACTTTGTTTTGCCTATCTTACTGTCGCTAATTCTGTTTTGAACGGCTTGGCGGTGGAAGAGCTATCGCTTTGGGTGCATACGCTCCTGGATCGATACGAAACCAGCGGGCTGCACGGGGCGCAATTGTTCATGGGAGATGTCGAACGCAATTTTATTTGCCATCTGCGAGGGCAGGGTGGTTTGCGCTTGTCTGAGGTTCGCTCACGATTGCAGCCTTATGTCAACGGTCTTGCCGGCAGAGAGATGCCGTTGATTGCCGCAGATTGTGCCGGTACCAACACTGAATGTATTTTTCTTCCTTATACACTTGGATTGTTTGCCAGTAACGAAAAGAATTTTCTCCTTTATAAATTGATGGTTTCCTTTCAGTGGGCTTCCATCGAGGCAGGAACTTTTATCGTTCCGCAGACACCAAATTCATTTGATGCGTCGTCTACACATCCCCTCGAACACTATTTTTCCAATTTCATTGTCCCCGCGAATGCACGAAGCCTTTACCATTTTTTTGAAACCGGACGAGTGCTGTCCTTTTTGCAAGATGAACTTCCCGGATTGATGCGGGAGGCTGCGGCTCTGTTACCCCGATTGCCGCTCTCAGCGGATACTGCGCTGACAACGAATCTGCTTGACCGTTTGCAACAGGGATTGCTTCGAGGAAAATGGCTTGCCGGAGGGCGGTCAGAAACGGATGATCGAGCGCGCAGTCTACTCCAGCGATGTCAGGTGATGGATGCAGACAATCGGGACAGCCTCGATGCTGTGCAATGTTTAATGCCGCTCCTTACCGATGAAGAGGTATTGAGCGAAACGCAGCCGTTCATTTTTCAGGGGCCGCTTCGTTTGCAGGAAGTGCTGAGCATCCAGATGAAACAGCGACAGGAGCGTGAACTACGGTTTATCAAGGCACTGACGATTCATCTTCAGCAATTTCTCCCCAAAAATGCTCTTGAGGCTGTGGATGACAACAGCAACGAAAAGATGATCGCAAGTCAACAGGGCCAGGATCTTGCCCTTGTGGTCGAGACAGAAAAGCAAGCGCAACCGGACCCTCACATGCAACCTCTGACTTCGGTGCGGATTGACAATCAGGAAATCCCACTTAACGAAGAACTTACCGAATTAGCTGAACAGATCCGCCAGGATCTCGGTAGTCTCCCCGATGAGTATGTCAGCAGCGCCGTGGGTAAAGGTGGGCAGGGATATAGCGCTTCTCATCCGGTTGTGCCTGACGAAGGTCAGGGAATACTAGCGCCGGTGGTCTATGATGAATGGGATTATCGTCGCAAGGGTTTTCGCAAAAACTGGTGTGTGGTTACCGAAAAGGAGATCACACCGGTCCAGACCTCTTTCATTGAACAGACGTTGCAAAAGTACAGGGGTCAAATTCGGCGTTTGCGGCATCAGTTCGAGCTGATGCAGACCAATGAGCACTTTATTCGCAGGCAACGGGATGGCAACGATATCGATCTTGATGCCCTGGTTGAATCCCTGGCAGATATTCATGCCGGAAGGCCGCCCTCGGATCGGCTCTTTATTCGCCTTGCCCGTGAACAGCGCGATATAGCCGTTTATTTTTTGGTCGATATGTCCAACTCAACTGCTGGCTGGGTTGGACAGGCTATCAAGGAGTCGCTGGTGCTGATCTGCGAGGCCATGGAGGTGCTCAATGACCGTTACGGTATCTATGGCTTTTCAGGGATGCGGCGTCTGCGCTGTGAACTTTTTCCGATTAAACGGCTGGACGAACGGTATTCCGAGGTCGTTCGACAGCGGATCGGAGCCATGGGTCCCAGGGAATATACCCGCATGGCCCCGGCCATTCGCCACATGACATCCCTGTTTACCCAGGTTGAGGCAAAAATCAGATTGCTCATTGTGCTGTCCGACGGCAAACCCGAAGATTACGATGACTACAAGGGGGAATATGCTATTGAAGATACCCGGCATGCTCTGATGGAAGCCAAAACCAAAGGTATCCACCCCTTCTGCATTACCATCGACCGTCAGGCCCATGACTACATGGCTCACATGTATGGAGAGGTGAACTATATCTTTATCGATGAGGTCAGCCAGTTACCTGCCCGTATGCCGGAAATATATCGAACTCTCACTACCTGAAAACCATCGGCCGCATTACTATTCCCTGGCATCTGTCCCGGTTCTTCGGTCTGTTTTTCCTTGAATGCCCTGCTTTCATGTTGTTTAACGGAAGATAAGCGATTTGCATAATTATTTATGATAGGGCTGAGCCATGCGATGGTACGACACTGTTCTTCTTGCTGTGGTTATTATAATAGTAGCGGGGACGTCTTATTCTCGGGAGATCGACGAGACGACCGATCGCTTAAAGGTGGAGGCGTATCTCTATTATTATGGTAAGGACAAACCAATTGATTACGCCAAGGCGCTCCAGTTGTACCGCCAGGCAGCCGAACGCGGTGATGCAGAGGCACAGTTTGTCGCTGGAGGGATGTTTTACCTGGGCAAAGGGACAGAGGTCGACAAGAAAAACGGTTTTAAATGGCTACTGAGTGCGGCGGAGCAAGGCAAGACCTCGTCGGAGTCTCTGAGTATCATCGGCGGGGCGTTTCTCCGTGGTGCCAATGTTCCCCAGAATTATATGGAAGCAAAAAAATGGCTGACAGAGGCAGCCGAGCAAGGCGACCTTTCTGCCCAGAATGATTTAGCGTATCTTTGTTTTAATGGTCTGGGGGGCGAACGGGATTATAAAAAAGCGTTGGAGCTGTATGAAAAAGCGGCAATGCAGGGCGATAGTATGGCACAGGCAAATGTCGGATTGATGTACGCTACCGGAACAGGTACCAATACAGACAAGGCCCTGGGGTATGCCTGGTATTCACTTGCCGCAAGCGCCGGCAATACGTTTGCGACCATCAGTCGCAACAATTTGATGCTGAACATGAACTGGGAGGAGTTGAACCAGGCCCAAGCCATTTCCTTTTCGCTGTATCAACGGATAGAAAAAATGGCTAAGACGGAATCATTTGAGCCGAATCCGGTTCAGAAATAATCCTTCGTGTCATTTGCACGGTCGCCATTTTGGTAGAGCAGCGCAACGATTTCCTCGACGGTCCTCGTTGCATAGATAGACTGGCGAAGAACAGCCGCTCCAGGGAGACCGGTTAGAAATTTGGAGGTATGATTTTTAATTTTGAAGAGGACGCGGTCTGCATGCAGATATCGGTCCGCCAACTCTAGGTAGCGCATAATAACCGGTAGTCGACCAGACAAGGTGGCAGGACGGCCAGCTGGCGAAAAAACCCAAGGATTTCCTAGGGCTCCCCGGCCCACCATCACAGCGTCACAACCTGTTTCAGCCATCATTCTCATGCCATCAGCGTGCGAGAGAATATCACCATTGCCAATCACCGGAATAGAGACGGCTTCCTTCACTGCCTTAACAATCTGCCAGTCAGCTTGTCCGCCAAAACCTTGTGCCCAGGTTCTCCCATGAATGGTTACCGCTGATGCCCCAGCCGCTTCGGCCATGAGAGCAAATTGTGTTCCATTTATGGTCTCATGAGTCCAACCGCTGCGAAACTTGACAGTGACCGGACGCTGAGTATTGGCACAAACCGCCTTGATAATTGATTGTGCCAAATGAGGTTCTTTCATCAGGGCCGCACCGCAGCCCTTTTTAATAACCTTGCGAGCTGGACAACCCATATTAAGATCAATGAAGTCTATAGGTAGAGATGATATTATAGCTGCGGCTTTGCCCATGAGTACCGGATCACTGCCAAAAAGCTGGATCCCAAGAGGACGTTCATCTGCAATGGACTGCATCAGTTCCAGGGTGTTTTTTTGTGCAAAGACAAGTCCGTGACAACTGATCATCTCAGAAAAGCAGAATGCCGCACCGTTTTCTCTGCAGATGAGACGGAAAGGGAGGTCGGAGTAACCAGCCAAGGGAGCAAGGACGAAGTCGTGCCGTTGCATGATCGTTCCTATGGTAGCAATAGTATTACTAGGGCAACCAGCAGGAGTCATTGATAAAGAAAAGTAGAGGGGGAGGTCGGTCCAGAGGAGGCTGTCGTATCTTGCATGGTATGTATCAAGCGAAAACCAGGTAGCCGGTTATTGCTGAATATGTTGTTTTCTGATTTTATTGAGCGTGCCAAGGTAGATATGCTCTGACATCTCATCAAGGATCTTTGCCAAGGCCTCATCGTCTGCGGTTGAGCTTGCAGTTTGAACCGCGTAATCGGCAGTATACAGCTTACTGGGCACCTCCCATAAAATTTTACCGGTTTTGAGGTCTTTGAGAACATAGCGAACAACGATTTGCACTTTGGTGGCAGTCGCATTCGAGACACTATTCCAAGAAACGCTCGGCAGGCTAATAGAGGTGATTTCTCCTGCCAGTATGAGATCGGCCTGAGTTTTATCTTTGGTCAGAATAACTTTTTCAGACTTTTGAAACCAGTGCGTCAAGGATTGGAAAATTTTATTATCAAGTCCCAGTTTACTGGTACGATTCTGCCAGGTTGGCATATAAATAACACGGGTCGGACCATCGTATACGTGCGGGAAATAGTAGCCGCAACCACTCAGCAGGAGCAGACAAAACAGGACGATACACCATCTAAAACTTTTGCTTTTCAACATGGAATTCCTTCGGTGGGTGTTTTTGCGTCATCTGCGAAGCGTTCATCGGATGATAAATAATGTTTAATTACAGTACAATATTAACAAGTTTCTTTTGAACCACAATGATTTTCCTTGGAGTTTTGTCTTCAAGCAATCGGGTTATTTTTTCGTCGGTTACAGCTATCTGCTGCAAGGCGTGATCGTCGATATCAGCAGGGACTTGCAGCTTGGTACGAACCTTGCCATTGATTTGAACCACAATGGTGATCTCTTCTTCTCTTGCGGCCTCGACGTTGTACTCGGGCCAAACAGCGTTGTTGAGGGGCTGCTTGTGACCTGACATCTGCCAGAGTTCCTCACAAAAATGTGGGACCATGGGAGACAACAGGGTGAGAATAATTTCAAGGGTTTCACGCTGGACCGCAGAATCGATTTCTTTTCGATCTCCCATCATTGTGGCGAGCAAATTAACTAGCTCCATAACACCGGAGATGGCTGTGTTGAAGTGAAAATTGGTTTCAATATTTTCGGTCACCCTGCGAATCGTCTGATGCGTTTTTCGGTACAGCACTCTGGAAGGTTCGTTCAATGAAGCGATGTCGACTGTGCCGATCTTCAGAAAACAATCGAGATTCTGGCTGATTATTCGATACACTCGGTTGAGAAAACGTGAAGCCCCTTCCACGCCCTGAGCGTTCCATTCAAGATCCCGCTCTGGTGGGGCGGCAAATAGTGAAAAGAGACGCACCGTGTCTGCGCCGTACTGTTGGATCAGTTCGTTAGGATCAACCACATTACCTTTAGACTTTGACATCTTGGCGCCATCCTTGATCACCATGCCCTGAGTCAGCAAGTTGGTGAAAGGCTCGTCTACTGTAAGATAACCGAGATCTCGGAGTATCTTGGTGAAGAAACGCGCGTAGAGCAGGTGAAGAATGGCGTGTTCAACGCCGCCGACATACTGATCAACCGGCAACCAATAGGCCGCTGCATCCTGATCTATGGGACTGGAGTTCAGCTCAGGACTGGTATAGCGGGCGAAATACCATGACGATTCGACAAAGGTATCCAAGGTGTCGGTTTCCCGTCGGGCCGATTTTTTGCATCGTGGGCAAACGGAAGCGATAAAGTTTTCCTGCTGATGCAGTGGGTTATGGCTCCCCTTTGGTTCATCAGCCCCTGGTAGCAAGATGGGCAACTCGCTTTCAGGCACTGGAACGATGCCGCAGGTATCGCAATGGACCACAGGGATAGGTGCACCCCAGTAGCGTTGCCGGGAGATACCCCAATCACGCAGACGGTAGGTGGTATAAGGGCGGCCAAAACCTGATTTTTCTGCAAACTCGATGATTTTTTGCTGTGCGGTGAGCGAGTCAATCCCTGTGAATAGGCCCGATGCTATCAACCTTCCTGGTTTATCCGACGCTTCACTCATCGTGGCTGGATCAAGAATGTCGTCCGTTGGTTGGACAACAACCTTAATTGGAAGGCCATATTTACAGGCAAATTCGAAATCTCGCTGGTCATGTGCAGGAACTGCCATAACTGCACCGGTGCCGTATTCCATGAGCACGAAGTTGGCGGCATAGATTGGCACCCTTTCGCCCGTAAAGGGATTGATGCAGAAGCAGCCGGTGAAAATCCCCCTTTTTTCCGGTTCCTGATCAAGGGTGGCCCGCTGCTTGTCTATAATTGTCTGCTGGATAAATTCGTTAACAGGCTGTTCTTGGGGCTTGCCGGCAATCAGAGACTTCAGGAGCGGGTGTTCAACCGCAAGCGACATGAACGTCACGCCAAAAATAGTGTCCGGTCGGGTGGTGAAAATGGTGATGGCCTGTTCGCTACTTTCGATCTTAAAATCACATGCAAGCCCGGTGCTCTTCCCAATCCAGTTGCGCTGCATTGTGACGACTTTATCCGGCCAACCGGTAAGTTTGTCCAGATCGGCCAGCAACTCATCTGCATAATCGGTAATTTTGAAAAACCAGCCGTGCATGGTTTTAGGCTGGACCTGCTGGTCGCATCGCCAACAGGTTCCGTCTATTACCTGCTCTCTGGCTAGCACAGTTTGGCAGTCGTTACACCAGTTGACAGTGGTTTCCTTCCTGTAAATAAGACCACGCTCCAGCATCTTGAGAAAGAGCACTTGTTCCCATCGATAGTAATCCGGTCGGCAGGTGGCCAGCTCACGGTCCCAATCATAACTTAAACCCATGGCCTTGAGCTGTGTGCGCATGTAGTCGATGTTATCATAGGTCCATGTTGCCGGATGAATCCCTCGTTTCATGGCGGCATTCTCTGCTGGCAGGCCAAAAGCATCCCAGCCCATGGGGTGCAGAACATTAAATCCCTGCATCCGTTTGTACCTGGCGATAACATCCCCGATGGAATAGTTGCGCACATGTCCCATGTGGATGCGTCCAGATGGGTAGGGAAACATTTCCAGGACGTAATATTTGGGTCGACCTGGTTGATGGGTAACCTTGTAGGTTTTGTTCAGTTCCCAGCGCTGCTGCCATTTTTGTTCGATGGCTTTGAAATCGTATTTATCGTTTATGTGCATGACGAGTTGAGCTATTGAGATGATTGACGGGAAGATGCGGTGTTTAGTTGAAATCGGAATTAGCAGCGAAATCCTGCTCCGTCAAATATTGGGGAGAAGGTGAGCGACCTGTATAATTTTCAAAAGTTGTGTATTCGCCGAGAAAAGTCATCTTGACCATACCGGTTGGTCCATTGCGTTGTTTAGCAATGATGAGCTCTGCCATTCCTCGGTTTTCATTGGTTTCGCTTCTATTGTAAACCTCATCCCGATAGATGAACATGATAACATCAGCATCTTGCTCAATTGCGCCTGATTCGCGCAGGTCGGACAATTGTGGGCGTTTGTCGGTGCGGTTCTCTAGACCACGGTTGAGCTGTGAGAGAGCAAGAACTGGGACATTGAGTTCCTTAGCCATTGCCTTGAGCGATCGTGAGATCTCAGAGATTTCTTGAGTCCGGTTTTCGGAATTGGTTTTGCCCTGCATGAGCTGTA
>CAZSIJ010000040.1:0-35720 GCA_964607065.1 uncultured Desulfobulbus sp. | reverse complement strand
CGCCTTTCCGCGGGATGTCAATATCAAGCACCTGGAACACGAAGACAGCTATTTAAAATTGCTCTTTCCCCTTCTGGAGAGAGCGCAGGCAAAAGGGGAACTGCGAAAAGATCTGGATCTTCTGTATATCACCGGCCATTTTTATGGCTTGTATCTATTGCTGCTTTCTGCCTGGTTCAGAGGCAGAGTGCAGAAGGAAGAGGCAGAGTTTGCCCTTGAGACCTTGTTCAGACAGGCCTTGGAGGGTTTACATCCGCAGTGATTAACGTCGAAATAGCAATAAGTTGCAGCAGACATCTAATGTTAATTAAACTTAAAATATATATAATTACAATACAATGAACACTTCGAGTCGTAACAAACTAATCAGTATAACTGCCGCAATAGTGATTATCTCGGGTGCTGTCTGGTGGCGGGTCAGCACCCTCAGTGCGGCTGATCCTAATACCGGCAATGGTTCTCAGACCGCTACCACAAGCAAACCGGCGCTGACCGTCACAACCATCACGCCTTCTGTTGCTGAATGGCCGATGATACTGAACGCCAGCGGTGACATCGAGGCCTGGCAGGAGGCTTTGATTGGTTCTGAAATCAATGGTCTTCGCCTTACCGAGGTAAAGGTCAATGTTGGTGACACCGTGCAGCGCGGTCAATTGCTGGCAACCTTTTCCGATGTGACTGTTAAGGCTGATGTCGCTCAGGCGCTCGCCGCAGTCGCTGAAACCGAGGCAATGCTGTCCGAGGCTCGGGCTAATGCGGACCGTACCAGGAAAAAGGAGTCGCCTGGTGTCTTCAGCGACAAACAGGTCAAAGAGTACTTAAGGGGTGAGCAAACGACCGCGGCACGGTTGGAATCGGCCCGGGCGCAGCTCGCCAATCAAAAGGTTCGACTCGAACAGACGCGATTGATTGCCGCAGATGACGGCCTGATATCATCCCGCACCGCCACGGTGGGAGCGGTGGTATCGGCCGGCCAGGAACTTTTTCGCCTAATCCGTCACAACCGGCTGGAATGGCGCGCTCAGGTGACCACCGCCGAGCTACCCAAACTGCTGACTGGGCAGCAAGTCACCCTTACCGCACCCGGCGGAATCGAGGCAAAAGGGGTGGTCCGAATGGTGGCGCCGACGGTTGATACGCGGACCCGGATGGCCATCGTTTATGTCGACGTTCCCTCGGATAAGGGGCTGAAAGCCGGTATGTTCGCCCGCGGTGATTTCGAACTCGGCAAAACCACCGTAATGACACTCCCGCAGAGTGCCATAGTGCAGCGCGAAGGTTTTAATTACGTCTATCAGGTTGGGCCCGATAATAAGGTTACACAAATCAAGGTAGGTGTCGGTCGTCGTCTCGATGACCAGATTGAGGTTACCGAGGGTTTGAATCAGCAAACGAAGGTAGCAGCCACCGGGGCTGCATTCCTGGCCGATGGCGACACGGTTCGAGTGGTTGATCATCCTGCAACCCCCTCGAGGAATGGTCAATGAACGTTTCTTCCTGGTCGATCAAGAACCCGATCCCCGCCATTTTATTGTTTATTCTCCTCACCATCATGGGCCTGATGAGTTTCAGGGCCATGAAAATCCAGAACTACCCTGATATCGATCTCCCCACCGTTACGGTGATTGCCAGCCTTCCCGGCGCTTCTCCGGCGCAAATGGAAATGGATATTGCGCGTAAAATCGAAAACTCGGTAGCCACGCTGCAAGGGGTCAAGCATATCTATACCAAGGTGCAGGACGGCAGCGCCTCGGTGATGGTCGAATTCCGCTTGGAAAAAGTCACCTCTGAGGCAGTCAACGATGTGAGGGATGCAGTGTCGCGCATCCGTGCCGACCTGCCCAGCGATTTACGCGACCCGGTCATCTCCAAGATGGATATTGCCGGGATGCCAATTCTCACCTACACCGTAGCTTCCGAGCGCATGGACGCCGAGGCCTTGTCATGGTTTGTTGACAATACCGTGACCAAAGAAATGCTTTCCGTGTCAGGGGTGGGTGCGGTCAGTCGGGTTGGCGGGGTGACCCGCGAGGTGCTGGTTGAGATCGACCCTGACCGGCTGTTGGCCCTGAATGCGACGGTTGCTGATGTATCCCGACAATTGCGACTGGCAGAACAGGAGGCTCCGGGGGGGCGGGCCGAAGTAGGCGGAGTGGAACAGTCGATTCGGATGATTGCCACTGTTCGGACGGCCGAAGAACTGGCCAATATGGAAATCACCCTTGCCGATGGTCGCCACCTCCGGCTCAACCAGATCGCTACGGTCAAAGATACGGTGGCTGAACAACGTTCCGCAGCGCTTCTGAACGGCAAACCGGTCGTAGGTTTTGAAATAACCCGGAGCAAGGGTGCTGGCGAGGTGGACGTCGCCGCCGGAGTCCGGGCTGAGATCAAAAAACTCCAGACTAACCACCCTGAGATTGCCGTTATTGAGGCTTTTAATTTTGTCGATCCGATTCAGGAAAATTACGAAGGCTCCATGCTCCTGCTTTATGAAGGAGCCATTCTTGCGGTCATCGTCGTCTGGTGCTTCCTGCGCAACTGGCGGGCAACCGTTGTTTCCGCCACGGCGCTGCCGCTCTCGATAATTCCCACCTTTGCGGTCATGTACCTCCTGGGGTTCACAATCAATGTGGTCACTTTGCTGAGCCTGTCGCTGGTGGTCGGCATTCTGGTCGATGATGCCATTGTTGAAGTCGAAAACATCATGCGCCACCTCCGCATGGGCAAAACACCCTATCAGGCAGCTATGGAAGCTGCCGACGAGATCGGTTTGGCAGTCGTTGCCACAACCTTTTCTCTAGTCGCCGTCTTTCTGCCCACCGCTTTCATGAGCGGGGTCGTCGGTAAGTTTTTTGTTCAATTTGGCTGGACCGCTTCTATTGCCGTGTTCTTTTCCTTAGTGGTCGCCCGGATGCTGACGCCGATGATGTCGGCATACCTGTTCAAACCGTTGATCAAGGCTCATAAAGAACCCCGATGGCTGGTCCATTACACCCGGTGGGCCGTCTGGTGCCTCAAACATCGTTTATATACATCGCTGGCAGTGCTGGTGTTTTTTGCCGGTTCCTTTGTGCTGGCCAGTGCCCTGCCCACCGGGTTCATGCCACCCGACGACACATCGCAGACGATGCTCTCCATCGAGTTGCCCCCCGGCAGCACCTTCCAGCAGACCCTGGCACTGACAGAGCAGGCCCGCGTGGCAATTCAAAGTAATAAACATGTCAAAATGATCTACACGGCGATAGGAGGTGGAAATTCGGGCGGTGATCCGTTTGCCATGCAGGGAGCTGTCGAGGCGCGCAAGGCAACCCTGACAATTAATCTCACCCCCCGTCACCAACGTTCCGGTATCAGCAAACAAGCCATTGAGGCGCAATTACGTCAAGCTGCCGAAACACTGCCCGGCGCCCGCGTCAAGGTCGGCATGGAAGGTGGCGGCGAGAAATACCAGCTGGTGCTGGCCAGTGAAGACGGTCAGGTTTTGCTGACCTATGCCAGAGAGGTGGAGCGTGAACTCCGCTTAATCCCTGGGATCGGCAATGTCACCTCGACCTCGAGCCTGGTCCGCCCGGAACTTACCGTTCGACCGGACTTTGCGCGAGCAGCAGACCTAGGCGTCTCTTCGGCGGCTATAGCTGACACCCTACGCATTGCCACCGCGGGTGATTATGACCAAGGCCTGGCTAAACTCAATCTTTCCCTGCGCCAGGTGCCGATCGTGGTTAAATTACGTGCCGATGCCCTGCAGAACATCGAACTGCTGTCGCGTCTGGCTGTCCCCGGCGCGCATGGCCCGGTGATGCTGGGCAATGTCGCCCAACTTACATTGGCCAGCGGCCCCGCTAAAATCGACCGCTACGACCGGCTGCGAAATATCATCTTCGATATCGAGCTTAATGGCATGCCCATGGGCGACATCGAGAAAAAGGTACTAAACCTGCCGACCCTCAAACATCGTCCTACTGGCGTGAACCAAGCCCCGGTCGGCGATGCCGAGGCGATGGCGGAACTGTTTGCCGGTTTCGGTCTGGCCATGTCGACCGGCGTGTTATGCATCTATATTGTCCTGGTTTTGCTGTTCAAGGATTTCGTTCAACCAGTCTCCATCCTGGCAGCGCTTGTCCTTTCGATTCCCGGTGCCTTCATCGGCCTGTTTTTGACCAGAACCCCTCTGTCAATGCCGGCGATGATCGGCCTGATCATGCTGATGGGTATCGCCACTAAAAACTCAATCCTCTTGGTGGAATATGTAATCATGGCGCGCCGCGATCACGGCATGAACCGTTGGGATGCCCTGCTGGACGCCTGCCTCAAGCGAGCTCGACCGATTGTGATGACGACGATCGCCATGGCAGCCGGCATGATTCCGATCGCCTTGGGCATGGGGAATGATCCAAGTTTTCGCGCTCCCATGGCAATCGTCGTAATTTCCGGCTTGATGACCTCCACCTTTCTAAGCCTTCTGGTAATTCCAGTTGTTTTCTCCTATGTCGATGACGCCATGTTATGGGTAAACAGACATTTCCGGCGTCGCTTTACCAAGGCTTCTGAGCCTCCGTTGGATCAACTGACACAGAAGAAATAGCTATTCCTCCTCTACAGTGAGGGGGAATAGCCCGAAATTATTCGATCAGCCGCAGCCGTTGCCACCCCCAACACAGGCACCTTTGGTGGAGCATTTTCGCATCCGCCCCTGGAGGCTATTAACCCCCTTGCCGGTATAAACCGCTTCAAGACCCCGCTCAATAAAACCAGTCATGGTTATTGGCTGAATGCCTCGTTTTTTAAGCATCTCCTTGGGGGAATCGCCCAAATCGTTGACCAAAATTGCCCGGCAATCGGCCAGAATACGGCTGATATTGAACCACCGCTGACTGCCACCTCCTGGAGGAGGTGCTTTGCGTTCTTCAATGCAGTGGTAACCGCCCTGCCCGTCCTCGCCCCAGATCTGAAACCGGGTTGCCTCGCCCAGATGTTGATTCACCAGCACACCCTCCAAAGTAACCACAGCAACATAGGGCCGCACCACCTCTGCCGGTTGCGGCAGCTTGGCACAAGCACTGAGACAACCGCGCAGCTCATCGGTTCGATCCTCTCCCAGCAAGCCTACTGCATCGGCCCGGCAGCGCGTGCAATGGCGCATCTGCGGCAGATACTGTTCCGCTGTATTGCGTAGCCGCTCCATATCCTCTTTATTTGGCTCGCCGATATCCTCAAAAGCGGTGCCGGCATTGGGGAACATGGCCATACAGTTGAGCAGATCGACCCCCAACTCTTTCATGGCCGCAGCAACGGCTTCGACATGATGATCGTTGATACCAGGAATGACAATCGTATTGATTTTGACGGTTATTCCGTACTTTTTCAGAAGCTTGATAGCCTCAATCTGGCGGGCGAGCAGTAACTCCGCCCCCTGGATGCCACGATAAATGATGTTGCCGTCGCGAACCCAGGCGTAGATATGTTGCGAAATCTGCGGATCAACCGCATTAACGGTGATGGTTACATGGGAAACCCCGATCTCAGCTAGTTCCGGGACGTGAGGGGCAACCTGCATACCGTTGGAAGAGAGACAGAGCAACGTGTCCGGATAGCTCTTTTTGATCAGGCGCATAGTCTCCAGGGTCTCGTCGGCATTGGCAAAGGGGTCGCCTGGACCGGCAATGCCAGCCACCGAGATGCGCGGCTCTTTTTCCAGAACCTTGCCCATATAGACCAAGGCTTGATCGGGGCTCAGAATGGTGCTGGTAACGCCTGGACGGGATTCATTAACGCAATCGTATTTACGGTTGCAGTAGTTGCACTGGATATTGCATTTCGGGGCAACCGGCAGATGCACCCGGCCATACGATCCTTTAGCCTCAGCGTTGAAACAGGGATGTCTATTGAAATCGCTTTCGTTAAGCATAACGGACTCCTTTCTTTATGAAAAAACTCATTACATGTAGGAATAACCAACCGGTGAATCAGCCTGTTTTTTACAAATCACCGCATTAGTAATGGTATCAAACAGCTGTTGTGCACCTGCATAACCAAGATGGAGAATCCGCTGGCCACCGACGCGGTCATGGATGGGAAAGCCCACTCGGATTAGCGGGATATCGAGTTTTCGCGCCAGAGGATAGCCCTTGGAGTGGCCGATGATCAGATCCGGCCGCAGGGATTCAGCCATTTCGCTGATCTCAAAGAAATCCATACCCTCATGCACCTGCGGCTGCTCCATCAAGGTATCACCGGTAACAGCGGCAATGGCCGCCTGCAACCGGCCAGAAGTCCCGCCCGAAGCGCAGAGGACCGGCTGAATACCGATCTCGGTGAGGAATGAGCACAGGCCCACAACCAGATCCTCTTCGCCGTAGATGATAGCGCGTTTGCCAAAGATATATTTATGGCCGTCAACATAGGCATCGATCAAGCGTCCCCGTTCTTTTCCATATTTCTCCGGTGTTAATCGGCCGCTCAAGGTCTCCAAAAGGCTAAAAAATCGGTCCGTCTCCTTGATGCCGATAGGCATGCCTAACCGGTGGCGAGCTATGCTGAATTTTTCATGGAGGATATCGCTGCCGGACTGAAACGCACCCAGCGTCGCTCCGAATTCAATAGTCGCCTGGGACCGGCCCATTGTCTTGATCGCTTGCAGCGGGGTGCCGCCGCCTTGAATTTTTTCGTATTCCAGCAGGGCCGGGCCATCCATTGTCTCAGAAAGATCGGGCAGCATGGTGCAGCTCAAGTTAAAACCGTCCATTATCTCAATAAGCAGTCGGTAGTCGGCCGAGCTGACAAAACCAGGCAGGAGGTTGACGGTCTTGTTTCGCGGGCCGCCTCCACTCATCAGGTCTATCACCTCACGGATGGCAGCATGAAACCCCTCCATGTGCGTACCCGAGTAGCTCGGGGTCGAAACATTGACTAGAGTCGGTAAGCCGATCGAACCTTTCGTGTCTTCGGCATATTCCCGCAGGTACATCTTGACATCATCACCGATCGTTTCGGTCAGGCAGGTGGTGGCAATACCGATCAGCGCTGGGCGGTATTTACTGGCCACATTGGTCAAACCGAGCTTTAGGTTGGGACCACCGCCGTACACCGCATGCTTTTCGGAGAGCGAGGATGAGGCGATGTCGATAGGCTCGTTGTAATGGCTGATAATGTAGCGCCGCATATAGGTGGCACAGCCCTGGGAACCATGCAGATAAGGCACCGCGCCCTCGATGCCTTTAAAAGCAAGGCAGGCACCCAGAGGCTTACAGAGCTTACAGGCATTGGTGGTTGAGAGGTAATTGGGCCTGTTGAGCTTTTTGATTTTGATTTTCGGCGGATTGTTGCTCATGGTCGTCTCCTTGTTGTACGCAGGCTGAGTTATCGGGTCGGACCGATTTTTTTCTTGCGGGGCACGAATTGCCAGACCGGGCTCATCACTGAGGAATAGACTTCCCTTGAAAAATTGAGCATCCCTTCGAATCCGGCCAGAGCCTCCTTACGTTCGTGATTGTGATCGCAGAACCCGATGCCGAGCTTGTAGGCGATGGGGCGTTCCTTGACCCCCCCGACAAAAATATCCACCTCTTTTTCAGTGAGAAAGGAGGTCAGTTCAAGAGGATTGGAGTCATCGACGATAATGGTGCCGGGATCGGTGATCGCGGCCAGTTCTTCATAGTCTTCTTTAGTACCGGTCTGGGAACCAACCATCACCACCTGCATGTCGATGAGGCGGAACGCCTTGACCAGGGAAAAGGCCTTGAACGAGCCGCCAACATAGATGGCTGCCTTCTTGCCTGCCAGTGCCTTGCGGTAGGGTTCAAGATCGACCGCAAGTTGCTTGACCTCTTTTTCTACGATCTTCTTGGTTCGCTCCATCATCTCCGGGTCCTTAAAGAAACGAGCAATGTCGTAAAGCGCCTCAGCCATGTCTTCGATACCGAAGTAAGAGACACGGAGCGATGGGATGCCGTATTTTTCCTCCATCATGTTGGCCAGCTGCATGGTTGATCCGGAACACTGGACCACATTGAGAGCCGCGCCATGGGCACGTTCAATGTCTGCCACCCGGCCGTCACCGGTGATGTTGGCCACCACCTCGATGCCCATTTTCTGGTAATAGTCGCGGATCATCCAGATTTCGCCGGCCAGATTAAAATCACCGAGAATATTGAGGGAATATTTGGAGATGCCAGCGGTGTCGCCATTACCGATCAGGCGGAACAAGGCATCACAAGCCGCTTGGTAACCGGCCCGTTTGTTGCCCTTGAATCCTTCCGACTTCACCGGGATTACCGGAATGTGATACTCGGCTTCGACCTGACGACAGACCGCTTCCATATCATCACCGATGATGCCGACAATGCAGGTCGAATAGACAAAGGCGGCTTTGGGACTGTGGCGTTCGATTAACTCGCGCAGGGCTGCGTACAGCTTTTTCTCGCCGCCGAAAATGACATCAGTTTCCTGGAGATCGGTAGAAAAGGAGAGACGATGCAGTTCCGGTCCCGAGGAAAGAGCGCCCCGGATGTCCCAGGTGTAGACCGCGCAACCGATAGGCCCGTGAACCAGATGAAGGGCGTCGGCAATCGGGTAAAGCACCACCCGTGACCCGCAGAACACACAGGCCCGCTGGCTAACGGCCCCTGCCAGACTGTCCTTGTTGCAGACGATATCAAAAGGTGTATCCCCTTTGACATGGATCTGATTTTCTCGATCTTTTAAGGCGGTTGCTTCCATAAATCCCCCGTATGGACAATGTGTTGTTTACTCCTTGTTGAGCAAAGCACATGCCATACGGAGACTATTTAAAAAAATCTATTATTTAAGTAGGTTAACTTGAAAATCGTTAAGGAATAATCCAAAGGGTTAAAAAAGATTTTTGTCGCTGAATGGACAAAATTGAAGACATGCTACAAATATGTCGAAAACAATCGTGGAAGGAAAAGCTTGCAACTGGTGGCAAAAGATCAGGCCTTGCTATCCTGTAGAAATGGAGAGACGATGATCGAGGCAAATGCAAACGATTGAGAAACTGAACGTGGGTACATCTATTCGGCAAAGGCTGGTCCAGAATATCCTGGCACCACGCGACCACCTGATACTACACGAAGAAAGGGACGCCGCCCTGCCCTATCGCTCCAGAAACCGTTGCAGGGCTGAGGAAATATCACCGATTTGCTGCGGGCAGACTGAATGGTCCATAGGATAGGTACGAAAGACCACGCCATACCCACGCTCTTTGAGAAATTCGGCGGCGCGGATGCCGAGTGCCGGGGGAACAACCGGGTCATAGAGACCGTGCATAATCTCTATCGGCAGTTCCTGGTTGGCCGGACTCAGTTCAATGCGGTCGCTGGTGGCGAAATAGGTCGACATGGCAATCAGCCCTCCAAGTGGTTCAGGACGGCTCAGACTCGCCTGGTAGGCCACGGCTCCGCCTTGGGAAAATCCGATCAGGATAATACGTCGACTGTCGATACCCCGCTCCAGTTCTCGATCGATAAAACGATTGATGGCCCCAGCGGAAACCAGCAATTGTTCTGCATCGACTTTGCGGTCGATGTCCATCTCCATAATATCGAACCAGGCGGGCATGACGTAGCCATTATTGACGGTCACGGGGATGGAGGGCGCATGAGGAAAAATAAAACGGATTCCCAGTCCTCCGGGAAGGTTGAGCTCCGGAACAATGGGTGCAAAATCAGAGCCGTCGGCGCCGAGGCCGTGCAGCCAGATAACGCTGGCATCGGGATTAGGGCGTGTTTCATTCTCGATAGCTGGCAATAGAACCATAACATTCTCCATTATTGTTGATGGGGCCATCCTCTGATTTGCTTATACAGGATAAAGTAAAGATAACACGGTTGCCGATAGTTGCCTATTGCAGCATACCTATAAACAGGCAAGTCAGTATAAACAACAGTATCTGTTTTTGAAATATTCCTAAACCAATTTACACAAGCCTATCAGCGGAAAACCTGCTATCAAGCAGTATAACCTTGAAAGGTCCAACAGAGCTTACTCTCACACCAGTGACATCCGCGCTCATGCCCTCTGCCCTCACCTGACCACTGCCGTGCACCTGCCGCCACTCCCCATTCATGATATTCTTCCCGAGCTAAAAAGTGCTCTCGCACGTGGATCAGCAGTGCTTGCTGCTCCGCCCGGTTCAGGCAAGACCACCATCGTGCCCCTGGAACTTCTCGAAGAACCATGGCTGGCCGGTAAGAAAATCCTGATTCTTGAACCCCGTCGGCTGGCGGCCAGGGCTGCAGCGGCGCGCATGGCCTCGCTTCTTGGCGAGAAAGTTGGCCAGACGGTAGGGTACCAGATTCGTTTTGACCGGCAGATCTCACCAACCACCCGCATCGAGGTGCTTACCGAGGGGATATTGACCCGACGCCTTCAAAATGATGCGGACTTAAGCGATACCGGCCTGATCATCTTTGATGAATTCCACGAGCGTTCCATTCATGCCGACCTTTCCCTGGCGCTTTGCCTGGACCTGTGTCAGCTCAAAGAGGATCTGCGCCTGCTGGTTATGTCGGCCACCTTGGACACGGCTCCTCTTGCAACTCTGCTCGGCGGAGTTCCTGTCATCACCAGTGCTGGCAAGAGCTTTGAGGTCAAAATCGAATACCTCGAACGGGAGCCCATAGGTAAGATCAGCGCGGCCACCGCCCTGGGGGTACGCCGAGTTCTTGCGGCCCAATCCGGCGATATTTTGGTTTTTCTGCCCGGAGCCGGTGAAATAAACGAAGTGCACAGGTTGCTCAGCTCGGAACCTGCCTGCCGCGACATCCTGATTGCACCTCTGTTCGGCGATCTCTCCCAGGCCGACCAGGATCGCGCCCTGATGCCCGATCCGGACGGAAGGCGACGGGTTATCCTTGCCACCTCGATTGCCGAGACCAGTCTCACCATCGCAGGCATCGGTTGTGTGGTTGACAGCGGCTGGTCACGGCGGCCCCGTTTCGATCCCGGCAACGGCCTGAGCCGACTGACCACCATCCGGGTTTCCAAGGCAGCGGCACGCCAACGGGCCGGACGGGCCGGACGGGCCGGCCCTGGCTACTGCCTGCGGCTGTGGTCCAAGGCGACACACCACGGTCTGGTGCCCTTTCATCCCCCTGAAATCCTGGAGACCGATCTTGCCGCTCTGGCCCTGGACCTGGCCTTATGGGGAATCACCGACCCCAATGAGCTGCGCTGGCTCGACCCGCCTCGTTCCGGTCCCTATCAACAAGCGCTGGAACTGCTCCGTTCTCTGGCCGCAATCAATGCCGCAGGACACATCACCGCAACGGGAAAACTGTTGGCCGCCCTGCCCCTCCATCCGCGTCTCGGCCACATGCTGCTCATGGCCCGCACCATTGGTCAGGCTCCTTTAGCCTGTGACCTTGCCGCCCTCCTCTCGGAACGTGACCCGCTCCGACGTGACAGCAGCAACCCATCCGCTGATCTGGGCATCCGCGTCCAACTCCTTGAGCTATGGCGCAGTAAAGGCGACGGGGCAGTTAACCTGGAAGGTGGCGATCCTAACATCTGCCGTCGTATCGATCGAGCCGCCCGCCAATGGCTGCAACTCATCAAAGATACAAACGGTCCTCGCGACCCCGGATGTATCGGCACCCTGCTGGTTTCGGCCTACCCGGACCGAATAGCCCGAAGTCGCCCGCAAGAACGGGGCAGATACCTCCTGGCCTCGGGACGCGGTGCTCTTCTCTCCCCCGCCGATCCCTTGGCAACCAACGAATTTCTGGTAGTGCCCCAACTGGATGCGGGCCATAAGGAGGGACGGATTTTCCTGGCCGAGGCCGTGGAACTCTCTGAGTTGCAACGAGACCATCGCAGCTTGATTTTGGAAACCGAGGAAGTCTGCTGGGATGAGGCAACGGCCAGGGTGACGGCGACCCGCCGCCTCAGTTTAGGCGCGATTGTGATTGAAGAACGGCCTCTCGCCAAAGTAGATCCAGAGGCGGTCCGGCAAGCGCTACTGGAAGGCATCAGGCGGATGGGACTGACCTGTCTACCCTGGGACCGTGAATCACGGCAATATCAGGCCCGAATCCTTTGCCTGCGCAGCTTGCAACCGCAAAGTGATTGGCCGGATGTAAGCGACAACCGGCTCGTGAAAGATCTCCAATGGCTGGAGCCGTATCTGAATTGCCTCAGCAAGGCCGAGCAGCTCAGGCAGATCGATCTGGTGAATATTTTCAAGGCCATGCTGGGATGGGAGCGACAACAACACCTGGAACACGATGCCCCAAGCAGTTTCCTTGTGCCCAGCGGTTCTAAAATTCGCATCGAATACCGCTTGGATGAACCGCCGCTGCTGGCAGTCCGTATCCAGGAAATGTTCAGCCTCGCACGTACACCCACGATCTGCAACGGCAAGATGGTTCTGCTCCTCCACCTGCTCAGTCCGGCACGACGCCCCATCCAGATCACCTCCGACCTGGCCGGATTCTGGCAGCGCAGCTACCCGGAGATCAAAAAAGAACTCAAAGGCCGGTACCCCAAACATTTCTGGCCGGACGACCCGTTGAGCGCCGAGGCTACCAGAGGTGTGAAACGAAAAACGTGAGGAATCAGGTTGCTTAGGTGGTTAGACTGTAGGCTGTCAGGTCAAAACAAATCCTAATGAAAAGACAACAACGGAATACCACTGGTCGCCTTACATTACTCGCAACAGACTCTTACCCTACAGTCTAAATACCTAAAAACCTAACCTCCTAAAACCTATGCGAAACATCGCCTTCGGCTACTCAACCCGCTGTAACATCAGGTGCGCCCACTGCGTTGCCGCCGACACCCTCCTTGACCATAAGAAAATGGAACTGGCCCAGGCCAAGAAAATCATCCGGGATATGGCTGCGACCGGAGTAACTGGCATCAGTTTTACTGCGGGGGAGCCTTTTCTCTATTTTGATGACCTTCTGGAACTGGTGGACCTCTGCCGCGAGCAGGGCATCTATACCCGGATCGTGACCAACAGTTTCTGGGCGACCACCGCTGAACTGGCCCGGCAACGACTCGAACTGCTCAAACAAAGCGGTTTGTGTCAGTTGCGCCTGAGTTACAGCCGGTGGCATCAGGAGCATGTCCCCCGCGTCAACATCCTCCATGCGGCAAATGGCTGCCTGCAGACCGGGATTGCGTATTTCGTCTCCTTTGTTACTGATTTTTCGGAAGTTGACGATGCCTATGAAAACTATCTCCGGGAGCATGACCTTACCTTTTTCCCGGAACCCGTTATCTATGCCGGAAGAGCAGATCCCTTCGAGCGGACGCCGCTCTGCACCGATTACCAGGACAACCGTTGTGCCATGAACCCCTATCTGGCTCCGGATTTGAACCTGTATGCTTGCTGCGATGCGGGCAGCCACTTTCGCAATACCAATTTCTTTCTGCTGGGCAACCTCGGCACCCATACCATCAACGAGTTGCTAACCATGAGCGAACGCGACCCGCTCTACAACTGTATCCGGTCCATGGGCATAACCCCGCTTGCCTCCTTTGTGGGATTCAAGGCGCGCGAAATCATTACCCACCGTAAATGCGAGTTGTGTCAAAAAATGTTTGATACGCCGGAGACGCTAAAAATATTACGAGATGCTGCAGGGGGCCCCCTGCAGCAATGGGTCAGATAAGGATTGGTCGGCTAATTGGCGATGGAAGATCAGTCTTCCAGAACCGGTGCCTCCGGACGGTATTTCATCTGCATCCCGCGTAAAAAATTTCGCAGAACCTGATCCTTACACAGACGAAAATTTTTATGTTCAGGTTTGCGGAAAAACGCACTGATTTCATGTTGGCTGATATGAAAACGCGCCAAAGCCATGATCTCCAACAAACCTTCACCTTGCAGGTCCTGAGCGATTCGCAATTTTTTAAATATACTATTGTTGGTTAAATGCTTTTCCGGTGGGGGTTGTTGCCCATCCTGTTTTCCCCTCCGATGGACGATCAATCCGTTGAGAAATAGGGCCAGTTGCTGGTCGTTACAACTCTTGAAATTCGGATCGTCTTCTTTTTTTAACCAGTCACTGACCTGTGCCCGTGTTACCTCAAGACCACCCAAACCAAAGATGGTGATCATCTTGGAATCATTCAAATCAAAGATATAGCGAACACTACGTAATACTTCGTTATTTTTCAAAGATACTCCAAACTCTCAATTTAATTAATGACGAGACGATATACTCCCTGCAGATTCAACAGCACACACAACAGGGAAACCAATTTTTTATGTTTTCTGCTCTAAAAGGTGATCATTTCCACGTTGCCAAGCATCCTGCTCAATTCCGCTTGCCAAGCACTGCCGCCCAGAGATTCGGCCAGGAGCACGGCCAGGTGCTGCGGAACAATGCCAAGGTCACTGTTACGGCCCAGGCCGGATATGCAGGAGGGGCAGTTAGTGACTATAACCTGTTTTTCATGATCATCGTCAATCTTTGCCTGCAAGGCATCTCTTTTTCGCTGCAACATGGCTCCGGCGATATCGGGACGCGAGAGAGCCAGGGTCCCGGCTTCGGAACAGCAACTGCCGATCGGGACAATTTCGCCTCCAATTCGCCGAACCATGAGGTGACCCTCACCCTGGAGCGAATCGTGACAAGGCGCATGGTATAAGAAACGCCGCTCCTTTCCCTGTGTAAACTGTTCGGGTGCATTCTCGAGCGCAAAATAAGAAACATCAACAAGGTCACACCCAAAGAGTGCCTCCGCCCCTAGTTCATGCAAAGCCTCACGGCAGGTGCCGCAACTGACGATCAGTCCGTCAAAAGTGATGTACCCAAGCATCTCTCTGATCTGACTAAGGATAATCGTATCGCGAAGGGTGACGTCGTCATGCATCTTTTTTTTGGCATTGGCACGAGCCGGAAAACCACAACACAGATGCGGCGGCGGCAACACCACCCGCACCCCGGTTTTAAGCAGCGTATAGATGGATGCCATCCCGATGTTGGCATAGAGCCGCTCTGAACCGCAACCTGGAAAATAGAAGACAGTTTTCCTTGTTTCTCCCTGAGGATGGATGAGCAGGGCCTCATTCAGGGAGCACTTGGGCAGCAAGGCTCGCAGGGTTTGCCGTGAGGGTCGCACCATTGGTGACTTGAGCATAGACAGCAAGCGCCATTTCTTCAGGGCCATGGGCTGTGGGACCTGACGCAGTATCTCCGCCCCGAGGCGCTGACAGTTAGTTCCCCATTCAACCACTGTTTTGCGGAACAGGATGTTAAAGAGCCGGTTACGCGTCTTCAGATAGTGCAGGGATAAACGGGTGGGCAGAGGCGAATGTTTGTAGCCACGGTCGCTAAGAATCTCCCGTTCAAGAATAGAGACCTGGGCCGTGTCGATATCCACAGGGCAAGGTTTGAGGCATTTGCCACACAGGGTACAGTGATCGGCGATCTCCTCCAAATTTTTCAACTGGTTGAACCGCGGGAAATGGGAACGCTGCATGTCGTAAAGCAAGGCTTCGATCAGGGAGCCGATCGCCAGATTCTTGTTACGAGGGTGGAAAAAAATGGTGCTGCCTGGATAAAAGACGCAGCAATCGGCCTTGCATTTGCCGCAGCGGATGCATTTTGAAATTTTTGAGGCCAGGGTTTCCAGAGATCCGTGCTGGAGAATCCGGGCTTCAAGTTCAAGGAGATTAAAAGAAGGGGTAAAGACTTTATCGATTATTTCTGGGTCGTTCAGCTTGCCTGGATTCATCAGACCACTCGGGTCCACCTGGTGCCGATAAGCCGTTAACTCCTCGATTAACTGCTGGTCAAGGAACTTCATCTTGGTGATGCCTATACCGTGTTCACCGCTCACTACACCACCCAAGGCTACAGCCTTCTCCATGATATCGTCTGCGGTAGCTGCGGCTCTGTGCATCATTGCCCGGTCATTGGAAAATACCGGAATATTGACGTGGACATTGCCGTCTCCGGCATGCATGTGGGTCGCGATGATAATCCGTCGCTTGCGCACCTCCTCGAAGATGCGGCGAATGTTGGCGCTGATCCGGGTATAGCCGCGGAACAGTTCCAAGAGATCGGATTCAAGGTTGCGAAGATAGATCTCATTATGAATTGCCTCTTTGCTCCGCAGACCCAGATGATCCAGGGTCCCCTCGCACAGTTCGTCTGCCTTTGGAATCTTGGCCTCCAGCCAGTCCGGATCCTCAATCGGCTCGGCGGTCTCCAGGTAAGTCATGATCTCGCGGACCACGGTTTCCTGGTTATAAATATTTTCCTCGATGTTGGTGTCATCGACAAACCGAGCGAACTCCGCCAATGCCACTAAAGGCAGAACGATATCCTCGTTAAGCTTAAAGGCGTTGGTGCGGGCGGCAATGGCCCCGAGTCGTTTGCGGTCTCGCCAGAAACGGCTGGCTTCGTCGGCATCGCTGGCAATAAAGAGCTCGGTGTTGCCGTAGCTATCGAGCAAACGCTGCAGTTTTTCTTTACCGAGGAGGATTTGCGGGGAAGTGTGAGCAACCATATCGATCAGCAGTACCGCCTTGGGTGGTTCGCTCCGAGCTGCTTTGAATTTGTAATTAATGGCCCGGATATATTCTTCGTCGAAATGTTCCAGGGCCATGAGGGCCTCTTCGCCCTGATTGATGAATTGCTCCGAAATCTCGACAATGACTCGGCTGGCTTCGTCCATATCTGCACCGAAGAATTCGAGGCAGAAGGTCATCTTTTTTTCATACGCACGGTAGAGAATGAACTCTGCCGAGGTAATCACCCCGTCGGTGCCCTCTTTCTGCACACCGGGCA
The DNA here is from genome assembly GCA_964607065.1 of uncultured Desulfobulbus sp. Taxonomy (GTDB): domain Bacteria; phylum Desulfobacterota; class Desulfobulbia; order Desulfobulbales; family Desulfobulbaceae; genus Desulfobulbus. Next base: position 18,954 of record CAZSIJ010000040.1, on the reverse strand, counting down.
GTCCGCCGAGAGCTTTGTTGGTGATATCCTTCCACAAACCTTTTTTTCGTATTTCGTCACCACGAAGCTCCACCCTTCGGATCGAGACGCCTTGCGAATCAAGGACATCAAAGACCACCGTGTCTGTGGGTAGGATTTTACGCATTGGATGGGAAACGCGCCGCACGGTGAGCATGCCAGCATCAGGCATAGCGATAGTATAGGCGGTCAAATTGTCAATTGCTGTACCCCAGAGAACTGCGGTCTTGCCACCGGCATTTTCCGAGATATTGCCGCCGATGGTCGAGGCCCAGGCGCTGGTGGGATCAGTTGCGAAAACCAGACCCTGTTTTTCGGCACAGGCCATGGCATCCTGCGTGATGACACCAGCCTCAAGCTTGAGCACTGCCATCTGCTGCGGAATTTGATCGTCTACTTTAAACTCACGATATTCGATGCCATTAATCCGGTTCAGCTTTTCGGTGTTGATCATGACGCAACCCGCATGCACCGGCACCGCGCCACCGGTCAGGCCGGTCCCGCCGCCGCGGGGGATCACAAACAGGCCCAATTCCTTGATAGCTTTCAATAATAAAGGGACCTGTTCCTCCTTTGAGGGTCGGACCACGGCCACAGGCAAGAAAAGACGCCAATCGGTGGCATCGGTGGCATGGCTGATCAAGGAAAAAGGGTCAAAGGCAACATTGGCCGCCCCGATGATCGCTCCAAGCCGTTTTCTGATTTTGTCCCTTGCGGCTGCTGCCCCGCCGATTTCTTTCTGCAGTTTTTTAACCCGTTCCCGGCAAAGGTGGACGAGATTGAGCACCTTGCTACTCCGCTCCTGGTTAACGCCAACCTTATTCGCCGTATTTTCAATAATATCCATATCATTCTTCATAATCTTAAAGAAGGCATACCGCCGGCGAGGCGAATCGATCAGCTCTTGAAAAAGAAAAGGATTGCGATGCAGAATGAAGAGATCGCCCATGCAGCGCATCACCAGGCGGGCAGAGCGGCCTGTAACGCGTTGACTGCGCAACTCTTCCAGATCGTCCCAGACCGCAGGGCCGAAAAGATGCTTGATGATCAGGCGATCATCTGCTGAAGTGAAATTATAGGGAATCTCGCGATAGTTGATTGTCTTCATGCGCAGCCTGTTTGTAATTCGGTAGAAAGCTTTATGCTCATCTTTGGAAATAACCTAGAACGGAACCATCATTATTTTACGGCTGGGATAACCAATATGTCCATGGCAGCCATTCTTACTTTAAATGTTTCTCAGTACTATCGAGATGTTGTTTTAATTACTTTGGGTTTCGATGCTTTATTCTTTGGTTTTTTTTCCACGGAAAAACCAAATTTTCCGATCTTTGCACCCAGGGCGTAATATTGACCGTGTGCATAGGCAAGCGGCTCAGCCTTGGCTAGATCAAAGGCCCCAGTTTGAGGATCGATATACCGGACATCAGCTTTGACGTTGACCACCTCGGCCATGAACATATCGTGGCTTCCCAATCGGTGCACCTCGGTTACCCGGCACTCAATATTAATCGGAGCCTCAACGATAATCGGCGCATTGACCTTTGCCGCCGCCCCCGGAGTCAGATTCATTTCCGTAAACTTCCGGTGGTGGCGACCGGATTTAACACCGCACCAGTCGGTGGCATAGGCTAAAGATCGGGTGGTCAGGTTAATGACGAACTCCCGGGTTCGTTGCAGTATCTCATAGGAATGCCGTTCCGGCCGCACTGAGATATAACACAATGGCGGATCGGTACAGAGCGTACCGGTCCAGGCAATCGTGATAATATTATATTCCTCGGGCAATGCCCCCAGACTGACCATCACCACCGGAAGAGGATAAATCATAGTGCCTGGTTTCCAATCAACTTTTGTCGTCATCATTTACCATAACAAGCAGGGAGGGCGGATAAGGCAACGAAACACTCACTGTTGCCGCAATCGCCCTCGAAACAAAGAGAAATAAACCCCAACCGCACAGAGCAAGGCTGAAATAGTGAACACCATCCGGGTACTCATCAAAAAACGATCATAATTGTGGGGCGCAATCGCCTGACGGCCTACCAACAGGGATAAAACCACAGTGGCAATCGCCATGCTGACCATCTGGCCCATCAAACGCATGGTGGCGACAGCCCCTGACGCAATGCCGTACTGTTCCTTGGCTACCGCCCCCATAATAGCGCTCATGTTGGGTGAAGAAAACAAGGCAAAACCGAATCCGAGTAGCAACAAATTACAGAAGATACCCTCAAGAGAAGAATTGGCATGGAGTTGCGTGAATACACCCATTCCCACAACAGTGATAACCATGCCCCCGGTTGCCAGCAGTCGAGGTTCCATGCGATCGGAGAGAGTTCCAGCTATCGGCGAAAAGAGCGCCATCATCACCGGTTGTGCCATGAGGAGGACACCGGCGGTTTGCGGGGATAGGCCCTTGATATACTGCAGATACAGGCTCAACAAAAAAGTGACGGCAAAAGTGGCCGAATAATTGAGCAAAGCGGCAAGGCTAGAGAAGGCAAAGGTGTGGTTATCGAGAAACAGGGAAACCTCAAACACCGGATAGGGTGAACGCTTCTGTTGCCGGAAAAACAGGATCAACCCCAGCAGGCCGATCGAGAGCAGGATGTAGCCGGTCAATGCAGGCAGGATCGATGCGCCATAGACCAGAGCGAGGATGGCACCGGTGTAGATCAGGCTGCCAAGAATATCGAATCGTTGGCTGCGGGCATCAGCCCATTCGCCTTGGAGAAAAAAGAAGGTGATAGCGACAGAGCCAAGGCCAAGCGGGAACATGACCAGAAATATACTGCGCCAGCCGAACTGTTGGGTCAAAAAACCGCCGACAAGAGGTCCGACCGAAAGGCCAACATAGACGGCAGCCACATATATGCCGATCACCCGACCGCGCTTTTGGGGTGGAAATATGGAGGTTAAGATGGCCATGCCGGTGGAAACGAACAGCGCAGCGCCCAAGCCCTGAATAACTCGAAAAAAAATCAGCCAAGCAGCCGATTCTGCAAAGGCGGCAGCGGTCGATCCCAGAGTATAGATAACTAGACCGGTACCGAAAACTTTTTTCCGGCCATGGATATCAGCTATCTTGCCAGCCGGTAACAAGCCAACCGCAACTGCCAGCAGGTAGGAGGTGGCGATCCAGCTTAACTGTACGGCATTCATCCGCAGATCTGACTGGATAGCCGGCAAGGCAACATTGACCGCGGAAATCATGAAAGGCCCCATGAAGGAGGTCAAGGTCGCTACAAAAAGGGCTGAACGCTCCAGAGTGGACTGCTGTTCTTCAAGAGATTGCATTCGGTATATTTATTGACAGTGGTGCATTCTCTGACCAGAACGACGAAAAAGGGGTATCTGGCTTACACTTCAGCAGCCGGGTGAAACCGGGAATAAGCTTATCAGGTAAGATTCTTAAGTTGATCAAGCAGTTCGGCAAGCGTAGCTATATTTTCCCTGGCAACTGTTACCGAATTATTTCGACCGTCGGATTCCATTAACATAGACACTTGCCGTATTCCTTCTATCCCGAGACTTGCAGAGGCGCCTTTCAGACTGTGGGCAGCCCTCACAACTCCAGCAGCGTCATTCGCAGCAATCGCTTGTCGTAACAGCTCCAAATCTGATGCTGAAGAATCCGTGAATAAGATGAGCAGTTCTTCCAGGAGCTCTTCATCCCCTCCCGTCTGTTCCAACGCAAAAGCTTTATTCCATAGCAAATCAGCCATACATGCCTCCAATATCTCTAATTTATTTTTCAAGATCAAGTGCAGCGCACTTTTGCACTGCATGAAAGGCGATTTTCCCTTCGCGAAGACAGTATAGCGACTCCCCACGAACACCGACAAGGGTGGAACCACTGCCGCCTGGGGCCGTGCCACCATCAAGGATCAGATCGACCTCAGCTCCGAATATACGGGCAACCTCGTCTGGTGTGACGGCTGCTGCCGCACCTGATATATTAGCACTGGTTGCGGTAATCGGTCCACCAAAGGCGGCGATTAATCGATTGGCCGTTTCATCAGGAGATTGGCGAAGGCCAATTGTTCCAGTGTTTCCGGTCAAACTAGGTGGTAGAGTGGGCAGCGCCGGACAAACAAGGGTTAATGGACCAGGCCAGAAACAATCAATCAACCGGTAAAACATAGTCGGCAACTCGCTCGCCAGCAAATGAATCTGCTCTATTCCGGAAACCAGCACCAGAATTGGCAGGTTCCGTGATCTTTGTTTGATCCGGAACAATCGCTCAAGGGCCTGGTGCTGGAGCGGATCAACCGCTAAACCGTAATAGGTTTCTGTGGAAAAAGCTACCACCCCGCCGGACCGTAAAATAATGGCCGCGCGATGAAGAGTTTCCTCGGTAACGATAGCAGGCTGGTTCACATGGTCAGTGCTTTATTTTTTTCCGCAACCTTTTCAGCCATATCCAATGCATGTTGTTCGAGCTTCTTCTGTAAAGCCGCATCATTAATGGCCAGAATTCGAACTGCAAGTACCGCCGCATTTTTCGCCCCTGCCTTGCCGATGCCCATAGTAGCAACCGGAATTCCTGGAGGCATCTGCACAGTGGAAAGGAGCGCATCCAGTCCATTAAGCGAGGAGGCGTCAAGCGGCACCCCAATCACTGGTAGCGTGGTATGGGCTGCCAGGACTCCAGCCAAATGGGCGGCCATACCGGCACCAGCGATTAGGATCTTAAGACCACGGTCTCTGGCTGTTCTGGCATAGGTACACGCCTGCTCAGGGGTACGATGGGCTGAAGAAATGGTCAACTCAAAGCTAATGCCGACAGAAGCAAGAAAATCAGCAGCAGCACGCATTACCGGCAAGTCTGAGTCGCTGCCCATAACAATACCAACTAGCGGTCTGTTCTCTGTCTTGAGGCGAGCCAAAGCCTTGTGACCGATATCGCGTCGGTAATAACTCCCTGACCATTTAATTTCCTTTGCCGCCAAGTAGGCACGGTCAATGGCTTCTTTAATGTTTTCACCGATGGCGGTAACGCCTAAAACCCGACCACCATTAGTGACGATCTGCCGACCCTTTAAGGCTGTTCCGGCATGAAAAACCATAACGCCATCGACTTGAGCCGCCTTCTGCAAACCGGTAATGGTCTTGCCAGATTCATATTTTCCAGGATATCCTCCAGAAGCGATGACTACGCAAACCGTGGGCCGGGGATCAACCTCTAGCTGTACTTGATCCAGATTACCGTCGATGCAACCGTTGAAGATATCCACCAGATCGGTATGCAACCGCATCAATAGAGGCTGGCATTCCGGATCACCAAAACGACAGTTAAATTCGAGCACATTGATTCGATCACCTTCAATCATCAGGCCAGCATACAACATCCCTTTATAGGGTCGTCCCTCTGCCGCCATGCCTCGAACCGTAGGCAACATAACTTCGTCCATCACCCGTTGGGTCATGGCATCGGTCATCACCGGAGCCGGAGAATACGCGCCCATCCCTCCAGTATTCGGTCCCTTATCACCATCATGGATAGCTTTATGATCCTGAGAAGAAGGCAGGGGTAGCACGGTTTTCCCATCAGTAAAGGCAATAAACGAGGCTTCTTCCCCTGTAAGGAATTCTTCGATCACCACTTGGGCGCCAGCAGTACCAAAGGCCTTATCTTTCATAATAAGATCAACAGATTGCTCCGCTTCAGCTACGGTCAAAGCAATAATGACCCCTTTGCCGGCAGCAAGTCCGTCGGCTTTGACGACGCAGGGCACCCCTATGGTTTTGATGAATTTTTTTGCCGCCCCCCTCTTGGTGAAGGCACCGTAATGGGCACTGGGGATCTGATGTTTTTTCAAAAAATCCTTGGTGAACGCCTTGCTTCCTTCAAGCACTGCTCCTTTACTATCAGGACCGAAGATGCGTAAACCTTTTTCCTGAAAGATATCAACAATACCCTTAGTGAGTGGATCTTCCGGCCCGACTATGGTCAAATCGATCTGTTCTTTGAGGGCAAAGGTCAGTAAACCGTCAATATCTCCAGAGGCAATATTAACACAGGTTGCAATTGCACCAATACCGGCGTTGCCTGGAGCACAGAACACCTTTTCGACCTTGTTTGATTGCTTGAGTTTCCAAACAAGAGCATGTTCACGCCCTCCCCCTCCAATCACCAGAATTTTCATTGCGACAACCTCCGAACTTTGAGTTGAATATCCATCATCTTCTAGTTTTATCTTTTTAATAAATCCTACCTAAGATCGTCCAGAAAATAAATTAAGGAGACCAAGGCCTTCGGCATTTCCCTTGACATTCTGCCGGACAAACTGGTAATCATCGGAATGAGGACTCATTCATTTTTCACAGCAATTCCCTGTTTAGCCATTTTAAATGAAACATCCAGATAAGCATCGTAAAATCATACGAGCTGCCACAAAGGTTTTTGCCAAAAAAGGCTTTTTCAATGCCAGAATCTCTGACATTGCCAAAGAAGCCAAGGTGGCAGACGGAACCATTTATCTTTATTTCAATAATAAATTTGACATCCTTCTTTCCGTCTTCGAACAAGAAATCGGCAAACTGATTGATCAGGTTACTCTATTATTGGAAAATATAGACAACCCCAATCATAGACTTGAAATCTTCATCACCAACCACCTGGAAGAGATGAAGAAGAATAAATATCTCGCCGAAGTCATTCATATCGAACTGCGACAGACCAGCAAACTTATGCGTGAATATCGTAAAAATAAATTCAGCGAATACCTCAACATCATTGCTACAATAATAGAAAACGGACAACAGAAAGGATTTTTCCGGCAAGATGTTAAACCGGAGATCGCTAAACAGATCCTCTTCGGCTCACTGGATGAAGTATCAAGAATATGGCATTTGGGCAGCGAATGCCCTTCAACCACCGAAGAAGTGACTCGTCAAATCACGGCCATCTTCCAAACCGGATTGCTTTCACCGCAGACCCCCTGATTTACGATCAACAGCACTTCTTCTGTTGAGAATCCCTGGCAACATACATTCCTTCTAAACTTTTGCAACAGCTCCTTGTCTGCATAAAGAGGTCCAGTCGTATCTCCAGTGATTTCCTATTGAATCAAGGATGTGGATATAAGAATAACCTCAAACTCCCGCACCCCTCCTGGGGTCTTAGTGACAACCTCATCCCCTACCTCTTTGCCTAGAAGAGCTCGGCCCAAAGGCGACATAACGGAGATTGACCCTTTTTTAACATCCGCTTCTTCAGGGCCTAACAACTGATAGGTCACCTCTACTTCAGTTGTCAAGTCCATCAAAGTAACAACAGTTCCAAAAACCGCCCGTTCGATGGTGACTTTTGCACAGTCAATAATTTCAGCCCTACCGAGCTTGTCCTTCAACTCCAAAATTCTCCCCTCAACCAAGCTCTGTCGCTCTTTGGCAGCATGATACTCAGCATTTTCGCTGAGATCACCATGCGCCCGTGCCACCTCAATCGCCTTGACAATTTCGCGCCGCTCCACCCGCTCAAGCCGTTCCAGCTCATCGCGAAGCTGCTGATTCCCTGTCAAGGACATTGGGATACGTACAACCACCATGCCCACTCCTCCTGATGATATTGCAATGCAATACGTTAAATAATGACAAAGCGTTGAGAACGCAAACTCAACGCTTTATTTTGTCTGGCTAAATTTTATAACACCAGTCATTGAAATACTAGGAACTCAACATGCCGCAAAGTATCTCTAATCCTCTACACAACGCTTCTTAAAAGAAATTGAAACAAATGCGGCTTTTCCTGACAATACAAACAACGTATCTCGCAATAATTCGATTAGTACGACTGATAAAAACGGCTTATCATCTCGACAACATACGAAAGCTGTTCATAGGTCAATTCCGGATAAATAGGTAAAGCCAGAGAATTAGCAGCTGCCTGTTCCGCTATCGGGAAAGATTGTTGTTTAAAGGCTTCGTCTTTCAGACATTCTTGCTGATGGAGACAAAGCGGATAGTAGATTTCGCAACCGATAGCCTGTTTCTGCAAAAATTGTCGCAAGGCATCGCGCTGAGGCACTCGAATTACAAACTGGTTATAGATATGATGATTATGTTGCTCAGCCCCTTCGATATGAGCATACAACGCCTGCGGCAAGGTTACTGGTGTGTCAACGAGACCGGCATCCTGAAAAAGTTGGCGATAATGTGCCGCATTCCGGCTACGGGCAGTATGCCACTCGTCGAGATAATTGAGCTTGACTGACAGCACGGCAGCCTGAATTGGATCGAGACGAAAATTGCCCCCCACCCGTGAATGATAATATTTAGGCTCGGCGCCATGATTTCGGTTGGACTTAACGATATCTCCGAACCCTTTATCCGAGGTGGTGATCATGCCGCCATCGCCAATGCCTCCGAGGTTCTTACTGGGGAAAAATGAAAAACAACCGCAGAGTCCCATACTGCCAGCTTTCCGCCAAGTAACTGATCCGTTTTCGCTAAAAGGAAATTCTGCGCCGATAGCCTGGGCTGCATCCTCAATTACAGGAATTCCGAATTCCTCAGACAACGCGAGAATACGTTGCATATCCGCGCATTGTCCATAAAGGTGAACCGGAATAATTGCTTTGATCCGTTGCCCAGCTTTTTTGTCAGCCGCCAGAACATCAGCCATGCCCTGCGGATCAATATTCAGACTGTCTGGTTCGACATCGACAAAGACTGGTTGCGCTCCGGTCCGGAGCACCGTTCCCATAGTGGCAAAAAAGGTGTACGGCGTTGTCAAAACAAGATCACCGTTACCAATATCAAGCGACATCAAAGAAGCAAGCAGCGCATCCGTGCCGCTGGAAACACCAATACCAAAGGAGGATCCGCAATATTTTGCGATTTTCTCTTCTAATTCGCTCACCTCAGGTCCTAAAATATAGCCTGTCGAATCGATGACCCTGGTTACGGCTTCTATAATCTGTGGATGTAAACGATTTAATTGCGGTTTTAAATCAAGCAGGGGAACATTCATGGTATATTAATATAAGGTGATTGAGTGGTGTTATTGAAAAGAGCGAGGTGTTCAGAAAATCTAATTTGATGGTCCAGCCGCGAGAATAACGCCATCACCGCTGAGATAATCCTGGATATCAGGCATTTCTTTTTCTAGTTGTTTTCTTAATTTTTTTAGTAAATTGGCTTCAATTTGGCGGACACGTTCCCGCGAGATGTTGAATTCATCAGCTATGGTCTGCAAGGTTTTAGGCTCATCGCTGAGCAATCGGGTATTGAGAATGACTCGCTCTTTTTCATTGAGCCGCCCGCTGATATCGGCAAGAATTTCAGCCAGTCGTTCACGCATTTCCTGACTGGCTACAACTTCTTCTATACCCGGACCTTCATGGGGGAGGAAATTCTTTTGTTCGTCCTCCGAATCGCTGCGCACTGGGGCTTCGAGTGAAACATCCCAGTTATCCATGCGCTGTCCCATTTCAATGACTTCGCTTTCCTTGACATTTAATCGTTCTGCCAGAAGTTTAATTTCCGGCTTAAATCCTTGTGACTCGAGCAACTTCTTTTCCTTGTTCAGGCTAAAAAAGAGCTTCCGCTGCGCCTGAGTGGTGCCGATTTTCACTAACCTCCAGTTATCCATGATGAACTTGAGGATATAGGCGCGTATCCAGTAGGCTGCATAGTAAGAAAATTTTACGCCCCGGTATGGATCAAATTTCTTGGTGGCCTGGACAAGTCCGACATTGCCTTCCTGGATGAGATCCATAAAATTCTGCATCCAGTATTTCTGGAAATCCATCGCAACCTTGACCACCAAACGAAGATTAGCTGAAACCAGACGATATGCTGCATCTGGATCTCCAGTTTCCTGAAAACGAACAGCTAACTCTTCAGTATCTTCCCGGCTCAATAACTCGTATTGACTAATTTCCTGGAGATAACGATGGAGAGCTGGATTACTTAATGCTGGAAGATTTTCATCTGTACTGGTGAGCATTAAAGCGTGCTGCGGCGGCTCATCCAGATACAGATTGTCGATTTCGCTCTGATCTCTCATTAATCTCTGGTATATCGTTAGAAAAAATAACCCTGCAAGGAGAATGCTCACCTGCAGGGATTTATAAAAATTCTACTCTAAAAATTACAAAAATACACTTTAATATAATCGAGACAGGTTGAGGAGTTTTTTTTTATTAGAATCTGTGCTATTTATACCCGGCTACGCTTCAGTGTCTTCCTCTTCTGCAAGGTTCTCCATTATACTATATGAATAAAATACGTAATTTCAGCATAATTGCTCACATCGATCACGGCAAGTCAACCCTTGCCGACCGAATGATCCAACTCTGCAACATGGTCACTGATCGAGAATTCAAGGATCAGATGCTCGACACTATGGATATCGAGCGTGAACGCGGCATCACCATTAAATCACAAACCATTTGCCTGCCCTTCCTTGCAGAGGACGGATTAAAGTATACGCTTAACCTGGTGGACACCCCTGGTCACGTCGATTTCAGCTATGAGGTATCCCGTGCACTTTCCTCCTGCGAAGGTGCTCTTCTGCTCATCGACGCGGCCCAGGGTATCGAGGCACAAACCCTGGCAAACCTCTACCTAGCCATGGAGAACAACCTGGAGATTATCCCGGTTATCAACAAAATAGACTTACCCGCCGCCGAACCGGCTAAGGTAGCGGCTCAAATCGAAGAAGACCTTGGCCTGGACGGGGCTGCCATCCAGATGTGCTCAGCCAAAACCGGCGAAGGCGTCTTGCAACTGCTCAATGCCGTTGCCCGTTTGTTGCCGCCACCCAAAGGGGATCCGGACAAACCGTTGGAAGCGCTGATCTTTGATGCCAGCTACGACCCCTACCGCGGCACCGTCATTTCCGTGCGGATAATAAACGGCACCGTGAAAAACGGCGACCAGATCCTCTTTATGTCCAATGGAGCAGATTATCGAGTGGAAGACCTTGGCGTGTTCCATCTGCACCGAGAAGGACGACAACAGCTTTCCGCAGGCGAGATCGGCTACATCATCGCCGGAGTGAAAACAATCACTGACACTCGACCGGGCGACACCATCACCCTCAAAGATCGCCCCTGTGCAGCCCCCCTACCCGGCTTCAAGGAGGTCCAGCAAGTTGTCTTTTCTTCACTGTATCCGGTGTCTACCGATGACTATGAAGACCTGGCCACGGCCCTGGAAAAACTCAAGCTCAATGACGCCGCCCTAACCTTTCAGAAAGATTCATCAGCAGCCTTAGGATTCGGCTTCCGTTGCGGTTTTCTCGGACTGCTCCACCTGGAGGTTGTCCAAGAGCGTTTAGAGAGGGAATTTGACATTTCCCTCATTCTTACCGTGCCTACGGTTAAATATATTTTCTATCTACAAAACAATACTGTCGTCGAAATTGACAATCCTTCTTATTTCCCTGATCCCGGATCGATTGTCCGTATCGAGGAACCTTTTATCAAGGCTACTATCCACATTCCCGAACGATATATGGGCGTAGTCATGTCGCTTTGCATGGATAGACGCGGCGAAAACACTAACTACCACTACCCCATGCCCGGCCGTATCGAATTCACCTGTGAATTACCCTTAGCGGAAGTGATTTACGATTTCTACGACAAATTAAAATCAGTGACCCAGGGGTACGGTTCATTTGACTACGAATTATTGGATTATCGTACCAGCGATCTCGTCAAGCTCGATATCATGGTCAATGGCGAACAGGTTGATGCCTTATCTCAGCTTACCCATAGAGCAAGAGCAAGAGAAAGGGGGTTGAAAGCCTGCGAAAGCCTGAAGGAGGAAATCCCACGGCAGATGTTTAAAATCGCCATCCAGGCGGCTATTGGCGGCAATATTATTGCGCGAGAAAACATTGCCGCTCTCCGCAAAGATGTAACCGCTAAATGCTACGGCGGCGACATTTCCCGAAAACGCAAACTACTTGAAAAACAGAAGGCGGGAAAGAAACGGATGAAAACCGTCGGCAATGTCGAGATACCGCAAAGCGCCTTTCTTGCTGTGCTGAAATCGGAACAATAACCCTTAAAATTGGCCCAAAACCGGTTTATTCGATTTCTAGATCCTGAGACGGGGCGTAGGCATCGATCCGGCGCTGCAGTTCATCGCATCCCAAACCGGTTTTGGCGGAAAAAACGATTCGGTCTACAGCGGTGATAGCCAAGCCCGCATCCAAAGCTGCGGCATTTTTCATTTGGTTATTGCGGGTCAGTTTGTCAGCCTTGGTATATACGGGGAGATAGGCTCGTTGATTATGCCGGAGGTAGTCGATCAGTTCCCGGTCAAGAGCTTTAAGCTCGTGACGCAAATCGATAATCACGATGACGCAGGCTAGGGATGCTCTGGTTTCTATATATTCGCTGATCAACCCCTTCCAGGCTATGCGAATCTGTTGAGGCACCTGGGCAAACCCATAGCCCGGCAGATCGACAAAGTACAATTTTTCATCAACGAGGAAGTAGTTGAGACCTTGGGTTTTCCCCGGTTTCGAGCTGGTTTTTACAAAACTGGTCCGGCTTATCAACCGGTTGATCAGGCTGGACTTGCCGACATTGGAGCGACCTGCAAAGGCGATATCAGGATAGACCGGTTCTGGTAGTTGCCGTATGGCATGGGCAGAGAGGAGAAACTGTACTTTTCTGAAATCCATACCTACTCTCTACCCATCCTTTCCAATTATATGCGACTTACGCCGCCGATTAGATCACTTTGTTCAATGAATATTCAATAATACCTTCCGCTCCGTTCTTCTTCAGCTTAGGCACCAGATCGCGGACCTGATGCTCAGAGATGACCGTCTCCACTGAAAACCATTCCTGCTTGTAGAGTTGCGCTACGGTCGGAGCATGCAGACTGGGCAACATGTTGATCACCGTATCCAGCTGCTCCTTGGAAACGTTCATCTTCAGACCGACAATCCGGTCAGCCCGGAGGGCTCCCTGGAGCAGCATAGCGATGTTCTCGATTTTCTCACGTTTCCAGGGATCGGCAAGGGCTGCCTTGCTGGCTATCATTTGCGTGTTGGACTGCATCAATTCGTGAATTACCCGCAGACCATGGGCACGGATGGTTGATTCAGTTTCGGTGACTTCAACAATGGCGTCAGCCAAACCGGAGACTGCTTTGGCCTCGGTCGCACCCCAAGAAAAAGCAATGTCAACCTTGATACCCCGTTGATCAAAAAACTTCCGAGTGACGTTGACCAGTTCAGTAGCAATTTTTTTGCCTTCCAACTGCTCAACCCTCGTGATATTGGAATCACCCGGCACAGCGACAACCCAGCGGGTCGGTTTTCTGCTAACCTTAGAATATACCAGATCAGCCACGACCTCCACGTCCGACTCATTCTCAAGTGTCCAATCCTTCCCGGTGATTCCCGCATCGAGCATACCCGTTTCAACGTACCGCGACATTTCCTGCGGCCGACAAATGGAACAAGAAAGCTCAGGATCATCAACTTCGGGAAAATAGTTTCGCGATGCTAGCTTTATCCTCCATCCTGATTTCTCAAACAAGGCAATGGTGGCGTCCTCAAGACTGCCCTTGGGAATTCCCAACTTTAATACATTCATATCTTACACCCTTACTTATTTTACGTTGTTGCTATTTGGTACCATACACAGTGGCCGGATCGAAGACCAGTTCCTGCTCATGGATGGCGAGTTCATTTTCTGTAACCTTTCGAAAAAAACAGCTGCGATGACCGGTATGGCAAGCCGCTCCACCAAGCTGTTCCACTTTAAAAACCACAGTATCCTGATCGCAGTCGACAAAAATATCTTTGACGAGCTGAACATGACCGGAGGTTTCACCTTTTAGCCATAGACTGCTCCTTGAACGACTCCAATAATGGGCCTTACCGGTTTCCAATGTCTTTTCCCAAGCAAGTTTATTTATATAGGCAAGCATCAACACCTCACCAGTTCGATAATCCTGAACAATGGCTGGCAAAAGACCGTTACTATCTTTTTCAAAAGCAAGTTTTATCATAGGTTCGTTTTTTTCGATCAAGAGTTATGATCATTCCATTACATGTAATAAAATACCTGGTGACCGTAGACAGAATCTAATCCAGAAAGAATTATATACTGCGCTGAGCTGTATCAAGATTCGATGCTCACAGTTCAAGACAGGTGCTTGAAACCGATTCAGAAGAAGATTTCGAGTCGATGTTTCATCGAGTACCACCATCTCTTTCGTAACACCAACTCCTTTTCTCTTCGGCATACTTTGGGTTTGCACATTTATGCGTTCAGCGTAACTTTGTCAAGTCTTCCGTCAGAACGTGCCGGCTCTTGTTTAATTCAGGTACATTGAGTATAGTTGTCACAATTATGTCTAAAAACTCCCCTTAATAAAGGATATTTTCAATGAACCCTGTGCAACTCCTCGACACCGTTTCCATAAGCTATACTGCAACCATCCCGTCGGGTGAGGTCGTTGAAAGTGTCCCGGATAATAAACCAATCACCTTGGTTCTAGGTTCTGGTCGTATTCTTAAAGCGGTCGAGGCTTCATTAATGGGCATGGAATCCGGTCAAACACGAACCGTGCACATTTTACCAGAAGACGCTTACGGCCCTTACTACAAGGCGTTAGTCCATGATGTGGCGCGTTCCAGTTTTGCCGGACGAATAGATCCCAAACCCGGCATGCTACTCTCGCTAGCCATTGAAAAAGACGGGGTGGAGCAGCAAGTTCCCGCCACTGTGCTCGCCGCCAGCAGCGAGACCGTTACCATCGACTACAACCATCCACTGGCGGGAAGAACCATCACCTATACAGTCAAACTCCACGCCATCGGCAAATAATCATTCCTCTGTTAACTCTCTCAATTCCGCCCGACCTTACTTATTTTTCCGAGCCCCCTTTTCTTACATTTCCATACTGGCATAGCACACAAATCTAACAACAAACAAGGAAGGGTCTGATTTTTTTATCAAATCCCAAAAAGTCTTTAAATAATTCTGTACAATCATCACGTGACACGTACAATGCTTGTAAGACTGTAATAACTCTTGGTTCGACACATCCACAAGAATATCGTTGCAACCGGACTAAACCTTATAGATCTTGACCTATGATCACGTTATGCCACCATCTTATTTAGGGAGAACCGTGTATGTCTATCGAAGATGATGAAATATTGCAGGGATTTATAGAAGAATCACTTGAACATCTAGCTGATATCGAAAACGATCTGCTCACCATAGAAGAAGGTGGGGCCGATATTGATGTAGAACTTGTAAACAAAGTGTTCCGCGCTGCCCACTCCATCAAAGGAGGCGCAGGTTTTATGGGATTATCGGCTATCCAGGACTTGGCCCATGCTGCAGAGAATGTTCTAGGCCTTATCCGGAGCAGCAAACTCATTCCCAACCCCGACATCATTAATGTACTGTTGCTCGCCGCTGATCAACTGCAACACATGATCGAAGATGTAGGCAACAGCAACAATGTCGATATTTCCAGCCATACTACCGCACTCAACACCATCTACGAAGGTGGCGAGGCTCCGGTCGCAAAACCAAAACCGGAACGAGTTATTGCAGTTGCTGCTGCCAATCCCGCTCCTGTTACTGTATCCCCCCAAGAAGAGCCAGAACTCATTGAACCAGAAGCGGAAAGGACAGAGGACTCCTTCGAGGAGGTGTCGGATGAATCCGAAGAAGAACTGATCGAAGAACAGGAAAACAATACAGATCAGTTCAGTGCAACCATCCAAGAATCTGGTGGAAGCACCAAGACCCTCAAACCAGCAGTAGCACTACAGAAGACCGATACTAGCATCCGAGTAACGGTTAGCTTGCTCGATCAGCTAATGAACTTGGCAGGCGAGTTGGTGCTTTCTCGTAATCAATTGTTACAGACCATTACCTCTGGTGACGTGAGGAGCGCCGAAGCCGTAGGCCAGCGTATTGACCTGGTGACCTCTGAACTGCAAGAGGCCATCATGCTCACCCGCATGCAACCCATTGGCAATGTTTTCAGTAAATTCCCTCGAGTTGTCCGTGACCTCTCTAAAAAACTCGGCAAACAGATGGACTTGACCATCGTCGGCAAAGATGTCGAGCTCGATAAGACCATTATCGAATCCATCAATGATCCGCTGACCCATCTGGTGCGGAATTCAGTTGATCACGGCATTGAGCCTCCTGAAGAACGCCTGAAGAAAGGGAAAGATGCGCGTGGGCTCATCGTGCTCAAAGCCTATCACGCCGCTGGACAGGTGGTTATCGAAATCAGCGACGACGGCAAGGGACTGGACGGCAATATGTTAGCTGAAGCCGCTGTCAAGAAGGGGTTGATAACATCTGATCAGGCCAAGGTTATGTCTGAAAAAGAGCGGATCAACCTCATTCTACTTCCCGGGTTCTCCACTGCCAAGAAAGTGACAGACGTCTCAGGCCGAGGCGTGGGGATGGATGTCGTCAAAACCAATCTTGACCAATTGGGCGGCTCTATTGAAATTGAATCCGAAGTCGGTAAGGGTTCGACCATCAGCATTAAACTGCCTCTAACTCTGGCGATTATTCCCTGCCAGATTGTCATGACCGGTGGTGAGCGCTACGCAATCCCTCAAGTAAACCTTGAAGAACTGCTCCGTATACCGGCTGCCAAAGTCAAGGAACGAGTTGAGAAAGTCGGTGACGCCGAAGTGGTTCGACTTCGCGGCAACCTGTTGCCTCTGATCCGCATGGCTGAAGTCTTCGATATAGACCCCACTTATTACGATCTCCTTCAGGATGAGACAAAGGGAGACCGACGGCTCAATATCGCGGACCGACGTTCCAAATCAACTCCCCTTTTCAAAGAAGAAGGAGAACCGACACCTCCATCGAGAGAAGACGAGTTCAGTAAACAAAGAATAGCAAATGAACGTCGCCAAAGCCCCGCAAGTGCGCTCAATATCGTGGTGGTCTCGACCGGAGCCATGAAGTACGGCCTTATCGTCGACCGTTTGCATGATTCCGAAGAAATCGTCATCAAGCCTCTAGGAAGACACCTGCAGCAATGTCAGGGATACGCCGGTGCAACCATCATGGGCGACGGTCGCATTGCCCTGATTCTCGATGTGAGTAACATCGCTCGTATGGCCGGATTAACTTCACTCGATGGTTCTGAGCGTGGCAAAGAACTGGCTGAGGCCGCCAAGGAATCAATTACCCAAACCAGAGACAAACAGTCTCTGCTCACCTTTTCCAGTTCACCCAAAGAACAATTTGGTGTGCCACTCAATCAAGTCGAACGGGTCGAAAAAATACACAGAGATAATATCGAAGAGATTGGTGGTCGACGAGTAATGCAATACCGTGGCGGCAGCTTACCGTTGATCAGCATTGACGAGGTGGCCTCGGTGATGCCCCTGGCCGACAGGAACGATCTGTTGGTTATTGTCTTTCATCTTGCTGGAAAAGATGTCGGATTGCTTGCCACCGGTCCCATTGACGCCATCGAAATCTCCGCTGATATCGACGATGTCACCTTGAAGCAACCAGGTATCATGGGGTCAGCCATCCTTTCCGGTAAAACAACCATGCTGGTAAACATCTTCGAACTCATGAAGATTTCCAACCCACAGTGGTTCGAGGATCATGCCGCCTACGCTGAAATCGATGCCAGTAATGAAAAAATACCAACCATTCTGGTTGTGGAAGATTCAAATTTTTTCCGTAATCAAGTAAAAGGTTATATGACTGAAGCCGGTTTTAATGTCCTTGAAGGCGAAGACGGCAAAGTGGCGTTGCACGTCCTCGAGGAGCACCTCGAAGAAATTACTATGGTTGTTACTGATATCGAGATGCCAAACATGAACGGTTTCGAATTAACCGCAAATATAAAAGGCGATAAACGGTTTAAACATTTACCGGTCATCGCCCTGACTACCTTGGCAGCAGACGAAGATGTCGCCCGGGGCAAGGCGGTCGGTGTTGATGAGTACCATATCAAACTCGACAAAGAGCGATTGATGGAGTGTGTGCATCGATATGCAAAATCGGCCATGGCGGCATGATGTTCTGTTTCCCAGGCTATTTATTCTTCTATCAACCCAAAGCGGAGTTGAATAATGGTTGAACCAAAGAATCTAACAAAAAGTATTATTGAGCTCATCACTTTTTATGTTGGTGACGCCCTCTGTGGTTTGGATATCCTTAAGGTCCAAGAAATAAATAAACTTATGGAGATGACCAAGGTACCCCAGTCGCCGGATTACATGATTGGTATCCTCAATCTACGCGGTCAAATTGTTACCATCATCGATCTCGGCCAAAAATTAGGACTAGGAAATGCTGAAGTCAGCAATGAATCCCGCAATATCATTGTCAACGCACCAGGAGAACATATAGGCCTGCTGGTCACCCGGATAAGCGATGTTATTATGGCTGATCCGGATAAAATCGAACCGGCTCCGGCTAATATGAGTGGCATCCAGGGTGGCTTTTTTATCGGCGTATACAAGACGGAGAACAAATTGATTGGTATCCTTGACGTTAAGGAAGTTTTACGGATCGAATCAGAAAATCTGAACAGGGGAATGGAGCGATAACTTTCTTCTGAAAAAAATTTTCATCATCGAGTCTTTTACAAAAGACTCATCCTCTATATAATTACAGACACCCTATTCATCCTATTTCATGTTCGTAAAAAAAATAAAAGTATT
The DNA here is from genome assembly GCA_964607065.1 of uncultured Desulfobulbus sp. Taxonomy (GTDB): domain Bacteria; phylum Desulfobacterota; class Desulfobulbia; order Desulfobulbales; family Desulfobulbaceae; genus Desulfobulbus. The sequence goes on along the minus strand of CAZSIJ010000040.1, from coordinate 275 downwards.
GGTGGTTGATGACACCATAGTCTATCGAAAGGCTGTCAGCGATATCCTCTCCGAAATGCCGGGTATTGAAGTGGTAGGTGTCGCCCACAACGGAAAAATTGCTGTTTCAAAAATTCAAACCCTCAAACCCGATCTTCTGACTCTTGATATCGAAATGCCCGAAATGAACGGTATTGAGGTGCTCCAGTATCTTCAACAACATGCTCCGCAAGTCTCGGCAATCATGGTTTCCACGCTGACCAGTGAAGGGGGCGACATGACAATGCGCGCCTTGG
>CAZSIJ010000039.1:0-36058 GCA_964607065.1 uncultured Desulfobulbus sp. | reverse complement strand
CAAGGCGATATCATTCGTCCTCCTAGTGAGGCTTTTTCGATCATCCTCCAGGTTACCACCGGCTGTTCCCATAACCGTTGCACCTTTTGCGGGGCGTACCGCGACAAATCGTTTCAGATCAAGCCAGCAAAGCGCGTTGAACAGGATCTCGATTTTGCCGCCAGCTGGTGTAAGCGACAATCGACTCTATTCCTTGCCGACGGCGACGCTCTGGCCCTGCCTGATGCTGCACTGACCGCTCTGCTCATCCAGATCCGGGAAAAACTCCCTTGGATCCGCCGGGTGAGTTCATACGCCAGCTGTCAGAATATTGTGGCGAAGACTGATGAGCAACTGGTTGCTTATCGGAAATTGGGGCTTTCCCGATTGTATCTGGGCCTGGAAAGCGGTCACGATCCAACCCTGAAAGCTATTGGCAAAGGTGTAACCAGTGAGGCGATGATCACAGCTGGCCAGCGAGTACGGGCCGCTGGTATTTTTGTATCGGTCACCTGCCTCCTAGGGATTGCCGGATCATCCCAGTCCTTGGAACATGCAGAAGCTACAGCGGCGGTTCTTAACCGGATGCAGCCGCACCAGATTGCGGTACTCACCCTCATGCTGCTCCCCAATACACCACTTTATCAGCAGATGCTTGCCAAGCGATTCACTCTGCCGGACCAGATACAGCTCTTCCGCGAATTGCGTTGCCTCCTGGTCGGATTGGGACCGCACCGCACCCAGTTTTACGCCAACCATGCCTCAAACTATTTTTCCCTGGATGGCAGATTACCCAAGGATCAGGAGCGCATGCTGGCAACCATTGATCAGGCTCTAGCCGGTGCGCTGCCCCTGAAACCGGAACCGTTTCGGGCCCTGTGAACTTTCGCAGAACGTAACCTGCAAAATCTACTATTTATCAAAACGCCACCTAACATTTAAGAAGAACTTCATGCAGACATTGCCGGAAAAAACCGATCTTAAAAATTTGACCCAGGAACAACTGGTACAGTTTGTCGAATCTCTGGGGCAACCCTCTTTCAGGGGACGCCAGATCCTTGCCTGGATTTATAAACCAGGGGTGAATGATTTTTCCCAGATGACCGACTTGGCCAAAGAATTCCGGGCCATACTCGCGGAATCGGCTTGCATGAGCCGATTCGAGGAGTACATGGTTGAGGTTTCCAAGGACGGGGCCGTGAAATTCGGATTTCGCCTCGATGATGGAGACATTATCGAATCCGTTCTGATTCCCGAGGAAGACCGCCAAACCCTGTGCGTTTCATCCCAGGTAGGCTGCGCCATGGGCTGCACCTTCTGCCTGACCGGTGCCATGGGATTTCGGCGGAATTTAACTACCGCCGAAATCATAAATCAGGTCTGCGCGGTCCGTGATTGGATGATCGCCCATGACATGGACGTCCTGACCAACGTTGTGTTCATGGGCATGGGCGAGCCGCTCGCCAATCTCGCCCCGCTCCTCGATACGATTTCAATTCTTACTGAACAGCGAGGCCTCGATTTCTCTAACCGGCGAATCACTGTATCCACCTGTGGGTTGGTGCCCCAGATGATGCAGTTAGGTGAGTTGACCGACGTCAACCTCGCTGTTTCATTGCATGCCGCCGATGATGTTGTGCGCAGCACCCTCATGCCCATCAATAAAAAATACCCGCTTGCGATGTTGATGGAAGCGTGCCGGGACTACAGGCAAAAAAGACGCAAGCGGATTATGTTTGAATATACCTTACTGGAAGGCATCAATGATGCTGATAGCGATGCGGAACAACTGGCTGCCTTGCTACGCGATATCCCCTGCAAAATCAACTTGCTGTCGGTGAATCCCGTTGCCGACAGCGCTTATCAGAGTCCTGTTGTGGCAAAAGTGCTCCGTTTTCAGCAGATTCTGCGCAACCATGGGTTTACAGTCTTTATTAGAACGAGTCGCGGTGAAGATATATCAGCGGCATGCGGTCAACTTGCCGGTAAGGGATGGGATGGCACAAAGGAGGGTGTAGCAGGAACAAATATGGACAATGAAAAGATTTGAAAGAAACACGCAATGAAGGTTTAAACGCATAGTCCCCTTATGGGCGCCTATTAGTTATTCTTTATGAAATTGCCGAATGTGAATATTCCTTCGTTTGACTGGATCCGGCTGAGCAGTATGTTGTAGTCCTCATCCGCGGTACTCAGCCCTCCTTTTCCCCAAGTGTACGATCCTCCAATCCGTTTGCCTTCATGAAAGAAGAGTACCCCGCTTTCGGTTTTATTGACGACCTGAGCATCGATGAAACCGGAAAATTGTTTCTGGCTGAGACGAAAAACAAGATCGGGCAAAGGTATTTCGGTTGATTTCAAGACCGATTTTGCCCGCTGAAATGACGGCATATGGGCCCAGAAAAACAAAGCGTGTGCTTCCAGCTGGTATACTTTTACTGAAAAGTTAGCTTGGTTCAAAGAGACGTTGACGATTTCACTGAATGGAGAGGCCGCGGCTTGCCCTCCATTTTCCTGTACAAGGCTGCGGACAATCTCATTTTCCGTGAAGAATATGAGCATTTCACGACTAAGGGCTTTGCAATAAAGACTACCAGAACCTATATCTCCCTGCATGTGCTCAATGAATTTTTCCAGATGCAGGTAATAACTATTGAGGCCTTCCAGATAAGGTTTTTCACGTGGCATGAGCATAATTCTGATTACACCGCTTAACTCAATAAATATTCAGGATGGTAAGTGAAGCGAAGGAGTACGTTTCATTCGTCCAGGTGCATCACGGAAGGACAGCTAACTGGATTATTCTCAACCCTTGAAAAAGGGAGTGTCGAGTTCACGGCGTTTCGCTCTTGACGACAAGGTTTTGCCGCTCGACCTCTAAGTCCTGGTCCGCTCCACTTCTTTTAACTACAACGATGATATGGCCACATTTCTGGCAGGAGAAACGGGCCCTTGTTCCCTTTATTTTGGATTCGTCAACATTGTATTTTTTAGAGCAATCTTCACAAATGGCCAGCATCACCTTTCTCCCAAATTGGTAGAACCTGTTGCAAGGCATAGATACCGGCATGATGCACAGGTGCCTAACCCTACTTTGTTATAAGTTGTTCTCTGGCATCGGTCAAATTATTTCTATAACAAATCAAGAAGTTGTCGAGTCGAGATGAACAGGTGACTTATGAAAAAAAGTCCGTCTTTATTACAAAAATGAACCTGATGAAAATCGGAACAACAATGCATCAACTGTGGATTTTTTTCAATAACCAAGCCATGTTCTTGCCTAGATCATGCATGGTGTTGATTCCTTCCTTATCTTCTGCAACCTCGCCTTTCTCTCGCCCAAATCCGATGTTCCAGTAAGAGGAACCGACAATGATCATCTGGCCGATGGTGAAAAAATGGTTGATCGTGTCAAAAGCATGAATGCCCCCAGCCCGACGTTGGGTGACAATCGCTGCTCCCATTTTACGTTTGAACATGTCGCCATTGGCCCTGGAGGTCATGCCGCATCGATCGATCAACGCCTTCAACTCGGTGCTGATATCAGCAAAATAGGTAGGTGAGGCCAGAACAATAGCATCAGCTGCCTCCATTTTTTCGATACAGGAATTGATGCAATCAGTATCGACTACGCATCGACCGTTCTTGTTTTTGAAACATTGGTAACAGGCGATGCAACCGTGGGGATGCTCGCCTGCCAGTTGCACCATTTCGGTCTCGATTCCTTCATTTTGCAGTTCTTCAAAAAGATAACCTATCATCAGAGCAGTATTGCCGTTTTTACGGGCACTACCGTTAAAGGCTACAACTTTCATTTTACACCTCATCATCATTGAGTAGGGAGCGCGGCAGTGCGTCCAGTTTAATTTTTGCAGCCTCTTCCATGCCTCGATGGAGGGCTTTACGATTCAAATCTTCCGTGCCGGCCGGTACTCGTACCAGCAAAGCTTTTTCCAGGCTATCAGCGTTGACCTGTCCAGACAGGATGCCAATAGCACCCAAGGCCACCATGTTAGCCACCATTTCCCGGCCCAATTCATTCCTGGCAATGTCGGTAAAGGGAATTGCAGCAATACGGCTGGTCGGATATTGTTCCACCAGTGAGCTATCGACCACCAGCAAACCACTGGGGGGCAGATCCTGAAAATAGGCATCACAGGCCGCCTGATTCATAGCCAAAAGAAGGTCGAGATGCCGTGCCTTGGGATAATCGATCGGCACCTCGCTGATTACCACCTCTGCTTTGGATTTACCACCCCTAGCCTCGGGACCGTAACTTTGGGTCTGGCAGACATATTTTCCGTCATACACACCCACAGCCTCAGCAAATATCATGGCAGCGGTGATCATTCCCTGGCCGCCGGAACCGCTTAAACGGATCTCATAGCGGTTTTGTGCCATTTTTTTCATACTTGCCCCCTGCCCTCCCCTGCCCGTTGCCGCAGCTTTTCGTACTCCTCGGTGGAGACTGGCAGTTGCCGATCTGCCAGGACTCCGATTGTGGTCTTCCCCTTCAACTCCTCAGGTGACAGTCTCGCAGCTCTCTCCACCGTGACCGTATTTTGTTTGAACCCTTTCAGCATTTCGACCGCATCGCCAAGCTGATTGCGTCGACCGTATTGGACATGACAATTCGAGAGAACCTCGATCACAGAAAACCCTTGTTTTTTTATACCTAATTCAATCAAATTGTCCATAAGTTCAGCGTGATAAACTGTGGACCTGGCAACAAAGGATGCGCCGGCGGTCACTGCCAATTCTGAGATAGAAAAGGCCTGTTCTATATGGCCGTAGACCGAGGTGGTCGATTTTGCACCAAAAGGTGTGGTTGGTGAATACTGACCACCTGTCATACCATAGATGGAATTATTGATGATAATCGCAGTTAGATTGAGATTGCGCCGGGCTGCGTGGATAAAGTGGTTGCCACCAATGGCGGTGGCATCGCCGTCACCCATAATGACCACCACATGAAGCGCCGGATTGGCAAGCTTGACTCCGGTGGCGAAGGTCAAAGCCCTTCCGTGAGTGGCATGCAGGGTGTTGAAGTCAAGATAGGTCGGCATCCGGCCGGAGCAACCGATGCCTGAGGCCAGCACGATCTCGTCCTTGCTCAGTTCCATGCGGTAGATGGCCCGCAACAGTGCGGCCATGACAATACCGTTGCCGCAGCCGGGACACCAGACATGGGGGAACTTTTTATTATGGCGGAGATATTCGTGGCGAATCGCCTGTGCTGATACCGGCATGTCTCGCTCCTTACAATTTGATCAACCGGGTGTGCAATTCGTCCGGGGTAATAAATTGGCCGTCTACGCGGTTATGCTTGACCACCGTGCAGTAGTTCTGATTAACCCGCTGCACCTCGCGGCTGATCTGCCCCATATTCATCTCCGGTACCAGGACAGCACGGCACTGTTTAAGCACCGGCACAACATGACTGCGCGGAAAGGGAAAGAGGGTTATCAGTTGCAGCATCCCGGCCCGGATTCCAAGCTGCCTGGCCTCCTCCACTGCTCGCATCGCCGATCGTGCCACTGAGCCGTAGGCAATGATACAGACCTCGGCATCGCTAAGGAGATAGCCTTTGGTCATCATGATTTCCGGGAAGCCACGGGTGATTTTTTGGGTTAATCGTTGCTGATAACTTAAAATTTCATGAGATTTTTCAGTAGGAAAACCCATCTCGTCATGAACCAGCCCGGTGACGTGATGGCGGTAGCCATCACCAAAGGCGGCCATGGCAGGAACACCCCGATTATCGCCCTCATAAGGTTTATACCAGTCCGGAGGTACACTTGGGCGCAACCTGTTTATAATATGGAGATCTTGCGGTTCTGGCAACTGCACGCACTCCCTGGTATGGGCGACTATCTCGTCGGAGAGGATGATAACGGGCACACGGAACCGTTCGGAGAGATTAAAAGCCGTAACAGTGAGGGCAAAACAATCGTTCACCGACGAGACAGCGAGCACTATGATAGGGTGATCGCCATGGGTACCCCAGCGTGCCATCTGGACATCACCCTGAGACGGACCGGTGGGCAGGCCGGTAGAGGGGCCGCCGCGCATAACATCAACCACCACGCAGGGCACTTCGGCGGCACAGGCGTAGCCCAGGTTTTCCTGCATCAGCGCGAAACCAGGACCCGAGGTTGCGGTCATGGATTTAACTCCAGCCAACGAAGCCCCGATGATCGCCCCCATGCTGGCAATTTCATCCTCCATCTGAATGAAGGTGCCGCCGACTCCGGGTAACAGTATGGACAACAGTTCCGAAATTTCTGAGGCCGGGGTTATGGGATAACCGGCAAAAAAACGGCAACCAGCTGCCAGCGCCCCATGAACAATAGCCTCATTCCCTTGCAGGAGCTGACGTTTGTTAGCTGAATCAGGCATCTCCCTTCCTCCTTTTCAGCTGACGCTCACTAACTGTGATGGCAAAATCAGGACAATGTATTTCACAAAAACGGCAACCGACACACTGGTCAGGTTCCACCACTAATGGTTTGCCGTTTTTGTCGGGATGAATGATTTTTTTAGGGCAGAAGGCTATACAGATGCCACAGGCCTTACACCAGTCATGATAAAAGGCAACATCATAATGCTGTGCAGGGCGTGACGAGGGCAGTTCCGGAGGAGGTGAATCTGTGGGTGTTTTTTTGTTTCCAGATGTCATACTTGCCGCCGTTTTAAAAGGGAGAAAACGCGCAAGGACAGGCGATTGCTACCGGTTGGCTTGCCTGCCACGGATACATTCCATAATTACCGGGTATAAAAGGGAAAAGCAAGGAATTCCCTAGAGTAGGCCGAAAAAGCAAGCCAGACAAGGAGGGGCCCGATCGGATTACTCCAGCCCGTACATCTTAATTTTGCGCCATAGGGTTGTGCGTGGAATATCAAGAATCTGGGCGGTCATGCCTTTGTTGTAGCTGGTACTTGCCAGTACCTTGGCGATATAACGTCGCTCAGTTTCCTCTAGGGTCATCAGGCCATCGCCTTCAAGGGTGTCAAATTCCAAATTTTGCAGATCCTTGGGTAAATCATGAGGACCGATCATTTCGGCGTCAGTTAAAGCTACAGCGCGCTCAATAATATTCTCCAACTCACGCACATTGCCTGGGTAACAGTAGTTACGAAGAATTTCCAAGGCTTGATCCTGGATTCCAATTACCTGTTTGTGAAAGGCCAGGCTATATTTTTCGATGAAAAATCGTATGAGCAGTGGGATGTCCTCCCGACGCTCAGATAAGAGTGGCAGGGCAATAGATACAACGTTCAGCCGAAAGAACAGGTCTTCACGAAAAGCTCCGATTTCCACCTCATGTTTCAAATCTCTGTTGGTGGCGGCGATGATCCGAATATCCAGCTCTATCGGTTTGGTGCCACCGACCCGCAGGATCCGTCGTTCCTGAATGACATGCAGTAACCTGACCTGCATGGCCAGCGGCATCTCACCAATTTCATCAAGAAATACCGTACCACCAGCAGCGGACTCCAATAAACCGACCTTGGTGGCAGTGGCCCCGGTAAAGGCGCCGCGCTCATACCCAAACAGCTCGCTATTGATCAATTCATCGGTAAAGCCACCACAATTGAAGGCCACAAACGGGTACTCTTTTTTAGGACTCAACTGATGGATAGCGCGCGCCACCAGGGCCTTGCCCGTGCCACTGCCCCCCTGTACCAGAACATTACAGTCAACAGGTGCGACCTTGCGGATCATGGCGAATAGTTCCTGGATAGCTGGGCTGTTGCCAATAATCGAGGTCAACCCCGAATCCCCCTTGAGCGCCTCCCGCAGCCGCACATTTTCCCGGCGCATGCTTATCTTTTCCTGAACGCTCTTGGCCAGGAGACGAATTTCGGCGAGGTTGACGGGTTTGGCAATATAATGAAAGGCCCCCTTGCGGATGGCCTCGACCGCTGTCTCAACGCTTTTATAGCCGGTGATAATGATCACTTCCGTTTCCGGCCGGAGCGCTTTGATTCGAGAGAGGATATCCAGACCGTCCAAATCGGGCAGACGCATGTCGAGAAAGACGATATCAAAAGGTTGCTGCACCATACGTTCCAAAAAGGAACGTCCCATAATGAAAACCTCAACCTCAAAGTCTTCCCGCGCCAACACCTGACTCAACCGGCGACAGACAATTTCTTCGTCATCAACAATGGCAAGTCGGAGCTTGGTCATATTATCCCCCAGGGTAATTCATCGGTTCTGGCTTCCGCCACATGCGGTAGGAACACGGTAAAGGTGGCCCCCTGCCCAGATTCGCTGCTCACCTCGATCCGGCCGCCGTGCCGTTTGACAATGGCATAACTGACCGCCAGGCCAAGACCGGTCCCTTTGCCGACTTCTTTGGTGGAGAAGAATGGCTCGAAGATCTTATGTTGAATCTCCGGCGGGATACCGGCACCCGCATCCTGGATGGCGAAGCTGATATACCCGGGCGCTACAGACCGCTCCACCTTCATACTGATCTTCTCGCCCTGCGGCGTGGCCTGAATCGCGTTGAGCAACAGGTTGGTAAACACCTGCTGGAGATTGCCCAGATTGCCGCAGATGGCCGGTAAGTTGCCCTCAACCGATGTTTCAAACTGCAACCCCACCACCTTAAATTGGTTTTTTACCAGATTGATTGTGCTGGTCAATATCTGCTCCGGGGCGATCTCGCTGAACACCGGTCGTTCCGTGCGGCTGAAATCAAGCAGATTTTTGACGATGTCGGCAGCCCGCTCCGCCTGCCCAAGAATATCGCCCAGCATTTCCATGGCCTCGTCATCGACCTTGCCCTCGAATTCCTCCTTCAGGCTCTCGGCGGTGAGGGCGATATTGTTGATCGGGTTGTTCAGTTCATGGGCAATACCGGCGGTAAAAGTGCCTATCGCTGCAATTTTCCTCGTCTGAATCAGATCTTCTTGTCGTGCTTCCAGTTCCTGAGCCATACGATTGAAAGCCTCGATTAACCCTGAAATTTCTTCTAATCGGACCCCCTCATAACGGATCGGGCTAAAATCGCCTTTACCGACTAGCCGGGTGGTCTCCATAACCACATCCAGCGGTCGCAGCAGGCCATGAGAGATAAGCCAGGCTACCAAAAACATCAGCGAGATCAGGATGGCGAAAAAGGCAAAGGGAAGAGCTGAAGTACGTAGAATGGCTGCATGAATGCGCGTACGTTTGATCTTGCGGAAATGATCAGCATCGTCGGTCAGCATTTTTCCGAGATTACGTAAGGGATCTGGGGACGCCCACTCACCGGCGCTGAGCGGTTCGATGATTTGTTGGTAGTTGCGCAGGTTGGCCTGGAAGACAAGAAACGATGGCTCCCCAATCAGTTGCGGTAAATCGGAGGCGAGATCATGCACCAAGGTGTCGATGCGCTCTAGGTAACTCTTACTTTCCTGCAAACTTTGGTGATCGCCATAGATCAAAAAGTTTTTTTCAAATCGCCGCACTTCAAGGATATTATTCAATAAATCGTCATACCGTTCACCCAGCAGCATCCGCTCCTTTAAGGTGGAAAGATTCCACAGATTTAAGGCTGTCAATGCCGCAATCGAAAGAAAAGCAACGGTAAAGACGGCAACAATTTTGCCTTTAATCGACCTCGGATTCAGCACCCGCACGCAGGCGCGTCCGGTCCTTCGCCAGAGTGTTTTCCCTTCACTGTTCATTGTCACCACCTCCATTGAGACCTCCGACCTATCAGCATTTCACATTGAAACAACACTCAAAAAGCTTATGCTAATTGGTTTCAAAATGAAATAATAAATTCATGCTAAAATTTAGCATGAATTATATTCATCTAGAATTATTTATTTTTTTATAAAATTTTGATTGGCACCAATCTTGCCTTTCTCAGACAGATAAGGAGCACCATGGAAAAATTACTAGTGGCAATTGACGGTAAACGCGGTGCATGGGAGGCCCTTTCCCACGCCTGTTCCCTAGCCAAACGCATTCAAGTCGACCTCAACGTCCTTTTGGTAATTGCGCCTGTCCGACGCAATCTGCCGCAAACAGAACGCGAGGTGGAGGAGGCAGTGAAAAAACGGTTGGCACTCCTCATTGAAACCGCCAAGGCCGAGGGGGTCACTATCAACTATTTTCTAACGGAGGGAAATTATGAGGATGAGGTAATCAACTTTGTCAACAACCACAAAATAGCACTCTTGGTGCTGGAAACCATTGATGGTGACGCCCGATCGGCGAGCAAGGAGACGGCCTCGATCCGCGCCCTCCGCCACCGCCTCACCTGCAAAATGGAAGTTGTGGCACCAATGAAAAATATACCTGAATCAATCGAGAGGATTACATGAGCCTTACAATGAGTCTATATCTCCCAATTGCCGGCAACAGCGTCAACTGCCTGGCAATTTTCGGGTTGGGTGGAGTCGTCGGCCTGCTTTCCGGCATTTTCGGAGTAGGCGGCGGTTTTCTCATGACCCCGCTGCTGATCATGATGGGCATTCCGCCTACCGTTGCTGCCGCCTCGGATTCCAACCAGATTGTCGGCGCCTCGACCTCCGGAACCCTAGCCCATTTTCGGCATGGCAATGTCGATATTAAAATGGGCCTGCTCCTATTGATTGGCGGCATCGTTGGCGGTACGGTGGGGGTGCAGATTATCGCCATTCTCCGCAAGATGGGGAATGCGGATTTTCTCATCAGCATCACCTATGTCCTCATGCTCGGTTTTGTCGGCGGCTACATGTTTCTGGAGAGCCTGCAGGCCATGCGGAAATCCTCTCGACCGGAAGTGGCGGATGCATCGCCGAAACGCGAATCCCTATATGCCAAGATGATCCGGATCATGCCGATGCAGGTTGACTTTCACCGCTCCGGCATCCGTCTTTCCCTTTTGATGCCCTTCTGTCTCGGTATCCTGGTAGGCGTACTCGCTGCTATCATGGGCGTCGGCGGCGGATTCATCATGGTCCCGGTGATGGTCTATCTGCTGCGCATGCCCATGCATGTAGTCGTCGGCACCAGCCTGTTCCAAATCTTATTCACCTGCATGAACGTAACTGTGATGCAGGCAGCCCAAAACCACACCGTTGATTTTATCTTGGCCCTGCTGCTACTGCTCGGCTCCGCCATCGGCGCTCAATTCGGCACCAAGATTGGCAAAAAACTAGGCGGCGAACATTTGAAGATTCTCCTGGCCTCGCTGGTGCTCATCGTCATGTTCAAAATGCTCTACGATCTGTTGGCCATGCCGGATGTGCTGCTGGCCTATGCAGGAGGACATTAATATGCAAACGATCTTTTCCCCTCACGCAAAACGGCTGCTTCTCGCTGCGGTTCTCCTCGTCCTGCCCGCCCTGGCCGCGGCCAGTACTACCGAAGGCCTCACTGTTACCCCGGCCAACATTGTCATGGGCGCCCAATACAACGGCCTGGATCTGAAGGTTAACGGTACCGTGCCTGCGAACAGCGAGGTCATCGTCCGTTTGACCGGCGCGCCCAGCACCTTGCATCTCCGGGAAAAAGGCAAGGTGTTTGGTCTGGTATGGATGAATGTCGGCAAGGTCACCCTGAACAACGTCCCTAAAATTTGCCTGATCACCGCCTCCAGCCCATTGGATTTAATAGGCAAGGCCGCAGCCCCGTTTCGCCTTGATGCCCTGGCTAAGGAAATTGGCATTGAAAAGGATGGCGGCGCCCCATCAATCGATATCCCGCACCAACTGCTCCTGCTGAAAACCAAAGAGAAATTGTACGGAGAAGCGGCCCAAGGCATCACCCTGGGACCGAACGAGGGTGGCGTGCGCACCTTCTCCGCAGTGATCAAGGTGCCTTCGGCAATCGCCCCCGGCGACTATCAGGTCGAAGCAATCGCTCTCCATAACGAGATGGTGACCGGCCGCTCCACCGCCACCATCAAGGCCGAGCTGATAGGTTTTCCTAAGTGGTTAAGTGAGCTGGCTTTTCAGCATAGCCTCCTCTATGGGGTGATGGCCACGGTTGTCGCCATTTTCAGCGGCTTGGTCATTGGTCTGGTTTTCCAGAGTAAGGGTGCGCATTAACTTCGGGAAACAGGTATGCGTCACGGTCTCAAACATTTGCTCGCCTTCTGGCGTCCCTCCACGGAGAGCCTCCCGTTCACGGTGCTCTTCAAGAAATTTCAGAGTATTCTGGAGCGGAACAACCGTATCTTGGAACTCATGGCCGACATGGGGGACAAGCTGGGGGGCGAGTATGTTTTTGACGGCCACTATATTGAAGAGGTCGCGGAAACCCTAGGCGACCTGGTCTTTAAACTGATTTCCGATTACAGCATCCTCAACCAGCACCAGAACGCCGATCTTTTCCTCGCCTTTGAACGCATTCGCCTGGCAATAGGCGAGGAATTATCCGGACAGCATATCCTGACCACGGGCGAGCCGGTTGTGTCGCTGGCCCAACTCGGGCACGAGCTGAGCGAGTTGGCCGGGGCCAAGATGGCTAATCTCGCTGATATCCGCAACCGTTTGGAATTATCGACCCCGGGCGGCTTTGTCATCACCACGCCTAGCTTTTTCGAATTTCTCCAGCACAACAATCTTCTCGGCAAGGCCCGACCGGCGGCCCAATATTGGCACGATCAGGACGAGGAGGCTCTGAAGCAACTTGCCGACGAGATGCAGCACAGCATCCTCACCGCCGCCGTACCGCGCCGTTTAAGCGCCCGCATTCTTGCGGCCTTCGATGCCCTCGCCGAACGACGGCAGATCAAAGACCTCCGGGTAGCGATGCGCAGCAGCGCGTGGGGCGAGGACGGCAGCAGCAGCTTTGCCGGCCAATACCAATCCGTACTCAATGTCTCCCGCGATCAGCTCATCGACGCCTACCGTCAGGTGGTGGCCAGTGCCTATTCCTTTGAGGCCTGGCACTACCGCCTTTATAAAGGGTTTCATGAAAATGAAACCGCCATGGCTGTCGGCTGTCAGGTGATGGTCAAGGGCCTGGTCAGCGGCGTTATCCATACCTATGCCCCCCACCAATCCAAAGGGGCCATGCTGGCCAGTGCCGTCTGGGGATTATGCGCGCCAGTGGTCAAAGGCATCAAGGCAACGGACACCATCGTGCTGAGCCGTACCCCGCCTTACCCCCTGATCTCGCTTGCCATTGCCGACAAGCCCAAACAACTCATCCTAGCCCCCAGCGGCGGCACTGCGTGGGAAGATCTGCCCGAAGCACTCCACCAGGCGCCGAGTATGAACCCGGAACAGATGGAACAGCTCGCCCGGGCGGCCATGAGCATCGAGCGCTACTACAAGCGGCCGCAGGAAATTGAATGGACCTTTGATCCGGGCGGCACCCTGCAGATTCTACAGACCCGGCCGTTACGGTATCTGGGTGAACCCTTCGCACCGAAACAGCTGATCAGCGATGCCACCCGCCAGGCGGAAATCGTCTTTGCCGGCAAGGGGTTTATCGCCCAGCGCGGCATTGCCGTGGGTAAGGTCTTCCTGGTTGAAAACGACGCTGATCTTGCCGCCTTTCCCCATGGCGCCATCCTCCTGTCCCGCTACACCTCGCCACGCTACTCCGCCATCATGCATAAGGCCCAGGGGATACTCACCGATGTGGGATCGCCCACCGGCCACATGGCAACCCTTTCCCGCGAATACCGGGTGCCGACCATCGTCAACACCGAGATCGCCACCTCGCAGCTCGCGACCGGCGATGAAATCACCTTGGACGCCACCCAGAACATCGTGTATCGTGGCAACATCGGGGTACTTGACCACTTTGAGCTGACCGAAGAGGAGGTGTTCGAGGATTCCTACGAATACCGGCTGCTCCGCCGCCTGCTCAAGTTCATCAGCCCGCTCAATCTGCTCGATCCCCAGGGGGATGGTTTCGCACCGACGGCCTGCCGCACCTACCATGACATCACCCGCTTTATTCATGAAAAAGCGGTGGAAGAGCTGATTTCGCTCAGTGAACAGCGGGGCGCCCAATATCTCTCCGCTCCGAAACGGTTGACCACCACCCTGCCGATCGGCCTGATGCTCATCGATGGTGGCGGCGGCACCACCTGTGCCCCGGAGACCCGGACGGCCACACCGGAGCAGATCGTTTCCCTGCCTCTGCGGAAGCTGCTGGACGGCATGGGCAGCCTGGGCATGTGGTGCACCGAGCCGGTGGCGGTCGATTTGGGCAGCTTCATGTCCAGTTTCACCCGCACCTTCTCCGCCTCCCTGGCCAGTCCCACGGAAATCGGCAGGAACCTGGTGGTGGTGCTGGACCATTACATGAACATCAACATGCGGCTGGGCTATCACTTCACCATTATCGATGCCTACATTTCGGAAGCGATCAACGACAACTACATCTATTTCCGCTTTCTCGGCGGGGTTACAGAGCTTATCCGCCGCTCGCGACGAGCGGCCTTCATCGCCAAAGTTTTGGAACAGTTCGATTTCAGGGTGGAAATACATGGCGATCTGGTGGTCGGTCGATTAAAAAAATTATCTTTGCCGCGCATGGCGGAGCGAATGCGGATGGTGGGGGGCCTGGTCGGTTACACCCGTCAACTCGATGCCCGCATGCATACCGACAAGGATGTCAACCACCATGCCGAGATCTTTCTCAAAGCCATGCAGAGCATAATCGGAGAATGATATGACAACAGCAAAAGGCACACCGGGGTCCCCGCTGCACATCCTGATTCTGGACGACGAACCCATTGTCTGCAAACGGTTAAAACCCGCCTTCCAGAAGATGGGGTACGAGGTGGAAACCTTCACCGACAGCGCCTCCGCCCTGGCCCGCCTCCACGAGACCACCTTTGACATCGTCATCACCGACCTGAAAATGGAAGGAGCCGACGGCATGCAGGTGTTGACCGGGGCCAAGGAATCCTCGGGCACCACCCATGTGATTGTGATCACCGGTTTTGCCACCCTGGAAACGGCCAAGGAATCGTATCGCAAAGGGGCCTTTGATTTTGTGGCCAAACCGTTCAAGCTGCGGGATATCCTCGACTGCGTTAAACGGATCGAGGAACAACGCCGGGACGAACAGGCCCCGGATGCTTTGCTCAGCTTGTGAGGCTGAACCGCGCATGTTTCTCGACATTCGAACATGGTGGCAGCGGCTGGTAACGCCACAACCGGAGCAGTCCCCGGAGATCGATGTTTGGCGATTGCACGCCCTGTTTAACAACTTCAAACGTATTTTGGTGTTCAATAACGCTATCCTCGAAGACATGGCCCGGATGGAACGGGCTCTGGGCGGCGAGTATATCTTTGACCGGGCCTTCCTGGAAACCTCGGTTAGCGCCATCGCCTCAAAGGTGCATCATGTCACCTACAATCTCAATGCCCTGACCGCTAACCGGTATATCCCTCTTTACGACCGATACCAGGATATCCGCACCCTGCTTGACGACATTCTCTCAGGCAATGTTCAGGCCTTGGCCGAAACCGCGGTGCTGCCGCTTGTGGACCTCGGATGGGAACTCGAACCCCTGGTAGGGATGGATTTGGTCTGCCTGGCCGAACTCCGCCATCATCCGGGCATGCAGAGCGCCGAGGGGTTCGTAATCACCAGCGAGGGCACCCGGGCCTTGAGCGCACCCGACTCGGTGGCGACGATTGCAGCGCACACCCGGATTACGGTTGATGAGGTCCGGACCGGGTTGGCCCAGCAACTGCAGCTCCTCTTGGCCCAGCATCCCCATGCTCCTTTTTCAGTGACCGTCACCCGCATCGAAGATGATGAGGAACCGGTGCAAGAGATCGGCCGTTTTGTGCTGACCCCTTGCCCGGAACGCTCAGAGGTGGCCATCGTGCCGCAGGAGCTGGTCTCTGCCGGTTCCTTGCCACTAAACAGCACAACCGTATTCGCCAACTGGCTTTCGGAAGGGGTGACAGAACCATCACCGGCCACAGATTCCCTGCCAGTGGCGCTCCTGGTCCATTGCCTGGAGCAGATTGCCCAGACGACAGCAGCTACCCTTGCCCAAACCGCGAGCCAGGGGGGGGCGCCGTTTTGTCTCTTGGTGCGCACCGCATTATCGGTCGTATTGTGCGGCACAGTACGGACCCGCGACGTGCAGCACCTGCCGTTCGATGCTCTGTCGATCAGCGCCTGCCCACCGGAGCACGAGGCAGACAACGATGTTTATTTCCTGCGCCGGACCCATCCCTTTGAGCTGCTCCAGTCCGTCATCCCGGCACGACCGGATGGACGACGCTTTGCCGACAACCGGCTGGCCACCGATATCTCCGTCGACCAGAGGCAATTTGCCCGTGGTTCCGCTCTGATGGACCTGCCGATGCTCAGATCCTTAGCTGAAACAGCGATGCTCCTGGAACGGCTATACGGAGCACCTTTGACCGTGGATTGGGAGCTGCTGGCCGATGCCACCTGCCATATCACCCGGATCCGCCCTCTGACCATTTCGCCGGCAGAGGCAGCAAACGCGGCGAATCCGGTCTCGGCCAGCGACCAGGAACTTGCCACAATCCTCTGCCAAGGCGGCCAGATGGTGCAGTCCGGCGTGGCAGCTGGCCGTGTCATTCATGTCACCGAGGAGATGGACCCCGCCGATTTCCCCCCGGGAGCTGTGGCTGTGGCGCGGGTCGCCTCGCCGAACCTCACCCCGGTGTTGCAGCGGGCAGCGGCGGTGATCACCGAGTTGGGCACGGCCGCCGGCCATCTGGCAACCGTGGCCCGGGAGCTGCGCATCCCTGCCATCTTCGGGATGGTTGACGCCCTCAGCTTGCTGGTGCCGGACACCGAGGTTACGGTGGACGCTGGTGAAACCACGGTGTATGGCGGCATTGTCGACGATCTTCTGCGTTATGGCGCCAGGGAGATGGACCTGTCGCCCCTGGACCGGGAATACCGCATGCTGCGCCGCTTGCTCCGTTTCATCATGCCGCTCAGCCTGGTTAACCCGGAAGCGGCGAATTTTTCCCCCCAGGGCTGCCGCAGCTTTCACGATATCATCCATTTCTGCCATGAAAAGGCGGTCGACGAACTTGCCCATTTTCAGGACCGGCGAAGCGACCTGGGCGCAATCCGTACCCGGTTGATGGCGCTTGGCGTGCCCATGGATATCCGGGTACTGGACATCGGCGGCGGCATCGCCCCTGACGCTGGCCGGGAACCAACCGCAGGTCATGCCCTTTCCGAGCCCTTTGCCCTGTTCCTTCAAGGGCTCACCCACCCGGAAGCCTGGACCCCGGAAATCCCCGCCTTGGGCGTGCGTGACATCCTCGCCGGGATGCCGCGCAGCATGAACATGCTGACCGCACCTGCCGACACTCTGGGCGCCAACCTCGCCATTGTCGGCCGCGACTATATCAACATCAGTCTGCGCCTGGGGTATCATTTCAGTGTGATCGATGCCCATCTTGGTGAGGACAGCTATCGCAATTACGTCTATTTCCGGTTTGCCGGCGGCCTGGCCGATACAAAACGGCGCCAGCGGCGGGCCCACTTCATCAGCGCGGTGCTCGCGGCCATGGATTTCAAGGTGACCGTCAAAGGCGACCTGGTAATCGGCCGGCTCAAACTGGTGGAACTCCCGGTGCTACGCTCGGCCCTCGTCGCCCTGGGCGCCCTGACCGCCTTTTCCCGTCAACGCGACACCGGACTCTACAGCGATGCCGATGCCAGCGAGCTGTTCCGATGCTTTGCCGATAGCTTTCTCGGTGATTTCAGGCGCCCTGCAGCTCCCCTTTCCCTTGGAGTCGCTGCATGAAAATAATCGACACCTTTGTGCGATATTTCCAGGCCCGCGCCCAGGCCCGCGAGCAGGAGGCGCTCACCGAACTCAAGGCCCGCTATCATGCCTTTCGCATCTTTTTGGAAAATAACGGCAAAGCCCTGGAACTGCTTGTTGCCATTGACGGCAAGCTCCACCGCGCCGAGGAAGCTGACATCTGTGCGGCGACCGAAGAGCTGCTCAGCGTCAGCAGTGAATTGGTTGATGGGCTTAATTTGCTCTCTGGGGACAGACATACAGGTCTGTATGCCCTGCATGGCCAGCTGGCAGCGGCGATTACAGGATGCCTGCGAGCCCTGACCGACCAACCGGCTGAGGCAACCTATTGCCTGGGACTTGATGCGCTAGAGACCAACACCCCGCTTCAGTCAGGGGCCAAGGCCGCCAATCTGGCTCGTCTGCGCCGTATAGGCCTGCCGGTTCCCAATGGTTTTGTCTGTACCGTCAGGGCGTGTACCACCTACCTGCACAGCGGCCAACTGATGGACTATATAGCTAGGATTCTGCGGGATGTCGAGTTTGAACGGACCGAGGTTTCCGCTGCTGCGATCCAGATCAGGGAGATGATTCTGCAAACGCCCTTGCCGGCGGATCTGGACGCGGCCCTCAGTGCGGCCTACATGGAACTGGCGCGGACGGAAGGCGACGACAAACAGGCACCTGCGGTTTCGGTCCGCAGCAGCGGAGCCACGGAAGACGGGGTGGAGCATTCCTTTGCCGGCCAGTTTACCTCAATACTCAATGTTCATGGTCTTGATGGGGTGCTTGCTGCCTATCGGGAGGTCATTGCCAGCGGGTTTAGTGCCCGGGCCATTGCCTATCGTCTCAATGCCGGTCTTTCTCCGGTCGATTTCGACCTGGCGGTGCTCGTCCAGGTGATGGCACCGGCAGATTCGGCCGGCGTGCTTTTTACCGTGGATCCCTCGCAGCCGGAAAGCGGCCGCATGCTGATCAGTGCGGTTCCCGGCCTGGGAACCATGGCGGTAGGCGGGTCCGCGCCGGTTGACCTGTATCGTCCGCCGCGAGAGGAACCAACCAATACTGCCGATTTTCCGGCAGCCCAATACATGGAAGGGGCGCAAATCGCTCGCAAAACCTTCCGGGAAGTGCCGGATACACGCGGCGGTCTGCGCTTGGAATCGGTACCCCAAGAAGAGGCTGATCAACCGCTGCTGTCCGTGACCACCCTGCGGGAGCTGACCCGGCTTGGTACGACTATCGAGGGTCTGGAAGGCATGGCTCAGGATGTGGAATGGGCCTTTTCGGCGAAGGTCGGCCTGACCATCCTCCAGTCTCGTCCCCTCCGTCTTGCCGCCAGCAAGGAACATCGACTGCGTTTGCCATCCTTGGCCGCACCACTGTTCTCAGGCACCTGCGCCTCCTCCGGCAAAGCGGTCGGCAAGGTCCGGCTGGTTCGCTCCACAACGGAGCTGCAACAGCTCGATTCCCGTTTCATCGACGATCTGCACCAGTCCCCCTGCATCCTGGTCTTGCCGTACAGTATCGTCGATGCGGCCCGGCTGTTACCGTATTGCGCCGGGGTGGTCATCGATATTGGTAATCCCACCGATCACCTGGCCTGCATTGCCAGGGAGTACGCTATCCCCATGATTACCGGCGCTCAAAATGGGCTGACTGACCTGGAGGATGGTCAGTGGATCATCCTTGATGCCGATGATGGCCTGGTGCTTGAGGCACCGGAGTCGGTCCAGTCGCAGGCGATCCACAACCAGCGCAATCGAGGAGAAAAGCCAGGCGCCGATCCGGCGGTTACCCGATTGGCCGGAACGGAAACTACCCCTACCCTACCGCCGGGCCGCCAGGAACTGCGCTCCCTGATTGTGCCGCTTAATCTGACCGATGCCTATGGCCCGACCTTTTCTCTGCGGGAATGCCGCACCATCCATGATATGGTCCGCTACACCCACGAAATGGCGGTCCTAGCTATGTTCAGGGCTGGTGATCAGGTGATGGAGGACGCAGGCGACTTGTTGCGGCCGCTTGAGATCGGGGTGCCTTTTTCGTTTCTGGTTATTGACCTTGGCGGTGGCATCCGCAAACCAAAGAGCCGCACGCTATCTAGTCGTCTAACCATCCGTTACCCGCTCTCCAGAGAGGATGTCCTCTCGACGCCTCTGGCCGCCCTGTGCGACGGCCTGACTACGCCGGGGCTTTGCTACCATTCCGCGCCCGATCCGAGTGCCCTGCCCGGAATTTTTTCCAACACTCTACTCGATGAACGCGGGCCGAGACCAGTCGGATCGTTCAATTATGCCCTGGCCGCTCGCGACTATCTCAACCTCAATGCCCGGGTTGAATTCCACTTTGCCATGGTGGATGCGGTCTGCGGTCGGGATACCCACGCCAACTATATCCGTTTCCGCTTCAAAGGAGGCGGCGCGGGCCTGGAACGCAGCCACCGGCGCGCCGTCTTTCTCCAGCATGTTCTGGTGCAGAATGCCTTTTACACCACGGTGGCCGGCGATCTGGTGACGGCATCGCTGACCGGCGCCAGTAAGGAGCACATCTATCGCCACCTGGTCATGATCGGCCGCTTGCTGGGATTCAGCCGGTTTCTTGACGGGGTGATGACCACCGATGAGACGCCGGTGCAACTAGCCGAGGCCTTTCTCGCCGGACGCTATGACAGCCGCACAGTGTTTGGGGAAACAGGCGTTGATCAGGAAGATGAAAGAGACAAATCAGGCATGGTAAAAACGCAGAGTCGGTAATTCCACTGCAGTCAGCAGATTGCCGAAGACCGCACCGGTATCGATACCGATCCGATCGGGCTTGACCAGCGGCGTCGAGAAAGGGAGATGGCCAAAGACAACCACCGGCCCTGGTTCGGAAAGGCCGAGATCCTCCCGGGAAAGACGCCGACTGGCAAGCAGTTGCGCCTCAAAGTGACGCCGCACTCCAGGGTCTTCTTCAGCGGACCCACCAGGCGGGAGCGGTGGTGGCTCCGCGCAGTCCGCATGGGTGAACAGGTAGTTGCCGGCAGTAAAGGAAAAATGTAAGGTCCGGAGAAACTGCTGATGCGAAGGCGGCATGCAGGAGAGATCGATGAGATGCCGGAGAGAAGCGCCGTAACTGGCAGCCGTGGCCTCTCCCCCCATAATGCGCAGGAGGCGGAAGTCTTCCACGTCTCCGGTCAGTGTGTATTCCAGCAAAGCCTGCTCATGATTGCCCTTGAGAAAAACGACATGGGCACAGGTCTCCCCGAGCGCCACCAGAGTGTCGAGCACATTGCGGGAATCCGGTCCCCGGTTGATGTAATCGCCGAGAAATACCAGGGTGTCGTTGGCTTTATCAAAAGGCAGACGGCCAAGCAGGGTTGCCAGCTTGTGGTGGCAACCATGGATATCACCGATGGCAAATATTTTGTCGGCCAAGATCGATCGCCTCTCTTACGAAAAATTTCGTATCGATTGCCCCTAAAGCCAATCCATTAACAATTTTGCCGCTCGCCGCGATATCTTAGTCCACCCTTGCACACGATCCGTCGGCTACAAAAGTGGCACCATACCAGGTATTCGGGACAAGCGTCCCCAAAGAATAGCGCTCTGTTGGGTGAGGTTGCAACTTCTCTTCCATATACTCCATCCACCGCAAAGCCTTCAGCCAGGATGAAAACGGACCGACCTCCATGATATCACAACGCCTTATTTGCAACGAATCGAGATGGTTATCGATTTTTTCCTTGTCCTGATAAATTCCGATTAAATATTTCATCTGTCACCTTAGTTGACCTTAATCCACGCATCCGCATCTCGCCGGAACCACTCCTTAACCGAAA
The DNA here is from genome assembly GCA_964607065.1 of uncultured Desulfobulbus sp. Classification (GTDB taxonomy): domain Bacteria; phylum Desulfobacterota; class Desulfobulbia; order Desulfobulbales; family Desulfobulbaceae; genus Desulfobulbus. Next base: position 14,545 of record CAZSIJ010000039.1, on the reverse strand, counting down.
CGATACCCCATCGTGAATTTGCAAGGTCGATGCCATGTCTGCATTCAAAAAAAAGACACTATTTCAGGGTGTAAATGACAGATATCGAGAGGTAATGTTCACATTGAAACAATTTGCCTTCAATCTGCAAAAATAATGTTCCAAAATGAATCGAATTCAAAAAAATATAGAATGATCGAATCAGCGAATCGACGAAAAACGGGCGACCAACAGGGGCGCATTGAGCATAAGGTAATGTTCCTGGATAGGCCCTGGCACTGACCTGCCTTACCAAAATGAAAAGACTGTACAGTTCGAAACAGACTCGTTATAAAATGAGTATCTTGGTTAAACCTGCATATGGTGATTTACAGATATATTCATTCGGCTCAACAAAAAGTATTTCTCTGGTATGCACAGGAGCGCTTAAGCGGTTCTGGTATGTTTTGATTGGAAGGGGGGGGCCTAACCTATCATAACTGCCGAACCATTACCCATACCTTTTTTTGGCAAGGAGACCCCATGTCCCATTCCCACCCTGTCAGCAAAAACACGCCGTATAAGCCCAAACACAAAGTACGTTTTGTTACCGCAGCATCCCTTTTCGATGGTCACGATGCCACCATCAACATCATGCGCCGTATTCTGCAAGCCACTGGTGCTGAAGTCATTCATCTCGGCCATAACCGCTCGGTACAGGAAATCGTCAACGCTGCCCTTCAGGAAGATGTGCAAGGGATAGCGGTCACCTCGTATCAGGGGGGCCATGTTGAATATTTCAAATACATGATCGACCTGCTCAAAGCTGGCAACGGCGCCAACATCAAGGTGTTCGGTGGCGGCGGCGGTGTTATCGTGCCCGAAGAGCTCAGCGAGTTGAGCGCTTATGGGATCAGTCGGATTTACACACCCGAAGACGGCCAGAGAATGGGGTTACAGGGGATGATCGACGAGGTTGTCGAGATGGCCGATGTCGACCTCACGAGCCTGGCACCCCAGCAGCCAAAAGAAGTTCTGGCCGCCCTGAAAAGCGGCGATCGCCGTGCCCTGGCACAAATTATCACCGCTCTCGAAAACGGAGCCTACCCGGAAGCACTGCGGCAACAGCTCCTGGCTGCCGCAGCAGCGGAATGCCATACTCCAGCCTTGGGAATCACCGGCACCGGTGGTGCAGGCAAATCTTCGCTCACCGATGAATTGGTCCGTCGTTTACGCCTCGATCAGGATGACGCCCTCAAACTGGCCATCATCAGTATTGATCCGTCCCGCAAGCGCACCGGCGGCGCATTGCTCGGCGACCGCATCAGGATGAACGCCATCGAACACCCCAATATCTACATGCGTTCACTCGCCACCCGTGACACCGGCTCGGAGATTTCGGCCGCTCTTCCGGAGGTAATCGCAGCCTGTAGATTGTCGGGTTTTGATCTGGTCATTGTTGAGACCTCGGGCATTGGTCAGGGCAATGCTGCCATCGTGCCGCATGTTGACCTCTCCCTTTATGTTATGACCCCGGAATTCGGGGCCGCCTCCCAGTTGGAAAAGATCGACATGCTCGATTTCGCCAACTTCGTGGCCATTAATAAATCTGATCGCAGCGGTGCTGAAGATGCCCTTCGTGATGTCCGCAAACAGTATCAACGCAATCACGAAGCGTTTGCCACTCCGGTTGATGCTATGCCTGTCTTCCCTACTATCGCCGCCCATTTTAATGATGAAGGGGTCACCGCACTCTTTCAGGCAATGGCACCAGCTCTGCAAGAACTCGGATTAGCACTCAAACCAGGACGACTACCGCTGGTGGCGGTGCCCAAGGCGTCCAGCAGACGAGCCATTGTTCCGGCAGAGCGAACTCGTTATCTAGCGGAGATCTCCGATTGTGTTCGGGGCTATCATGGCCACATCGATACCCAGGTTAAAATTGCCCGCGAGCGTCAGGCTCTAGGCATTACCAAAAATCTGATGGCAACCTGCGGCAAATCCGTCGCTGATTATGATGAACTGATCAGCTGGAAAGACGGCGAACTCGACAATCGCGCCAAAAAACTGCTCGATCTGTGGCCCAAGACTGTTTCGCTCTACGCCCAGGACGAATATGTAGTGAAGATTCGCGACAAGGAAATCCGCACCAAACTAACCAGCACGTCGCTTTCTGGATCGACCATCCGCAAGGTCTCCTTGCCTCGTTTTGAGGATAATGGCGAGATCTTGCGCTTTTTGATGAAGGAAAACGTGCCCGGCTCGTTCCCCTTCACCGCTGGTGTCTTTGCCTTTAAGCGTGAGAACGAGGATCCGACTCGGATGTTTGCCGGTGAAGGCGATGCTTTCCGTACCAATCGGCGGTTCAAGATGGTCAGCGCGGGCATGCCGGCGCATCGACTTTCCACCGCTTTTGATTCGGTGACTCTCTATGGCTGCGACCCTGACGAGCGTCCTGATATTTATGGGAAAATAGGTAATTCTGGAGTATCGATCGCCACCCTCGACGACTTGAAGGTGCTGTATGACGGTTTTGATCTGTGCGCCCCCACAACCTCGGTTTCAATGACGGTCAATGGTCCGGCGCCAATCATTCTCGCCTGTTTCTTCAATACCGCCCTAGATCAGCAGATCGTGAAGTTTGTCGCCGACAACGGTCGGGAACCAACCGAAGACGAGGTCGGTAAAATCCGATCCTGGGTCTTTTCCAATGTTCGTGGCACGGTGCAGGCTGACATCCTCAAAGAAGATCAGGGCCAGAATACCTGCATTTTTTCCACGGAATTTGCCTTGAAGATGATGGGCGACATCCAGGAATACTTTGTCCATAACCTCGTCAGGAATTTCTATTCAGTCTCTATTTCCGGCTACCATATTGCCGAGGCCGGGGCAAACCCAATTTCCCAGTTGGCCTTTACGTTGGCCAACGGTTTCACCTATGTCGAAGCCTATCTGGCTCGAGGCATGCAAATTGACGACTTTGCGCCAAACCTCTCCTTTTTCTTCTCCAGCGGCATGGACCCTGAATATACGGTGATCGGCCGAGTCGCCCGCCGCATCTGGGCCGTGGCCATGAAGAATAAGTACGGTGCCAACGAGCGCTCACAGAAACTGAAATATCATATCCAAACTTCGGGCCGCTCCCTCCACGCCCAGGAGATGTCCTTTAACGATATCCGCACCACCCTGCAGGCCCTGATCGCCATCTACGACAACTGCAACAGCCTGCACACCAATGCGTACGACGAAGCGATTACCACCCCAACTGAAGATTCAGTCCGCCGTGCCATGGCAATCCAGCTCATTATCAACCGTGAGTGGGGCCTGGCCATGAACGAAAATCCCAATCAGGGATCTTTTATTATCGACGAACTCACCGACCTGGTGGAGGAAGCGGTACTTAAGGAGTTTGATGCCATTGCCTCCCGCGGCGGCGTACTGGGTGCCATGGAAACCGGGTATCAGCGCAGCCGGATTCAGGAGGAATCTCTCTATTACGAGTACAAGAAGCACGATGGGTCCTACCCAATCATGGGAGTGAACACCTTCCGTAACCCCAAAGGCGATGTGCCGATCGAAATCGAACTAGCCCGCTCGACGGAAGAGGAAAAGGAAGGCCAGATTAAACGGTTGCGTGATTTTCAATCCAGGAATACAGAAGCTGCCGGCCCGATGCTTGAACAACTCAAACAGACGGTGATCAATAACGGCAATGTCTTTGCCGTGTTGATCGATGCTGTCAGAGTCTGCTCCCTGGGTCAGATCACATCGGCCTTGTATGAGGTGGGCGGTCAGTACCGGCGTTCCATGTAGTGATTGTGTTGTAGACGGGCTCTGGCGTCTCTGACCTTCACGGTCGGAGACACCAGAGTTTTCATGAGTTGTATGTTGCTGAGATTATCGAGTTGATAATAATTTAGTTGCCGCAATTTTAATGGCAAGACATTCGTAGACGGTCTTGCCGCCATGATAGACCACCACGTTGTGCCGCAGCAACATTCGCCACCCTTTCTACCGACACCTGAATCTTGCAGAACCCAACAATAGTAAGCAAATTGAATTATTATGTTTGATAGCACAATTTGTTCGTAGTGGGAGGCGCTGCAAATAATTGTTTTTTTTTGCTGACATGCAAAAAAACAAGTTGCTAATTGCCTCGAACAAGATATAAATGTTAGCTGTTCCTCGTTAGAATGAGGCGTTTGCACAAACACAGGCTACTGTCCAGAAACGTCGAAAGACGCCAACGGGCAGACCAGGTCTTGCCGGATTAAGGCTTGACTTAAGGTAGCTGGTTCTTTTGTTTTGAACCTACGTTGTGCACTGCCGAAAACCTACGAGTGGGGAATCAAGCCGGTATATTCAGGGCCATGGTTTCCACCATGGCCTTTTTTTATTTGCTCAACCTTAAACAGAAAGGGAGTCATTTCTCAAATTGGACAGTCATAGTAGCGATTATCACTTATGCAGCCCGCAATTCCAGCAGTAAGCACCCAAAAGCCCCTTCCTCATTAACTGGACCTGCTTTGGGTGTGGTTTGCTGCAATTTGCGGGAAACAACCTGAAGCAAGGAATCCAGAGTCGGATTTCACTTCCAAATATTATTACGTTAGGCCAGATTTTAGAAGTCTGCGGCACTTGCCGTTGCTTCTCTTGGTCTGTCCTGAAACGGAAGGAGATTTGCACATATGTTTAAGTTTTTAATTAAATTTTTCAGTCGTTCTGACGCTCAATCCGCTCTTCATAATGGTGCAGATGCAAGCGAACATGAACGCCGTATGGTTGAAATCTGCGCGGTTTCCGTAAAGGAGGCGATCAAGGCGTTATATTCAACGCCCAAAGGGTTGTCTGCCGAAGAAGCCGAGCGGCGCCTGGAGGAATACGGTGCAAACGAACTGGCCCACGCTCAGCAACTTGGCTTCTGGGGTGACATCTTCCGCCGCTGCAAGAGCCCTCTGGTGATTCAACTGTTGGTGATCGCCGGTATTGCCGGGATAATCGGTGAGGTCAAATCGGCGGTCATTGTTGGTGCCATGGTCGTTCTCAGCGTTGGGCTTTCCTATATTCTGGACCGCAGATCCAGCCAGGCGGTCGAGACCCTCGGCAAACGTGTGCAATCGCGTGCACTGGTCTTACGCGACGGAAAAGAGACCGAAATAAAGATTACGGACGTAGTTCCTGGTGATATCGTTCTACTGCATGCCGGCTCCATCGTGCCAGCCGATCTGCGGCTTCTGATCGCCAAAGATTTCTTCTTGAGCCAGTCTTCCTTGACCGGTGAATCCATGCCCGTGGAGAAGACCGCCTATACTGGCGAAGTTCAGGGTCAGAGCGCATGGGAACTGGCAAACGCCTGCTATCTCGGCAGCAGCGTAACTAGCGGTTCTGCTCGAGGCGTGGTGGTGAACACCGGGACGCGGACATTGTTCGGCTCTATTTTCAAAAGTCTTGGCGAAGAGCGCGAAAAAACCAGTTTCGACATCGGCGTGCGTTCCTTCACCTGGCTTATGATCCGTTTCATGCTGGTCATGACCTGTGCGGTATTTTTCATTGTGGGCATGACCAAGGGGAACTGGGGCGAGGCCCTGCTGTTCGCCCTTTCCATTGCCGTAGGCCTTACCCCGGAAATGCTCCCCATGATAGTCACCGTGAACCTGGCCAAAGGGGCGCTGGCCATGGCCGCTAAAAAGGTGATCATCAAGCGGCTCCCCTCCATCCAAAACTTCGGGGCTATCGATATCCTGTGCACGGACAAAACCGGCACCCTTACCCAGGACCAGGTTGTGCTCGAACGGTATGTTGATATCACCGGGCATACCAGTGATGACGTCTTGAGCTATGCCTATCTCAACAGCCATTACCAGACCGGTCTACGCAACCTGATAGACCGCGCCATTCTCGACCATAGCGACCTGGATGTTGAGATATGCCGGCTGGTGGACGAGCTGCCGTTCGACTTTCAGCGCCGCCGCATGTCAGTGGTCGTGGATTACGATGGCGACCATGTGCTGATCTGCAAAGGCGCGGTAGAGGAAGTCTACGACTGCTGCAGCCACTACACCATTGGCGACGAAGTGTACCCCCTGATCGAGATGATCCGGGACAATCTTTTCGAGGAGGTCGACAGCCTCAACAGGGACGGCTTCCGCGTCCTGGCCATCGCCTACCGCGAGTTTTCTCAGCAAAAGACCAATTTCTCGGTCAAGGACGAATCCGAACTCATTCTCATGGGCTATGTCGCCTTCTTCGATCCACCTAAGGCTTCGGCCACCGAAGCACTGGAGCTTCTCCATAATGCCGGGGTCCGAGTCAAGGTACTAACCGGCGATAACGGTCTGGTCACGCAAAGGGTCTGCACGAATGTCGGATTGAGGGCAGAGCGGGTGGTGACCGGGGCGGAGTTGGCCGAGCTCAACCCGCAGGAATTCAGCCAACTGGTGTTGGAGGAGGATATCTTCGTCAAACTCAGCCCGGCCCAGAAGGAACAAATTGTTCGCGCCCTACGCAAGGCCGGCCATGTAGTGGGCTTCATGGGGGACGGGATCAACGATACGCCCGCCCTCAAGGCCGCCGATGTTGGGATTTCCGTCGACTCGGCCGTGGATGTTGCCAAGGAAACCGCGGACATCGTGTTGCTGGAAAAAAGCCTGCTGGTCCTCGAAGAAGGGATCATGGAAGGCCGTCGGGTCTTCGCCAATATCATCAAATATATCCGCATGGGGGCGAGCTCCAATTTCGGTAACATGTTCAGCGTCGTCGGCGCCAGCTACCTGCTTCCGTTCCTGCCGATGCAGTCAGTGCAGATTTTGACCAACAATCTTCTTTATGATTTCTCACAGACCGGCATTCCCACCGACAGGGTGGACGAAGAACTTATCCTCAAGCCGCTCAAGTGGAACGTCGAGAACATCAAACGGTTCATGCTCTTTATCGGACCGATGAGCTCAATCTTTGATTATGCCACCTTTGCGCTGATGTGGTACTTCTTCGGCTGTAGCGCGTTCAGCGATCCGGGTACCAGCGCGGCCCAGCAGGAGTTGCACGCCCGTCTGTTTCAGACCGGCTGGTTCGTGGAATCGCTTTTGACCCAGACCATGATTGTGCATATTATCAGGACGCGGCGCACTCCGTTCTTCGGTAGCCGCCCCTCCCTGCACCTGACGTTGACCACTCTGGTTATTATGGCCGTGGCTGGCTGGCTGCCCTATTCGCCCTTTGCGGACGCACTCGGCATGGTCCCGCTGCCCGCCATTTACTGGGCCTGGATTGCCGGTTTTCTCGCAACCTACGGCATATTGACCCACTTTGTAAAAATTTGGTTCTTCAACCGTTATGGAGATAATTGACCATGGATAGCTTACTGGACGCACTGCAAGAAGGAAGACTGATCGAGCTCCCGGACAACGACAAAGAAGATTCGCTGCGGTACCTGGCGCACATCCTTGAGGCTATACCATCACTACCGGCAGGAACCGATGTGGCCGAGCGGATCATGGCCAAAGAATCGACCACCAAAACAGCGCTGGGCAAAGGTTGGGCCTGCCCGGATGCACGGGTTTCATTCAATGAAGACCTCATCTGTGTTATCGGATGGAGCCCAACAGGGATTGATTATGGTGCTCCTGATGGTTTGCCGGTCAGAATAATTGCCATGTATCTTGTTCCGGAAAACCAGCGCAGCAATTATCTCCGTGAGGTTTCTCTGTTAGCAAAGGCTCTTACAATCTATCCAGGACTTGAAAATCTCAATGAAGCCGGGGAATTGAACGAAGTTCGCGATCACCTGCTCGACCTGATCAGCTCAACCAAGGGCACTGTTGGCCCGGACACCAGGGCGCGGATAATTCAGCTCCAAAGTAGGCCAAGCGTCGTGGAGTCTGCTGTTGCCCACGATCTGGCAAATCTAATTGTGGAACCTGTGACCATCATTGCCAGTCCCGGCATCAAACCTGTTATCCTGGGCCATGATCGACAACTCGTTGACATACTGGACGGCTCTGCTGGACTTGTTGAGGGAATCACCACGCAGGGTGTGTTCCAAAGTGGCTGCTGGCGCATCGTGAAACGCAGAGAGGCATCGTATCAGGTAGACCGTGCTCTTTTTGACTGTCTGGCTCTCAAGGTCATTGACGGAAAATCTCTTAAAGTTTCATGAGAATGCGCACCTATTCGGCAAGATACTTGCCTTATCGTTCATTGTGTGCCCCCGCCATATCTATCCCCTTAGAGTGTTGTTGGATACACTCTAAGGGGATAGATATACTTTGGAGAAATGAGGCAGCTGAAGCAAGTGGAAATATTTTCAGCCAATTCTTGATGAATGGCTGGAACTGAAGTTTGAGAAATAGGGAGATAGGAATTGGCCAAATGTTCTCACCCGCCAACATTTAGCGACGGTTAACATTGCACGATTGGACTTGATTAATAATGACGGCAAGGGCCTGAAAAAAAGATTCAGCTTCAGGGTCTGCGGGGTTCTTTTCCCGACGCTGTTCATAACGAGCAAACAACTGCGTCAATATCTGATAGGCCTGATCGTCTTCTAGTGATCCCAGTTCATCCCATAGATCGGTGGTATTCATTCGTCGCCCTCCCCTTTCCCATTGCTTGTTGCAGCTGATTCCCCCGTTTCCTTGCCCGACTCTTCGTCTTCAATCACATAACCGAAGCCGTAGCAGGCCGGACATTCTTCTTTCGTTATGAAGAAGCGGCTTTCGCCCTGAAAAAAACCAATTTCGCCGCTACCGCCACAGGTATTGCATGTTTGTTTATGTTCGGTCATCACACCTCCCCGCAGTACATTTCATCCAATCCCTGCCGCTTGCTTCGCGGCTTGCAGGGTATTTTTCATCAACATGGTGATGGTCATCGGTCCAACTCCGCCGGGCACAGGTGTGATAGCCGAAGCCTTAGTAACCACATCTGTAAAATCGACATCTCCAGCCAAGATAGCCTTGCCGCTGGCTGCCTGTCCGATGCGGTTAACTCCTACATCGATAATCACGGCTCCTTCTTTGATCTGATCAGCCTTAATCATTTTGGCCACGCCAGCTGCGACAATCAGTATATCCGCCCTACGGGTGTGATAAACAATATCCTTGGTACGGGTATGACAGACCGTAACTGTGGCGTTGCCACCGGGACGTTTCTGCAACATGAGATTGGCGATAGGTTTACCGACTATGTTAGAGCGGCCGACCACCACCACCTCAGCCCCGGAGGTTTCGATTCCCGAACGCTGCAGCAGTTCGAGGATGCCGTTCGGGGTGCAGGGCAGAAAGCATTGCTCGCCCAGCATCATTTTGCCGACATTGACCGGATGAAAACCGTCAACATCTTTGGCCGGATCGATGGCAAAAAGAACGTTGGCCTCGTTGATATGGCGGGGCAGCGGCAATTGTACCAATATGCCGTGGATAGCGGAATTGCAGTTATATTCGCTGACGATCTGCAGCAGTTCTGACTCGCTGGTTTCCGAAGGTAGGGTCACTTGCTCGGAATGGATACCCAGTGCATGGGCAGTTTTGTTCTTTGCCGCTACATAAGACTCGGAGGCCGGATCTTCGCCGACCAGGATGGTCACCAGGCCCGGGGTGAGACCGTGCAGTTGCTTGAGATTCACAACCTCAGCGGCTATTTCTTCGCGGATAGCCTTGGCTGTTTCGATACCGCTGATAATTTTTGCAGGCATAATTCGTCGTTAATGAAATGAAGGTCAGGAAATTGTAAGCAGGATGCTGTTTCGAAACCGCAAGCTATCACAGCGGTCGTTTTTTTCAAGCAGAGACTGTTTTGGGCCGTCCCGTCCTTATAAGGAAAAGTTGTTAGCGGAGGATCATAACACCCTCTGGTTGGCTGCAGAAATCATATGAAACTTTGTACTCGTTACCATGGAGTAAAAAACTATGTAAATCTGGTGATGACTGTTGGGAAACACATGTGTAGTGCCTTGTTCTGCATGGTTTATACCTGATCTATCACAATACCATGGCAGCTTTTGCATAGAGGGCATCAATTTCTTTTTGCGAGATTGATGCCTTAATGGCAACAGCTATGAGTGCAATCCCGACAATGTCGATAACCAGGCGTGCCAAGGTAAAACGCGTGCCGAGGGCGGCACTCTCGAAAAGCAACATCGGTATTTTGGTCGTTGACCAGGCACCGATGAAAATAAGGATATTATTGAAGCTGGTTCCCTTTTTCATGAGCACTGCCGCCACCGGAAAGGCCCCATACAGGGGACCAGCGGCAAAAGAGCCGAAAAGGAAGGCCAGCAGCACACCTTTGGCACCGGAGCCAGGCCCCATAAACCGCATCATTTGTTCCCGCGGGACCCAAACATCAAGCAGACCGAGCAAAACAAAAATGGGAGGGATAACCATGAGCATGGTTTCCGCTTGGAACATCAATATCCCGATCGCTTTATTTTGATAGACCGGAAAGGTGCAGAGAAAACCAATAAATAGCAGGGCAACGCCTAGTACCGCAACATAACGGCGAAAAACAGTTTTCATAAGCCCACCACCCATCCCACAAAAAAGGCCACAATAAAGGAAAAGAGGAAAGCTGCGCCATTGCGGAGCAAGGCGGTGCGTTTTCCCAAATATTGAATTTCCAGGGGAAGGGTTACTACCCCCACCATCATCAAGGTTGAGACAAAAGCCGCTATCTGCACTGTCCCCGCCCCATTCTGGAGAAGGGCGGCAGCGGCCGGAAAAGCGACGAATCCTGGAATGAGTGTAATCGAGCCGATAACAGCAGCGATAAACACACCAAATGTGCCGGAGTCCTTACCGATAACGCGTGAAACCGTAGCGGTGTCCAGAACTGCAAGCGCAATCGCGACCAGCAGCAGAACTATGCATAACTGCGGCAAGATGCCCTCAAAGGCCTTAAACACTTTTCTAAGCACAAGAGCTGTCTTTTCCCTGTTTTTAAAAAACGACCCGGCCAGGCAAATCCCGGCAACAGCATAGAGAACAAAGGTATCCATCAGTTTCCTTATTAGGAGTAAACAGGAGGCTTGTTAAGCGTATTAGAGCACAGATCGGTGCCAAGTTTAAAAAAATGTTCTTTGAAAAGTTGACCCGAAAAGATACTCAACAGGAGCCAACGGGTCTTTTCTACGACAGAAATTCGCGTTTAGATTTTCTTTAGGGACCGTCTCAGAAAACTGGAAATAAAGCACGCTAAGTAGATGGAAACGAAATAAGTTGGGGGGAAATTCAAAATTCGTGATCGCAGATGCTCGGTAACCAGGCCAACAGCTTTTGGTTTAGTGCTTCAACTCGCCCCCGGAACAATACGAAAATCGGGCTCTGTCCCCAGTTTCCTCCCAATGGATTTTAAACGGCCATTTGTATCAGTACAACTCACTGAGAGACTAACTCAAAACCTGGTACAATAAACCGAGCAGGTCATCAGTACTTAACGAGCAAGAAAATGCCGAGGGCCGCACGATAAAGAATAAACGGCCAGGAATTCATACGCTCCAAAATCTTGAGCAGTCCCCATATAGCAAAGAACGCTGAGATAGACCCAGTTATAAGCCCGATGCCGAGTACTGACCATACATGCAAGCTCAGATGGAGGTGCGCTAATACCCAAAGCTCTTTGAGTCCAGCAAGAGTAATTGCAGGAATACCAAGCAGGAATGAAAAGCGTGCCGCATCTTCGCGTTTGAATCCCAGAAACATTGCAGCAGTAAAAGTTGAGCCTGAACGTGATACTCCTGGAATAAGAGCTCCTGCCTGGGCAATCCCTACGAGTATTGCATCAATCAACCGTACGCCCGCAAAGTTGCGTTTATGTTTTGAAAGAATCTCAGCCAATGCAAGTAATACTGCCATTCCAAGCGACGAGAACCCTATTACGGATAAAGATCTCAATGGCGAATTGCATTGATTAAGTACCGGCGTCAGGGCAATGCCCACAATGATTATGGGGATCGTGCCCAATACTACACCCAACGTGAACCGAAAGGATGAATCGTGAAAGTCGCGGCGGGCAACTGCTTTGACGGTGGAGCTCATAAGACCACGAATGTCTGAAGCAAAATAGCTGACGACCGCGAACAAGGCGGCGAGTTGCATGGCCGCCGAAAAAGCGGAGCCGGGGTCAGGCCAACCCATGAGCGCAGGAACAATACGCATGTGTGCGGTTGATGAAATCGGAAGGAGTTCTGTGATACCTTGAATCACCCCAAGAAAAGCAGCCTGACCATAATTCAATGCGGCAAAACCAACATCGACGCTACCACTGCAACTTTCTACCATACTCAATTTCCTTTCTGTTTTTTAGAGGCAGTATTTCGCCAGAAGTGGGCTCGAGAATTTAAAATGATCCGCTTAATGAAAAATAATCTAATATAGCAATGAGATGGGAAGCGAACGGGGGGGGATATGTCAGTTGACTGAATGGCGTTTATTCGTCAGTGCGAGGAGAATGGACATGACTCACGAGGACAACTAAGTGTCTAAATTACGACCGCTTATTCGCGTATTTTGATTAGAGAAAATGTAATTACATAACAACACAAAGCTATTGCTCCAGACACCACAACAAACCCGATAGTTAATGGTAATACAATATCAAATAGAATTTCCTGGGTGAATAAGAACTTAAATCCAAGGCTATAAATAAGGTTGAATTGTTCAATAAGACCTGTCCTGTTTACTCCAAGAATAAAACATCCCACGGCGGCGGCTAAAGGGAGCATAAATATCGTAGTCCAATGATTTGTTGCCACAGCACCTGCTATTGCCGCCAATCGATTAAATCTGAAAATCGAAGCTGCCACCAAACTTGCTGCCACCCCCGGGCCAGGGAGAACTCCGAGGAAAATTCCAGTAGCAGCACCAGCCGCAATTTTATGTGGAGTATCTTTGATACGAAAAAATTGTTTGAAAAAATTTCTCATAGAGCCAGTAGGTTAAGGAGAGAGGCTAATGTTTCTAGAGTTACGAAATAAACAAAACACGGATTGTGTATCTTGTCACAATCCGTGTTTCTTTCGTTGTTCTATTACAAATAATATCTAAGGAATTAATTCTTCTTTTCGTCTTTGTGTTCGATGGTGGCTTCCGGATTTAATTCGTCAGTCATTACCTTCTTAAAAGCTTTGATGCTCTTTCCAAGCCCTTCTCCGAGTTCTGGTAGCTTGCCTGGTCCCCAGATAATCAGAACGATCCCTAGGACAACAAGCATATGCATGGGTTGAAAAAGTCCTTCAAGCATGGCGTTCCTCCATAAGTTTAAAGATGATAAAATTTACCACTCCGTGGTTGTATCGTCAAATGCAATATCAACAGATGTATTGATTCTCGGCATCCACCTCAATCGATGTTGGAGTCTATTATTTTGTACCGCTTGTACTTGAAACAACTTTACAATGCATTTCTATAGTAAGTTTTTCAATTCGTTGACTTAAATCTTTCACGAGCTGGGTTAGTTCTGTGTTTTGTCGGAGTAGTACCATTAACTGTTCGGTCTGTTGCACCGCAAGTTCTTGGCGCTGTGCACTCGCAATGGCCAAAAATTCTCTGTGTTGTGCATCGGCATCGGCGTGCGCCTTATCGCGGTCTGCTTGTCGTGTTTGTGCAAGCAAGATCAAGGGTGCAGCATACGCTGCCTGGAGACTAAAAGCGAGATTGAGCAAAATAAAGGGATAAACATCGAACTTAGTGAATCCAAAGGCGTTCAATCCAATCCAGATTGCAACTATTACTGTCTGAGTAACCAGGAAAACAGGAGTCCCGAAAAATCGAGCAAAAGCCTCGGCCTTGAGTGAAAACCAATTATCTCCGAAGACCGAGCCAAGATGAATATGTGGCAAGTGGAAACGGAAGTAATCGGACGAGTCGTCTGGGAGCGGAGCGGAATTTGCTTGAGTCGATGGTTTTGTCATGTTTCGATTATTGAGATGATAGAGTTAATTCTGCTGAGTCTAACAACGTGATCGTTACTTGTTAAAGCGTACAAGGCGCTCTTATTTTTTTCTAAAAAAAAACCGGCTTATTCCTAAAAGAAACAAGCCGGGAAGGAGGAGAGAAGGAGTGTTATTGAACATGCACTTAGAGTGCCAGGTTAGAAGTTTGGATAGTGCTTGGTAATTAGTTCTTTATTTTCAAGATATTAATATAATTGGATTCATTTGATCACCACAATTCTCCAACCACAGGTTGGTTAATATTTACCTATATTTATAAATATTGCAGACTGCCACTCTATAAATTTTTTAAATATCAGACTGTTAGCCTCGGTATAATTAATTAAATCATGAGACTTCCATCTTCTGCAAAATTGGATACTTATTACTCAGTACCTGTCTCATAACAAACGGATCCGATGAGGAAGGAGCTTCTGATGCTTAAGAGAGAGCATTCAAATGTCTTGTCACAATTCTCGTGTTTATATAGTGTTTTCAAGGTTTTCAAAACTACACTTACTGTTTGTCCTGCACCAACCACCACCGCTTGACAGTACGGACCTAATCCCGTAAGGTTGCCTCCTTTCATCAGCAAGCTAACCGTCCACCCTCAAACTTTGTTCTGGTACCTACCCATGTTTGGAATTGGCCTCCCGGAAA
>CAZSIJ010000038.1:0-36201 GCA_964607065.1 uncultured Desulfobulbus sp. | reverse complement strand
CGGTGATACGGGGGCCCGAGCTATCATCAGACAGGGTAGCGGTATTGCAGAGGACGGCCTTAACCAGCAGATCGCGAAGATCCGCAGGTAGCTGCGCCACGATCTGGCCATCCACGGTGAAGGACCCGACCGGATCGTAACCGGTACCGCTCAACTGGTATCGCCCTTGTCCGGTCATGAGCTCGGTGACCGTCATCTCATTACAGGTCAGGGTTCCTGTTTTATCGGAACAGATCACCGTGGTGCTGCCCAGGGTCTCGACCGCTGGCAAGCGCCGGACGATGGCGTTTCTGCGTGCCATCCGCTGAACCCCGATCGCCAGAGCAATGGTCACCACAGCCGGCAGACCCTCGGGGATGGCCCCGACCGCAAGTGCTATCGCGAAAACAAGCGTGTCTTTCAGAGCAAGGCCCAAGGGGATGGCCTGATCAAGGGCTCGTTTGACGCCGATGGTGAGAATAATTGCCGAGATGAGCAGAATGCCGATGGTGATGTATTTACTGACCTCAGCCAGTTGTTTAGTAAGCGGAGTGTCGAGATCAACGGTACTGTCAAGCATGTCGGAGATACGGCCTAGCTCGGTACTCGCACCGGTGCCGGTGACCACCGCCGTGGCCGTACCCGAGGTGACCAGAGTACCGCTGTAGACCATACAGATTCGATCGCCGAGTACGGCCTCGGGACCGACAGAGGCTGTACTTTTCGTAACCGGCAACGATTCGCCGGTCAAGGCCGCTTCTTCCACCTGCAGATTTTTGAGGGCCACCAGCCGCATATCCGCCGGCACGCCATCACCCGCATTCAACAGGACCACATCACCAGGCACGAGGTCGACAACGGCAACTGTGACGCTTTTACCCTCCCGGATGACCGTGGTGTTTTGCACGACCATGTCGGAGAGAGCCTCGATGGCTCTTCCCGCCTTGAACTCCTGGATGAAACCGATAACGGCGTTGATCAGCACTACCGCGAGCACCACCAAGCCGTCGGTCATTTTACCCAGCACTACCGCCAGCAGCCCTGAACCAAGCAGCACCCAGATCAGTGAATTGTTGATCTGCCGCCAGAGGAGCCGAAGCACACCATCCTTCTGCGTTTTTCTGATCTGATTGGGGCCATAGATTTGCAACCGTTCCTGTGCCTGGCTCAACGACAGCCCAGCCTCACTGGTCTGCAGGGCGTCCAAAACCGTACCGATGGCCATGGTCTGCCAGGTGATTGTTTCAAGCGTTTTGTGTTGTTGCGAAGATCCGTTTTTCAAGATGCGGCTCGCTGTCGATTTGTTGGGCACCGCTGTTCTTAGCCCAACCTCTGGGAAGTGACAAGATAACTATGGGGACCAATAGTTTTGAGGGGTAGATTCCCAGGCAACGCAGGAAACCCTAATAAAGCTTACGTTATCTTATATCAGGTCTTTTTAAACCTACGACCGGTGCTTTCCAGGTGAGTTCGAATGATTGCCCGAAAGAGGGTAGGACGAGAAGAAATTCGGGAACCAGTTCATTGAGCGAATCAGGATAACGCTGATGCGTTGCATAGAAGGCCTCTGTCGCCTCCTGAACCTTGAGCGCAGACTTGAACATTTCCATTTCTTCCTGGTATTTATTTTTCAGTGCTTCGTCATCAGTGCTCTTAATCATTGCTAATAGAGTAATAATTCCGGCTTGCAGTTGTCCCCCTTGCGCGGTGAGTATGACAGCCAGATGAGCAAACATGGGTGGAGCTTCCGGCAGCATGCTGGCCTCCCGAAAGACATCAGCGGCTTTAATCGGTTCCTCAAGAAAACGAAAGAGATTGAATCCCTGAAAAAAAGGATAGATCAGATTCTCAGGATAGGCTTTTCGCCCTATTGCCAGGATGTCATTAGTGATATGGGCAAGCTCGGGGGAAACGGCAGGGAGATATGATTGGCTATAGTAGTAGGGATCGTTGAATTGCGGATAGAGCGAGGTGATTTGTTGATAGTTGTAGGCCAAAACCCGCGAGTATGATTGCGGATCAGTACCGGTTTTAACGCCTCCCAGGAACACCGCGGATTGCACGAAAAGGATTTCCGCCATAAGTTGATGGAAATAACCGGTGGTGGCCCGGAGAAATTGCGAGGAAGGAACAGGTTGCAGGTACGATACTGTCTCTTTGAACAATTTTTCCTGCACAAGAAAAACCAGGCAGTAGGCCACAAAAGCCGGGAGCAAAAAGGCGGCAGACACTCGTCTCATTGCAGGTCCCGATGTTGATAGACAATGGAAGCTGACCAGAGGATAGTTATCAGGTATAAAATCATCAACAGCAGGTCGGTTGAGAGATGCTGGAGTAATACTCCAGACTGTTCACTGGTGACAAGCGCCTTGAAATCAAAACGATTGAAATCGGGAAAGACAGCGGTCATCCATTGAAGAAGGGGGTTATAGGCATTTTCAGCATCGGCTGTACGGGTTAAAAAAGCATCTCGTACCACCGGCAGTCCGGTGCAGATGAAGTAGTAAGAAACGGTAAGGAGCAGAACTGGAAAGCCACCTCGTACCAGACCGGAAAAAAGAAGGATGACCGAGAGTATCATCAGTTCCATGCAGAACAGCCCACTCCAAGAGAGTATGTAATGCAGAAGTGATAAATGGGGAAAATAGACAAGCTTGACTGAATTTTGAATAATACCGAGGATTCCGTAGCCGAGCAGGCCGAGAATGCCGTTCAAAAGAAGCAGCAAGGTTGCCAGGCCAAGGAAAACGCCAAGGACATACTGCGTCCGCGAGATGGGACGAGCCAGCAAGGTATGGATGGTTCGTCGTTCCTCGTCCCAGGCCATGACTTGGACCGCATGAAAGAGGAGAAAAAGAAAACCGGTGAGCCAACCGACCGAGAGGGTGAAATCGGCTGAGGCTCTGCCAATGTCGCGAGGGATGAAATCAAAGAAGAGGAGACCACCAGCCTCAAGACCAAAAGCCAGGAGGATCAACCCCATTAAGGCATGACGTCTGAGGCCGTCGATAATGACCAGTTGCGCCAGGCTCCAGATTTTACGCAGCATAGTGTTTACCCAAATGGCGATTGACCAGTGAGATGAAGGCTGTTTCTATATCAGGTTCGCCTTCCTCTGCAAGCAGGGTGTCAGGCGTACCGTAAAAGAGGGTCTGACCTTTGTGCAGGACTAGCAGTTGATCCACCAGCCGATCAACATCGCCAAGGATATGGGAGCAGAACAGGGTGGTCTTACCCAGTTCCTTTAGTCGCTGGATAAGTTCAATGATTTGACCACGTCCTAGAGGGTCGAGGCCACTCATCGGTTCGTCCAGAATGAGCAGTTGCGGATCGTTCAACAAGGCAAGAGCGAAGTTGGCCCGCTGCTGCATCCCCTTGGAATAAGTTCTCAGGGGGTTACGTCGGGCCTCCCACAGCCCCAGCTCCTGCAGCAGTTGTTCACTCCGTTCTTTGCATATTTTTGGCAGCATATCGCAGGTAGTGCCAGTGAAACGAAGTAGGTCGAGAACGGTCAGGTTCGCTGGAAAATTGGCCGTTTCCGGCAGGTAACCGATTTGGTTGCGTTGGCTGAGATCGGAAGCGGGCCGATCAAAGAGGCGAATGGTCCCTTTGTCCGGGCGAATGAAATCCATTATTAGCCGGATCGAGGTTGATTTACCTGCACCGTTGGCACCGATGAGCCCGAGGGTCTGTCCCTGCTTTAAGGAGAAGGAGACATTTTGCAATGCCGTCGGTGCTGGTCGGAAGAGTGCCTTGCTATATTTTTTAGAGACGTTCTCAAAGGTTATCATGCCGAAATATCATTTTTTTTGTATGAAAAAGGAAAAGGCATCAATGAACCCGAGGATCTCACCTTTCTGCATGGTAAAGGAAGGTCGGCAAGGGTGATTAGAAATAATATGTAATATGATGATACCGCTGTACAATAAGTACAACAAAAAGAGGCGTTGTCTCAAGACAGCGCCTCTTTTATTGAAATATAATTGTGAAAAAATTATTTTTTAATCCAGGTTGCTGCAGTAGCAAAATTGTCAACGGTAGCAGAAGCTGCTACAGTAAAGGAAGCGATTGCCAATCCGTTTCCTACTCCCAAAAGAGTTGGGTTTTGATAGACACTTGTAGAAGCACTAGAAACACCAAAAGTTGTATCTCCTTGGGTATGCTTGGATGCGCTAACAAAGGCGGTTGTTGGTGTTGCTGCAAGGACTGCGACATCAGTATTGGCAATTACTATAACGCCATTACCTACGCCAATTTGCACACCACGAGGAGTGGCACTTGAATCCAAGGTGGCAATGCCATCACCATTGTTATCTCCGCCTATAGCCAAAACACCTGCTGCGGTGGAAGCGAAACCTGCTGGGGTGAAACCATTACCTGCAGTTGTATAGGTTACCCCGTATCGCTGCCAATCTGCAAATAAAGCGGCTTCTGAGGTGTTCACATTACGGACGTCGCTTTGTGCAGAGGCATTGTATCCGCGAATCCGATACGCCGCAAATTGCGGGATGGCTATGGCGGCTAGGATCCCGATGATGGCCACAACGATCATCAACTCCACCAGGGTGAAGCCTTGGCTGTTTTTGTGTAATTTTTTCAATTTTTTCATCATGATTGTTCCCCTCCTCTGGGGTATGGCTAAGGATTCAATTGGTGGACTATCGTCCATTGCTTGTTAATCACTCATCCATATTTTATGCCATTATTAAATGGCATAAAATTAAATGTGTAAATTTAAGCCGTTACCGGGGTAAAATTGCAACGACAAGGGGAAATCTGCTCATTATGGCCCAAAAAAGTTCTTAGAATAGCCCCAAATTGTCAGTTGGTGACAAAAAATGTCACCCTTGGTCAATCCTTTCATTCAGTAATGCTGTCAATAGCAAGCAGATATAGCATGGGCGATGCTTTGGACGACTCTTTTCTGTTGTTCGGTGTTCAATCCAATCCATAAGGGCAATCTCAGCAAACGATTGGCCAGGTCGACGGTTATCTCGAGTGAGCTATGTGCTCTGCCATAGCGTTGTCCCCCAGGCGAAGAATGAAGAGGCACATAGTGGAAGACCGAGAAAATTTGTTGCTGTTTCAAGGTATTTAAAAGTTTTTGGCGATTTATTTCAGGGGCTAGCAGGATGTAATACATATGAGCATTATGCCGGCAGTACGTAGGGATTACCGGACGCCGCAGGATGCCAGTTTTTTCGAGTGGACCAAGGAGTTCATGATACCTGTTCCAGCAGGTCATCCGTTGAGTGGTAATGGTTTCCGCCTCTTCAAGCTGAGCCCAAAGAAATGCGGCAATCAGTTCTCCAGGAAGAAATGAGGATCCAGCTTCCTGCCAGGTGTATTTATCTACCTCACCCCGAAAAAAACGACCCCGGTCCGTGCCCTTTTCCCTGATAATTTCCGCGCGCCGTGCCATGCTATGATTGTTAATTAACAGGGCACCACCTTCGCCAGATATAACGTTTTTGGTCTCATGAAATGAATAGGTGCCTAAGTCACCAATACTACCCAGAGGGAGCCCCTTGTAGGAAGACATAACCCCTTGGGCTGCATCTTCAACCACTTTTAGTTGATAGCGCTGGGCAATTTCTAAAATCGTATCCATCTCGCAGGATACCCCAGCATAGTGTACCGGCACAATAGCTTTGGTACGAGGCGTTATGGCCGCTTCAACAAGACGCTCATCCAGGTTGAGAGTATCTTCACGGATATCAATAAATACAGGGATACCTCCGCGCAGGACAAAGGCGTTAGCGGTGGAAACAAAGGTAAAGGATGGCATAATGATTTCATCGCCGGGGCGAGTATCGATGAGTATGGCGGCCATTTCTAAAGCAGCAGTGCAGGAATGAGTGAGCAGTGCTGTTTGGGTTCCTGTTTTTTCCTGCAACCACTGATGACATTTTCCGGTGAAGGGGCCATCACCAGCTAACATTCCATTAAAATGTGCTTGGGATATATAGTGCAGTTCCTTGCCAGTCATAAAGGGCTGGTTGAATGGGATATTTTCAATACTCATTATAACCTTTTGGTTTTTTGTAATCGTTAAACATGACAGGAATCTGGGTGTGTATAGGCTTGTTATTGCTCCCGCAGGCGATCCATTGCCACTCATTTGTCCTATTTAGAACAGTGAAAGACTCCCCAGTTTGGTCGTTATTGATACCCTCGCATTGAACGTCGATCATGGCGGCAGGAGCCGGTATTAAGCAAGCATTTTCGTAACTATCTAAAGATGACTGAATCCTGTCGTTGTGGTAATGTTGGAAGTTTACTCATGGTATTTTTTGCGAGAGCATTATTTATTAATAGTTAGGTGCAACAAATTGTGTACTGCAATCTTTGTCACCTTTCAATATTTTGTTAGCATTTTCAATGAATGGTGCATACTGTTTCTGGAATTTTATTTTGTTCTGCACGAGAAGCGAGAGCATTTCTTTCCAATTTGTCACGATTTCTTTTTCTTTATCGGCCAAAGAAGAAAGATAGATCTGTTTGTTTTGTCCCATTGTCTCCATTTGCCACCCCATCAAAACAAGATTGTAAATTGCTGCAAATGATGTTTCAATTTGCAGTGACTTTGTTGTATTCTTTATAGCTTCCGCCCATTGTTTATCTTGCCAGTTTTCAATCCCTTTCATCATCAGAGCTGCCGCATACAAAGAATTGTCAAAGATTTGTTTCTCAAAGGCCATTTCCATGTAACGAATTGAGGCTGAAAAATTATTTTTATCAAACATCTGGGCAGCATTCTTTATATCGGAAATTCCTGAGATTACGTTTTGTTGACTTTTATTTAAAAATTTTTCCTTAATTGTCTTAAGGATGATGTCAGCCCCAGGCCAATCCCTGATTAAAATAGAAGTATGTATGACCTGCACTGCTGTAGACAACTCTTTTATATCGCTTAAATTTTGCCCCCTAGTAATTTCCACTGGAGTTATCAAGGATTTTCTCACAAATATTGCCGCACTTTTTCCGTAAAATACGAGTTTCCAGTCTTTCGATTTGTGAAACCAAAGGATTAACGCAGAATGATTATGTTTGACGGCTATCACATCAAATGGGTATTTCTGGATAAAAGTTTCAACATTTACTGCCTCGTAAAAGGCGAGGCACTCCTTGAACCAGTTTTTATAAGGGAAGTAGCGGGCATCCATCATGACCTTTGTTTGGGGCCAATTATTCCAAAGAATATATGCACCGTGGTCATACGTGTTCCCCAAAATAGTATTTGGATAATTTTTTTTAATGAAAACAATTTCTTCATCTATAGTGAATTGTTCACCTATGCCAAATTCAAATAACGACCCTCTGGTCGGGAATTGTCTCTCGTGGTGCCAGAACCAACCTGATAATACATAGGTCGACATGGAGACTATTGCAAAAAAAAGAACTTTCCTTCTTGTTTGTATAAAACAAACGGCTGAGCAATAATAAACAATGGATAAACTGAACACGGCAATCCAGGGTAACATTGATCTGGCATATCGTGTGAACAGAAAGGCAAAAACAAGATTGCTTATTATGGGCACAAAATCGAGTTGTCTTTTGTATAAGGAAATGCCAAAAACAAGAAGGATAATGGCTATAGCCGTATCCGCAAAAACAGTTAACTGCGGGTTGTTAAGAACTTCAAATGTAGTGAAATATGCGTCTACTTTACTAATATCAACTTGCAGTTGTTTATCAAAATTTTGCATGACTAACTGATAGATATAGTCATAGCCGTAAGGGGTGATTAGGGTGCATCCGGCAGAAAGAAAAAGAGCCAAGAGCAGATGGTAATATATCTTCCTAGGCAAGGCATTTTGTTGATATAGAATCTGGTTGATGGTTTCTCCTAGACCGACGCAGAGCAAGAAAAGACAGCCATAAATGAATCCGCCATGAGTGTTTACCCAGACAAGGATCAACAAAGGAAATAAATAAATCTGATATAAGACATGCTGCTTGATCTGTTTGATTTTGTACCAGTTCCAGACAATCAAGGCCATGAACGTAAAGGTCAGAATCTCAGGTTTATCAAGGGCAACTTGGCTTATAATTAATGTGCAAAGCAAAGCCGTAAACCAGGTGATGGGGTTGTAAAAGGTACTCCGTTGTCGGGAGAGAAGCAGAATAGCTATAAAAAGTGTTGTGGCGGCAAGATAACGTAACACGATGACCCCGACATTGCCGAAGCAGTTGTAAAGAAGGTAATAAATAACCTGTCCCAACCAGGCGCAGTAGATAGTGTCGTTGCTTGACGGAGTCCAACTATAGATGGTGTGATCCGGAGCAAGGGTATGATTTGCAAGGATTGCCTTACCGTAGAGCAGGTGAAACCAGATGTCACCATCATTGATAGGGACATACAGACTAGCCCAAAGAGTAAGAAAAGCTGTGGCTATCATAGAAAAAATGACGACCTTTTGCCATGTTGGAATATTTACGTCAGGAGATTGATCAACGAGACTTTGCAAGAGAAGCTCCTAGATGGATTTTAAGCGAGGAAGAGAGGGGGACACCTTAGCGTACCATGCAAACATCATGTTTTTTTTATTAGTTTTTGCATTTCATTAAAGACAGTTACTGTAAGGATTTAGACCTTGTTGTGGTATGTCATTTTTTTAAGATCGGGAAATCGCAATTTTACAATTGCCTGATGACCGACTTTTACTTCTTATATTTTCAACTCGATCATGGCAAATAAGAAAGCCAGCTTCCCCTATTTGGATCGTATTTTTTGATATATGATCCAGCCAGAGGCTTAATTTATTTCTGACATTCCATAAAGCAGTGGGAGTAAGGAATCCACGTTTGGTGCCGGACCTCTACACGCGGAGATTCAAATACAGACCTGGCGATCGCCTCGTACCCCCTTTTATCTCGTACATTCTGCCCCCTATCGTTACGAATGAGAAAGCGGGAAATCGGGTTCTGGGAAGGATCTAGACACGGATCAATCGTCACAAGCCTCCCACCAGGCTTGAGAGCCTTTGAGGCAAGCACCATGACATTTCTTGCAGCAACGTCATCAAGATGGTGCAGCAGCCCGAGAGCAAGAACGACATCAAATGATGGACACCCCGCCAAGTCTTCTAGCTGGAGTTGCTTGCAGTGGAATCTTCCACGCATGCCGAATTTTGTTCGCGCTTTATTGATGTATGCCTCGCTGATATCAAACCCCCAATAGTCTATATCAGGCAAATCGGTCAGAATGTCGGCTGGACCGCACCCCACGTCCAGCACTTTCATCCCTGAAAATGGTTTCACGAAATTATTAACGAAATCCTGACGGGTTTTACGGGGTCCCATAAGCGACTGAAACAAAGAATAAATGAAGGGGTGAGACAGGATAGCTCTCACGCCACTAACGATCTGTGACATTAATGCACTCCCTAATCTGATTTTTTTTGTAGTCTACAATCAATGATGGGCTGGAGTATGGCTGGAACAAACTGGAGCAGTTGATGCACTCGTAACCGCACCATTAACAACAGCAGTTTTCGTATTACCGGTGAGCGACGACTCGCGAAATCGGTATCAAAAACAATACGTTCGAGTGTTGTCACTAGCAAAGATCGATTAAAAGTCGCCTTTAGCCCTGGTAGCTGTCTCGCAATCTTCCCAACCTGCACGACATTTATCCAGTTAAGTGACTTCCATGTACCTGTGGGGTCAGGCATCTTCATGCAGAAATGAATTTTGCGGCCAAGCACCCTTTCAGTAAGCCGCTTGGAAAATAAGGTGGGAATGTTAAAGTGAGGCTCATACGGAAAAAGATAGTTAGGACAAGTGAAACGATAACTCGCGCCATCCGTCAGGCTAGTCCCGACATTGGCAACAACACTCACAACATCATTCACATGCTCCATCACATTTATTGAAAATGCGTAGTCAAAGCAGTTGCGTTCCGTGAGCGCTTCGGCAACCACGTTCATTATTTGAGGCATACATCCCAGAGCAACTGCTCTTCGCAGAACTATCTGGCGCATCTGGCCAAAATGAGAAAAGCCAGCACCGATGGGTTCTAAGGCTGTGACTTGGAAACCCTCCCTGACCAATTGGCAACTTAGCAGCAGCGAACCCGCGCCTATCTCAAGTAATTTGGCCCCGGACTGAAGGTGTTCCAAATCCGAAGAAATATATCGACGCCCGAAAGTGGCTTCCGCTGCGTAGGTGTCAAACAAAGACAGAAGCTCTGGTGCTGCATCAACAAAAAATGAGCGGACATCGGCTAGCCACCATTCGATAGTGCATGGCTGCAAGTATTCATGCATCGGCGCTAATCCCCAATACAATTCCAGACAATATCAATAGAATAGCAACAATCTTTGTGACGGACATAGGTTCAGACAGAAAGTGCCATCCGCCGAACAAAACCATGGCGAAGGTCACTCCAATATAGACAGGAAATGCCACTGTCAGGGGGAGCTTTGTAATAACGTACAGCCAAGCAAAAGACGCAAAGAGTGCGGCTGCATATGCAGACACAATCACTGGATCCGCAAAGAAGTTCACAAGATATTGTAGAAAATTTTCGGACATGGCCTTTTCGATAGAACTTGATCTCCATTTGACAATAAGTTGACTATAGGTGACCAACAGACTAACAGGCAGAATTAATAAATAAGTTTTCAAATTTTACCCAATCTTTGTAATTACTCGGGGCCAGTCTCACCAATCAAAAGTCAGTGAGTTCGTTTAAATATCACGCCGAATAGCTATGTTTTACTAATTCGACTTTGCATTCAAAATGACACTAAAATCCTCGTGAGTTCCAGTACAGCGATGAATTTTGTCACCTTGAATGCTATTTAAATAAGTAACAAAACCACCAACGCACCGGCCGCATTACTGGCCTTCACGCAGATACGATTATAAAAACATTCATTATAATGGGGAAGGTCAAGGAGGCGAGAAGGCCTCGCGTCAATGTGTTTACCACTATTTTGCAATCTCAGCATGGAGCTGCTGCCGATCTATTTTACCATTAGGATTTTTGGGCAGTTCGGTCATAATTACTATACGGCTAGGAATCATATATTCTGGGATTAAGTTGGCTAATCCGGCTAACAATGTCTTTTCATCAATCTCTACTGTACTGGCGACAATACCGATAATTTTTCCGTAAGCAGCGTTAGTTCGTTGATAAATCACAGCAGCTTGATTGACCTGGGTGAATTGCATCAAAGCATGCTCTATCTCCTCTAATTCTATACGATAGCCCATGTGCTTTATCTGATTATCCTTACGCCCGACGAAATAAAGGACACCTTGATCCTCTCGTACGAAATCACCTGTTCGGTACATACGTTTCATGAAACGCCGGGGCTCGGACAAGGTAAAGAAGGACGCGGCACTACGATCCGGATCGTTGAAATACCCAGCTGCGACATTGGGGCCGATAAGACAAAGTTCACCGGTCACCGCATCCTGCTCCTGGTCATCAAGGATGCGGTGATCAAAGTTAGGGTTCAGGTGACCGAGAGGCGGCAATCCATCCAATTCCCGAAAATCATCACCACTCAAACAGTATGCACTACAGATACAAGTGCACTCAGTGGGGCCGTAAACATTTACCAACCGTGCCTGTTTAGCAAACATCTCATACAGCTTTTTGAGTTCGATCTTGGGATATCCCTCGCCTCCGAAAACAATACTGCGCAACTCTGGCAATCCCACTGCCGTCAAGGCCTTCATCACCATGAGGTAGATGAGAAGTGAAGGCACCGAAAACCAGATGGTGCATCCCATTTTTCCGACATAAGACACTAGTTCGTAAGGGCTCGTCAGCAATTCCCGACATACTGGAGTCAGAGAGGCACCCGAGAACAATCCGACGTAAAAATCAAAAACGGAATTATCGAAATACATGGGGCTTAGGTTGGCAAAATCATCTTGATCAGTGATGCTAAAAAAATCCCGGCCCCAAGAAATAAAATGCAGGACATTCTGATGGGTCACCGCCACACCTTTGGGCACGCCAGTGGATCCGGATGTGAACATGATGTAGGCTATGCATGCACCATCGACCAAGCGCGAAAGGCGTTGTTGCTCCTGACGGTCGAATTCCGTGCCCAACGGTAATTGGTCTTCAGCCAACAAAAACAGCGGACAGCCTTGGGTGCTTGCCAATTCTTCCATACCAGTCTGGTAGATCGGGTCATCGAAAAACAACAAAGACGCGCCGCTGACTTGAAGAATGCGGGAAGTACGTGCTATCGGTGAAGTGACGTCTATATTGACATAGACAACACCCATACGAAGCGCAGCAAGCATTAGGCCATACGACAAAGGCCGCTTGGTGTTGCCGATAGCTATGACGTCACCGCAACGCATGCCCTTGGCCGACAACAGCGCCGCCAATCCATCTATACATTGTGCTAATTCCAGGTAACTGTATTCCCGTTCGGGATAACGCAATGCCGGCCGCGCGGCATGAGCAACCAAAACTTCATCTAATAACAGCCCCAAATTGTAATGGTGGATTGGCATGGCGTAAGATCGGTTCAATGAATTATTTGTTAATAGTAAAAAGTGGATAAGGCGCTCCGGCCGGAACAAACCCGGTCGATTGGCAAAGCGACATGGAACCGGAATTATTTACAAAACAATCCCACAGAGGTTGCAGGCCAGCGTCGAGGCATTTTTTGTTGAACAGCGTCACGACCACCTTCCCCAGACCCAGGTTTCGATATTCGGGCAAAGTGAGCACGTCGATTTCAGCACGGTTATCGGCAACAGCCGCAGCATAGCAAATGGCCGCCGGCTGACCTTTACAAAACGCCACTGCAGCATGGGCCTTGGCAATAAAGTCATCAGATGATCGCCAAAATCGCCTAACAACACTGAATTGACATTCAATCTCAGCGACATTGGCTTGGTCCACATGGCCGGTTTTCACCTCAACATTCGACGTTTGACTATGGAAAGAATGGAGCGGGCTGCTGGCACGATCAAAAACGAAACGTTGCCGGTAAGAGCGCAGGGAATTGTAATCGCCCGAGCAAAGAAAGTCGGGCATATTAGGCGTATAAAGCCGAACCTTATTGACGGCAAAGCGTTTGTCTTCCAGGAGGTATTGCCGCAAGGCGGTTTCAAATTCGGGGACGGGCGTGCCGAATATCTGGGCAAATCCAAAAGCGTGCTCGACATAGACTTGCCACGGTGTAACAGGGTGGTCGGCATAGACCATACCGTCTTGTTCATCGAGCAACACCGAGCCAATCAAGGGGAAAAATCCCTCGTTGACTCGATAAAGTGCGTAGGCTGCACCGTAACTCGCTTTTTCCAGCTTAATCATTTCAAATCGTCAAGCCACCATTAACATTCAATATCACGCCGTTCATGAAATCATTTTCAATCACGGCTACGACCGCCTGCGCGACTTCGAGGGCTTCGCCCAAGCGGCGTAGCGGAGTATTGCTCGTAATGTGTTGCAATACCGCTTCGCTGAGTGCTTGACGGGTCGATTCCGTGCCAATGAAACCGGGAGCAATAGCATTACAGCGTATCCCCCAACGCCCCAATTCCTTGGACCAGGTAACGGTCATGGCATTGACACCTGCTTTTGCTGCGGAATAGGCAGTTTGCCCTTCATTACCGCAGGCGCTGATGGAACTAATATTGACAATCACGCCTTTGGTCCGTCGCAAGACCATTTGCTCAACCACGGCCGAGGCCATGATGAAAACCGAATCAAGGTTTACGGTCAATGAATCGCGGAAACGGCCATAGTCGTGCATGATCCCGGCCGGGTTCATGATGTTGACGAAGGGCTCGCTAAAAATCACGCCGGCGTTATTAATCAAGATATCTATTCGGCCATGTTGGGTGACGATGGCCGCCAATACGGATTTGGCTTCGTCTGGGCGTGTCACGTCCAAAACCAAGCGGTCCAGATATTCCGGCAAGCAGTTTAAAGCTTCAACATCTCGATCTGCCACGATCACCGTGGCACCTCGCTCATGCAAATCCATCGCGATGGCCCGGCCGAGACCCTTGGCACCACCCGTAACTAAAGCAACCGCGTTTTTAATTTGCAAGATCGACCCCCTTTTCCTTCAGGACAGCGATGATGCTGGCAATAGAAACCATCCTGATGATGTCGGGAATGGTGAGAATGATGCCGAATTCATTTTCCAGAGACATCACCAAATCCATTTGCTTCAGGGAGTCCCAACTTCCCACATCCGCTTTTTCCAATTCGGCATAAATCTCGGATTCCCGCAGCCGGAAGACTTCAGTAAGGATGGCCGTCAAACGCTTATCCATATCAAACTCCAAAATACTTCACATAATCTTCCGATGAATAGCGGAAGGGCTCTGCAGATCTTGCTAAATGAACAGCATGCGGCTTCGTGTCTTTAGAAACCATAGCAGCAGCACCAACAATGTTGTATTCGCCCACCTTCACCTCATTAACCACCGTCGCATTCACGCCCACAAAGCAGTTGCGTTGTATCTTAGCCGAACCCGAAATAACAGTTCCGGCCGCTATCCAGCAGTTTTCTGCTACGCAACAGTGATGCGCTAAGGTAACGTTGCACCAAACCATGGTGTTGGCGCCTACCCGGACACCCGGTTCGATAACAGTGGAGGGAAGCACCACGCAGCCCTCGCCCAATGGGTATTCGGTATACACGTGAGCATCTGGATGAACGTAGGTTTCCACGGTGTAGCCCAAATTTTTCAAACGTAAGAACAAAGATTCGCGCACTCGATTGAGATCGTGGTAGCCAACCGCCATCATAACCCGACAACTCTCTGGTGGGAAAGCCTTCTGTACCTGCGAAAATCCGACAGTCGTAAACCCCTCCACACCACTTTGTGCGATGAACTCATCATCAACAGTGAGCCCAAGCACCTCATATCGACGATCGTTTCGAAGGTAGGAGTTCAGGATATTCGCTGTGATAGCGTTGCCCGCTAGAATTATTTTTATCATACCTCTGCCTTCATCATTGCTAGACCGAAACCGGTTCTTCCATATCCATTGCCGTTGTAAAGCATGTACATAATACCACGATGCTCGAAAATATAGGGATAACAGATCATTTCGTTATCCCAGCCATTGGCAGAAACGTCGATGCCGGAGATGGCATCGTTGCGCAACCAATGCCTGCCATCCTGTGATGACGCAAAACCAATACGGTAGGTCTCGATATCTTTTGTTGCCCTGTGCGCGAACCACATGAAATAGGTGTCGTCGACACGATACACGCTGGGTCGGCCGAAGGCGTATTCGTATTCATCCGCAAAAGGAATGCACATCCCAGGATAGCTGACCCAATCCACTCCATCGGCTGACTCAGCGTAATGGATGCCGTAATAATGGCGCCACCCTTGCTTCGACTTTTCCCATTTGATGCCCGAGTTGTACCAAGTCTGCCAGGTATCCCCTGAAACATGGAACGCAGTTGCCGCGGCGAACAGAGGATTGTCTTTGTTGCGCCCAAGTACTGGACCTAAAAACTCCCGTGTCAACGTCAGTTCATAGGGGTCAAGAATTGTGCGTCCTGTATCACAAATCCAGAGCGTATCCGGCAGATTCTGCCAACCGACGTAATACAGATATATTATGTTATTGTGCTCAACGAAACAGACGCTGATCACGCCATCGCAATCAAAGCACCCCGACTCACCGTAGCGCAAGGCTAATTTAGGAGTACCCAGTAATTGCATGCTCCCATGCGCTACCGTGGCGTAAGAAAGAAATATATGGGAGCGCTGTTTTGAATCCCGTCGTGTGAAAGCAATGACGAAAATGTCATCCTTGTAATGCACTGCGCATGGGTGGGAACCATGGCTGAAATCCGTACTACTGGAGGGATCAAATACCCGGCCCCTTTTAATCCAAGAGAATGGCCTGTTTTCGTCCAGAAAGCATTTCATTTGATCTGTCCTTTCCTTAACGTTGCGGCAAACCACTGCGTAGCAATGATTCGATGTACTCCACGCGACTCATTGCCAAGCGTTCCGCCTCAGTGTAAACACGATCTCGGAGTGTGGGATCCACTCCTTCAAGCTGGCCGAAATAACGGGTACGAATGCTGCCGCCTCGCTTTCCAATATGGGGTACATCAATATTGATGGGAGGCGGCTGGTCAGAAACAGAGAACTCAATGACATAGAAACTGTTGCTCAATTCCCAACTCAGTCTGACCGATGTGGCAAATTCGGGCAGGAGGTCCATGGGGGCAGGATAAGCGTACAATGGGTTGTTCCGAACGAGCATCTTCCCGTACTCGGTATCAATAAGCCACGGTGCCAAACCCTCATCACCTATCACCACCTTACCCCCAGGCCTGACAACACGATTCATTTCAGCGATACCTTTGCGGATATCAGGGAATAGGTTGATGCCGCCAAAATGGTAGGCTGAATCAAAGTAGTCGTCCACAAAGGGCAGGTTCGTTGCATCGCTGACCGAAAAGTGTAACTTCACACCGGAATGGGCCAGGGCAGTATGAAGACGCTCCACCCCAGCCAGAAGCATTGGTTGGGCTATGTCCTGAGCGTAGATTTCGCCCTGCCCCCCCAGGCTTTGGGCCAGGAAAGGCAAATCATTACCGGTGCCTGCACCGGTGACCAGGACCTTGTTTCCCTTGGATAGTTGCAGCCGTGCCACCAAACTCTCCCGGAGGCTAGCTTCGTTTGTTTCAAACGTGGCAAATACCCAACGTAGTGCGTTATCGTGTATTAACGCCGCATTTTTTTGCGCGTACTCACTGGAGTTCTCGAGTTCTTTTGCAAAAATAGGCACTTTCGTTCCAGGTGCAAAGGCAAAGAAATGTCCATTGGCGCAGGACAAGCCCTCTGAACTAAGAATGAGACGCACCCGATTGCATAGGGCTTCCGTACAACAATACGCTAGTTGATCAGTCATTTCTTAACTCTTTTGGCAGACAACCCAGAACACCTGCTCCGAGATCTCGTAATAATTATTGTCAGCGAACCCAAAGGAAAAATTTAAAAAAATGGGTGAAAAATATTCTTTAATTTCTGATGGTTCGGAAAAAGCATGCAGGCGGTAACCATTACGGTTTCCATACGGATCGGAATTAACCATAAGTGATCCGTCCGAGAATTCAATCGCATCTTTGAAAATATAAGAGGTCTTACATGCCACCGAGGCGACCAGATAGCCTCCCTTTTTCAGTACGCGGGCATACTCAGCTAGGTTGCACGAAAAGGATTCGCCTTCATCGCAGTAATAACAGGAATGACAGGCAAGTATGCAGTCAAAATATGAGCTGTCGAAGGGAATGCTACTGTTTCTTCCCACTCGCAAGTCCGCAGTTTGTCCTAACTTTCTCAGTCTTTCACAGGTCTGATTTACAATGCCTTGGGTAATTTCGATACCGCTGACAGCAAACCCTTGGTCGCAGAGGAAAGTCGTGTTTCTACCGTCGCCAAAGCCGACATCCAGTATGCGGTCCCCAGCTGCAGGTCGCTTGAATTTAAGTCCTGGGTAATTCGCTAGAAAAGTTCGAACAACAAACTCGGTGGGATAAACTTTGATACCACTTCTCTTCGCGTAATAATGTTCATAATTAGAATTAATGTTGTGATTTTGATTGTCCATAGACATCCCTGATAATGGTATAAGGTCGTTGCTTTGTTTCCGAAAAGACCTTGGCGAGATATATTCCGATCACGCCAACGAAAGATATGGTCATACCACCGAGCACCCAGATGGACACCATAACGGAAGTCCAGCCGTCCACAGGTCGGGATAGGAAAAGCCTATTGAAGGCAAGGAGGCCTGCGTATCCCATCGCACACGTAAATATCCCGAATCCCAGCTTGAAAATCAGTTTCAAAGGCACCTCGCTGAAGGAGGTAATAGCGTTCACAGCGTGGCCTATTTTCTTCGACAGGCTATACGTCGTGCTGCCGGACATATGTTTCCTGACTACTTTTTCACACTGTTTGAAACCGGCATTTACCCACAAGCAGGATATAACTACCTCACGCTCTTTGTATCGCAACAAGGCATCCACATAACGACGGCTCATCAATCTTGCGGTAACAATGTTTCTAGGATGATTGATCTTGCAAAGCCAATTGAGAAGGGAATAATAAGCTTCTCCGCTCCATTTTTCGAACCAGTTACCTTTTCGTTCTTGTTGCCGACCGTAAACCACGTCTGCATCCTCGGATAGCATTTCGGTGGAAAACTCAAGCAGCCATTCAGGTTCCTCCTCCAAATCGCTGTCGATAAGAAAAATTCTTTCTCCAGAGGCATGCTCAAGCCCTGCCATCATCGCCTTATGATGACCGAAGTTCCGAGAGAGATCGACCACTACAACATGGCTATCGGTTACAGTAAGTCCCACGGCGAGGTCAAGACTACTGTCAGGAGACCCATCGTTCACTAGCACGATTTCGTAATCTTCACCCGCGAGTTGTCTGGCAGATGAGCTAGCCCGTTGATAAAATTCAGCAATATAGGGCGCTGACTGGTAGAGTGTGGCAACAATGGAAAGCATCATGCGCGTACATACCTCATGTAACGGGGCGAATCTTTCCCGCAGTTGAACAGCAAATCAAGAATGGTGACTCCATGGGCGAACTCGCCCCAGAGTTGTGGATATTCGGGGTATCCAGAGTAATCGAACCAGGTCAATTTGAGGCCTCGGTCAGAGAATACGGTCTCTTTGATGTAATCTTTGGCAGCAGGCCCTGAGATGTATTCCGTACCACCTGCCTTAATACACAAATCAGCCAACCTTTCTGACTTACCATCAATCAGAGTATAATCCCATGAATTGGTGAGGATGGTTCTAATACCCAAATAATCGCAGACAACCTCGATGAATCGACGATTCAGTTGCGAAATATGGGTGAAGGATTCAGAAATATAGAGCGGCTCTATCCACGATGCGATTTCATCAAAATGTGGTGCTCGACGATAGTTCTGGGTCAATGATTTCCAATGCACTGCTGCCCAGGAAGAGCCGTCGATTTCAGTTTCCCTGATTTTCTGATGGTATTTACCTTTAATAAGAACCGGGACAGTTAACCACTGAACCCCCTGAGGTGTCTTGATCTGATTGCGATTTCTCCAGTCGCGTCGTGTGTACTGCATGTCGTCGTAAAGGATGAACTCATCAACGGAGGCTATCATATCAAAATACCCCTTCCAGGGAAGATAGTTAGATTGGAGAATAGCAATTTTTTTCATTGCTTGGTTGTCATGGCCACAGAACATGTACGCATCGTATCACCTCAACTGGTCTAATTGGTAACAAAACCTGACTTACCCATGCTTGGTATTTTTAAACTCCAGCGCTATCCACTACCTTGAACGTTCCAACCATTTCGAAATCTATCACTATATTAGCCTGCATTTCTCACTTATAGAAAGCAAAAAGGACTCAAGCTATTCCTATTAATTGTGTAACAGGCACTATAATTAAGACACAACACGAGTGACTTTATATAAGGACAAGCATCTAATCCTGATATTTCCAGCCGAGCCTGCGTGATTTTAATTCTGTCGAGGTTCTAGGGGCATAGAGAGGTGGCTCCGTTCGTTCGGACAGTTTTTTCTCTTTTTCAAGTGGAGTCTCTGCTTTTTTATGCTGCCAATTTAACCGTCGGCAGCATCACGGCGTAAGCTTCGTCAGGTGTTTTTTTCTCTAATTTTGAATGTGGCCTGGATCGATTGTACCAGTCCAGATACTGCGTGATCGATTTGCGTGCCTCGTTGACCGAGTCATAAGCGTGCAAATAGACTCGCTCGTATTTCACTGATTTCCATAATCGTTCAATAATAACATTATCCCGCCAGGATCCACACCGTCCATGCTGAGCCTGCAACCCCTATCTTCAACTGCTTTCACGAATTCGTCGGCGGTAAATTGGCTGCCCTGATCGGTGTTGACGATCCCAGGCGTACCATGGTGGCTGAATGCCTCTTGCAGCACATCGACCGCATGACAGGCCTCCAAGGTGATCGTTATCTTTGCGGCCAGAACTTTCCGGCTGGCCCAATCAACAACGGCTACAAGGTAAACAAACTCTTTAGCCATAGGGATATAGGTTGTGTCAAACGCCCAGACCTGGTTGGCACGGTTGATTGTCAACCCCCGCAACAGATAGGGGTAAATCTTATGGCCGGGTGCCTCTTGCAGATCCCTGGCTTTCGATATAAGGCCTCAACCCCCATGCGCTTCATCAGTGTGCCGACATGCTTGCTGCCTACATCGAAACCTGCCCGGTTGAGCTGATCACGCAGCATACGGGCACCCATGAACGGGTGTTTCAGATGCAGTTCATCGATGCGGCGCATTAATGCCAAATCATTAGCACTGACCGGGTTGGGCAGATAATAGACGCTACTGCGGCTTATGCAAAAATCTGTTGACCTTAAAGACGGTATCTAACAGCTTGTCCTAATTCCCGGCGCCACTTCTAATTGAAATTTATTTACATGCACTGTTCAAACCTAAATAATTTGGTTTCTCAGTATTATTAAGGTGTATCTATTGCCCATTGAGTCGCGACCAATGAGGAAATTAACGAGTAAAAGGGGGAAACAACAGCTTCCGCCTTACGATGTTCCCAACTCAAGCAGACCTTGCGAAATCGCTTCTACCAAAAATGAACCAACAATAATCGAGTTGGAAAACCAGGGAAATTGGTTCAATCCCAAAGACCTGCAATCGGCAGGCTGCAGTTGCCGCAATACCCCGCCGCCATAGCGACCTGCTGAGTTCTGTAGCCTGAACGGTGGATGAGCAGAGTCCCGCAGCCCGGGCAGTGAGTATCCTCGCCACCGGAGCCGACAACATTGCCCATATAGACAAACCGCAGCCCCTCGGCCAGACCAATTTCCCGCGCCTGTTGCAGGGATAAGGCAGAGGTTGCCGGGCGATCCAGCATCTTATAGGTCGGATGAAAGGCGGACACATGCCAGGGGATATCGACCGAAACGCTCTTGAGGAAACGAGCGATGTTGCGCAACTCGTCCTCACTGTCATTGAGTCCTGGGATAATCAGGGTGGTGACCTCAACCCAAACACCGAGTTCATGCAAGAGCCGGATATTTGCCAGGACCGGTTCAAGCTTGGCCTTGCAGATTTTCTGATAAAAATCAACGCTAAAGGCCTTGAGATCGATGTTAATCGCGTCGAGAACAGGAGCAATATGCCGGGCCGCCTCAGAGGTCATATATCCGTTGCTGACAAAGACATTTCTGATCCCCTGCTCACGGGCCAGACGGGAACAGTCATAGGCAAACTCATAAAAAATAGTGGGCTCGACATAGGTGTAGCTGATACTGGCACACTCGGTCCGCACTGCGGCATCCACCACCGACTGCGGGCTGCAGGCCGTACCTGCTATCTCACCATCATTGAGGAAGGGATACTGGGAGATCTGGTAATTTTGGCAGTGCAGGCATCGGAAATTGCACCCCACTGTTGCAATCGACAGCGATCTGCTGCCAGGCAGAAAATGGAACAAGGGTTTTTTTTCGATGGGATCGATATTCTGTGACACCAGTTGGCCATACACCAAGCTGACCAGTTGCCCTTCCCTGTTTTCACGGACGCCGCAACGCCCCCGCTTGCCCGTTGCTATATGGCAGCGGTGATTACAGAGACCGCAGACAACCCCGTTGTCCCCGGTTCGTTGATAAAAAAGTGCTTCATGCATGCCTTTCTCCTTGCCGCTGTTGGTGTTCACAGACGTGATTGGGCTTAGTAACAGGGCCTGTCAATATACCGGGAATGGAGATAACGGCCGTACTCATCGTAATAGTTATAGGTGTCTCGACAGATCCGTTGCGGAGGCGGAGGCGGCGCTGGTTGAGTCGACATCTGCGACAAAGCCATTACCCCCAGGACACCGCCGACAATGGCCAACGGCACAATCCAGCCATCATCATGGTGACGATGTCCAGAGGAATGGTCGGGCCTGGGACCGTAATTGGAGGGAGGCGGTCCCTGACGGTATCCGTGATACTCGCCGAAACTGATCGTCGGCACAAACAGCAGGAACAGGACAATTGCAATCAGTCTACGCATAGCGACACATCTCCTTTCATTTCAATTGTCTGATTCTAACCTACATATTATATAATAATTTCTTCCCATATGATACGCTAGCCCCGACGTGCAGGAAATATTCGGTAAACGCGGCTCACCCGTTCAAACAGCGAGACAAACAATGCACCTTGTTACAATAGCATATAATATTGCCGTCAGCTGCTGGCTTGGCGGAGCCGCCCTGTTCACCTTTCGCCTTACCCCTCTCATCTTTGCCTCATACTCCCGGGATATCGCAGGGGGTATAGTCGGCACCCTCTTCCCCGGCTATTTCCGATGGGGCTTGGCCTGCGGCGCCGTGGCACTCCTCTGTCAGATCATAAATCGAGGTCGTTTCGCTCTAGCTTCCCTGGCGGTCATCACACTTATGCTTGCGTTCACAGCGGTTCAGGCTTTTGTCTTAGAGCCACAGGCCGCGGCACTGAAACACGCCATCGTCTCTTTTGAAACAACGCCTGCAGATGCCCCCGAGCGTGTTCAGTTCAAAAAACTGCATGGAATCTCCATGGCGGCCAACCTCGCAGTTATTGTCGGCGGGATTGTTCTGGTGATTCTTTCCTCCTTGCCCGCTCCTAGCACAGGGGGGCGGGAACCCGAACCTAGAACACCTGTACCCCAAACTTCGAGCCAGGCGCAATGACCATCACCCTGCTCTCCATCTTCGCCACATCGTTCATTGTTGCTTTTTCCGGAGCCATGATGCCCGGACCATTATTAACCGTTACCATCAGCGAAAGTTCGCGAAGAGGTGCCTGTGCCGGTCCTCTCATGATCTTCGGTCATGGCTTACTCGAACTGCTGCTCGTCATTGCGCTGCTCTCTGGGTTCGCCGCTGTTCTCCACCGCGAGGACGTCTTTATTTGCATTGCTCTACTCGGTGGGGCCACCCTTTTCTGGATGGCTACTTCCATGCTGAAAAGCCTCCCCACCCTGCGCTTATCTCAGAAGGCGACAACTGAAAAACAGAAAAATCTGGTTATTGCCGGGATTGTGCTGAGCGCTGCCAACCCTTATTGGCTGATCTGGTGGGCCTCTATCGGGCTGGGCTACATCATGCATTCGGCACGGTTCGGTTTTATGGGTGTCGCTTCCTTTTTTGTCGGCCACATCCTTGCCGATCTGGTGTGGTATGCATTGATATCCTTTGGGATAGCTGGAGGGATACGGTTCTTCAGCGACACCCTCTACCGCCGACTCATCGGTGGTTGCGCCGTTTTCCTGCTTCTTTTCTCTTGTTATTTCTTCTACAGCGGAATTGAAAAGCTCGTTTAAACCATGCACTCAAGGAGAAACCTCAAATGCTTAATTTCGATTTTTACAATCCGACCCAGATCATTTTTGGCAAGGATCGGCTCAAAAAACTCGACAGACTGATTCCCGCTGATGCCAAGGTCCTGGTTCTTTATGGCGGCGGCAGCGTCAAGAAATTTGGCACACTGGCCAAAGTGCTGCAGGCTCTGGGTAGCCGCACCGTGATTGAATTCGGCGGCATCGAACCCAACCCCCAATTCACCACCCTGATGCAGGCGGTAACCGTGGTGCATCAAGAATCGATCGACTTCCTGCTCGCAATCGGCGGCGGATCGGTCATGGATGGCACCAAATTCATCGCTCTCGCCGCCAACTACAAGGGTAATGCCGAAGATATTTTATACTCACGCAGCAAACCTGTTGCGATAACCTCGGCCCTTCCGTTCGGCACGGTAGTCACCCTGCCGGCAACCGGTTCCGAGATGAATTCAGGGGCCGTAATAAGCTACGAGGGGGGAAAACATGTTGTATTCAACCCGCTGGTGTTTCCGAAATTCTCCCTGCTCGACCCAACCCTCACCTACACCCTGCCGCCGACCCAGGTGGCCAACGGCGTTATCGACACCTTCATCCACACCGTAGAGCAGTATGTGACGCTGCCGGCGGAAGGACGCTTCCAGGACAGAACCGCGGAAGGTATCCTACGAACCCTGATCGAGATCGGCAAAACGACCATCGACAATCCCACCGACTATGACGCCCGTGCCAACCTGATGTGGTGCGCAACCAATGCCCTCAATGGACTGATCGGCGCAGGTGTCCCTCAAGACTGGACGACCCATATGCTCGGCCATGAACTCACCGCGATGTTCGGCATCGATCATGCCAAGACCCTCGCCATTCTCCAGCCGGCCGTATGGACAGTGCGCAAAGAACAGAAACGGGCCAAGCTGTTGCAATATGCCGAGCGCGTCTGGGACATTACCGCTGGAAATGAAGACAGCCGCATTGAGCAGGCTATCGCAAAAACGAGGAATTTTTTTGAGGGGCTGGGGGTCTCCACCCGTCTTGGTTCCTACGGGGTGACCATGGACAAAATTGAGGCGGTCATTGCTGCGCTGGAACAGCACAAAATGACCGCCTTGGGAGAGACTCAGGAAGTTACACTGGCGGTGAGCCGGAGGATCCTGGAAACAGCGATGTGATGGGTGCGCCGCCTACTCGACCGTCACACTCTTGGCCAAATTACGCGGTTGATCGACATCACAGCCGCGACGATAGGCGATTTCGTACGACAGCAGTTGCGCCGGAATGGTGTAGAGTAAGGGGTTGAGCTCCTCGTTGACCTCCGGCAGATACAACACATCCTCAGTAAGGCTCGCCAAATGGCTGTCACCGCTGGTGCCGATCAGCACCAATCGCCCTTGGCGGGCCTTGATTTCTTCGACATTAGACACTGTTTTCAGATAGACAGAATCTTTGGGAACCAGGGCTACAACCGGCATGTCTCGGTCGATGAGCGCGATCGGCCCATGCTTCAGTTCACCGGCGGCATATCCCTCGGCATGAATATAGGAAATCTCTTTTAATTTCAGTGCTCCTTCAAGGGCAATGGGGAAATTGAGCCCCCGACCGACAAAAAGAAAGTCCTTGGCTTCGTAATAGCGCTCAATGAGTGTTTTAATCTCACTCTGCAGACGAGGCAATTCGTTATCGATCACCCCGGCAATGTCAATCAAGGCTGTCCCCAGGGCCTGCTGCGTCTTAGGATCGATGGTTTTACGCACCTGTCCGAGATAGAGCGTTAAAAGAAAAAGCGCTGTCAGTTGACAGGTGAAGGCTTTGGTGGAAGCCACGCCAATTTCTGGGCCGGCATGGGTGTAGATGACGCCATCAGCTTCTCTGGTCATGGTGGAGCCGACCACGTTACAGATGATTACCACCTTGGAACCGAGCTGCGCGGCCTTGCGGATTCCGGCCAGGGTATCGGCGGTTTCGCCGGACTGGGAGATGGCGATGGTCAGAACCTTCTCGTTCACCAGGAGCCGCCGATAGCGGAATTCCGAGGCAATGTCCACCTCCACGGGGATACCAACCCATTTCTCGATCCAGTATTTGGCGACCAGAGCGGCGTGCCAGGAGGTACCGCAAGCAACCAGGGCTATCCGTTCGATGCCGTTGATGGCGGCCTGATCAAGCCCAAATTCCGGCAGTTCGACAATGCCGGTGTCAGGAATGATCCGACCACTAATCGTATTGAGAATCGCCTGAGGCTGCTCAAATATTTCCTTGAGCATAAAATGCCGGTATCCGGCCTTCTCGGCCATCGAGGCATTCCAGTCGATAACGGTGATTGGTTTTTCCAGCTCGGAACCGTCATCCAGGTTGATGATGGCATAGGTGCCTTTACGCAACACGGCCATTTCACGGTCATCGAGAAAAATCACATCACGGGTATAAGGCAACAGGGCTGGAATGTCGGAGGCAATGAAACAGGCATCACTGGAGACGCCCATGACTAAGGGGCTATGATTTCTAGCTGCCACCAGCAGCTCAGGCTCTTTAGCCCAAAGGACGCCAATAGCATAGGAACCTTCAACCCTGGTCAGGGCCTCGCGTACGGCCGCAACCAGATCGCCCTGCAGACAGTCCTCGATCAGATGGGCCAAGACCTCAGTATCGGTTTCCGAGGTGAAGACATGCCCCTTTGCGGAGAGTTCCTTTTTCAGTGAGCTGTAATTCTCGATGATGCCGTTATGCACCACCACCAGTTCACCGGTGCAATCGGCGTGGGGATGGGCGTTCGCCTCGGTGGGCGCTCCGTGGGTAGCCCAGCGGGTATGGCCAATACCGGTGCTGCTGGCCACGCCGATATGTTCATCGACAACCTTCTCCAGATTGGCCAGTTTGCCTTTGGCCCGATGGCGCACCAATTGATTTTCAAAGTGATAGACAATGCCTGCCGAATCGTAACCGCGATATTCGAGTCTTCGCAATCCCTCAAGAAGAATGGGTACAACCCTTCTCGTGCCAACATAACCAACTATTCCACACATATATTTGTCCTCATAGATATTATCTATACCTAGCAATCAACATTTAGTCAGTATTCACGAGGTCTTCTTAAAAAGCAAGCCATAACAACAGGAAAGCCCCCTCATTTATTCCCGTCTCTCTAAAAACAAAGGATAAACAGTGTTTTTTTCTGCTGAATTTTATGATATGACTTGGCCTTCAAGTTAAAAAGGAAACCTGGTTTCGATCGTACTCGTTTAAGAAATCATTTTGATAAATCTGGGAAAGAAGGTATCTTCTTTATAACCATAGAGTTAAAGGACACGCTCATGAATGACCGGCAACGACTGAAAGAACTGC
Organism: uncultured Desulfobulbus sp.; assembly: GCA_964607065.1. Lineage (GTDB taxonomy): Bacteria > Desulfobacterota > Desulfobulbia > Desulfobulbales > Desulfobulbaceae > Desulfobulbus. The sequence continues at coordinate 9,544 of CAZSIJ010000038.1, read as the reverse complement.
TCCTCCAAAAATCCTGTCGCCAAGGGACCTTCACCCTGACCTCGGGTAAGACTTCTGACTTCTACGTGGACGGCAAACAGACCACTCTGGACGCAGAAGGTGGGTATCTTTGCGGTCGTTTGCTCTTTGAACTGATCCGCCAACACTCGGAACCCATTACTGGTGTCGGCGGCATGACTCTGGGAGCTGACCCGCTGGTTACCGCGGTCTCCCTGGTCAGTTATCTGGAAAAATCGCCCATCCCGGCCTTTATCGTCCGCAAAGAAGCCAAAGGTCATGGCACCGGCAATTTCATCGAGGGGAAAAGTAATCTGATCAAGGGCGGTTTGGTGGCTCTTGTGGAAGATGTTGTCACCACAGGCGGAACCCTGCTCAAAGTAATTGAACGGGTTGAAAATGAAGGGTTCAAGATTGGCCTGGTGGCCACCATCGTCGATCGTCAGGAAGGCGGAGCCGAAACGCTTGCGGCCAATGGCTATCCCTTGAAAGCGGTCTTTACCCGTGAAGAGCTCATGGGTCCGGTGCCCCGTCCGTGAAATGCAAAGAATGCGGGGGGACATTGAAGGTGCACCGACGTTGCCGCCAGGTCCGTCTCAAATGCTCCAGCTGCCAGAAAGAATATCAGATCCACGAGATCGCCGCTGATCTCGATCCGGAAACTGAAGCGGAACTTGAACTATTTACCAGTATCATCTACGACTAACGAAAATGACAACAGTTAAGACCTATGTCCGAGATGACGACACGGCAACGCTGATCTGCCCTGCCTGCAAAACGGTCAAGCATATTACCGCTGGTAAATTTCGACAGGGCAAACACACGATAAAGGTCAACTGCATCTGCCAGCAAGCCTTCCACGTTTTCTTTGATTTTCGCCAATATTACCGCAAACAGGTCAACCTGCCAGGCACCTATGAGATCATCAGCGAGGGAAGAAGCGGTGGCGGCATAATTCAGCTCAATAATATTTCAAGAAGCGGCCTGAGGTTTACGGTCTCCGGCCTGCATCGGATCGAAGAAGGACAGAAACTGCGGGTAGAATTCCAGCTCAACGATAAAAAAAAGACCCTCATAAAAAGAGAGGTGAATGTCAGAACAGTGCAGCAGAATACCATAGGCTGTCGACTTATTGATCACCTCCAAGAAAGGGATCTCGGATTTTTTCTGCAACCCTGACCACCTTTTCCACCCCTTAATCGTCGTCCCGCTCTCCTCATTCATTGCATGCGCATTCCGATTAGATTTGTGACCGCAGGATTTCCTGCGCCTTGACCAGAAGGGGCGCCAGCGTTGCGGAATCCAGGGCGCTGATTCGTACCCCTTCACCAACTGGCGGCAATTGGTCTGCAAACTCGGGGACGACCCTATCAATCTTGTTGAACACCTGCAAACAGGGAATCGTGTCGAGGTCGAGCTCAGCCAGGAGCGCTTCCACCACCCCGGCCTGTTGCCGCCATGCAGGATTAGAAACGTCAATCACATGGAGCAGGAGATCCGCCTCAAACAACTCTTCCAGGGTGGATTCAAAGGCCTTGAGCAGATCAGCGGGCAGGTTACGGATAAAGCCGACCGTGTCGGTGATAATCACCTCCATGTCCTCAGGGAAACGCAGGCGCCTGCTGGTCGGATCAAGGGTGGCAAACAAGAGGTCCTCGGCTTTAATCTCGCTTTTGGTCAAGGTGTTAAGCAGTGTGGATTTGCCGGCATTGGTGTAGCCGACTAGAGATATCACCGGGACATCGCGTTTCCGCCGCCGATTGCGGCGGTGGTAGCGCTGTTCGCCAACCGCCTTCAATTCCTTGCTCAGACGGGTGATGCGGTCATTGATCCGCCGCTTGTCGATTTCCAATCGGGTCTCACCCGGTCCACGGGCACCGATACCGCCGGTTAGGCGGGACAGGGCGTCGTCCCGGGTGGTTAACTTGGGCAGCATGTATTTGAGCTGGGCCATCTCAATCTGCAGCTTGCCTTCGCGCGAACGAGCCCGACTGGCAAAAATATCAAGAATCAACTGGGTACGGTCGATCACTCGAAGATCGGTGTGATCAGTCACCGAACGGATCTGCGAGGGACTCAGCTCCTGGTCAAACAATAAAAGATTGGCCCCAAGTCGCAGGCTTATCAGCACAATCTCCACCAGTTTACCACGACCGAGGATAAAGCGGGGATGGAGATGCTTGCGCCGCTGGATCACCTGATCCAGGACCTCGACCCCGGCAGAGCGAGCCAGCTCAACCAGCTCGGCCATGGAGTCCTCCGCATCGGCCTTGGAACCAGTGGTCACTGAAACGAGGATGGCTCGGTCCTTGCCCTGATCGACATCACGGACTGGACCGGACCGGACGAATTCCTCTTCAAGGGCCGAAATCAGCTCGATGCAAGACTGCTGCTGGTTGGCTGGATGCACCGGGGCCAGAGTCGTCCAGTCGCGGCCATCGACCTGAACGGGGATGAGATGCACCGCATGCAGCAGGTCAGGCAGACCTTGTCTGATAGTCAGAACCGCCATCAGATCGAGCCGCAGGCAAGCCAGATCCATGATGTCCTCTTCATTCACCGTAGCCCCGCCCAACATGGTATGCACACAGCGCAGACCGCGCAGACGCCCCCCCGCAGTACCGACACTGGACAGGGCGGGAATGGTGATGCGGTCGTAGTCGCCGACCACCACAGTCTCAATCTGGCCGGAACGATGGATGAGTATACCGACCTGACGATTCAGTTCCGTTGAGATTGCCGCCAGCAATCGGGCGGTCTCTTGGTCAATAATATCCTCTGGCGGAACCTTCTTCTGGGCAAGACGCTCCAGATCCCGCAACTGCTTGGGTTTAAGCCCGTTGGTGTTCCCGGTGACCGCTGCTATGGCAAGGCTCCTTGAAGATGGAAGGTTAGTAAGCTGTGGGATTTTAGGATATTGGCAAAAAGGGTGCTGAATGCGAGTGACCGGCAGGCGTGAAGAACTTTTCTTTCTCTCGACAGCCTAAAGCCTACAGTCTAAAAGGCTATCAACCTGCGTTAACATGGGGCGCTGCCCGGAGTCCGCGGAAAGGGGATAACATCGCGAATATTCTGCATGCCGGTGACAAACTGTACCAGCCGCTCAAAACCAAGACCGAAACCGGCATGGGGCACAGAACCGTAGCGGCGCAGATCAAGGTACCAGCCGTATTGCTCAGGCTCGAGCCCTGCCGCTGTCATTCGGGCTGCCAGGACATCGTAACGTTCCTCGCGCTGACTGCCGCCAACCAGTTCGCCGATGCCGGCCACCAGAATATCCATGGCCGCAACCGTCCGGCCTCCCTCGTCAAGCCGCATGTAAAAGGGCTTGATTGCTGCCGGATAATTGGTGACGATCACCGGTGCCTTGGCCACTTCCTCGCAGAGATAGCGTTCATGCTCGGCCTGCAGATCAATCCCCCATTGCACCGGAAACTCGAAACTCCGACCTGATTTTTCGAGCAAGGAAACAGCGTCGGTATAGGTCAGAGGGACAAAGGGACGATCGCGCACCTGAATGAGTTTCTCGACCAGTCCTTTGGCAATGAATTGATCAAACAACTCGAGATCGGCCGCACAGTCAGTCAGTGCTACCGCAACCAGATGTTTGATCAAGGACTCGGCCACCTGCATATCACCGGCCAGATCACAAAAAGCCATCTCCGGCTCCAGCATCCAGAACTCAGCCAGATGCCGGCTGGTATTGGAATTTTCAGCCCGGAAAGTCGGGCCGAAGGTATAGACCCGGCTATGTGAAAGGGCAAATATTTCAGCCTGCAGCTGACCGCTGACTGTCAACCCGGAACGCCTGGCAAAAAAATCCTCTGCAAAAGGATCGGCCCCCTGTAATTGACCTGGTTCCAACGTCGTCACAGTGAACATCTCCCCTGCCCCCTCGCAATCCGAGGTGGTGATGACCGGAGTATGCACCTGCAAAAAGCCCTGCTCATGGAAAAAACGGTGAATGGCAAAACTCAGCGTGCTGCGGACCCTGGCAACCGCACCTAGGGCGTTGGTTCGGGGGCGGAGATGGGCAATAGAGCGAAGAAACTCAAAACTGTGCCGCTTTTTCTGGAGGGGATAGGTCTCGGGGTCAGCCCAACCGATCACCATTATGGAATCAGCCTGCACCTCCACAGCCTGCCCCTTGGCCGGAGAAGCAACGAGCTGCCCCTGAATCCGCAGCGAACAACCGGTGGTCAGTTTCTTCACCTCGCTTTCGTAGTTGTCGAGACGATTATCGACAATTACCTGCAGATTGGCCAGACAGGAGCCATCGTTGATTTCCAGGAAAGAGATACTGCCAGAATCGCGCCGAGTCCGCACCCAGCCGCTGACGTCAATCGTGCCGCCTACCGGCTGCTGCAGTATTTCAACAATTCGTGGTGATAGTCCCATCACGCGCATTTCTTCACCTGTTCTCTCTACCATCGTTCAGCTGCTCAAGCCCCCCTGCGCATCTTCGGCAAGCCCGATGACCACCAGGCCGGCACGATCTGCGGTCTGAATCATCGCCTGCTTGTCGAAGAGCAACGATTGCCCGGCTTCCACGGCCAGGACAGCGCCCTTGACGCTCGCCAGGGTTTCAATAGTTTTTTCGCCGGTAGCCGGCAAATCAAAACGAAAATCCTGACCCGGCTTTTTCAGCTTGACCACCACCGCACCTGACCCGGCCAACTCCCCACCCCTGCGAATGGTGGCATCAGTGCCTTCCATAGCTTCCACTGCCAGCACAGTACGGTCACGGACCACCACGCACTGGCCGATGTCGAGCCTGCCGACCTCGCGGGCTATGGCCCAACCAAAACGGATGTCCTCCATCTGGCTGGCGGATGGTTTTTTGCGAGTGAGAATCCCCTGAGGAAAAAAAAGAGAATCGAGATAACAGGTTGAGGCCAGCACCCGAATGCCCTCCTCTTCGAGAGAAGCAGCAACTGCGCACAAAATGGAGTTGTCGAGTTTGGTGTCGATCTTATTCCAGAGGGTCAGGCCTTTCAAATCCGGCAGGACATCATGAAAAATGCGAGTCTTGGTGATTGTGCCGGCAAAAACGGTTTCAGAGACACCTTCCCGACGAAAATGGTTAATAATCTTGCCCAACTGCCCCAGCTTGACCCAGTAGGTGATATCGGCTTTTTCTTCGAGCTCGGCAGAGGTCTCGTTGACATGCGCTATCGCCACGACTCTGCGTCCCCGAGCCCTTGCCGCCTCGGCAAAAAGCAACGGAAACTGGCCGCCGCCTGCAATCAGGCCAATAGGTGATTGCACCATGCTCTCAGTCATCAACGGTCCTTTTCACTACCCCACGCTTGCTGGAACGGAAAAAGTCGACCATTACCTGAACTTCAATACAGTCCTTCATCTCCTCTTCCAACTTGGCCAATGAATCCTTAAGCAGCAGTTCAGGTGATCGGAACAGAATTTTAAAAGCCTCTTCCAAGTTCTTGATGGTTTCTCGATCCATGCCGGAACGGCGCAGGCCTATCTTGTTGATCCCGGCAATGCGCATCTGGTTCCTGATGCCCTCCATGATCACGTACGGAGGTACATCAAGGCCAATTCCCGACATCCCCCCGACATATGCATAATCGCCGATACGGCAATGCTGATGCACCGCCACCAGACCGCCGAGATTGGCATGGCTGCCGATCTCGACATGTCCGGCCAGGGTAGCCAGATTAGCCATGATCACATGGTCGGCGATAATGCAGTCGTGGGCGATATGGCAGTAGGCCATGATCATGTTGTGGTTGCCGATCAGCGTCTTGCCGCTGGCCTTGACCGTAGCCCGGTGGATGGAGACGTATTCGCGGAAAAGGTTGTCGTCGCCGATGAATAATTCGGTCGGCTCCCCTTTGTAATTGCTATCCTGGGGCGGGGCACCGATGGAGGTAAACGCGCTGATGGTGTTCCGGGCACCAATGGTGGTGTGACCGCAGACCACAGCATGGGCACCAATTCGGGTTTGCGGCCCGATCACCACCGGGCCGTCGATAACCGCATAGGGTTCGACCATCACCGAACTGTCGAGTTGCGCTCTGGGGTCAATGACCGCCGTGGGATGTATATTCATAGGGAGAGTTTCCTGTAAAAAAGAACTGGTCAGATTGATTAGACTGTAGCCTGTTAGGCAAAACTTAGAGGAAGGGACTTTATATAACCAGGAACGGCAGCAAGTTACGATTCAACGCTGATAGACAAATGCTTACAGCCTATTTACCTGTCGTTACAAAAATCAGCCAAAGGTCGCCATCAGTTCGGCTTCCGTTACCAGTTGATCATCGACATATGCCTTACCCGACATCTTGGTCATCTTACTTTTCTGTTTAATCATCTCCAATTTAAAAATGAGCTGATCACCCGGACGGACCACCTTACGGAATCGGGCATTGTCAATACCTACGAAATAGACCAGCCTGCCCAGCTTTTCAGGATCAGACAGACAGGCGAGTATGCCTCCGACCTGGGCCATGCCTTCAAGAATCAGCACTCCGGGCATAACCGGTTCACCGGGAAAATGGCCCTGAAAAAAAGGTTCGTTCATCGAGACGTTCTTCAGGCCGGTTATATGCCTCCCAATGTCCAGGGCAATAATCCGGTCAACCAAAAGAAAAGGATACCGATGTGGGAGGATTTCCATTATCCCTTTGGTATCGATGGGCAGTTGTATATCCTGAACTCCTGTCATTCTTCATCCCCTTGCTGTTGTTCTGTATGTTCCAGAAGACCGGCAAGCCGATCCACCTCTTTCCTTAACCGCCGCAACTCCTTGGCCATCTCCGGCAAACGGCTGAACACAACGGTGGCCTTGCCCCAGCTCTTCACTTCAAAGGCGGGAGCGCCGCCGATTTTCGCCCCGTTGGGCTGATTATTATGAATTCCGCTCATGGCTGCTGCCATGACCTGATCCCCCAGGTGCAGGTGTCCGGCGACTCCAACTTTTGCTCCGAGCACCACATTCCGCCCCAGCGTGGTACTGCCGGCAATCCCGGCCTGGGCAACCAAAACCGAATTCTCTCCGATCACTACGTTATGGCCGACCATCACCAGATTATCGATCTTGGCCCCTGCCTTAACCCAGGTGACCCCGAAGGCAGCTCGATCGACGCAGGCATTGGCACCAATCTCGACATCATCATCAATCCGTACGGTGCCGACCTGCGGTTTTTTATAATGATTGCCCCTGGCATCGGTGGCAAATCCAAAACCGTCGCTGCCGATCACCGCCCCATGATGCAAAATAACCCGTTTACCAATGGTGCATTTTTCAGCAATAGTGACATTGGCATGAATGACGCTGTCATCACCAATCACAGTATCACTACCGATCACCGCTCCGGGATGAATGGTCACCCGTTCTCCAAGGACAACCCGTTCTCCAAGGCAAGCCAGCGGACCGACGCTGACCTGTTGCGGGATGGTGCAGCCCCTGCCGATCACCGCACTCGGATGAACACCTCGGGCAGCAAAAGGTGTTGCCAGAAAAAACATATGGATTCGGGCCGCAGCGACCGCGGGCTGATCGGTCACGATCGAAGGAATGGGCAAAAGACTGGCGCCAATGGGGACAATGCAGGCCCCTGCTTGACAGGTGACTGGGAGCGGCAGTTGTTTATTATCAAGGATAAAGGTGATCTCGTCAGGTCCGGCATGTTCGATGCCGTTAAGACCACGGACCAACAGGTGCGGATTGCCTTCCACGCTGCCTTCAACCAGATCAGCCAATTGCTGCAGGGTACATTCGCGGGACACGTTCAGAAAACTCCTGGATAACAAGATACGATATTGGGATTAACAACACAGCCTCTCACCACTAACCTACTGATCCCCATGGTTATTTTACCGTCTTGCGCAAATTAGATTGAGCGAAGAGATGCCCAACGACCCTACCGTAATTTCTTTCAATCGTAAAGAAAAACAGCACGGTTACGCTGTTGGTAGGCCTCTAGTTCCTCTTGCCATCCGTGTTCAAGCTCTTGGATGGACACCCCCTGCTCCAGGGCCTCTCGAATCCTGCGATCGCCGATGATCAAGTCCATGGGCAGACGCTCGAATTCATATTCGTAGGGTGGTTTCTTGTAGGCGAACTGTTCGGGATAGAGGATTTGGATGGCTTGGAGCAGGGCAAGGCTCGTCCGATAAGGCCGAAATTGCTCGCAATCTGTGACGTGAATTTGGAATCCGTTACAGCCCTGCCCCATCCATTTCCCGGAGGTGGGTTCGAACCGAAGGGGTCGCAGGCAGCAACCGGGTAGCTCTGTCGTCCGCAGGAAGGAAAGGACTGCCCCATGTTCCAAGAACGGAGCGCCAAAAAGTTCAAAGGGTAGGGTCGTACCCCTGGCCTCAGAAATATTGGTCCCCTCCCAGATGACCTGACCGGGATAGACCAGAGCCGCCATGAATGAAGGCATATTTGGAGAGGGAAAAACCCAGGGGTATCCGGTTGCAGGAAAGAACATGTTCCGATGCCAGCCGCTCATCCGGACCACCTCAAGATCAGCACCAATCGACAGTTCCTGATTGCAGAAAAGAGCCAACTCACCAATGGTCAGACCGTGCCGCATGGGGATGGCACATCCACCCACAAAAGAGGCGCAGTCCGCACGCAACAAATTGCCCTCGACCAGATGGCCGCCGATGGGATTGGGCCGGTCCAGAATCAGCACCTTGATGCCTATTTCCTTGGCCACTTCCAGGCAATGAACCACCGTCCATATAAAGGTGTAGACCCTGGTACCCACATCGATCAGGTCGACCAGAAGGACATCAATCCCAGCGAACATCGAGGGATAGGGTTTTCTGGTTTCTCCATAGAGCGAATAGACCGGCAGGCCGCTGACCAAATCGGAGCCGTGGTCCGATTCAACCATGTTATCCTGTTTTTCGCTGAAGAAGCCGTGCTGGGGTGAAAACAGGCAGGTCAACTGGCAGGGATAAGCTTGACGCAGCAGATCGCGACTATGAATAAACCTGCTGTCGGTAGAGGCCTGGTTGCAGAGAAGGCCGAGCTTCTTTCCTGCAAGGGACGCCAGCGGAGATCGGCAGACCTGTTCTATTCCAATTCGTATCACGGTATCCTCAATTCAATTCCTTACAGTGGCTTCAGGTGGAGAGTTTATTGACAGAGAGCCTCTTGGTTTATCTTAGTTTATAATAGTGTAACGGTTAGCGCTCCGACCTGCTTCTAATCCAGATTGGTCACTAAATGAGTTCGCTCTGTTGCTGAATATTACTGACTACAGCTACATCGGTGGGCAAACGATGAATCTGTGCCCACCCTACCCCTAACAGCCTACAGTCTCAACAACTTGAAAGTGCTTTCTAGCGGAACGCCTCAGCCTCGTCAAGGTACGAAACAGAGCTTTACTCAGAAAATCTCATATAAACCAAACGAGTGCAAATTTTTATTTTTTCATTTTACATATAAAAAACAGCTAATTAACACACAACAAACGTTTTTTTGTTCAAAAATTTGTATTTTTTTCTCAAAGAATATTGCCATCGTATATTTGATTTGTTATAGTGTCATTAACAGAGGAAAGAGTTA
>CAZSIJ010000037.1:0-36247 GCA_964607065.1 uncultured Desulfobulbus sp. | reverse complement strand
ATGCCAAGCTGTTTGGGCAGATGTCTGGAGGGTTTGAAAAGGTGCTGGTCTCCAATCCGCTTCTGGTCGGCGACGATGTGATGGAGCAGGTGATCAAGGCGATTGTTGGCAAGGTCGTTCCCAAAGAGCGGAAACCCGAGGAAGCGATTATTCTCATGGGGCATGGAACCCATCACCCCAGCGACGCCATCTATTCCGCCTTGATGTATAAGATGCAGAAGATGGATGGCAATATGTATATCGGCACGATTGCCGGCAACCCGACCTTTAGCGAGGTCAAAGACATGTTGTTGCAAAAAGGAATCAAAAAGGCCTACCTCCTCCCCTTCATGACTGTTGCTGGAGAGCATGCCATGAAGGATATGGCGGGTGACGAAGCGAATTCCTGGAAAAGTCAACTGGCCAAGGAAGGGATTGAAAGCGTGCCTGTTTTCAAGGGCCTGGCCGAGTTTAATCCTATCGTTGATTTTTGGATAGAAAACCTGAAAACCGCTATGGCTCGCGTCAAATAAGGAAGGAACCGCTGCTAGCAACGACAGCTCTTGAAGCTGAGCCCGCAGCCTGTGGCCTTTGTTATTTGCGGCCATATCTTGCCCCTTCTCCCCGAATTTATTTCCTTTCTTCAATCTCAAGCGCAGGATGCCACCCCCGAAAATTCCGGCGATGAGCGCGCCCCTGACTGGGCGCGTCAGGGCTTGCTCTCTGTTACCCGAACGGCAATCAAGGGGTTTGTAGTGTACCGGATTTATCAGAGGTCGGGAAATGGCTAATAAGTCCTTGAATCTTATCATGGTTACTGAGATAATGAAAATACGATCCGTACTGTTGAACTTATCCTTACCTCGTCAAGGAGGGGCATGATGACCGAACCAAGCAACAACTCACTCCAGCATCACATCACCGCTGTTAAAAAGGGTGAACGTGTCTTTGAAAACGCCTTCCAGAGCGTCAGTCGGATGATCCTGGAAAAGGACATCAACAAGGTGGTGGTCAACGGCAAGTCTACCTTTGATTTCACCATTTTCCGCGAAGGTAAAAAACATATCATCGGCATGTATGACGAGATCAATTCTTTTGTCTCGTTTGTCAAAGATGCCTCGCAGGGCGGTTCCTCCAAGGAGATGGCCTTTGTTCTGGTCGGCGAACCCGGCAACGGCAAGACCTTTCTGGTCGAATATCTGTGCAGCCTCTATCGCGACTTTCTCTCCATACCGAAAAATCGGAAATACACCTTCCGCTTCACCAACCTCGACCGGATCGGCAGTTACGGCAACATTAAGACGATTGAATCGCAAACCTATGAAGATCCGACGATCCTGGCCCTGAATCTCTATGAGCAGCGTGCGGATTCGCTGGCCGCCTTGGCCAAGAAATTTCGCGTCAGCAGCAAGATGCTGGCAGAGTGGGGTGAAAATTATCGACCGCTTGGCGCCTGTTCCGCCTATATCTGGAACGATATCAAAAACGTGACCAACGGCGACCTTGACGAGATGCTGCAATTCATCGAGATCGTCCCGGTGCCGCTGGTGGAGAGCCTGGGAACGGTGACCGGCAAATATCCAGCTAAAGACAAGATCACCTCTTCGGCGGTCGATCTGCTCGGCGAGGAATCCATCCAGCGGCTCCTGCACATCTCGGACACCAACAACCCCTACCGTTTCGATCTCCGCCGGGGCGCCCTGGCCCGGGTGGCAGGTGGTGGCATTCATTTCAGCGATGAGATCTATAAAAACAAGAAGGATCTGGTCCAGGTCTATCTGGGCATCATCCAGAACCGGTCCATCGAGATTGACGGCTACAAATGGCCTATCGACACTCTGATCATCGCTACCAGCAATAACTCGGAATTCAACCGTTTTCTGGCGGAAAAGGAAGAGGCGCCGATTATCGACCGCTGCCGGATCTGCTATGTTTCCCACAATACCAACTATCACCAGCAGCGTGATCTGACCGCTTATGCCATCGGCAACGAGGCCAAGACCACCCTCACTGGCGACATCATGCATCAGGATCCGAACTTGAATTATGCTGCTTCGGTGGCGGTGGTCCTGACCCGTCTGCCCCGCTCGGAAAAACTGACCGCCATTGAGACCATGAAGCTGGCGGCTGGCGAGGTGGCAGGCGAAAAAAGCCTCAAGACCCTGTCCGAGGTTATTGACGGGCTCAATCAGGAGCATGACATCACCAAGCGTTTCGGGCAGAAAGGCTTGGGCCAGCGAAATCTGGGTCGTTCCATGCAGTTGATGTTGGAGAGTTCCGAGACCAACGAGGGGCGGTGCATGTTTGCCTATGATGTTTTCAAGGCCCTGGATCGGGTGATTCTCGATTATGTCTCCGAGGCTGCGGACCGTGCCAAATTCCTGGATGATCTCAAGATCGCCAAGGGGCTGTACCGCGAGCGGATTATGACCGAGATGTTCAACGCCTACATGGACGAACCGTTGGCGATCCGCAAAGATGTGATCAACTATGTCAATATGATCATTGGCATTGATGCCGATAATCTGGGCGCGGATAAAATGTGGAAGTACAAAAATCCGCAGACCGGCGAGTTGCTGGCCATGAAGATCGACGAGCGGTATATCGATTCGGTGGAGGCCTGCCTGGGCTTGAAGATCCGGGAACAGAAGGACTCTTTCCGCACCTCAATCCGGAAAATCTATGGCCAGAAAATCTCGGTCAATCCGGATTACGATTTTATGGACAACCTGGAACTGGTTAAGGCGGTCACCGATGTCCGCCTTAAATCCGATATTGCCGGGGCTGGTAGTCTGATCGGGGCGCTGGCCAACCGGACCAACGAGGAGAATCAGAAACTCTACGACCGGATGATCGACACCATGCTCAATAAACTCGGCTACTGCCTGACCTGCGCCCAGAAAACGATCGAGTATTTCTGCACCCAGGTGGATGAAAGCTAACGGTGCCATGCGCCCAATCTTGATCAGATGGCGGTAACGGCAATGAAAACACTGCAGGAATTGTATCGCAGCTTAGAGGCCAAGGGGCTGACGTCCGCGCAACGGCAGGTGATCGAACGGGAACTGCGTCTGGCTGAACAGGCCGGCTACCCGGAACGGAATCATCCCGCCACCCCGCCTCCTGCGCGTTCGCTCTACAGCTACAACGACCCTGAACTCCTACAGCAGACCTTTCTAGCACCTGCTGCCTCCATGGTGGCCTACCAAACCCTGGACAGTCTGTTGGAACGTGATCTGCAACGGGAAAAAGATGGCTTTCCCCGCAAGATTCGCGTGGGCAAGCTGGTCAAGCCGGGGCGAGACGGCGATGACAAGATTGTGGTGATCCCGACCACCGTGGAAGAGAAATTGTTCCACGATCAGATTCGGGAGGAGAAAGAGGGCGAAGGGGCTGGGGAAGAACCCGGCGAAGGCGGCAGCGGCGAGGGCCAGGAGGGCGAGGTCATCGGCGAGCAGCCGGTTCGCGAGGAAAAAGGCGGCGGCAGCGGCGCCGGTCAGGGCCAGGGGGGCACCCATGAGCTGGAATCAACGGTCTACGATCTGGGCCGGATTCTTACCGAACAGTTTGCCCTGCCTAACCTCAAGGATAAGGGCAAAAAAAGGTCCTTGACCCGCTATGCCTACGACCTTACCGATAGAAATCGCGGTTTCGGCCAGATTCTCGATAAAAAAGCTACGCTCAAACGGGTGCTGCAGACCAACATCGCGTTGCAACGGCTGCAGAGCCTGGATCAGATCGATACCGACAAGCTCATCGTCTCGCCTCGTGACCGCGTCTACCGCATCCTTTCCAAGGAAAAGGACTACGAGTCTCAGGCCGTGGTCTTTTTTGTCCGGGATTACTCCGGTTCCATGGCCGGCAAACCGACCGAACTGGTGGTTAACCAACACGTGCTGATCTATGCCTGGCTGACCTATCAGTACCAGAAGCAGGTGACGACCCGGTTTATTCTCCATGATACCGAGGCACGCGAGGTCGACAACTTTCAGGCTTATTACTCGATGCAGGTCGCCGGAGGCACCCAGGTTTCTGCAGCCTATCGCCTGGTCAACCAGATCGTTGCCGAAGAGGAATTGGCCCGTGACTATAACATCTATGTCTTTCACGGCACAGACGGCGACGACTGGGATACCTACGGCGAAGAGGCCCTGCCGGAGCTCGAAAAGATGCTGATCTATGCCAGCAGGGTCGGGATCACTGTTGCCGAGAACGGTTTTGCCGGAACCAGCCGCAGCGAAGTCGAGAAGTACATCACCAAATCCGGGCTGCTGGAGAGCAAGAAAGAGCTGTTGCGCCTGGATGTGATGGCCAAGGAGAGCACGGAAGCGCGAATCATTGAAGGCATTAAACTTCTGATTTCTTGAAAGAGGGGGCGAGCGGAGAAGGGGTTGCGAGCCTTTCCCGGCGGGAATTATGGAACTGATGTATATCAGTCACAAGCAATTTCTATATGCTTGTTCTTGTGTCTCTTGAAACCGCGTCCTGACTTATCTGCGCTTCTCCGTGTGTAGGGGTTGTGTCATTGTTGGTGTTGTTGTTTTGAGTCTAGTAAACCCTGTTATCCGAGTACAGGTTTTTGTGAATAATCGATCCTGAATTACCAAAATTTTCAAATTTCTAATGCTGGTAGGCCGCTGACAATTTTCATCGTTTCGAGGCTAACCGTGATGACGCGCTGGAACAGTTCCAGTGGATAACGCGGGTTCTTCATAGTCTCCACGGCCCAGTCGTTGGCGTCATTGACAATACCGCTATCTTTATCAGTTTTCACGCACTGCCGCTCTACCACCCAATCCAGAGCCGGTTTACCGTTCACGATGTAATCGTACGCTTCTAGCGGTATGCCGGTCAAAGTGATCTTCGCGTTGTAATGCAGGGTCGTCAGGTCTTTCTCCGTGCCGTTCTTGCCGTAACGCATCTTTTCCACTCGATAGTCAGCATCCGTCGGTGTCTTGCTGCGGTTTTCGATCAAGACCGGAAAGGGCTCCACGGTTTCGTAGTTTAAGTGCAGCTCTGCTAGTTTCCGTCCGGCTGTGGAGAAGTTCCAAAAATCGGCAGCGGTTTTTACGCAGGGGATACGCGGCAGTTCTTTGCTCAGGTTATCGGCATAGCTTTCGAGATAGGCTGGGGAGTGAAGTAAGCCATAGACGTAATAGAAGACATCTTCTTTGCACATCTGCGCGCCTGGATATGCTGCTTGAAAATGTGCCAGTCCAGCGTCGGTGATGGCGTCGCGACGTTTACTTTCTGTTTCTGACGGAGTCGATATTGCAAACAGATTGGCTTGTTGCGATTTTGCTTCGTTGATTTCGTGTTTTGGTTTTTCATAAAGATACAGCGGGAAGCATTGACCAGTATCCAGTGTGTGCAAATCTGGCAAGGTGTCCGTCATTAGAGCCGAGAAACCACTTCTTGCTCCTATGCCAGACACACAAATCGCTAGATTCTTAGCTGTTGCGTCATGAAAAATATGTGGCATCTGTCCGACGCGATGATTGAACATTCCATCAAAGTAGACCCATTGCTTTGTGAATGGTCGATAAAGACTGATACGGGTTGCGTTGTCTCGGTAAGCGCCGTAAATAGTGCGTTCGAATTTAGAAACTAAACTGCTTGACCATGCAATCTTTGTAGAGTCTGAATCAACAAAATCCTGCATTTTTGGTCGTAGATCGCGTGCGGTTGCGATAAAGCGATCAAGCTCGGTGTTGTAAAATTTAATCATGCGTTGCATGTTGGTAATGACAGATGCTCTTGATGCGTTGTAGCACCATGCATCGCGGTTTGTACCCAAACCTAGCGAGTAGTTATCAAACAGCTTAGTTCCACCGCCTTTTTTATCTCCTAGTACGATGTACTCACTGAAACCGTCGTCACGCTGGTTCAACCAGTCGCCGTGCTGGTCGGGAGTGATGGTTTGCCAGCCTTCGACTTCGTTAATTCCGTTAACACCGCCGAAAGCACTGATTATTTCCAACTTGGCTTTGCTGGTTAGATCGTCACCGATATTATGGTGGTAAATCTTGCCGACTTGCTTGGAATTCGGATTTTTGATGAACAACGTAATTGCAATGCCTGTCATGCTACCGCTGCCAAAAATATTTTGACCTTCCTTAGCTCTGCCTTTACTCAGCATGTTTTTCCGAATATCGCCGCGCAAGTTGAGTACATGAATGCTGGTGAATTCCTCACCTAAGCACTTGCGCAAGCCTCCCATAGCGGGCTTTTCCACAAAACCTGAACCGGACACAAATCCGATCACGCCGCTATTGCCAATGCGATCACTGGCCCAGCGAATGGCTCGAATGTATGAATCCATAAGATTTTTGGTCGAGGTTGCGTCTGAACGATGAGCGTATGTTTCGCGAATGCGGTTATCCAAATACGGATAAGAGACGTTCTGATTATTGTCGTTGGCACTACTTTGTCCGGAAGAATATGGGGGGTTGCCGAAGATGACTCGAATATCCAGCTTCTTCTGGCGTTTACGACGGGCACTGTTGTCAAACTTCAGATGCTCGATCAAGTCTTCCTGTTCATAAAGCTGGAATGTGTCGGCGAGGCAAATGCCTTCGAACGGTTGGTAGTCGCCGCCGACGATGTCGTGATAAGCCGCTTCGATGTTGATAGCGGCTATATAGTAGGCCAGCAAGACGATTTCGTTGGCGTGGATCTCATGTCGGTATTTGTGCGGTAGCTGCTCCGGCGTTATCAGTCCGCTTTGCAGCAGACGGGTGACAAAAGTGCCGGTGCCGGTAAATGGGTCGATGATATGGACACCTTCGCTGCCGAGTGTCTGGCCGAACTCACTCTTCAGAATGTCGTTGATGCTATGGATGATGAAGTCAACGACCTCAACCGGCGTGTAGACGATGCCGAGCCGTTCGGTCATCTTGGGGAAAGCGTTGCGAAAGAATTTGTCGTACAGCTCGACGACAATTTTCTGTTTGCCTGCGGCGTTGTCGATACCTTCAGCACGCATCTTCACGCTGTCATAGAAAGCTTGAAGGGTGTCCGCTTCCTTGTTCAGATGATGTTCTTGCAGGATGTCCAGCACTCCTTGCATAGCTTGTGAAATAGGATTGTGCCGGGCAAAGCTGTACCCCTCAAACAGAGCATCGAATACTGGTTTGGTGATGAGATGCTGAGCCAACATTTCGATTACTTCGCCGTCGGTGATGCTGTTGTTCAGGTCATCGCGCAGTTCTTTTGCAAAGGCTTTAAAAGCGTCCCTTTCTTTGCTGTTGTCTGTGTTTTCAAGAATTCCGGTGATGCGGTCAATATGTGTATGAGCGATTTTAGCGATGTCGTTGGCCCAGTCCGCCCAGTGGTGCCGGTTGCCGCATTTTTGCACCAGCTTGGCGTAAATGGCGCGTTCAAAATCTCCGATTTCGAAAATAGCGTATTGGTGGGCGTCCGCACTGTGTGGCTTGTTTTTAGTACCGACCGTGAAATCTCCTTTGCCGGTTGCTTTCTTGGTGGAGGCTTTGGATTTTTTTGGTTTCTTTTCAATCGTGTTGGTAATCGCGATGACTTCCATCTTCGCAGAATCCTTGCCGATCAAATCGAGCTTGTTCACCATGGCGTCGAAGCGATCATCATGCGACCGGAGTGCCTGTAACACTTGCCAAACCACAGCGTACGTCTTGTTGTCGTTCAGCGCTTCATGCGGTTCTTTACCAGCTGGAATGACGACCGGCAAGATGACATAGCCGAGCTTTTTGCCTGGTGCGGTGCGCATGACACGGCCAACTGATTGCACCACATCGACCTGCGAACTGCGCGGCGTAAGAAACAGAACGGCATCCAGTGCGGGTACATCAACGCCTTCTGACAGACAACGTACATTGCTCAAGATGCGACAGGTATTTTCAGGAGCCTCAGCCTTGAGCCAGTCAAGCTTGGTTTCCTTCTCGCTGGCATTCATGCTGCCGTCAACATGTGACGCCTCACAGATCAAGGGGGCAATTTGCTCGTTTGGTTCTTCTTCCGCTTGATAAGCCTCGACGACGGCTTGAAACATGCCAGCGATTTGCTTTGAACTGACCTTGTGGGTTTTGATGCCTTTAGAGATTTCGATGACCTGGCAAAACGCCACGGCTCGCTTCATTGCGTGACCGTCACCGGAAAGGTCTTTGCTCAGTCCGTGCTTAGAAAGCGCTTTCCAACAGCCGACGATTTTAGCGGCGTCATCGACCTTGAGTTGATTGTCTTCGTCTTTCAGCAATTCTTGCAACCGGCGACTGACATGCGCTTCTTCAACCGCTAACACGATGACTTTGTAATCGACGAGAAGGCCCCTTTTAACAGCTTCTGAAAAAGTAACGACGTGCAGATTTTTGCCGTACAGACTTTCATCATCCATCGAGCAAAGCACTACATCATCTTTTTCGGCGCTGGCCTTGGCAATGTCGCCGTAGATGCGTGGCGTAGCCGTCATGTATAAACGTTTGGCGGCTCGTATAAAATTTGCGTCGTGGACCTTGACGAAGATACTTTCATCTTCTTTATCGAAAATTGCGCCGGTAGTGCGGTGCGCTTCGTCGCAGATGACAAGATCGAAATCAGGGAGACCGTGTTCCTTCTGAGCGCGGCTGATGACTTCAATAGAATGATAGGTGCTGAATACAACGCTCATGTGCAAGGCGTCGTGCCGCTTCGCCATTTCAGCAGCTAATCGGGCTGAGTTGGTGGTGGCGGGGTAGCGCAGTTCGTGGGTGAACGTTTGAACGGTATCGTCTTCCTTCTTACGTTTTTTTCCGACGTCGCTATCGGAACAGACAGCAAAGCTGTGCAGCGGAATATCGCTTTCCTGTGTCCATTCGGTCAGCGTCTGCGAGAGTAGCGCTAGACTGGGGACCAGGAATAAAACGTGCTTTCCTGGACCGGTCATGCTTTCGGCAATCTTGAGGCTGGTGAACGTCTTGCCGGTGCCGCAAGCCATGATGAGCTTGCCTCGATCAGCGTTCATCGCAACTAGACCGATTTTGACAGCGCCTAGTGCAATTGTCTGATGGTTGCGCAGTTCCTTTTTGGCTTTAAAGACTAAAGCGCCTTTCGACTGGTACTTGTTCCAGTCTATCTGGCTGCTTTCTAAGTCGTGCAGGTCGATCTTGCTAACGGGTGGCTGCTGGTCACGTAGAGCATCTTCAGCGTGCTCGCTCCAGTTGTTGGTAGTGCTGACGATTACGCGGTGTATGAAGGGCTTCTTGCCGGAAGCTGTAAAGAAACTGTCGATGTCACTCTTTTGTACTCGGTAGTCTTCCGCATAAAACTTGCATTGGATCGCGTGGTATTCGCCGGTGCCGTTAGTTTGAGCTACCAGATCAATGCCGGTATCACGTTTGTCTAGTCCTTGCAGGTTAGCCCAGTCAGAATATGTCCATACGTCGCTGTACAGGTCTCTGTAGATAGCTTCGTTACGCGCAGGTAGGCTCGAATCAATTCCTCGAAGTAGGTGCCTTTTTCGCGTTCTGTGACCGCAGCGGTACGGAAACTTTCCAACAGGTTTTTGAGTGGCGTCATTTTTCACTTCTCATCGAGAGGGGATGTCGCAGCAAGTCGTTGCGTCTATGGGCACGCTCTTACGGAGCGGTGAGTGTATCTCAAACATTTGAAACAGGCTAGCGGTATACCAGCTTACCTGTTTGATGGGCCTTCGCTTGGTTATAGCGAATTTCGGCAAATTCACCAGGATTTTCTCGTTCTGAGAAGAGTTACATCGGCGGTCTAACTAAAGATTGCTTTTTAATGAATTGTGTTTCGATTCAAACGGTTGTTGCGGAAATAACAGGTATACACTATAAAATATTTGAGCGTTTATGTTCCGCAGTAAAACAATGCGTGACGCTCAAGTAGGAGTCTAAAAATCGTTTGAGGATAACTAATGTCGTTCAAATTTCCGTCTGAACTCGGCCAGCATGTCAAATCGCTGCCGTGGTACCCTTCAAGCCAACCGTGCGATGTTGTCATCTTTAGGCACGACTCTGAGGAAAGCTATGTAGAGACTGACTTGCGGGTTCAGGACGACTCGCCGACATTCTCCGGAATCAATGAGGACGAAATCGCCGGTATTCGGCTGAAGCATCAAGCGAGTGGATCGGACTATCGTTCTCCTGCTGAACTCGACAAGAAAATTGAGAAGGTCATTAATGCGGAAATAAAACGGTGCTACGTCGGCTATGATGTCGAAACACGACCGATAAAGGATGAGGAGAATCAAGATTCGGCTGAGTTGGTGTCGCACCAGTTTTATCTGGCGCACAACGGTCAGCGCAAGTCGGTTATTCTGCTGTCAGATCAACGGTTTAGCGAAGCTGCTTTTGTTGAGTTTATTGCACAAGCGATACCGGATGATCTTGAGAACGTGTATTTGAGCAGTCACTTCAGCCTCATAGAGGGCGGCTGGTTGCTACAGTCGATGGAAGGTACGTGTGATTTAAAGCATAGGCAGGGTTACATTGAGGACACTGCGACATACGCGCCGCTGTTGGCTTGCAGCGCGTATTTGAAAAGCGTGGTCAATAAAATCTTTCTTGAAGCTCATAACAGACAGGCAGCCATTAAGAGGACAAGCAACCCGAGGGCTCGAGTAGGAAAAGTGTCTCGGCTCAAGCTCACTAAATTTGAGGAGGCGGTTGTGCATGTGGACGATTCTCTGTGTGAAATTAACATCCGCTTTATTCCTGACGGTATCCGAGAAAAAATACTGAAGTTCAATTCTCCAAGCTGGGCCTTTCATAACCTCTGTCTTGGCAAAGAAAAGTCGTTAGACGTTTTCAATTGGCGCGATGAAATTCGAGAGTATCTACATGACCTAGTGCTCAAGCGTCCTATTGTGCCGAAGCGAGATAAAACGTGGCATGGCAGCCTTGGACTGTTCTCGACTAAAGATTTGAAGGTATTTGAAAAAGCTGGCATTGAAGCTCTCGGTGCTTATTTAGCTCGATTTAAGCCCTTCCAAAAATTGACGACGATTCCGCTATCGCCAACGGTTCCTCGTGGACCGCTGGCTCAGTCAACTGGAGGTAGTGGTAATGAGGATTTAAAACCGGATGAGATGTTGCCGATCAAACTGTGGGTTGGTCCGGATGAGTGTATCGTGCCTTCACTCGGCTCAAAAATCTACGAGCCATTTATCTTAGATCCGAAAACGGCAAAAGACGGAAAAAAGAATAAACTGATTGCGTTGAAGAAAGCTTACTTTGCTGAAATCTTGGAATTAGCAGAGAGGCTTCGCGATGAGAAAGTACTGCCGTGCGAAATTGACAACCAATGGTTCTATGTTGCGAATCGCGGCTCAGACAATCGACGACCGAAACAGCGAGTGGAAGCAAAAGAAAATTTTAAGAAATTACCGAAAAGGCATTTGCATTTTGTGGACTCTAATGGCTATGGCTTTCCAGCTCTGAAAAGTCTCGGCAAAACGATCGGCATTCCGAAAATCGACCTTAAAGATGGCGTGATCTCGGACATGAGCGCGTACTTGCGAAAAAATCCCGTTGGTTTCTGCGAGTACGCAATCCGTGATTCGGTGGTGTCTGCGGAGGCTATTCCGTGGTTTGGTCGGCTGTTCCGCATTGAGCTTGACCTGCCGCTTCATACCAGAATTGCAAGCTACTCGGCGTCGCATTTCAAAAATGTCTTTAGAAATCGAGTTTATACCGTTGACAGGCTTGTGGAAGCTGGTTCTGAAATCGGAGACAGCGGTGCGCTCAATGTGAAGAGGTATTTGGGCTGGGAACGATCAGAAAGTAAGCCGTGGTATCCATCTATCCAAATGCAGCAATTCGCCAGGTTTTACGCTGGCGGTTGGAACGCAGTGTTTTCCGTCGGAAGTCTTGGTGAATGCGGGTATCACGATTTAAAATCAGCGTATCCCTGCGGCTTCCTGATGTTGCATTACGATTATGACTTTTCGCGACCGAAAGTTTTTAAAGGCGAGGAGGCTCACCGGGAAGCTCTGAGGATGATCAAGGACAAAGCAGGGCCTTTTCAGATTGCCGGTGTCGAAATTGCGTTCGAGTTCAAAGATGGAGTGGAGCCAATCTTTCCGGTCCGCGTACATCAATTAGAGGTGTCACCGGTCTTGACTCCGGAAGGTCAGGACATGATTCTGTTTGTCAAATCTGGCAGCGGTAACGTGATGTTTCCAGAATTTTTCACCGCTGTTAACATGGATCTGTTGAAGTGGTATAAGGTGATTGCGCTCGAAACGTATCAAGTACTACCGGGCGAATCGGAATTCGCTAAAGCAGTATTTCATGCACTGGATAAACGCGGAAAGCCTGGAATGAAACCGGTCTACAAGTCAATTTTAAATTACGCATACGGAAAATTTTGTGAGTCGATCAATAAAAAACTTGTAAAGCTTGCAGATAAACAAAGTGAGAAGCGGAGGAATCCGGGGCCGCTTACGTGCTATCCGATTGCTGCATACGCAACGAGTATTTGCAGAGCTGTGATGGGGGAATTGTTAAATCTCGGTAATCCGTGCTACGCCATCACGACAGACGGGTTCATTTCTCCAATACTAGACCCGGAAGATCTCAAAACTGGCTACATTGCAAATGCAACACAAGAAAAAATAAAAGGACTCTATGAGCATATCACGGACTCGAACGGCAACGTAATCAAGAAGAAGCCGTACAAGTATATCGAACTCGCTTATAAAGCCGAGACGAGCTTGTTCATCAAAACAAGAGGTTACATCTTGCAGGGCGAAGATGAGAACAAGAAGCCGATGGTCAAGCTGGCACGAATGGGCGTACAGACGAAGTCTAAAGCTCCTAAAGACGGTGAGATTGACTTGCGCGTCATCGAATTTTTAGAAGCACTGAAGAATAAAAGATGTGAAAAACGCAGTTTTCCTGGTTTTGCTCGGTTGAAGGCTGCGGATGCAGACGGCACACCTCAAGATCGGCCACCCGTTCAGCGGTTAAGCATGGCTCGTGTGTCGCATACGTACGATTCTAAAAGACTGCCGGTTGGACCAGATTATCCGGAAGTGCCGTTTACTTATGAAGGACACACGTATCTGCATCCGAGGTTTGATACAAAACCGCTATTCAATAAAAATGATTTCGTGAAGTCTCGAAAGATTTCTGCGCGTAATATGGAAAGCTGGCAGTATTCAGAAATGTTCAGTGAAGGGGCGGATATTGTGCAACCGACAAAAGCGAAGATCATCTGTCTCTGTGGCAAGGTTTCGTTCGAAGACGATTTCCGCAGTAAAGCGGCTGAGTTAACGTTGCAGGGCAATGTTGTGCTTATGCCGATGTATTTCAGTACAGAAGAACCTCCTAAAGATGTTATGGATCGGTTGGTTGTGATTCATAACCAGAAAATTGATATGTGTGATGAGATCTTTGTAATTAATCCGGATGGCAGAATCGGAGGTCATACGGGAGTTGAAATTGAGTATGCTCAGGCACAACTAAAGCCGGTGAAGTATCTAGTGGCGACTTGAAAGAAAGAGAGCCCTGAGGCAGCCCAGGGCTCATCTGCGCGCTTATATGAATTTAAGTGCTAAAGTCTGATATTTCGCAGCTAGGTCTAGGTAGTCTGCTTTTGAGGTTCTAAGTTTTTCAAGTGCTGCCTCTCGGTTTGTAATCATTTTAGAGAGACGATCTGCTTTGCTTTTGGTTTCTTTCAGCGCGGCGTCCGTCTTGTTCTTCAGGTCGTTTCTTTTAGCTGTATCAAGCGACTTCAGTGCCGGTGTAGTGAATGCGTTAATCACATTGTCTAAGAAGAGCTGCTCAGGGGTATTAATTATCTCAGGTGGCAGTTTGTCTAATGAGATAATGTCAGTAGCTCCAACTTTGATCTCGGTGGGTTTCGTTAATTCGGCAGCTTTCGCTTGGATTTTCCGGACGCTGATTTTTCCATCGGTCGCAAAGTCGAAAAGCGCATCTTTTTGTTTCCGTGATTGGAGTTTCGCAAATACTCGCCGCGCGCTGAATTTCAATGCAAGAAATTTAGTTTTAAGCTCATCATTGGCCAGCTCAGTCACGTATTTTCGATCATGCGCGACGGTTTGTGCTAAACTATAAAATGTCGAGAGTGCCATCGGGTAGGTGTGAGTTGCAACGAGATACTTGTGAACCTTTGCTAAAGATGAATTTTCGCCGTACGTGACGTTGCCGTTAGTATCTCGGCAGAAATCAACAAGCAAATTTCCGATAAGCGTATTCGCTAGATCAGCGGCTCCCTTCGTTATCTGCAACACAGCACTTGCTATCAAAGGCAAGTCAGCATCAACTAGAGACCGTCTACCGTCTTTAATCTCTTGAAGTGATTTTGCTTGTTCTTCGGAAATTACCGGACGGAATTTAGACGCCAACTCTTCCGTGTTAATCAGTACGGCTGTAGACAAATCGTTACTCATCAGCAGGTCCCCTCGTTATATTTGGTTGTGTTCAAGCTCAATTCGGCCAACTACAAAAACAACACGTCATACTCAATCAAATCATTGCGATCAAGCCAATTCGCGGCTAGGTGTCTATAGACAGTCTATAGACTCGGAGTAATAGCGTCGTAGCTGTGGACCGTTACATAAAGCTCTCTTGATCAAATCCTTCCACAAAACATTCTCCGACAGTATCCAGACTGAAAATTGCTGATTCTGCGACTGGTCACTGCAGCGGAACCACGTTATTCCAACGCGGCAAGATCCAACGGACCTTTCAGGGTAGATAAGTCCGTTGACGTTTCGGCGGTTCTCTGGCTTCAGCTGAAAAAGCTGCGCTAAGCCGTAGAGCCTGAACGGATTTTTACGGGTATTCCAACGGACCTTCTCTGGATCGCTTGCGTATATAGATAGATAAGAACAATACGCAAATGGAGCGTCTCTTATGCTACTCGATGACCTGGACCTGACCGGAATTAGTGAAATACATAGTCGCGCCGCGGAACCAATCCGAGACGTGAAACAGTACAGTCAAATTGTCGACCTGCTCAAAGACCACCCGAGGAACCAAACGCTGTTTCTTCTTGGAACGACAACGAACCTCAGAGGTGGAGATTTGCTTAACCTCAAAATCCAAAATGCGCTCGATCTCGAAACGAAAGGCTACTGCGTCATCAAAGAAGGCAAGACCGATAAACTGCGAGAGGTATTTCTCAATAAAATTGTGAGACCGGTGTTCGTGCACTACCTCCGAGAACGGTTGCTTAAAGGTGCACAGCCGAAAGACCATTACTTCATGGGACGGAAAGGACCCATCAAACGACCGTACTTCTCGCATTTGGTCCAAGCTTGGTGTGCGGCGGTCGGCGTCCAAGGGAAAATCAGCGGGCACTCCTTGCGCAAGACATACGGATTTTTCCAGCTGAATTTCAACGGCGTATCGCTCCCGGCTCTGATGGACGACTTCAACCATTCGTCGCTAGAGATGACATTAAAGTATGTCGGTGTCACCGACAGATCTGAACGCCGACAGCGTGTTGTCGATTTCTTCCAGTTCATGCCGGAAAACGACAGGCAAGCGCTGTCGATGTATGGAGAATAACATGCGGACTCAGTCAGCGCCTCAGATACGTCTCGAGAACTTCAGGTCGATTGTGGCCGAGCTCTTGAGAGATTTTTCGCCGTGCCTCGGCGTAAGTCAGTCCGTCGTTTTGGACAACGTTCATTCTGGTCTGCGCGTAGTTGTGACGCAGCCCGTGTGAGCCGGTCCAAGGTTGTCCGGAGTTATCGACAGCCTCACGAAGCTTATTTTGATAGTCGCGGAGATCGGGCTCGAAAGTTCCGTTAATCTCGATAAGCGATTTTAAAATTGCGAATGTCTCGGCACGCAGGTTGATTGTCGAGCGATAGCGTCCACCTTTGGTATTGAACAGATGCAAGTAACCATTACCGAGATTTTCAGACGTAAACTTCGTCATCTCGCTAATCCGGAGGCCAGTGAAGAGCTGCAATTCAGCCATCAGCAGAGAGGTGCCTGCAAGATTGTCGAGAATATCCAGCGGTCGAATATATGCCCTTGCTGGCAAGATGTCTTTCTTGAAGCTTGATTTGAACGTTTGGATAATCGGCGTCCAGTCACGGTTGTATTCGTCGAACTTATTCAGTGCAGTTGCAAATTTACCGAGCGCGGCTCCGATCGAACCAAACGTACTTCGCTTGACGCGTCCGGCGCAGGTCGCAAGATACTGCCGAACATGCTCGGGCGTAATCTCGAGAGCATTCCTCGTCGGTCGTAAATTTTCAGATGCTTCGAAATTCGTTGCATCACGACAATATTTTAAAAATGCCTCACAACTTTTCTGATAATCGCGTCTTGTCTTCAAAGAATAGATGCCGGTGTGCTTTGCAATCTGGCTCGGTGTTTTCGCTCCAAGAGCCCTTGCGTCCTCCTTCGCACGATGTCGACTGTGGCCAATCTGCGTTATCGCTTCCAATCCGAGATGCACCTGATGTCGTGGCGACGACCTCCGAAACGCCGATAATGTGTCTATGAGTTTTCCGTTTATCTCAACGTTTTGCGGTAAAGTCATACTGTGCTCCAGGTTGTTCGCCGGGTGCATTTTAGCTCGCAGCTAAAATGCACCGCTGCAATGAAATGCTGTAGTTGCCGTGTAGAAGATACCGCTGGAAGTCAAATTTATCTCTTCATGCACTAGCTGTTAATATTGACGCGAAGAAACTTCGCCGTATTTACGCTTTCAACGAAACGAAAGCTCTGTCTGAAATGCTAGCAAACTGGAGAAGTTATGGAATCGGCAAACAACACAGCATCAGCACCAAACAAGCCTTCAACATCACAGCTTTTATCATCGAGACCAGTGCAAGCCGCGCTTCAGATTCCGACAGCTAAACCTGCGCGAGATACAGTTGCAGCACCACATGCAACAACGGATGTTGATGCTGAACGAGTCAAAGAAGCGGCTAGACGTGCAAAACGACAAAGTGAAATTAGAATCACGCAACGAAAAAAAATCAAAGAACAATGCGTTCGAACATTCGAAAAAATGTCCGATCAAGAGCGACGGATACTTTTTAGAGAATTTAACGGAAACGCAGACAGCTACATAGAGTTTATGAATTTACTCTACAAGTTCAGCAAAACAATCAGCGACGACGCCAACGACGACCCAGTTTACAAAGGGTACATGGAGTACCAACTAGAACAATCGCTGTCGTCTCCGAAAGCAATTGCTTTCAAGCGTCATTATTACGAAGCTTTCAGAAAAGTTATTGAAGATTGCGACGGAGACGAAGCACGCGAAGCAGAAGCGTACAAAAGTCTGTCGTCGTATTTATCAGTCGATTCTATGGGATCAAGCAAAGACGTTAAGAAAAAACTTTATTTTCCAGCGGCCAAGCTGCAGGACTTGATGCTGAAAATAGCGACGCAGAAACAATGCAACAGAAGTCAAAGCTGAAGGTGAACGCTGGGTCGCAAAAACAAAAGCTATGTTGCGTGTGATGTAGCAGTTGTGGTTTTGGCACTGGTTCAAAATCGCAACAGTATCAGTGCCAAAAAGTGACAGAATCGCAACAGTTAGCAGCGACGTTACACCCGGAGACGTCCGGAACTGCGAAGCAGGTCCAAGTAAATATGTCCAGCTAGGCGAATACGGAGTATTCGACCTGGACATATTTAAGCCCCAGTAAGGCTTCCCTTACTGGTAGGGCCCGTTGAGTCTGAGTCGTGGCGCTTCAAAATCACCGTCGTTTGCTCTTGGCCTCGTCCTCTCGAAGCTGTAACGCGAATGACAAATGAGCTGAAGTATTGACGTGATTTTCTGAATAAAATGAAGAAAACCACAACAGAAGATTCCTAAAGGATGTACCGAATATGACGACTCAAACAACTGTTGCAATCTGTAATATGGTCCCGCACGATTTTCGTGAGCCGCTCGAGAAGTTCTTCACTTACTTGGTTAATCCGGCACTAAAAGGCCACGACCTGACAATCGGCCAAGAAATTGCCGTTTTTAATTTTGGTTTCGGAAATCCGGAGTTTCAAGATTTCGACGTTGCTCCAAGTGGCATGTCAAAACAGAAAAAACTTGCGATCTTTAAGGATTTGAAAACGGTTACGAAGGACTTCAAAGACGCAAAAACTGCAAAGATTTTCCACAAGAACGCAACGACTGACGCTCGAATGGGTCGGATTGATATCTTTCACGGAACGAACCTGTATGAAGCAGCGTATGAAATAGCAAAGACAATTGCGGAACGAACACCGACGCACCGGTCTGTATTCGTGGTTCATGAGCACAATCGAAAAGGTGAACAGCGTTGGCACCTGCACTGGATTCAAGAAGCCAGAGAAAAAAGTTCGATGACTGAATTGCCAATTGAAATTCGCAAAACGTCCGCGAATTACGTTCGCGAAGTGGTCACGGCTTATTACAAAAGCCATGATGTGAAAGTACGCGAGTCGTACGGTAAAACGTTTAAAGCCAGCAAAGCCTATTACGACGCGATTCCGAGAATCGCACTTCATGACGCGATTCGTAATGGCGAAGCAGATGTCCGTGCCGGTCAGAAACAACGCCTTCAAAGCCCTGGGTGGCTCGATATGGTTGCTCAAAATAAGTTGCCTGGAGAAAATGTTTTAAGTGCTTCTATTCGTGAAGGTGCCTCAATAAAAGCGGATCACGCTCGACATAACCTGTGTCAACGAATTATTGACAGAGACGCAGCGGAAAGAGAGAAACGAGTGGAAGTTAAGAAACAACGAGCGGAAATGAAGGAACAAGCGAGACTTGCTGATCCGAAGAATGTTGTTGTCACGCCGAAACGTAAAGGCTTGTACTGGCCGAATGTGAAACACACTAACGAGAAACTGGCGGAAATTGATGATCCAAATAATGTTGTTGTCACGCTGATGTCTAGCGGCATGTACAGGCCGCGAACTGTCGTTGCAAACACGTCAGTTGTGAAAACCGCTAACGTTGTAACGCAGCAGCAAGTTGTGAAAACCGCTAACGTTGTAACGCTTCAAGTTCGCGTTAAGCAACACGGTCGACGCGAGCAGATGCTTGACGAGATGGCGGCACGGCGCGCTCAACGGCAAAATGTCTCGAATAGTGCGTCGGAGATCGTGCCGAAGATACCGCCGGTTTCCAGACCGGTCGGCTGTCAGCCGTTGACGCAGGAACAATTACAGCAGGTGTCGCCGACGACGTTGAGCAGTAGCATTGTGCCGAAAACGAGCGTATGAGTTCGACAAACAAAAAAACCGGAACTGGTTCAGGTCTTTCTACCAGACTCTCAGTGCTCGCTATCTGAGAGTCAAACAGCAGTAGAAGCTTAAGTTTTTGTCACAATCGTACCCGGTCGTACCAGGCTGCGTACCCAGAGTGCTCTCAGTCGATCACTGACCGTAAAAGAATAGGATACTATTAAAAGCAAAGAAAGTTGAGCTGGCGGCATCATGGCGGCGGCGTCCGCGGCCGTCCAGCTGTAGCGTAGGTGATCGGCGTCTTCACTGCAAACTCCATCGGCGTTATCGTGTTGAAGATTGGACGCGGTGGTAGAATGGACGTTCGGTGCCCTTGGACGTACTCCAAGACACAGAGATCGTGCTGTCGGCGCAAGTCGAGTACACGGAGCTCTCTGGAAGTGCATTTAAGTCGATTAATTTGATCATAGCTACGCTGTGGATAGGCGAAATAGTCGAACGTTTCTGCATAGGAGACGTCTCGAGCAGCCATTGCGAATTTTCGAGTCAAATAGCGGTCTTCGAGATTGAAATACGGCGATGTTGGATCTTCAAAAACAGCAATGTGAGCGACGGAGGCAGATATCACCTTACCACGCGCCGCGCGTCGGGATCTTTCCGAAGCGTAGAGGAACGGCGGTAGCTGGAGATCAGTAAAGTAGGTCTCCATTATATTGAAAAAATTAAGATTGAGACGGAGAGAGGGGGCGGTTTTTTGATTGTCCTGACGCAGTTTTCGAGCTGCATACATCTCGCCTAGCGTTTTCAAAAGTCTTGTCGTTCTTTCAAGCTCCGGTTTTAAACGCTTCGATGCAAAAATTGGTTGTCGTTTCGCAGCAGCACAGATGAACGGTTGAAAGTTGCGAGCACCGAAGACGTAATTTATGAAGCCGGTGCTGTTTGAATTAAATGCTTTGATTTGAATATCGGAATTTGCGGATTGCGCTAGCGTCGGTGACAATAGAGCGACGCGAAATTCGGCGTCTCTAAATCTCGGTATTTTGCCGATAAGATCGGACAGCAGTGCGTCCGTCGTAAACAAAATATGGTAATGAAAGTTGCGATAAAACGATTGAAAGCCGTAGACATCACCAAGCGTCTCAAAAATACGCGAGAGTGTCTTTTTGTATGCGTCTGACTGTTTCCCCTTAATCGTCAAAAGATAGGTGTGCTTGCCGCGCAGCAGTGACAATATTCGAGCCGATTCTTTATTAATAGAATCTAGAACGAAAAAAAGAGTCGAATCCAGTGGATTCGGCTCTTTAGTGTTTGCATCGGTCCGATGAGGTTTTTGAAAATTGACAAGAGATTCATCAACAAATTGCCGGACCGATCCAGCTTTATAAGCCAGGTAAGCGTAAGACGTCGTGCAACGTCTTAATTATCCTGAATAGAGTATTTGTAATGCATTTTTCATGATTTGTGCAATTTGCTGATTTTATTAAGCTCTTGTCAAAAACAGATATTGAGAAGACATGCGTCAATGTGACAAGAAATTTTCGACTGAAATCAGAATTTACATTCCTTTCTTAGTTCGTCGTACGTCGGCAGTTTCGGGAAATACGCGTCAATTCGCATTTTTTGAATTGCATTGTTTAATTCAGTCAGCGCTTCTTTTCGTTCGTCTTCAGTCAGTTGGTCATCAGTTGGGTTGCCGTAATTGTCGTGCGTGTCGCGTTTGATGGCGTGACCGGCGAGCATTCGTGAAAGCGTGCCGTTTGTCTTGCGTGCACGCATTTCTTTTATGAACAAATGTCGGTACGCGTGCAGTCCTCGTCCTTCTGGAAACATTCCGTTGCGAGCATCGCCGAGGTCGTCACCGATTTTTTGTAGATAGCGACCGTATGCTTGTGAGAAGCCATGACCTGGATCTGGGTTGTCTGCTAGTCCCTGATATTCTGGAAATAGAAGCTTTGTTTTTCGGTCTTTGCTCCGTTTATCACGGTAGATCAATAATTCTTCGCGAATATTGTCATGCACCGGAATAAGCCGTATGGAGTTCTTGGTTTTAACTTTTTTTCCGTTTTTGTCGTTGATGTCAATTGTCAGGATTCCGTATTTTTCGTAAACGTCATCGGTCGTCAATTGAAACAATTCGGCTAGTCTGATGCCGCACCAGGCGGCTAGGAGTGGTGCCCAGTAGTGAGAATCGTAAGATTTCTTTTGGAAGCTGATGAGGTTCGGTTTTTCGTAGAGGATGTGCAGCTCAGCTTTTGTAAATGGCGTACGTGGTTTGCTATTTTTTGGAATCATCAAGCCGTCGAAGATGTTGCGGTCGCAGTAATCTTTATTTTTTGCAAATTCAAAAACAGCATTAATTCGTGTCAGGTGGTCAGACCTTGTCGATTCGCTAATCTTCGGTCGGTCTAGGTCGATAACGTCGTCATAGCTGAGTTTGCTAATTTCACCGTCTACAAGCCATCGTTTCGGAAGTTGTTTCAGCTTCTCGCTGAATTCGAGTGAGGTCTCTGAGTCGTATACATGTACGTTTTTGTCGCCGAAGAATTTTAAAAATAAGTTGCAGGTTGCTAAATGCACTTCTTTATTGGTCGGACTCTGCCACCTCTTGTTTGCGACCTGCCACCGACAAAACTTCTCGAATAAAAGCGATAAAGTGCTCATTTTTTTTCGGTGTTCTGCGGATGTAGCTGATTTATCGTTATTATTTGCTATTTGCTTGGGTATTGCTGCTGCGTGCTTAACGATCATCGCGACTGCGCGATCAAGAGCCGCTTCTTCTTCCTTGAGAGGTTTGTTCGGGTCGTACTTGAAGCTGCGTACTTCTAAACCACCTTCGGGGGTTACGCTTATGCTTGCTTCAAGATCGTGCCGAGAGAACTCTTTTACTAATCTCGAAATATCGTCGAACTCATCTTTCATCGCTAGACCGTATTTGTTGCGTACGTCGTTAAAGAATTCTTCACTACCGACCTTGAGCTGTCGGCACCGCCGGACTGCTTTTTTGTAATCTCGTGTCCTGAGCGTTTTCCAGATCTCGGATTTTTTTAGGTATGGCCTGAGGTCTTTCGGTATCCGTCGTCGGAAAGCGTAGATTCCGTCTATTGATATTGTAAGGTGCCTTTCTTGCAAATTCATTGCGATTCTCCTAGAATATAGCGAGAATGTCAATGATGCGGTTTGCGTGTGTTGTTGTTAGTGTAGTTGTTTGTGTAGTTCTTTTTGAAAAAGCTGTAAAATTTAGCGTTTTCTAAACTTGACTTAGCACTGACTGTACACTTTCAACGTATTGATTTGATTGAACTAATAACATCAAGTCGTTCGGATTTATTCACTTTTTCGCTGGATTTGTGAATTATGGAACTGATCAGTCAGCATGCCAAACGAATCATGGAGGGGTGCAAGGAGCGCGCCCGCCAGGCCGGACTCCGCTTTCAGGACGAGACGCTGGAATATATCGTCACCAACCGGGATCTCCTGGAACTGTCGCCGAAAATCATGATCCCCACCCTTTATGATTACTGGGTTCAGGATGTAGAGGTGTTGCGAGAACAGGGGCGCTACGAACTCTATCCCAATAACCCTTACGAAACCGTCATCAACACCCGGCCGCCGATCTCGTATTACAACGACAACAATCCCGACTGGCTCAATGTGATGATCTTTTATCACGTTATCGGTCATATCGATTTTTTTCAGAACAATCTCTTCTTTCGTCATACTTGGGGATACGATTTCAACAGTCGGGCCCTGGCCGATAAACGTCTGATCGCCAAGCTGCGCTCGGAAAAAGGGCGATGGGTTGACTATGTGATCGAATTCTCCAGGACGATCGACAATCTGGTAGGATATTTTGATCTATTGGCCGATATCGACCAGAAAGAGGGCGCAGGCAGTTTCTCGCTGCTCGATTATTATTTCGATGTTTTTCTCCAGCGCGGCCCTCGCTCTACGATGAGCATCTATTCCAAGGAAATAGAACGGTATAACCGGATGCGGAAAGAACATCCCGAGGACGGAGAACCCCGTTTTCTCAAAAGCGTCACCGAGAAACACTCCGAGCTGGAGGCCTTGTACGCCAAGAAAAATAAGGAAAAGAAATCGGTCGGCCGTTGTGATCTCCTGCAATTCCTGATGGAGTATTCCCCCTTCCTCAACCGTGAGGAAAACCGGTGGATGCTGCTGGTGATGGAGGTGATTCGTTCCACTTCGCTCTATTTTCAACCGCAGATCCGCACGAAAATTCTCAATGAAGGCTGGGCTAGCTACTGGCACGAACAGCTGTTCCTCGGCGATGACCGGATCAAAGGCCATGAGGTCGATTTCGCCATCGTCAATGCCAAGGTGACTTCCATGCCTCGGGTTGGCCTCAACCCCTATGCCCTGGGCATGCGTCTTTTCCAGTATCTGGAACAGCAGGCCGATAAAGGTAAAACCGGCCTGGAATATTTTCAGACGGCTGATCAACATCAGCGGCGCATCTTTGATAAGACCACGGGTAGTGGTCGGGATTTTATCTTTCATATCCGCGAAAATTACTGTGATTCTATGTTCATCAACAGTTTCCTCGATCAGGATTTCGTTGATTTGCATCGACTGTTTGTAGTCGGCAAACGGATGAACAAAGAAAAAATGGCTTGGCAGTATTATGTCCGTAGCCGCAAGGCTGCTGATTATAAAGAGATGGTGGCCGATTCCCTCTATCACCCACCGCGGATTGTGGTGACGGTCGCTGAAAATAATGTGCTGGTGCTCAATCACGAGTTTGAGGGCAAGCCGCTGGTCCGTGACTTTATTCAGGGAGTTATGCTGGGGGTTTCTTTTCTCTGGGGTGATGAGGTGCATCTGTATACCAGCGATCCCATCCCGGTCAAAACCGGCAAGGAGGACGAAGGCGCGAGCAAGGAAGAAAAACCGAAAAGGACTTTGAGCTGGAAGCGATTCCGCTATGCCATGAAGGACAAATCCTTAACCAAGACGCTGGTCGATTGAAAGTTCTGGAACCCGAGCGATACGGAAGGTGAGTGGATGCGTGAATTAAGCAAAGCCTTGAACACCCTCAGGCAATACAAGGGCAACCGGAATCAGCAGGCCGAACTCTCGTTCACCGATTTTTTGCAGGAGGTGATCGAACGGCCCGAACGGAATATCCGTAATGTTGCCCAGGTGTATGCCGATATGCTGCATTACTTTGTCAGCGAAGGGGTCGATGAATACCGGGATGATCCGGAATCCATCAATTATCTCAACTATAATTGCAGCAAACTCTTTGTTGAAGATTCGGACCGGCCCTTTTTTGCGGATCGCCTCTTTGCCAACCGGTTGATGCGGCATGTGGAGTCCCTGTCAGTCGGCGACCAGCAGAATAAGATCTATATTTTTGACGGTCCGCACGGCAGTGGTAAATCAACCTTTCTCAACAATCTGCTGCGGAAATTCGAACAGTACGCTAACACCCCTGAGGGAACCCGGTTTGAGGTGGTTTGGAAGCTGAAAGAGAATCACCTGGTTGGCGGTGCCCATAGTGTCGCCTCGCTAGCCTCAAAACTTTCCCAGCTGCTGGGCGAGGAGACGCAAGGGGAAGCAGCAACCAGTACCAAAAACAACCACGAGAAAGAAACCGCCATAACGGGAAGCGTGCTGACGCTTCCCTGTCCCAGCCATGACCATCCGATTCTCCTCATTCCCAAGGAGATCCGGCGTCGTTTTCTTGATGATCTTTTTGCAGACGACCCCTTCAAAGAATTGCTGTTCACCGAGAAAAAATATGAATGGGTCTTTCGCGATGAGCCGTGCACGATCTGCACCTCATTGTATCAGGAGCTGTTCAAGCAGTGCACGGATCCCCTCAAGGTCTTGGATTGCGCTTTTGCCCGGCCCTATGTTTTCAACCGTAGGCTGGGCAACGGTGTCTCGGTCTTTAATCCCGGTGATCGGCGGTCATTGAAAAATGTCATCACCGACGAGGAGGTGCAGCGCTCCCTCGACGCCATGTTTTTACCAGGCGGCAAGGTGCCATATCTCTATTCCAATTATGCCCGGCTCAACAACGGCATCTATGCCCTCATGGATGTTAAATCGCACAATACCGATCGCTTGATGGATCTGCACAATATCATCAGTGATGGTATTCATAAGGTCGAGCAAATCGAGGAGCGGGTCAATTCGCTGTTTT
Source organism: uncultured Desulfobulbus sp. (assembly GCA_964607065.1). Taxonomy (GTDB): domain Bacteria; phylum Desulfobacterota; class Desulfobulbia; order Desulfobulbales; family Desulfobulbaceae; genus Desulfobulbus. Next base: position 10,957 of record CAZSIJ010000037.1, on the reverse strand, counting down.
TCGCCTTGATGAATCCCGAGGACAAAAAGGTGTTGACCGATCTGGCCGCTTTCACGGACCGGATTGAATATATCAACATCCCTTATGTTCTCGATATAAAAACTGAAGTCGAAATATATCGGGGTATTTTCGGCAAGCATATCGAAGAGAGCTTCCTGCCCCGAGTGCTTCATAATTTTGCTCGGGTGATTGTGGCGACCCGCTTGCGGACAAAATCCGATGCCATGCTCGAGTGGATTCAGAATGCGGAAAAATATGAACTCTACTGCGATAAGAATCTACAGCTGCTGAAGATGGAGATTTATACCGGGCATATTCCTGCCTGGCTGGAGGAGGAAGAGGTAGAGCGGTTTACCTCCAAACGGCGTCTCAAAATCATTGCCGAATCGGAGCAGGATGGCTGGAAGGGGCTTTCCGGACGCGATTCCATCCGGATGTTCAATGAGTTTTATTCCACCTACGAGCGGGAAGACAAATTGATCGACATGTCCATGCTCGGTAAATTTTTCCGGAAATATTGCAAGAAAGACAAGGAGATGTTGCCCATTGGTTTTCTGGATTCATTGGTGCGGATGTACAACTATTCGGTTCTGCAGTCAGTCAAGGAATCCCTCTACTATTACAATGAGGAACAGATTTCCAGAGACATTCAGAACTATATGTTTGCGGTCAACTTTGAACCGGGAACGTTGGAGACCTGCCGATTCACGAAGGAAAAGCTGGAGATCAATGAGGCCTTCTTTCAGCGGATCGAATCCCGTCTGATGGTGAAACCCGCCGACGCCATTGCCTTTCGCAACAGTGTGCAGAAATCCTATACCACCAGCGCCCTGACCCAGGAAATCCTGCGCGATAACCTGGATATCACCGAAACCTCACTCTACCTCCACCTCTATGAACGCTATATCCATACGCTCAAAGACAAGGTTTTGGAGCCTTTTGCGGAGAATGAAAATTTTCGACGGGCCGTGAAGGAGTTCGATCAGGAGTCGTTTAAGAGCTATGACAAAAAAATTCAAAGCGACGTCAGTTTTATGATGGCGAATCTTCGTAAAAAATTCGGTTATTCCCGCCAGGGTGCCAAAGAGATTTGCATCTACGTCATCGACAACAATCTCGCCAAGATATTCGCCGGCCAACTGACCCTTGGGCAATCGTCTTCTAATCAGGATGACCCTGCGCAATGGGTGACCTGAACCCGGAACCCGCCGGGAGGCAGACAGCGCTCTCGCTTCGTTGCTGAAGCAATACGTCGTTTCTGGATTGCAGAGCATTGCATCGTGCGGAGGTGTTGTGGATGGCGCTTAGATGGGGAGGGGGTGGTGATTGCAGGAAATGGCCATTGCAAATGACCATTTCCTGCTTCTAGAGGTTGAAAAAAAGAATATTATGGTGCGACGGGAGTTACACGGGTGTCAATTGTCCATCTCTTTTGTGCTGGTTTGAATCCCCCCAAGGTCTTGAGGCCGCCATAAACTTCCCCCTGCCCCGCGAACCGCAGGCCAATCTCGGAATAGGGGAACATAGCCTTTACATCAAGGAACATGCCGTCGGCAAAGCTGTAACCTCCCCCTAAAGCGCCTTGAATATCGTTATTCCCGTAAAACCCGAGGAGTTCCGCTGAGCCGTTAAACTTGTTGAAGACCTCGATAAAGAGGTTGCCTTCCAACCCGTAGACCTGATAGCCCCTGTCTTCCTGCAGGGTAGAGGCTATGACTTCCCCGGTATTATTATTGATGATCCGTCTGGTCGTGAAATTGTCGTCTACGATATTGGCATACTGGCAGGTCAGGCCGACACGAATTCTCGAAGGATCGAAAGAGGGAAATTTTGAGTTGATGGCGAAGGGGACTTGAATGACCGCACCTGCCCTGAGTTCATTGTCGTTGGCGTGTACCGATTGATTTGTGAGGGCACAGGCAAGCCCGACCAAGGCACCACAGAGGATCGGTTTGCAAAGGTTTGTCTGCTTGTTCGTTCGTTTCATATCATTCTCCTGATAATAGGTATTGCTTGTATTGCTTGCATGGTGCAAGGGAAGCATTTTTTTGTAACTTTTTCAACAACATCTTGGCAAAATTGATGTTCCCGGAAGTATAAAAATGCTTTTTCCGACAAAGCAATCACTGCTTTCTGCCGACTGTCGCAAGCGACCTACGCCGTCCCGTTGCGACAACTCCCCTGAGGGGGCTGTGAAAAGCTGTTGACGGTTTTCAGTCGATTATCTATTAGTCTCTTTTTCGCTTGGTTCTGCGACGCTGTTGACTCTTTTGGTGCAGTCTTGGAATCATCAGGTGGTTCGGGAAGGATCTCGTATTATATAGCAGCAGTCGAGCTGATTTGAGGAGCATCGCAGATGCAGGGTTTTGTTCAGGTGTATACCGGTGACGGCAAGGGCAAGACCACTGCGGCTCTTGGCCTGGCCCTGCGCGCCGTTGGTGCCGGGCTTAAGGTCTACATCGGTCAGTTCATCAAGAATGCTGCCTACAGCGAAATTTCAGCCTTGCAACGATTTGCCGAGAGCATCACCATCGAACAGTTCGGCCGGGGCTGTTTTATCCTCACCGAACCCTGTCAGGCGGATAAGGATGCCGCCCGTCAGGCGTTGATAGCGATTGGCGAGGTGCTGGCATCGGGGGGCTATGATCTGGTCATCGCCGATGAGGCCAATGTGGCGGTTGCCTTGGGCTTGATCAGCGATGACGATCTCCTGGCTTTGATCGACCGGAGACCGCCCCAGGTGGAGTTGGTGCTCACTGGCCGGGGAGCGCCGCCTTTGGTGATGGAACGTGCCGATCTGGTGACCGAGATGCGGTCAGTGAAGCATTATTATGACCGGGGCATTCTTGCCCGCAAGGGAATTGAAGGGTAAACAACAATAAGGGGCAACGATGCCCAAGGTGTGCGGTCGTCCGCTCTGGACGCGTGTACCGGAGGAAAATATGTCAGAGAAAGCAGCCTGTCTGGCGGTGCTGGGCACCGGCTCGGACGTGGGCAAGAGTATTGTCGCCACCGCCCTGTGTCGGATTTTCGCCAATAGGGGTATCCGCGTGGCGCCATTCAAGGCCCAAAATATGTCGAACAACTCCGGGGTGACGCCTGAGGGGGCGGAGATGGGACGTGCCCAGATCGTCCAGGCTGAAGCGGCCAGGGTTCCGCCCCATTGCGACATGAACCCGGTGCTTTTAAAACCGGTCAGCGATATGGGTTCCCAGGTGGTGCTCAACGGAAAAGCCTGGATGGAGGCCTCGGCCCAGGCCTACTACACCAAAAAGGAGTACTTGTTTGCCGAGAGCTGTGCTGCTCTTGATCGTTTGCGCCAGGACTGCGATCTTGTGGTCATGGAGGGGGCGGGGTCGTGTGCCGAGGTCAATCTGATGGAAGGCGACATCGTCAACCTGCGAGCTGCCGCCTACGCCGGAGCGCCGGTGATCCTGGTGGCCGACATTGACCGCGGCGGAGTTTTTGCCCAGATTGTCGGCACCCTGGCCTGCCTGTCGCCTGCGCAACAGGCACAGATCAAGGGGTTTGTCATCAATCGTTTTCGTGGTGATATCGCCCTGTTCAAAAAAGGGATTGACTGGATCGAACAGCACACCGGCAAACCGGTCTACGGTGTTTTACCCTGGTACAAACATTTTCATATTGAGGCTGAGGATGCGGTGGTGATCGAGAACGCCCGGCCCTTCATGCCGACCGCTGCCTCCGACCCGGCCATAGCAGTCATCCGTCTGCCCCATATCTCCAATTTTACCGATTTCGATCCCCTGGCGAAGCTTGCGGGCTGCCAACTGGTTTATCTGCAGCAGCCCCAGGATCTCGATCAGTGTCGAGCGGTTATCATCCCAGGATCGAAAAGTACCTGCAGCGATCTGCAGTGGCTGGAAACGAGCGGTTGGCGCGAACGCCTCCTGCGCTATGCCGCCTCTGGCGGCCATATCCTCGGTATCTGCGGCGGCTATCAGATGCTGGGGACGGAGGTGCAGGATCCTGACGGCATTGAAGGCGTACCCGGCGCTACAGCCGGTCTGGGGTTGCTGCCGGTGGCAACCGTGCTCAAGGCACCCAAGACCACGACGCTTACCGATTTTGCCTGGGACGGCATCCCCGGCAAGGGCTACGAGATCCACATGGGGCAGACTCAGGCGCCGCCTGGTCACGCTCTGGTCACGGTACAAAGCCGCAACGGCCAGAACTGCGAGGATAGCGACGGCTGCCTCAGTGAGAATGGCCGAGTTATCGGCACCTACATGCACGGGCTTTTCGACGCCCCGGGCATCACCCAGCACTGGTTGGCTGGCATCGGACTTGGCTCCATCGCTGTTGACCAAATGCACGGTCCGGCGGCCCGCGATCAGGCCTATGATCAACTGGCCGCGCATGCAGCCCAACATCTTGATATCCAGGCTATCACGAACTTGCTTCCGTCCAACCTGCGGGAGACGTGCCGATGATCCAGGGGCACGGGGGCAACATCGTTGCGGTGGCTGAGCAGTTGGGCTGCCGACCGGATGAGATTATTGATATGAGCAGCAACATCAATCCGCTCGGGACCATGCCCGGATTGATCGAGCATCTGAGGCATCGCCTCGACCGGATCAGGGTCCTGCCCGAGGTCGATGGCCAGGCAGCGGTGCGGGCCATTGCCGCCCTGCTCGGGGTTACGGAACAGCGGGTCCTGGCCGGAGGCGGTACCACCCAGTTCATCTACTCGGCCTGCGCAGCGCTGCAATCAAAGCGGGTGCTCATCGTCGGGCCGACTTATGCCGACTATACCGACGGCTGCCGGGTGCACGATATCGAGCCCGAGTTTTTTCTGGCCGAGCCGACCACCCGATTTGCCCCGGATATGGAGCGGCTGGCTGCGGCGCTCGCCGGCATCGACACGGTTTTTCTCTGTAATCCTAATAACCCCACCGGACAGTTGATTGCCAATCCTGACCTGCTCCACCTGTGCCGCACCCACCCCCAGACCCGGTTTATTATTGACGAATCCTACCTGCCTTTTGTGCCGGCAGACCAGGATGCGAGCATGAGCCGTTCCGGCCTTGACAATGTAATCGTCCTCTGGTCGGTTTCGAAAATCTTTGGCATGCCTGGTCTGCGGGCCGGTTTCCTGGTGGCCAACCCGCCGATCGTCGAGCGGTTTCGCCGCTACATGCAGCCCTGGTGCGTTAACAGCCTGGCCCAGGAGGCGGTCTGTTTCCTCGGCGACAACCGAGACGCCGTTGCCGCTTTTATCGAGCAGACCCGTGTCTGTCTGGCCCAGGAGGGCGGCCTGTTCCGTGAACGTCTACAGCACGGAAGGCTGACCCTGTACCCGAGTTGCACCTCCTATTTTCTCATCAGTCTGCCAGAGGACCGTTCCGCTACCGCTGTCTGCCAATCTCTGGCCGAGCATCGGTTCCTGATTCGCAATTGCGCCAATTTCTATGGCCTGAGCGAATGCTATATCCGGGTGGCTCTCAAGGATGCAGCTACCAATGAAGCGGTCGCCCGTCACCTGCTGGCCGCTGTCGGCACAACTCCCGAGGTCTGATTATGTCGGTAACCCTATCAACAATCCTCCCCTGGCTCGCTCTGCCCACGGCCTTTGCATTGGATGCAATGGTGGGCGATCCCCGCTGGCTGCCCCATCCGGTCCGCTGGATGGGGCGGGCCATCGAGGTGGCAGAGCCTTTTTTTCGCAAGCATTGCAAAAAGGAATTTGTTGCTGGTGGCCTCTTTGCGATTTCCCTCATCCTCGGGTGCTGGGCATTCTCGGCCCTCGTCATCGGGCTGGCCTACCGGGTGCATGGTATTCTCGGATTCGTGGTCGAAACCGTGCTGCTCTTCTATTGTCTATCGGCACGATCGCTTTACCAGGCGGGCATGGAGATCCACCAGTTGCTGACGGGAGGCGAGGTCGATCAGGCGCGAACGCAGGTGGCCATGATTGTCGGCCGAGATGTCGAACGCTATCAGGCCGACGATATTGCCCGGGCCACCGTGGAAACGGTTGCCGAAAACGTGGTCGACGGCGTACTGTCACCGCTTTTTTTCGCCGCCATCGGTGGGGCACCCCTGGCCATGGCCTACAAGATGATCAATACCTTGGACTCCATGGTGGGCTACAAGAATCCGCGGTATCTTCTTTTTGGCCGAGCAGCTGCTCGGATTGACGATGTCGCCAACTTCCTTCCCGCCCGATCGGCCGTGCCGATTATTGCCCTGGCCAGCCGGATGCTTACCGGCCTATCGAGCCGGCGGGCACTGGTCACCGCTTGGCACGAAGGTACACATCATGCCAGCCCCAACGCCGGCTATCCGGAAGCCGCCTTTGCCGGAGCCCTTGGCGTGCAGTTGAACGGTCCCAATTACTACCACGGCGTCCTCGTTGAAAAGCCTTTCATCGGGGTGGGTTTGGGGGATGTCCGGCTGCACCATATTGAACAAGCCTGCCGCCTGATGACCACAACCGCGCTTCTTGGTTGTCTGGCCGGTTGGCTGGTGTCGTTGGCCTGTCATCTGTAGTCGCCTCAACCGCCCTTGCATGTGTTGCAAGGTATCCCTCTGTGGTGGATTTTCACACTGTGAGTTCTCTCGGTTCGTGCAGGCAGAGGACTGAAAATGATTGACGAACCAGGTGTTTTTCCTCTTTAATGAATAAAAGAGAGGAATGCTGCCGATGGGCGGCAAATACACCAACTACACCGTCAGTCTTTACTTGCTAGAGCCATCCAGCACTTTCTATTCCCTCCCCGGCCCTGCCTATGAATCTTTTGGACAGTCTGCAGAAAACACTGATTTGGAACATGATCGGTATTGCGGTGTTGTCCGTCGGCTTGGTGGGCTCATTGTGGATCTTCCAAGAATACAGCAAGTTTGAAACGGAATCGCGCCATTTGAAGGAGGACTATGTTACGAACCAGAAGGCGTTGATCAAACAAGAGGTTGACAGGGTCATTGATTATATCGAGTACCAGCGTTCCACTACTGAGAATGCCCTTAAGGATCAGATTAAAGACCAAGTCTATCAAGCGTATGCCGTTGTCGAAAATATTTATAACCAATACCAGGGGAGCAGGAGCAAAGAGGAAATCAAAGGCATGATCAGAGAGGCCCTGCGGCCGGTACGATTTTATGACGGACGCGGTTATTTCTTTATTTACGACATGCAGGGCAACAATGTGCTCCTGCCGTTCTCGCCGCAGCTTGAGGGCCAGAATCTCTGGAATCTGCAGGATTACAAGGGGTTATACACCATCCGCCGGATGATAGAGATGCTTCGGGAAAAGGGTGAAGGGTTTCTTAATTGGCATTGGTATAGACCAGGTGATGCTGAAAAAATGTCCGAAAAGATTGGATACAGTAAATATTTTAAACCCCTGGACTGGTGGGTCGGTACGGGCGAGTATCTCGGGGATGTCGAGGAAGAAATTCAGCGGCAGACCCTGGCTCGAATCAACACCATCAGATTCGACAACGATAACTACATCTTTGTCTATGATTTCGAGGCCAAAACCCTGGCCCACTATAAACCGGAAAATATAGGAGTGAATCAGTGGAGTTTCAAGGATCCTAACGGGATCCCGGTACTGCAGGAGTTGATCCGCCATAGTCAGGAGGTGGAGGGCTTCTTCCTCGAATATGTGGGGACTATTCGTCCGGCAACCGGACAGCCTGCCCCTAAGATAGCCTATGCCAGGGCCATCAAGGAGTGGCGCTGGATGGTCGGCGCCGGTGTCTATACCGATGAGATCAATGCGGTGCTGGCGCAGAAACGGGCGGCCCTGTCCTTGAAAATCAAACAAGATCTTGGGGTTATCGTAGCCATTCTACTGTTTTGTATTGTGCTCATTGCGCTGGTCTCCCGTTATGTCACCGCAAAGATTGCCAGCAATATGCAGGGATTCAATGCGTTCTTTGCACGAGCGGCCACCGGTACTTCCATGGTCGACGACCGGGCCATTCATTTTTCAGAATTCAAGGAGCTGGCGCAGGCGGCCAATCAGATGGTCGACGAGCGCAACAGGGCCTCGGCAGCCATCGAAGATCTGGAGCAGCAGCTGAACCGTAGCCGCAAGATGGAGGCCCTGGGAATGCTTGCCGGGGGCGTGGCCCACGATCTCAACAATGTTCTGGCTGCTATCGTCGGCTACCCTGAACTCATTTTGGCCAGCATGGCCCCGGAAAACCCGCAGCGCCGCTATATCGAAGCCGTTCGCGATTCGGGGCTGAAGGCCAGCGAGATCGTTCAGGACCTGTTGACCCTGGCCCGTCAGGGTGTGTCCCAGCCGGTGGTGTTGGATCTCAACACACTGGTCGAGCGTTATCTGGCTTCACCTGAGTACATCAAGTTACACACCAACAACCCGGACATCAAAGAAGAGGTGCGGCTGGCGGCTGATCTGCTGCGCATCAAGGGGTCGTCAGTCCACCTGCAGAAAACGGTCATGAACCTGATCGTCAATGCCTACGAGGCTCAGCCCCATGGCGGTGTCCTTTGCGTAACCACTGAAAATCGTTATATCGATCAACCGTTACCAGGCTATGAGCAGATAGTGGAGGGCGAGTATGCGGTCCTGACTGTGGCGGATGAGGGCACCGGTATTTCCAAGGCCGATCTTGAGCATATCTTTGAACCGTTTTTTTCCAAGAAGACCCTGGGGCGGAGTGGTACCGGCCTGGGCATGACGGTTGTCTGGGGCACGGTGCAGGACCATAAAGGCTACATTACCGTTTCCACCGCCGAGGGGCGTGGGGCCTTGTTCGAACTCTATTTTCCGGCAACCCGCGAGGAAATGGCCCAGGAAAACCCGGAAATCAATCTGGCCGATTACCAGGGGTGTGGGCAGACCCTGCTGGTGGTTGACGATATCCTTGAACAACGGGAACTGGCCAAGGCTATGCTTGACCGGTTGGGCTATGCCACCAGCATTGCGGCCAGCGGCGAAGAGGCTTTGGCGTATCTGGCCCACCAGCAGGTGGATTTGCTCCTGCTGGATATGATCATGGCACCGGGCATAGATGGCCTTACGACCTATCAGCAGGCCCTTCTCCTCAACCCGCAACAGAAGGCGATCATTGTTAGCGGGTATGCCGAGACTGACCGTGTTCAGGCGGCCATGGATCTGGGGGCCAGGCGGTATGTCAAGAAACCCTACACCCTCACCGGCCTAGCCGTTGCCATGCAGGAAGCCCTGCAATCACAGCCAGGGAAAAGGAAGAGCTGAGCCGATTCGGTGGATGGCCCCTGCCGCAACGTATTCGGGGAGCGAAGTGCGTAGGAAATTCGGAGTGTTATTCAGCCAGTTCTGGCAGGAACGCGAACCATAAGACGGATCGCTCCAAACCCAAGACCAAACACGGCTATAGTGCCGATCAGGCCCGCCAGACTGGTCGAAACATTTTCTGACTCAATGCTCTCGATTTTGTATTCAGGAAACAAAGATTTCGTCCAAACAACCTCGGACTTAGACCCTGCCTCCATAAATCCTTTTTCTTCAGCCACTTTCTCAAGCCCATCAGGTGATTTAGACGCAAACGGGCTACCCAACACCGCCAGCATGATGGCCACGGCTAGCCCCGCTCCCGCCAAACTCCAGGCACTCTTGCTCGATTTGCGGGGCTGTGTTGTCTTGTCCAGTTTTGCCCAGATAGGCACGATGTCCGGTCGAGCCACGACGACGGCGGTTAGGACGGCTACCGTAATCATGGCTTCGCCTATACCGATGATCGCGTGTGTGCCGACCATGGCAGGAAAGGCAACTTCAAGCGGACTTGTCCCTGAAAACGCCACCTCAAAGGCACAAAAGCTTGAGGCCAGCACAATACTGGCCCAACTTGCGACAGCAGCGGATATACAATATCCATTCCGTCCAGCAGGCAGCAAGGCGCGTATACCTCGCATGATCGGATACGTAAGGATACCGCCGATGATCCCCATGTTGAGGATATTACTTCCCAATGCCGTGATGCCGCCATCGCCGAAGAGTAACCCCTGAATAACCAGCACTACCGAGAGGATGATGCAGGCGCTCCAAGGCCCCAAAAGTGCTGCCGCTGTTACGGCCCCTAAAAAATGACCGCTTGTCCCGCCACCGATAGGGAAGTTCAACATCTGCGCCGCAAAGACAAACGCAGCGAGGGTCGCTAACAGAGGAACAGCAAAGGTCTTGTCTTTGAATTCTTGTTTCACGCGTGCGACACTCAAGGCCAGCGTGGAGACTGCAACGATCGCCGTTGCGCTGTTGATTGTGCCGGAAACGAAGCCATCAGGAATGTGCATCTCTTTTCTCCTGTATCAGAAAGTCATTTTGACTGCAGCTTGCACAGACGTTGCCTTGTCCGTTTTTCGACCCCAGAGACTTACCTTAATAAGAGATCACACTATTTTAATATTCGTAACATCGCAAGGCAAAAATGAGACGCTAATGGCATGTGTTGTTATTCAACATCTTCGCCTGTTGTCGCCATCATCAAAGCACTATGTTTGATCCCTTTCACCGCCTTAAGTTTTGCCAGAATATCGCGAACCTCAGCGGCCCGTCCTCGCACGACAAGCACTTCCATACAGTTGTGATGATCAAGGTGCACATGCTGGCTGCAGACAATCAAACTGCCAAAATCATGTTGGACATCAACAAGCTTCTCCATCGTCCCGCGTTTGTGATGGTCGTAAACAAGGCTAATTGTTCCAGCCACATCCGTGTCTTGCTGCCATTCCTGTTCTATTAGAGCTTGCCGCATCAGGCTCTTTATGGCTTCGGACCGTGTCGGGTAGCCGTTGACTGAGAGATAGTTTTCAAACTTGGCCAGCAGGTGGGCTTCAACTGAAATGGTTATGCGCTCGACTTTGTTCGACATGTGTACTCCTTAAGTTAATAGAGTCGAGGGGTTATTTTCCGTTAGATCACTTGGCAGGGTGAGGGTAAAGGCTGAGCCTTTGCCGGGGACGCTTTCCACCTCCACCGTG
>CAZSIJ010000036.1:0-36654 GCA_964607065.1 uncultured Desulfobulbus sp. | reverse complement strand
CTATCGTTCCTACATTGACATGCGGCTTTGTCCGCGCAAATTTTTCCTTCGCCATACCATGTCTCCTTGGGCAAAAGTTCAACTAGACTCAATCAATCATTTTTACTAATCGACAGATACTTGGAGCCCACGATCGGACTTGAACCGATGGCTTCCTCCTTACCAAGGAGGTACTCTACCACTGAGTTACGTGGGCGAAGAACGATTAATTTAAAATTACGCTCGTGACGCTTGATTAAAATTAACTAATGATGGAGCGGGAAACGAGATTCGAACCCGCAACCCTCAGCTTGGAAGGCTGATGCTCTACCGTTGAGCTATTCCCGCTTAATTTAAAACTTTATGAATTGCGCCAACGTATAAATTTACTGTTCCAGTTTATTTGGTGGAGGGGGGAGGATTCGAACCTCCGAAGGCGTCGCCGACAGATTTACAGTCTGTTCCCTTTAGCCACTCGGGAACCCCTCCACTCAATAACCAAAAGATAAAAGACAGAAAGCAGACAATAAACAACTGGCGACTTACTGACTTTCAGCTTCCAACCCTACCTGGAGCTGGCGATGGGACTTGAACCCGCAACCCCCTGATTACAAATCAGGTGCTCTGCCAGTTGAGCTACGCCAGCGTAAAGCAAAAAATTATACCCTGAATAATTTAAAAATCAATAGTTATTTTCTTATAGGGTAATTACACAGCACAATCAACAGAAAAACCGGGAGCGGTAAGGTCCCGGTTTTTCTGTTTGAAAATTTCTCTACAATCACTGATTTAAAGGATTTTTAATATATGAAGATTCACGATAACGCTCGAACGCCATAGCAAATGTTCTATACACAATATGAGCGAATTTTGTATAAGGCATATACAGGAAAAGCATAGCAACTGATATTAGGTGGAGAAAATACACCACATACCCCAAGGAAGGTATACCAATAATCCGCAAAAATTCTGCTGCCAATCCAGTAACACCTACTCCCATAATAATCCAGATTAAAAACCAATCATAGAATGTATTAGTGGCTTTCCCTGAAGATTCCATTTTTGTTCGATTCATCCAAAGGATGCCAATTCCGACTATCATGGACACAGCAGAAACGTTAGCCAACAATTTCACAGGATTCCACATGGAAATCGGACCATGCATGGATGGAATCCAGATACCAATAACATCCTGTGTAAACAAGGAATAACAAGTAACAATAAAAAGTCCTATAAAACCGAGCATCAATGGTCGATGCCCCTTCACTCGATCAGCATTCACGGTACACTCTCGAAACCGGGAATGTTGAAATATTTCGATCAATGAAGGCCAAAGAAACTGTTTGGCAAATTGTATAGCTGAGGGACGGTAGGGAACATCTTCTAACCCTATGGATGCTTCCATACCTTTCCACAAAGTCGAAACACCTTTATAGACAGATGTGACAGCGATACCAGCGGCTGTCAGCATAATCACATCAATAAACAAAACATTTTTAGCGAGTAAGTAAAAATCCCAATGGCCAAAGAACTGAGTATATCCGGCACGAGCGAAATGTTCACCAGCAGGAATAAGCATCCCACCGGAGATAAACCACAAAACAAAAATAGCTACGGCTGGAATTCCAATAAGGATAGGAAGATTTTTCACTGAACTACAGAGGTCAGCTAAGGCGGTTGGCCAACCGAGAGCCCTGTAAGCATAGGCACGGATAGCGCCAAGAACATCACCGGGACGTGCACCGCGTGGACACAACTCCGTGCAATCACCACACTGGTGACATAGATAAATGTTTGGGTCGTTGATAAGTTTGTCTTTAAGTCCCCACTGAGCAAGAATCATCTCTTTTCTGGGGAAAGGCTTATCGTCGGAGGAAAGCGGACAGGCGACGGAGCAGGTCGCACATTGATAACACTGTTTCAAAGTGTCACCACCCGCATCCTTCATGGCTTTTATAAATTCAAGATCAGGTTGCACGTTCATAGACAATATTTCCTCCTGTCATGAAAGGTGATGATCAGTATGTCGAGTAGGTTTGCAACCACTCAGCAATATACTTGCCGTCATCTTCTAAAGATGGCGGCAAGGGTTTAATGACAAATGAAATAGATTAGAAGCCCTTGAAAGGATTAGGCCCCATAGCGATTATCTCCTCGACAAACTCGTCAAGGATAGCAGGGATTTTATCGTAATCGGAAATCGCGATTTCTCGTGTTCCGCAACGCTCTGGTTCCAGCCCTAAAGAACCCAAGGTTTCCCCGATATTTTCCATGCGCTTAGTAGCGATCTCTGATCCTTTGACAAAGTGGCATTGATAATCATCGCCATACTTGCATCCAAGGAGCAAAACACCATCAAAACCCGAAGACATCGCATCCTTGATCCAGACCATGTTCATGGAACCCAGGCAACGTACTGGAATAAAGCGAACGAGCCTGTTTATCTTATTCCGGTGCATACCGGACATGTCGATAGCAGGGTAGGCGTCATTTTCACAGACAAAAACCAAAATCCGAAGTTTTTCCTCATCATCATCCGGCACTTCAACGGCTTTAACCATCGAACCTATCATATCAATGCTGTAATCGGCGAAATTGATGATGCGTTCAGGACAAGCACCCATGCAGGTTCCACAACGACGGCAACGGGTCGGATTCGGTAGCGGTGTGCCTTTCTCATCATCATCTAGGGCACCAAAAGGACACTCCTCTGTGCAGCGTTTACACTGAGTACACCGTGAGAAGAAGAAATCCGGGTAGGTCTGATCTCCGGAACGCGGATGAACAGCGACACCACGATTGGAAGATTCAATACACTGAATAGCCTTCAAAGCAGCACCAGTGGCATCATCAATTGTCTCTTCCATCGTCTCGGCTTTACGGACACCGCCGCAGGTATAAATACCTGTCCGTCTGGTCTCGTACGGAAAGCAGATGAAATGAGAATCTGCATAACCGTCAAACAGTTCAAGGTCAAGGAAAGCCGGCCCTTGGCGGTATGCCAAGTTGATAACATTCTCTGTTGCGGTGGTTGGTACCATACCAGCTGCGAGGACAACCATATCCACTTCAAGCTGAAGATTCTCGCCCAGCAGATTGTCTTCCACATCAACAGCAAGACCACTGCCTGCAGCAGACACTTTGGTGACAGCAGCCTTGGTCATAAAAATACCGTCTTTGGCCTGCATTCCCTTGTAAAAAAGTTCGGTATTGCCTGGGGTCCGCATGTGCTGGTAAAGGATATACGCCTTGCCGTCAGCAGGATTGTCTTCCACTACATAATTGGCCTGCTTGAGAGCAACCATAGAAGTGACGGAGTTGCAATACGGAAAGTCTTTATCATTGTCCTTGCCACCAGGGCTTTGGATAAAGGCAACGCGAGCAGGAACCTTACCATTTTTGGCAAGTTTCTCAAATTCAGCATTGGTGACGACATTAGTCAATTTACCATATCCCAGGTGTTCATACTGTGAAACATCAGCGGGTTTCCAACCGGTGGCAAGAACAACGGCACCAAACATCTCACCATCAGGATTAAGGTTTGTATATTTTTGAAAACCTTTATTGGGGTCTTCCATCTCACCTTTGTTGATGAGATCTTGTTGTTCTGCGGTAACTTTTGCAGGGGCGTCCCATTCAGTGCTAGCCCCAACAGCCTTAAGAGTTACATTGAATTGACCGGGTGCTCCGCCGATACGGGCAACCTCACAGCTAGTTTTCACAGTGATTTTGCTGATTGACTGCACGTCAGCAATCATCTGTTGGATACTGGGGCTCTCCAACTCTGAATAAGGGTAAGCGGTAGGAAACATTTTTCGCCAACCTAACGCTTTTCCACCGAGTTGCGGTTCTTTTTCAACGAGGGTAACTTCATAACCAGCTTTGGCAGCTTCTTTGGCTGCGGTCAGACCGGCTATACCACCACCCATAACAAGAATTTTTTTGCTAATGGATTCTAGTTTATAAGGAACAGGTAGCTCGGTTTTTTGGGCTCTGGTCACAGCCATACGGACATAGTCTGTTCCCATTTCCTGCAGAAAATCATCAATGCAACCATCCTCCTTCGGTTCGCCAGCCGTCCAAGCGACTTGCTCACGAAGATTGGCACGAACAGTGATCGTCTCTTCGCCAAAATTGAATTCATTCTGCATGACTCGGGGAGAGCAAGCACAGACAACTATTGTGTTGACTCCTTTTTCAGCAATGTCTTTTTCTATGAACGCACGACCATCGGTGCCGCAAAGGCAGATATGATCGTTCATAGAAATACCAGCATCGGATGCTGCGTCTTTCAGTCCATCAACATCGAGGACATTGCCAATGCCACAACCAGTACAAAGATATGCACCATATACTTTTTTCATTGACCTTCCTCCTACCGTCCAATCTGAATTGCTTTAAGGGCAGCTGCCGTGGAGGATTGTCCACTGGAATAAACATCAACGGCTGATTTCGCACAACCTGCTGAGATCATAGCCTTTTCAGGTTCAGACACAATGAATCCATTTCCATCCATCTTGACGCCTAGTGCCTTACCCTGTTCACCTAAAGCAGGTTCCATTCCAGTCGCCAAGATACAGAGATCAACCTTCTGGTGAATTTTGGTACCTGTTACGGCATTCTCAGCAACCACAGTGACACCACCATCACGTTCAGCAACAATATCGGCGACCTTACCTTTGATAAAGGTAGTGTTAGGATCAGCCATGAATTTTTCACGGAAATTCTCATACTTACCTGGTGTGCGAAGATCGATATAAAAGACATAAATCTTGGCGTCAGGATATTGATTGCGAATATAGGATATGTGCTTAAAGGTCGCCATGCAGCAGATATAGGAACAATGCTCTAAATGGTTTTCATCTCTAGAGCCTGCACATTGAACAAAAGCAAATGAAGCAGGTGCCTTGCCGTCACCTGGACGAACGATCTTGCCGCAGGTCGGGCCATTCTCAGCCGCTAATCGTTCCATCATCATATTAGTGATAATGGATGGCGATGAGTTAAAATTCAGGTTTGTAATCTTATTTGCATCGTATGGATTCCAACCTGTTGACCAAATAATGGAACTTACCTTGACGGTAAAGGTCTGTGGTTGCATGTCCAGATCGACGGCATTGTATTTACAGGCGGCCTTGATGGCATCCAAACTCGCTGCAGAGCAAGCGTCTTTTGCTAACACGAAACGACGAGGAAAAGCCATCTCATGAGGCAAATAGGCAGCCTTTATTTTTTTCATACCTAAATTGTAGGCATCATCGATTTCATCAGTACAAACCGAGCCACAGTCCCCGCAAGCAGTACAGTTTGAATTAATATAACGGGGAGCTGTTTCGAGCTGAACCTCAAAATTCCCTGGTACACCTGAAATCGATTTAACGGTCGTAAGAGTGTAGGTTCGAATTTTACGATTGTCTTTGATTCGCTTGAAATTGATTTCAAGCCCACATGTCGGGGGACAAAGTTTGGGGAAATACTGATTGAGCTGGGCAACTCGGCCACCAAAATAAGAGTTTTTCTCGATGAGAAAAACATCATTGCCGACTTCAGCAGCTTCGAGCGCTGCGGTAATACCGCTTATACCGCCGCCCACAACCAGTACCGCACCATTGCCTGCAGTGTCACTCATGCCAAACCTCCATAACTGCTGGTATTGATGAAAGGTGATTTCTGGTTCAATTGATCTGAAATGAGAAAAATTACTTCATCTTTCAAATCAACTCAAACAAAATCATAGGTGGATATAAAAAATCTCCAGACTCCGCAAGAGGGAGTCTGGAGATTTTTATTTCAAGCAATCAGTGTCGTCTCGAGATCAGATCCAAGGAGTGGTCTCGATGATGTTCACACAATTTACCTTCTCACATTTCCACTCTTTGGTCTTAGGATCAAAGGTAGAGTTAACGAATGCCTTCCAATTCTCGTCATCAACGGTCGGATAATCTGACCGATAATAGAAGCCGGGATAACGAGATTCTTTTCGGAACTCGATGTGGCGAATGTGGGTCTCTACACACCAAATGCGGTGATAGTTTTCCCAAGCACGCATCAACTCATGCAGATCGCCAGCTGCCATCTTTGCAGCATCTTCACGCATTACGGCGAGAAGATCAAGGCAGATGTTCAGCAGTTTGCCTGAGGTCATGTAATAGGTTGCGACACCACCACCGTACTCATCGGTGGCTTTCATCAGACGCATCATCAATCCGGCAGGTTTCACATAGTTCGGATTTACATCTGCTGCAGTGGAAGCATCCTTGAACTCATGATAAAGTTTTACCGGTGCATAGATTTCATCAGCCAATTCCTTGGCAGTCTGAGCGAGCTCAGGTTTAAAATCAGCATTGTCACGGCAATACTTAACCATCTGCTTAGCACAAATACGACCTTCTGCATGTGAGCCAGAGGAGAATTTATGCCCTGAAGCGCCAACGCCGTCACCTGCAGTGAACAGGCCGTTAACGGTGGTCATACGGTTGTAGCCCCATTTGTACTGATGCGAGCGAGGACCGTCGATTGAAGGCACCCAACTCTCTTCAGGCCCAGAGACCCAAATACCACAACAACCGGAATGCGAGCCCAGCATGTAGGGTTCGGTCGGCATAATCTCGGATCCAACCTTTTCAGGCTCGGTGTTGGTACCAGCCCAGAGGCCGGCTTGGCCAACAGACATATCCAGGAAGTCTTCCCATGCCTCAGACTCAAGATGTTTCCAGAACTTTTTAACTTCTTTCTCATCTTTACCGGCTGCGCGCATATCATCTAAGAAAGCGTTGAGGGCAACGTCAGTGGCCATATAGATCGGCCCACGTCCAGCCTTCAGC
This sequence comes from uncultured Desulfobulbus sp., assembly GCA_964607065.1. Classification (GTDB taxonomy): domain Bacteria; phylum Desulfobacterota; class Desulfobulbia; order Desulfobulbales; family Desulfobulbaceae; genus Desulfobulbus. The sequence continues at coordinate 29,851 of CAZSIJ010000036.1, read as the reverse complement.
TCATTGATCATCAGGTGATTCCGCAGACAAGTTGGGGTCACCGCAGACGCGCCGTAAGGCATGAACTTTTCAAGCTCTGCTTTAACATCCGGGCTATTAGCATAGAACTCACCAAGACCGTTCTGTACTTTAGCCTTGAACAGAAGGAACCACGCACCAACCGGGCCGTAACCGTCTTTGAAACGAGCAGGGGTGAAGCGGTTTTCCATCATGGTCAGGGTAGCGCCGACCTGGGCACACATGGTGTAGGTGGAACCTGCGTTCCATACCGGATACCATGCACGACCCTTACCTTCACCGGTCGACCGTGGACGGAAAATATTTACTGCACCACCACAAGCAACCATCGCGGTCTTACAGGTATAGACGTGTACTTTATTCTCACGAACTGAGAAACCAACCGCACCAGCAATGGTGTTCTCTTTGTTCTTATCAAGCAGCATCTTAACGATGAAAATACGCTCGTGAATATTAGCATCGCCTAAAGATTTCTTTGCAGGCTCAGCAACAATACACTTGTAAGACTCACCATTGATCATGATCTGCCACTTGCCGGTCCGCACCGGAGCTCCACCTTCGCGCAGAGTCTTGGCAGGCTTGGCACCATCAAGATTGCCTCCGTCTTCGGCTTTCTTCCAGATGGGCAAACCCCACTCCTCGAAAAGCTTAACAGACTCATCTACATGACGACCAAGGTCATAAATAAGATCTTCACGGACTACGCCCATCAGGTCGTTACGCACCATCTTGACATAATTCTCGATAGGATTCTCGCCGATATAGGTGTTAATAGCTGAAAGGCCCTGAGCAACGGCGCCGGAGCGCTCCAAAGACGCCTTGTCAACAAGAATGGTCTTCAATCCAGCAGGTGCCCATTTGGTAATCTCAAAAGCTGTACCGCAGGCAGCCATACCACCACCAACAATCAGCACGTCACAGCTGTGCTCAACGATTTCCGGATCAACAACGGCGTCAAGCTCGCCTTTCGGCTTATTAGGTAATGCCATATTTCATCTCCTAACTAATTATTTTAGAATAAAACTATCAGTTAATCCCTATTACCAAGCGACAATTAGGCCAGCTTGGTGGGTGTTGGCAGATTGCTCTCGAGCAGCAAACACTCGTCATCAAGATTTGCCCCATTCTGACCAGGATACTCATTAGCAGCGCCTTCAGCAGTTGTCCGAATCGGAAACTTGAAGCGTTTGATATTGCCATTACGGAACTTCACAGTCCACATGATGGAATCAGAGGACCGCATCGGATGCACTTGGCCTCCCAGCGGTACAAAGTCATCATAACCACGAACAAAAATTGCGCCTTGCGGGCAAATCTTTACACAGGAGTAACACTCCCAGCATGCATCAGGCTCCTGATTGTACGCCTTCATAGCCTCAACATTGAGAACCATCAGATCGTTGGGGCAGATGTACATGCAGGCGGTTTTATCTCCACCTTTGCAACCATCACACTTTGAAGGATCTACGTAACTTGGCATTAAACTACCTCCTCACTTGGATTTTCCTTTATGGCGCCCGATTTGGACAGCCAATAACCTCTAGCTTCTTAATTCAAAAAAAACAAAACTAACACGCTCCAGCCATCCGTTCTTGAACTTGACCACTTCAAGCAACATACTCATTTCACTTAAATTTCAAGACAAACGACCCTGAAACAAAAAATGAACAGCCACTCATTCTGATCACCGATTTCTTTTAATTTGTTCCCCCCCCTATGTCAAGAAAAATCGTCGAATCAAGACTGAACAACAAAACTTAATAAAAGTATCAGGAATATGGATACATGTGGAGCAGTAGATTAAAACATAAAAAATTCCAGAATCGCTAGAAAGCCAGAAGCTATTCTCAGCCAAATCCTAACCCCCAACACCTCAATTTCACATCGCTTTCTTCCCTACTCTCCATTGATGTATCCTGAACGAGCCAAAATCTCTCTTGGTCGCGATCCATCTGCAGGCCCGACGATCCCCTCTTTCTCCATTATTTCAATCATACGCGCAGCTCTATTGTAACCGACGCGCAGACGACGCTGTATCATAGAGATTGAGGCCTGCTTCGTTTCCGTGACCACCGCCACAGCCTCGTCATATTTTTCGTCATAATCTTCATGGCCGCTTTCTATGCTTCCCACATCTTCCTCGATGACTTGAGACACCGTAACATCGTAATCAGCAGCACCCTGCTGCTTAAGGTAATTAACGAGTCTTTCCGTTTCCTGCTCGGTAATCAGAGCCCCATGAATTCTCTGCAATTTGGCGGCACCAGGCGGCAGAAAAAGCATATCGCCCATGCCAAGCAGATGCTCAGCACCTGAACCATCAAGAATGGTCCTTGAATCAACCTTCGATGAAACTTTGAATGAAATCCGGGTAGGAAAATTGGCTTTGATCAGACCAGTGAGGACGTCGACAGAAGGCCGCTGGGTCGCCAAAATAATGTGCATGCCTGCAGCCCTTGCCATCTGCGCCAAACGGGCGATTGAGGTCTCAACATCCTTCGAGGCTACCATCATTAGGTCGGCAAGTTCATCAACTATAATCACAATATGCGGCAATTTTTCATCGGAGACCTCATTGAACGAGGCGATGGACTTCACCCGCTTCTCTTCAAGCAGCTTGTAGCGACGTTCCATCTCCCGGACAGCCCACAAAAGGGCCCTCGACGCCATTTTCGCTTCGACCACCACCGGATGCAGAAGATGCGGAATATCGTCGTATACAGAAAGTTCAATACGCTTAGGATCTATCATTAACATGCGCACGTCTTCGGGCGTTGCTTTGAAAAGAATGGAAGCGATAAAGGCATTGATGGCTACCGACTTGCCAGCCCCCGTCGCTCCGGCAATGAGCAGATGAGGCATCCGGGACAAGTTTGCCACAATCGGTCTGCCGATTACATCGAAACCCAGCGCCAGGGTAAGCATGGATGAGGCTTTTTGATATTCGTCGGTTAACAGAATATCTTTAAGAAATACTTTTTTCCTCACGGGATTAGGTATTTCAATTCCAATAGCCGCTTTCCCGGGAATTGAGCCGACTATCCGCACACGGTCGACTTTAAGGACCATCGCCAAATCATCGGCAAGCGTAACAATTTTATTGATTTTGACCCCTGGTGCAGGAGAAAATTCATAGGTGGTGACCACAGGCCCAGGTGAGATTCCGGCCACCGTTCCGAGAACTCCGAAATCCTGGAGCTTGGCGGTCAGGATGGCGCTCACCTCGTAGTAGTGCTCACGGCGAATCTCGATATCTCCCTCATCGTTTTGATCAAGCAAGGTAAAGGGCGGCAGTTGATATTCTCCACGTTTGGTCGGCTTCCGAGAAGAATATTTCCCCTCATGCGTTTTTACCGGCACATTTTTCAATGGTTCGTGAACTGCTGGGACCAGCAACGTTTTCCCCTGCTGTTTTTTCAGGGAACTTGAAAGGTTACCTTGTTCAATGCAGGTTTTACCCTTGTTTGAAGAAGTAGTTACACAATATTTCGAGTTGGAAGAGGACACTTTCTGAGGAACCGCGCTACTCCATAACCATCGGGCAAGACCATATGGAGAAAAACGCACAGCGGCCATCAGAGAAAAAATTAGCAGTAAAGTCAGCATAAGCGCAGAACCTGCATCACCGATCCCGCCACTCAAAAGACTCCATACCATACTGCCAAGGTACCCTCCAGGGGCGACAAAGGCGACAGGTAGCAATAATTCATCAAATGCCCCAAAAAGTCCGGACGAACTCATCACTAACCCCGAAATCCCGGCAACAATAGAAGGCAAACGGTTCTCCTCAGGCCGAGAAACCAATACCATGACAGCAGCATAACATAGCATACAAACAGGAAAAAAAGCGATAAGGCCGAGGAAGGAAAAAAGATAGTGGGCCGAATAAAAACCGAAAGAACCACACCAATTTGCCTTAGGTTGCTGGATAATGGGATTGGAGTCGAAAAGGGGCAGGATATAACTAGTGAGGCTAAGCAGCAAAAAGAGTGTCAGAAACAACAAGACAAGAGAGACTATCTCCTGCCGGCCCCTGGTTTTTGGTTGCGGGTCAAATGACGCCATGATGCCACGAAGAGATACCCTTTCCCGGAATCATTGCCCGAGAAAATCTAAAATGAAATTCGTCAATCTGATAAGCGAAAAATGGATGCACCAGATAACAACTGGTGCTGTTCTGTATTCTATTACATTGAAGCCATTAAACGATTTTCTACACGATCTTTCCATAAATTTCAAAAATCTCTTCAACGCCGAACAACAATATTAAATGCTGAAGAATCGTTTATGGAACGAGGTAAAGGAAAATGTCGAGAGAAAAAATTATTTTGTGATTTGGGGAAACTAGTAGAACATGGCCCAATTGACTAAGAAAACGTTATTAGGGCAATGCAGACTGAACGGCATCAAGGATACCGTTGATAAAAGAAACTGACTCGTCTACGGAATACCGTTTGGCAATTTCCAGAGCCTCATTGATGGCAACCTGTGCCGGTGCATCGTCACTGTACTGTAATTCATAGACAGCTATGCGAAGAATATTCCTGTCCACCAAAGACATTCGCTCCACCCGCCAATTATGAGAATGCTCGGCCAAAAGGGCGTCAATTTCGTCAAGATGCAGACAGATCCCCTGTATCAACTGACGCCCATACGGAAGCGATCGTTCACCGACATCAAAGATCTGGCAGAACATTTCCAAGTCTGTCGCTACCGTTTCAGGAGAGCCTGAGCCCTCCTGGAAATCGTGACTGAACAGGAATTGCAGGGCCATTTCCCGTGATTTACGACGTAATCCCATGAATTTTCGTTATGAGCAGTATAAAATTAATAATTGAAAAAGCGCGTTGAACGACGTTTTCGTAAAAAAAATCAACTGAGAAGACCCATCAGATTGATCATCTCCAGGGCTGCGATTGCGACATCCGAGCCCTTGTTGCCGGCTTTAGTTCCCGCTCTTTCGATCGCCTGCTCAATGGTATCCGTGGTCAATACGCCGAAGAGAACCGGAATGCCGGCATCAAGCATCACCTGGGCTGTCCCTTTGGAAACTTCACTGGCAACATAGTCGAAATGTGGTGTCGCACCTCGAATAATTGCACCGAGACAGATCACCGCATCATGGCGCCCCGATTTCGCCATTTTCTGGGCAACCAAGGGGATCTCAAATGCGCCGGGTACCCGGGCTACAACAATATCACCGGTGTTAACCCCGGATCGCACCAGGCTGTCGATCGCACCTTCCAGCAGCTTTTCTGAAATAAAGGAATTGAAGCGGGAAACCACAATACCGATTTTTCGCCCTGTGCCCTGTAAATTTCCTTCCAAATAATTAACCATGTTCTTTCCTATTATTTTGATATCACGGATCTCTTGTCACGCATCCCATCGGCAAATCACCATACAACTCCAGGATGTGCCCCATTTTATCGCGTTTTGTTCGTAAATATTTACTATTTTCTTCGTCGCCAGGAATTTCGATGGGAAGTCGATCCACGACCTCCAAACCATAACCTTCCAGGCCAATGATTTTTTTTGGGTTATTGGTCAGCAGGCGCATTTTACGCACCCCAAGATCACGTAAAATCTGAGCACCGATCCCATAATCCCGCAAATCAGGTTTGAAGCCAAGACGGGTATTCGCCTCCACCGTATCCAGACCATCGCTGTCCTGCAGTCCATAAGCTTTCAGCTTATTGATCAGACCGATCCCTCTTCCTTCCTGGCGCATATAAAGGACAACCCCCTTACCCTCCTGCTCAACCATCCGCATCGCCGCATGAAGTTGCGAACCACAATCACAACGCGCGGAGCCAAAAACATCTCCGGTCAGGCATTCGGAATGGACACGCACCATCACCGGTTCATCGGGAGAAATATTTCCCATGACTAGGGCAACGTGTTCGTCCTTGTCTACATCGTTCTGGTAGGCGATGAGCCGAAATTCGCCGGCATGAAAAGTTGGCAGACGTGCCTCGGCGGCCCTGCGAACCAAAAGGTCTTTACGAAGGCGATAGGCAACCAAATCGGCAATGGTAGCGATCTTAAGGCCATGCTCTTCGGCAAAGAGCTCCAAGTCGGGCATTCTCGCCATAGTGCCATCGGCGTTCATAATCTCGCAGATAATGCCGGCGGTCCGCAGGCCAGCGATCCGGGCCAAGTCAACCGAGCCTTCGGTCTGCCCAGTTCGGACTAAGACCCCGCCACCTCGAGCACGCAGAGGAAAAATATGCCCAGGGCTGATAATGTCGCGAGGGGTCGCTGATGGATGGACGGCCGCTTCGATGGTCCTGGCTCTATCGGCCGCCGAAATGCCGGTGCTAACCCCGGTACGGGCCTCGATACTGACGGTGAATCCGGTGCCATAGGGTGACTGATTATTTGAAACCATCATTGGCAGGCCCAACTGTTCAATGATGTCCGGGCTCATGGCCAGACAGATCAAACCTCGGCCATGCGTGGCCATGAAGTTAATAGCCTCCGGCGTCACCATCTCGGCCGCCATGCACAGATCGCCCTCGTTTTCTCGGTCTTCATCATCGACCAGAATGACCATTTTTCCAGCCTTGATATCTGCTACAACTGCCTCAATCGAACTGACTGCCATATTAAGCCTCTTTACGGGGAAGCCGCGTATCCGGCGGGCACCCTTTTTTGATCAATGAACCAAATGATAAATATTCTTTGGGGAGCGAGAGCACCCCTTGTGCTTATAAAAATCCATGCTGAGCAAGAAAGGCCGGATTCATTCGGCTCTGCGTCTCACCATTACCAGATTTTTCCGTTAGCAGTTTTTCCACGTATTTGCCGATCATATCCACTTCGATATTAACGCTGTCCCCCTCCCTGAGTCCGCCCAAGGTAGTGACGGCCAAAGTGTGAGGAATGATGGAAACGGTAAATTGACTGCGTTCACAGGTGTTCACTGTCAGGCTAACGCCGTTGATGGTGATCGATCCCTTCTCAATAACATATTTTGTGAGGCTCGGATCCAGTGAAAAAGTAAACAAGGTGTAATCTCCGGTGCTACGCCTTTGTTGCACTTGCCCCTGAGCGTCGACATGACCGCTGACCAGATGGCCACCCAGCCGATCGCTCAAGCGGAGCGCGCGCTCCAGATTCACCCTGTTACCGGCCTGCAAATGGCCGAGACCGGTACGGGCCAGGCTTTCCGGCGAAACATCCGCATAAAAACGGCGCCCTTTGATGTTTCGTGCCGTCAAACACGCACCATTGACCGCGATCGACTCACCCTCTTCTGGGTCGGTAAGCTGAAAATCAGCCTCCAGGCCAAAGATCATTCCACCACCGGCAGGCCGCTTCTCAAAAAGCGTCCCTAGCCCCTGAATGATCCCGGTAAACATTTACTGCCCTTGCTCCAAGGCTGTTGCTTGCTGATTGAACTCCTCGGCCAAGCGAGAATGTTTGAACCTGGCATGAATACTGGCCACAGAACGATAGGCATCGGCCGCCTTGATTTTATCTCCTTGCTCGCTATAAATCTCGGCGATCACAATAAGAATTTCGACGGCTCCTTTGGGGTTTTGGGTCAGGCGATAATGCTCCAGCATATCGTACAGCAGTTCAAGCGCCTTTTCACGGTCACCCAATTTTCTGTAGGCCACAGCCATCTTCTTATTCAATGCCAACTGAGAAAAACTATCATCCTCTTTCTCGCAGATAACGCTCGCCCGCTGATAATTGGCAAGGGCCATGGCATACTCCTCACGTGCCAGGCAGGTATCTCCCAACCGGTCGGCAGCATTGGCAACGCCCTGCTCGTCCCCCTGCTCTTCAAAGCCTCTGAGCGCGTTATGAAAAGCTAAGGCCGCCTGAGAATAATCGCCGTTACTGAAGAATTTGCGGCCTTCAATATAATCTTTTCTGGCCGGATCAATCGTCTGCTCGTCGCTGACGTTGTCTTTGACCATGGGTCCGAGGGAACTAAAAGGTTGTATATTATTACTCACCATTGCCGTCTTCCTTATGGATATTCTTGGTGGCCTCAGCTGAAAGCGCAGCCACTGTAGTTGTTACGAGCGTACCCTGTTCGTAGATAGTAACGGAGGCGTCGTCATTCTGCAGAGCCATAACCTGAAACCCCGCCTCTTTTGCCTTGATTCTTCCCAAAATACGCAGAGTCAGGCCCCGCATAATTGGTTCACTGTGACTAAGCACAGGAAATAGAGAGTAGAAAGGAGTTTTACGGATAAGATCCGGTCGGGCCGCGGCGATCTCACCCAATCCCCAGAGTACAGCTTCGCGGGTGCCAGGGTCTCCCATGAAATTAAAAAGGTGCCGAGTAAAGGCCCCGTAGATATCTGGCCGAGCCGCAATGATGGCCCCTATCGTCTCCACCATCCCCCAGGAACTGGCAGCCGAGTCTGAACAGGCCTCAAACAGCCGGTGCAACAAATCGGCAACGGCACCAGGCTCCCGAGTAGCAATCCGTCCGCAGACTTGACCGATAATCCAAGCAATGCGATACCGGGCAAAGGGATCAGGCTCATACAGCAACCGTTGCAGATAGCGCAAAGTCTTACTGTCGTCCAGATAGAGATCCACCAACGCGTCGATATCGGTATCCTGGGCCAACTTCTTCACGAGTTGCTTGTCTGCCCGTCTCCGCACCCGCTTCGGATCCCGTGCAGGTTCAATCTCTGGAAGTGTCTGAACAGCCTGTGCTTTATCCGTACTACCGTGTTCCGATCGATTCGCCTTTTGTTTTTGTTCAATCCGCTTAATCAGTTCTGCTGCGTCTTTGTGCAGCCGAACAAAAAAGAGGACACCACGCACGGCCCTGCCGTCGAGGTTCCTCTTGACCACCACCTGGTGCGTCACCTCGTCGTAGTTGTCAATCGTACCGGTCAGGTAATCTTCTTCCGGGACCAGCTCCCATGCCAAGTCCCACTGATCGTGACAGGCGTTGACCAAGCACTCGACCATGGCCGCGCCTATACTATGCCCTGTAGCATCGGCAACATAGACAGCCCCGCATTCGCAAACGCCCATGGGAAACTCGCGCATCTTGCGCTGGACGCCGTCGGTAGGTCGACTGACATCCATACCACAGAACGGGCACCAGGGTTTGAGTTGCGCTTCTGCCTTACTGCTCATGGAGTTTCGACAAGTTTCGCCTTGAGTGCAGCAACAAAACGAGGATCAACGCTGTAGCCAAGCTCTTGGGCCTTCTCCATGTTGCGTTGCGCTTCTTTAAAATCACCTTTGAAATAAAGGGCAACCGCCAGATTGTTCCGGGCCATGGGGGAATCGGGTTCCAGGGTTACAGCCTGTCGGGCCGCATCAACGGCCTTAACGTCTTCCTCAACCATAGTATAGGCGGAGGTCAGGTTGATCCAGGCAGTCAAGAGCTTAGGATCGATCTGCACGGCTGTTGAATAGCATTCGATGGCCTGATCGACCTCGTTCCGATGCTGATGGATAAGGCCGATATTAACATGGGCTTCAGCCATTTTCGGGGAAATAACAAGCGCCTGCTTGTTGAGTTCCAAGGCGCGATCCGTGTCACCACGATCAAAGAAAATAGCGCCAAGATTGATCATGCTCTCCATAGATTGGTTATCAAGTTCAATGGCCTTTTCGAGCTGAACAATGGCCTCATCGACCCGTCCCGCCTTACGATAAACCAAACCGAGATGATGCCGGGCCATGACGTTTTCCGGCTTTTCCTGCACCACCTTTTCAAGATCGCTAATAACAGCCGAGATATCGGCTTGTTTCTGTGCTTCTGCCATAAAAATCCTTCTCTAATTCTTTAAGTGACGAACCCTTGCCGGCTGGATTCCGGCAGTTTTGAGGGTAAAGTTTTAACAATATAGCCATGAACACTCCGGAAGCAAGTTGCGTTGCCTAAAAATAAATGTCCCTGCGCAATCAAAAATTATTCCATTTACACCTATCTAATGTAACATCCGCTTCTATTGACTTATCTTTTTGCCACGCATCATCTGATGAATGAACACTCTCACTCACCAGGATTTCTTTGATAGGCGATCAATTTTTTCTGCCGCTCCATGGCCAGAACCTTCTGGGCCACTGCAATGTCCTTACGGATCTGGCGTGCCAGTTCCTCCGGCCCGTTAAATTTAATTTCGCCGCGCAAATGCCGAAGCAGATTAATTTTCAGAGGGCGTCCGTAAATATCGGTATTGAAATCGAATATATGGGTCTCCGCCACCAAGGCCGTATCGCCGAAGGTCGGATTGTAGCCAATGTTGGATACTCCGCCGTATTGTTTCCCGTCATAGGTGACCTGGGTAACATACACCCCACGTTTCGGGCACAGGTCCTCTTCCGAAATGCAGAGATTGGCTGTGGGAAATCCGAGCAATTTACCGCCGCGCTGCCGCCCCCACTGCACATCCCCTCGAATCTGGTAAAAGCGACCCAACAATCTGCGGACATCGCGCATCTTTCCTGCAGCAACCAATTCCCTGATCCTGGTGCTGGACACCAACATTCCCTGCTCGTAATAAGCGGGCATCACCATCACGGAAAACCCTTTTTTTTCTCCCTGACTCTGAAGAAAGGCGGTGTCGCCCTGTCGCCCTCTGCCCAGAGCATAATCATAACCGACCACCAACTCCCTTATGCCTATCCGACGAACAAGAACCTCGTCAACAAAATCGAGCGCTGTCGTCACAGCAATCTCCTTATTGAAAGGAATGATCACCAAAACGTCAATCCCGGCCCGTTCAATCAGTTCAATCTTCTGGGGGGTAGTCGAAATCAGTCTGATGCCCTGCGGACTCAACACCTTGAGCGGATGCGGATCAAAGGTGATGGCGACACTGGTTCCCTTGTGCTGGCGGGCCCTGGCCACTACCTGATCAAACAGCTTTTGGTGACCGAGGTGCACACCGTCAAAGTTACCGATGGTGACGTGTGCCTGCGGAAAGGGAATGTGAATATCTTTGAGGTCAGTATAAATTTCCATGGAGGTCGCGCCGCCGATTACAAGACGAGCTCGTTGCAAAACAAAAAAGTGAATTTCCGGGATGGCAAGGAGAACCTCGCGACCATGAAGACGGGATATGTACCCTAATTCGGAAAAACAAGCAAACAGTTCATGCCATTCGAAGGGGGTAGGGGTGCCCGTATACCATTTCCGCACAATCGCTTTGCTTTCTCCCAAAGAATTACTTGACAAAAAGCGGATTGGCTAGCATATTCTCTGACGCAGTGCCGAAGTGGCGGAATTGGTAGACGCGCTAGGTTCAGGGTCTAGTGGGCGTACGCTCGTGGAAGTTCGAGTCTTCTCTTCGGCACCATTTTGTTATTCAAAGACGTCCAACGATGTCTATTAACCCCGTCAAGCCACATGGTTTTCCGGGGTTTTCTTTTACCTTCCTGTCCGTTTCCGTCCATTTACATCCACGTTTTTTACCGGGTATAAAACCGGGTATGTTCAAACGGTAACCGAATACCCTTTTCCCATACCGGTTTTAGCCGACGTTGCAATTTAGCGTTATTCCTCTCTATAGATATCTAAAACTAACGGATCCGAATCCGGAATCCAGCCCCTTCTTACAACTCCTTGCGAAAAATTCGATGGATGCCACAATGCTAACTGCCCTAGAAGCAAGAAACGACAAACCCAAAGAAAAAACGTAAAGTTCATCGATGGCAAGATTCTTCTTCCTGCATGTAGCCACTAGCGGGAAAAGGAATTGGCTATATCGCTACGAGTTATCGAGTACGGAATCAACTTTTGTGCTCGGTGAATACCACCTCAACATTACATTTTTCTGTCGTTTGAAAAGCCTACACATCTAAGCAGCGCTAGGCTTGCTGACGCACTGCGGCAATCAATGCATTTGGCTCAGGGGCGCGCTTGACTACCAGAACAGCACAGGATAAGCCAACTACCACGCGGTCTGTGGTATGACCGGCGATCTTACGCGGCAAACCCTTGCGCTGGTCATTGCCGATAATGACCAGATCGGCGCCGATATCCCCTGCTGTGTCGATAATGGCGCGATCCGGTGTCTTGCCGATGACTACGAGGGTATTGCCTTCGATCCCCTCCGCCTTGAGCAGACCGAGTTTAGAGGCTACATCCTTCTCGGCTTTCTCACGCTGGGATTCGGCGGCGATGCCTGAGAACACGGTCACCGGCAGTTTTGAAGCCTTGGCAATCTGGATGGCGACTTCGATAACGGTTTCGCTGATCGGGCTGTCATCGACGGCAACCAGAATATGCTTGTGCCACGGCTTGACCTGCCAATTCACTACCAGGACGTGACAGGGGGATCCTATCAGGATTTGTTCGGCTATGTCACCGACCAACCGTTCCTTCATGTCGCCACGCAATGGGCGACGGCCGATGATGAGGATATTGGTGTGGACCTTTTGGGCGGCGGCCACTACCTGTTCCACCGGGTCCTTGCCATAACCGACCCAGGTGTCGCATTCAACTCCGGCGGCCTTTGCTTTTCTGTTGGCATGAGCAAGAGTTGCGACGGCTATTTCATCAGCACTAGACGATTCGACACAGGTCATCAAATCCAACTTGACGCCAAAATGTTTGGCTAGGGCTATGGCGACCTCTTCCGGGGCGTGACTGAAGGCGCTGCCGTCAGTGGCCAGCATAATGCGCTGACGGCGGAGCCCACCGGGCAAGACGCCAAGTCGGCACTCTGCAAAAATGCGTACCTTGCAACTGCGACAGATGTCCGGATTCAGTTTCCAATACAGGGCGCTGGTGACATGGGTCATGACCGGAAAAAAGGCGTCTTCGCCAAAATCCTTGAGGTAGTCGCCCTGACGCAGGAATTCATAAATGGACTCCTTCAGACGATAGAAATACACCCCACCCCCTTGGCGGCGGCGGCGACGCGCTTCCAAGGCTAAGGCTTCCGCACCGGCAATATCGATATAATTAAAACTTGCAGCGGCGATCAACACGGATTTGCACTGAGGGTTTTCGGCGTCGATTTGGCGCAGAGCCTGCTGCACATGACTGGCCGAACCGAAAAAGACTGGACCGTTGATCCGCACAATTTTCAATTGCGGACATTCGGGCTCGCTATGAACGAGCACAAAATGATAGGCTCCCGCTTCATTGGCAGGCACCATCGGCATGATATCCGGTTTTGAGGCACGGTACAGGTAGACCACCAGCGACAGGAACACGCCGCTAAAAATGCCGGTTTCAATATTGAACAGGGTGCCACTGAAAGTGCAAAGCAAAATGACCGCCTCTGCTTTGCTGGTCTGCCAGATGTGGCGAATCTGATGAAAATCAATGAGTCCCCAGGCCACTAAAAACAGAATCCCGGCCATGGCAGCATTCGGCAGATAGGCGGCCAAATGCCCAACCAACAGCAGTAGCAACAGCAATAGGATTGAGGCAAAAACCGAGGCCAGTGGGGTTTTGGCGCCCGCCTCGAAATTCACCCCGCTGCGATTGAAGGAGCCGGACGAGGCATAACCGGAGAAAAAACTGCCGATTATATTGGCCAGCCCCTGACCGATGAACTCCTGGTTACCGTCAATGTATTGCTCGGAGCGCACGGAGATGGCCCGGGCGATGGCCACGGCCTCGGTCAACCCTAGCATGGTGATGACCAGAGCGGGGCCAATAGCAATCCGCAGGGTTGCCAGTGACAAGTCGGGGTGCGAGAGCGGCGGCAGATGGGCCGGCAAGGCGCCCACGGTACGAATCCCTGTGGCGGCAGCGCCAAGCCAAAAATTCAGCAGGCTGGCCGTCACGCTACCAACGACCATGGCGGCAACCATATATGGAATTTTGGAGCAACAGCGCTTGATCAGAATGCCGGTGGCCAGAGTCACCAGGCTGATGCAGAGCACCGGCCAATGGATATTGCCAATTTGCAGAAACAACTGGTGAAAGATTTCATACAAAGGCGCGCCACGCACGATCTCTATGCCGAAAAAATTGCGTATCTGGCTGGCAGCGATGAGCAGGGCGGCGCCTGCTGTGAAGCCGATGACCACGCTGTGCGAGATGAAATTGACCAGGGCCCCCATGCGCGCTAGCCCCAGCGCTGTTTGGAACACTCCGGCCAGGAAGGTCAGGGTTAGGGCCATACTGATGTAATGGCCGGGTACCGGCTCAACATCCTGGGATAAAACGGCAAAGAGTGCCACGGATATTGCCGTGGTCGGCCCGGAGACCAGGTGCCAACTGGAACCGAACAAGGCGGCGATCACAGTCGGCACCATGGCCGCATACAAACCGTATTCCGGCGGCAATCCGGCAATAGTGGCAAAAGCCACGCCCTGCGGCAATACCACCAGCGCACCCGTAGCCCCGGCCAAAAGATCGTCACGCAGGGTGTGGCGATTGACCATCGGCCACCAGCGCATGAAAGGAAAGATGGTCTGCAGAATGTTGTCTGGGATTTTCATTGTGGCAAAGACCTGTTCTAGAATAATGCCTTTCAGTCTGGCAGGAAGATGAGAGGGTCGGTCATCTCAAGCGACGGTCAGAAAATCCTCACCGGTTCAGGGTGAAAGTGGCGGTCACAATTCAACACAATGGATGCTTTAAACTTTCACCCTGCGGTAGCTTGTCAGATGGTCTGTCCTTACCAGCAAGCGCCCGAGATTCTACCGACACTGTTTATTGCCTACAAAACCTCAATACTCCAGTCAAGACTTTCGTGTTTTCTAAACACCATAAAACAAAGACTTCATTTAAAATGAAGTATTGTCCGAGAAGAGTTCAACTACCAGTTTTCTCGGCATGATGTTCTTTTTTGGGTGACCAAGAGTGATTGAGGGCATTTTCAGGAAAAGGATAATTCGGTTCTTTCTGTAGATTAATTTATTCAGCGACTATCTTGTAGTCTCGAAAAATTAGAAAATATAATGTCGCAAAAAAACATTGCGCTGGTTTTCATAATAAATAAGCAGGCAGAATGTACCTGCATTCCGCCTGCTCGATTTCAGTTTTCACATATCCTTACGGGTAAATGGCACACGTCGGGGAGCCCGCTAAAAATAATTCGTTTCGCTCCCTATCACCCCATATGCTTCTTGGTATCGACCAACTGATCGACCACGCTAGGATCGGCCAGAGTTGAAGTGTCACCAAAATCATTAAAATCATTGGCAGCGATCTTGCGCAGAATCCGGCGCATGATTTTGCCGGAGCGGGTCTTCGGCAGTCCCGGTGCCCATTGAATCACCTCTGGCGTAGCGATAGGCCCGATTTCAGTGCGTACATGTTTGCGCAGTTCCGCCCGCAGTTCCTCGCTCTCCTCAGCCCACGACATCAGGGTAACGTAGGCAAAAATTGCCTGACCCTTGATCGGGTGTGGCATACCGACCGCTGCCGCCTCGGCCACCGCCTCATGGGAAACCAAGGCAGACTCGATTTCCGCTGTCCCCAGACGATGCCCGGAAACGTTGATAACATCGTCAAGACGACCCATGAGCCAAAAATAGCCGTCTTCGTCCTTCCGGGCGCCATCTTCTGGATCGTAGGTGTCAGCATAACGGCTGAAATACGCCTTCTTGTACCGCTCAGGATTGCCGAAAACACCGCGCAACATTCCTGGCCAGGGTTTACGAATGACCAGATGGCCGCCTTCGTTAGGACCGGCCTCCTTGCCTTCTTCATTATAAATTGCCGCATCAATACCTGGCAACGGAAGCGTAGCAGAACCGGGCTTGAGCGGCGTCACATAGGGCAGGGCCGAAATCATGATACCTCCGGTCTCCGTCTGCCACCAGGTATCGACAATCGGCAGTTTTTCCTTGCCGATATTGATGTAGTACCACATCCAGGCTTCGGGATTGATCGGCTCACCCACGGTGCCGAGAATGCGCAGACTGGACAGATCATGAAGCTGGGTAGGTTCAACCCCTTCCCGCATCAGGGCACGGATGGCCGTCGGGGCGGTATAGAAAATGTTGACCTTGAACTTCTCGACAATCTTCCAGAAACGGTCCGGTGCCGGATAGTTGGGCACCCCTTCGAACATGATAGCGGTGGCGCCCAGGCCAAGCGGACCATAAAGAATGTAACTGTGTCCGGTGATCCAGCCAAGATCGGCGGTGCACCAGTAGACATCGTCATCCTTCAGGTCGAAAACCCATTGCGCAGTGTGCATGGCATAGGTCAGGTAGCCGCCTGTGGTATGAACCACGCCTTTGGGCTTGCCGGTGGAACCTGAGGTATAGAGAATGAACAGCATGTCCTCGGCATCCATTGATTCGGGCACGCAGAACGAGGAGATATCAGGGGCATGCACCTCGCGATGCCACCAGCAGTCCCGACCTTCCTTCATATAAACTTCGTTACCAGCCCGTCTGACTACCACACAGGTTTCCACACTGGGGCAGGTTTCCATGGCCACATCAGCGTTGGGTTTGAGCGGAATAGCCTTGCCACCGCGCAAGACGGCATCGGCTGTGATCAAAACTTTGGCGTTGCAATCCTCAATCCGGCTCTGCAGGGCGATGGCTGAAAACCCGCCGAAGACCACGGAATGAACCGCACCAAGCCGGGCGCAGGCCAGGAGCGAGATCGCCAACTCAGGCACCATCGGCAGATAGATGGCCACCCGGTCACCTTTTTTCACACCCTTCTTTTTCAAGACATTGGCAAACCGGCAGACCTCGTCATGCAATGTCTGATAGGTATAGATCCGAACGTCTTCCTCGGGTTCTCCCTGCCAGATGATGGCAGCCTTGTTGCGCCTACCATCGGTCAGATGCCGATCGAGACAGTTGGCGGAGACGTTAAGCTTACCGCCGACAAACCACTTGAACTCAGGAATGGAATAATCGCATTCCATCACCGTATCCCATTTCTTATCCCAGGTGACCAGTTCCTCGGCACGCGCAGCCCAGAATCCTTCAGGGTCCTCCATTGAGTACGCATAGGCCTTTTTGTAGTCCTCCATCGACTTCATCCAGGCCTGATCACGCCCTTGCTCTGGCGGCTGGAACACCTTTCCATCGGCACACAAACTGGTAATTTTGTCTTCCATAGCACTCATAGAATTCCCCTCCTCAACAAAGATACAGCTTTTACAGTTCCGCATGCCTTTTGTCTCACAACAACCAACATGCACCACCTATTCAGATCGAACCCTTGCCCCGTAAAACTGGAATCGTCGGGTATGGGGATCGCATCACAACAAAAAAGCCTTATCCTGTCACCACCGTTGGGCCTTGGTGCTGTCTCAGTAGCCCCGCAAAATTGTATCCGGCCGAACCTGCTCATCTCTACCGCTTGGCCCGAAGGGACATCGGCCTTGTTTATAAATGCAGACCAGGGACGAAACTCTTGCTTGGCGCCCGGGTTTTCCAGTTCGAAAAATAATCCTGCTAGCACGCAAGAGGTGAGGTAACATAGTCACTCTTGACAATTTAAGAATTAAGTTAAATTATTAATCATTGCAACAAAAAAAAGGGCCGCTTTGCAAATTGCTGACATCGCGGGCCTCTTTACAGCAATGGCTCATCTACTCCGACTCTACATTGCTGGCACATGCCGTGGCTACACGGGATATTTTTTTTATTTTTGACGAGACCATCAAAGTTGACAATCTACAATTTTTAATTTAAGAAATTAAGTATTAAGTTAAATTATCAAACGCTACTCTTGGGTAAACATGTATAACGAGCAAATTGTTGATGTATCCGGCCTCCTTAAGTCGATGGCCCATCCGATACGACTTAAAATCCTCTGTCTGCTCCGAGAAAAAGAGCTCCCTGTCGGTGATCTCCTGGCCAATATCCAGACCACCAACGGTAATATCTCGCAACATCTTGCCATCCTTCGCAATCACGGCATCATCGCCTGCCGCAAAGACGCAAATTTTATTTACAATCGCATTGCCGATCAAAGGGTATTGTTGCTCATGGAAAGTTTACAAACCCTGTTCTGCGCGGCAGAGGCGCAGCAGAACTCGACAGAGGTGCAATGAGATGCCCTGTGCCGGAGTGTCAGGAATCACCCGCCTCAACCTGCGGTACCGATCCCCACTTCTGCCCACCGGTTGGCAAGCAAAGGTGTTCGATAATCACACTGAAGGGATGCATGCAAGTGCAATATATGAAGATGCGTATTGTTGGTCATGATTCGAGTTTGCGATGGGATAGCATCGTCAAGCGACGCTCGAAAACGGCCGTTTTGTAAAAATCGACAGAAGAGGAGGAAGAAGAATGGTTAAAAAATTTTCCATGCTAGCTCTGGCCGGATTGATTGCGCTACCGACACTGGCGGCTGCCGGGGGCGGCAAGACCCCAGCGGACCTTGAAAAAAAGATTGATGAACTCTCTCGCCAACTGGACGAACTCAAGGCCCAGATGGCCCAGCAAAACGAAACGGTTACCAAAGTCAGCGGCAAGGTGAACACTATGGACACCATGCTCGAGGATAAATCTGAAAAGTGGGATCTAGCCTCACGCTTTCAATTCAACGGCGATTTCAGGGCCCGGGGCGATTATTACAAGGCGAGCAATGTTTTCGCAGCAGGTACACCTCTCTACATGGATGCCCCAGGGCACTATGCTCGAACGGCAAAAGGCGATCAAAACAACGATACCATGATGACCAACCGTTTCCGTCTCAACATGAGTGCCAAGGCCACCGAAGACGTGGAATTCAAAGGACGGCTGGCCATGTACAAGGCCTGGGGCATGCAGTCAACACCCGATGGCTTAGGGGGCGGATTTCCTATTTTTGACGGCAACACCACCCGTACACCCAGCGACAGCGCCCTCTACGTTGACCGCGCCTTTGTCAACTGGAACAATATCGGCGGTGCTCCGGTCTGGTTCTCGGTCGGCCGGCGGCCTACTAGCGACGGCCCTCCTGCGCAGCTGCGCATGAACAATGAAGAGCGCATGGCAACCCCGGTGGCCTATATGGACTACCCCTTTGATGGTGCCACGCTCGGTTATGGCTACGACTGGGGCAACGATGCGCTGGGCACGGGCAAAATCCGTTTCTGCTATGGCCGGGGTTTTGAGAACGGCCTGCAAAACAATTCCGGTCCTTCGATTAGTGATACCGATTTTGCCGGGTTCAACTGGGATGTCCTTCAGAAAGGCTCTCGTTTTCTTAACATTCAAACATTTGGTGCCTTTAATCTGTTCAACTATCCTGCTTTTACCAGCGCAGCAGATAATACCGCGATCCAAACCCAGTTTGGCGGCGCGGCCCGGCAAAATCTTGGCAATCTCTATCACACCAGCTCGGTCTATATGGATAAGGTCAGCAACCTAAACTACTTTATTGCGGGCGGTTGGAGCCATAGCAAGCCGAATGATAACGGTTTGTTCAATGATCCATTCAGTGCAACACCACACAATACCAATTCTGAAGATGGCTACAACATCTATACCGGTTTACGTTACGACATGGACAACCTGGGCCTTAAGCTCGGTGCCGAATATAATTACGGTTCACAGTACTGGGTCGCCTTCAGTCCCGGCCACGACGATCTCTATATGTCAAAGCTGGCCACTCGCGGCAACGCCTACGAACTGTACATGATCTACGACCTGCCCACCGGCGCGGCCATCTCTAAGTACGCCAAGACCTTCATGCGCCTGGGGTGGCAGTTTTATGACTACAACTATTCCGGCGGCTTCGACTGGAACTTGAAACCCTACGACCTGAACCTGAAATCGGATCAGGATAAGCTCCAGATGCTTGGCCAAAATCCGGTCAAAAGCGCCAATCAGGTCTATCTGACCTTTGAGGCCTATTTTTAATCTGCTTTTTCAACAAATCACTAGGGACCGATAGCAAGACCTTCGTGGTTACGTTGCAGACACTGAACAGGAATTCGAATCACTAGGGTTGAGCCTTTTCAAGATTAAACTCATCGGAGCTAAATCGATAGCTTCCCACCTGACCATTCATGCCAGCAAAAAATGCTCGCAATCCTTGCCCCGACATTGTGACGAGCAGACTGTAGGGGTCAAAAAAGCGCGGTGTTTCAATACAATCTGAAACACCGCGCTCATATATTGCGAACAGCTTCCTCAATCCTTCAAAGCATCCGTAAATATGTGGCGGTAATCGCTCCCCGATCTACCAAATTTACGGCACAGGATATGCTTCAAAAGACCTCGAAAACTTATTTTTACTACGATCAGACGAGGTCGAAGCGGTAAAAATCCATCACCTTGTTCCACGCCGCTACAAAGTCGTTCATAAACTTCTCCGGGGAATCCTCGCCTCCGTAGACTTCCGCAAGGGCCAGGAGTTCGGAGTATGAAGCGACGATGAGATCGCACGTGTGCCGGTCCACTTTAATTCACTACTTTTGCGAACACTGCCTTCAAAGACGTTTTGGTCAGCAGAGGACGCCTTCCAGGCAGCACTCATGTCGAGCAAATTCAAGAAGAAATCATTGGTCAGCATCTCCGGACGATCGGAAGAACACCATTAAATAGGATTGCAAGATTCCAAGAAATTCCCCCATTTTCCCGGGATCACCCTTTGACTTCCACCCCTCCAATATCATATACTTCATTTTAATATGTAAAATGTCAAAGGGTTCGCTCTAGCGTGGAAGGCTTTAGAGTTATGAACCCGGAGACGTCCTTGGCGCACCTAATAATCACTGCGCTTTTGATCTACAAACAATCATGTCTCTCTCACAACAGGCTAACTTGTGACGAAAAAATGTATGATTACAATACGTTTCTCGGTGTTTCTAATCGCGCTCCTACTTCTGGGGGTTTGTTTTAAACCGGTGTATGCCGATACAACGACAACTAACACTAAACACCATGTCTTGGTTATCCACTCCTGGTCTCCCAGTTATGTCTGGCGAAGCAAACTCCACCAGGCAATGACGGAACATCTGGAAAAATTTCCAAGGCATGAGCAGCCGGTAGTGCACGAGGAAGGGCTTGACCTCGACCTTTTTAGCGACCGGCTTGATAACGACGACACTGCTGCTTATCTGTCCCAAAAATACGCCGAGACAAAAATCGATACCGTCATCGCCGAAGGCACATTAGCAGCAAACTTTCTGCTGAAACGACCTTTTCTGTTTTCGAGTGCTCGGCAATACTTCTTTAATTTTGCTTCCTCAAACACGTTGACACAGCAGGTCGGAAACAAAGTATCTTTCTCGGTGACGAACAATTCCTCCCGGTTTAAGCAGGCCGTTGACACCATCAAATTGCTTTTACCACAAGTCAAACGGGTTGTAGCGGTGCTTGACCAAAGCCCGCTAGGTCAGAATTACAAAGCCATTTTGCAGGAAATAGGGAAGTCCTCTGCTCAAAATATCCCCCTTGATATAATGGACAATTTTACCGATCAGGAACTGTATGCATGGGCCGCCAGCCTACCAACCGACACCGCCATATTTTACCTACCTGTCTACATTGACAGACAGGGCACCCCGCTGGATTCTGTGGATATTCGCAGAAAGCTCACCAAAGCTTCTTCTGTCCCTGTTTTCTGTCACTATGATGTGCAACTTGACGAGGGCGTTGTCGGGGGATTCATGATCAGTGCTGCCCGTATCGGCACCCTGATCGGCGACATCGCAGCACGGGGTGATACTGCTACCCCCATTTCTGACGCTGATTATGCCACCACAACAATGGGATATTTTTTCGATTATCAAGCGTTGAAACGCTGGCAGATCCCTGAGAATCGCCTGCCGCCCGGCAGCGTTGTCATCAACCGCCCGATGGAAATCTGGAAGGAATACTTGACAACGATCATCACCGCGATGTCTTTCATGCTTGCCCTGGTATTCTTTGTAGCTGTCCTGCTCCTGGAAAATCGCCGCCGGAGGATAGCCGAAAGAAATGCTCTGGAACAGGAAGCCCACTTTCGGGTTCTCATCGAACAGGCGCCAGATGCAATACTCGTATATGATTATGATCTTGATCGATTTATTGATGCCAATATTAATGCCGAAAGGCTGTTCGCCTGCAGTCGCGAAGAGTTGCTAGGATCTGAACCGTTGCGTTTTCATCCGGAAATCAAACTCAAAGGCTACGAGTATAATGAAGTCATCAACCGGGTGTTGAACAACGAAACAATTTCGTTGGAAGAAAAGGTCAAGAACTCCGAAGGGCAGGAGCTAGTCTGCGAACTTCGGCTCGCCAGGTTGCCATCAAAGGACCGCAAGCTGATTCGCGCCAGCTACGATGACATTACCGAACGTAAACGGGCTGAGGATGCATTGATACAAAGCGAACAGAAGGTTCGTGCCATCTTCGATCACTCCTATGGTTTTATTGGGTTGCTGGCTCCGGACGGCACCATACTCGAATGCAATCGGACGGCGCTTGAATTCTACGGAATCCCTATTGAAGACGTGAGGGGTACACCTTTTTGTGACACCCCCTGGTGGTCACACTCGCCAGAAGATCAGGAGCGTCTACGTAGCGCTGTGCTGACAGCGGCCAAAGGTAAACTGGTGAGGTATGAAGCAACGCATGCCGCTTCTGATGGGACAATCCATTTCATTGACTTTTCCTTGAAACCAGTTCTGGATGAGAGCGGCGAGGTTGTTCTCCTGATACCAGAGGGGCGTGACATTACCGATTACAAGAAACTTAAGGATCAGCTCTATCAATCGCAAAAAATGGATTCTCTTGGACGTTTGGCTGGTGGAGTCGCCCATGACTTCAACAACATGCTGAGCATTATCATGGGGTCGGCGGAATTATTACTGCGAAAAGTTACAGAGGGTGATCAGCTCCATAAGTATATCGAGCAGATTTTGAATGCGGCAAAGCGCTCCAGCGAAATAACTCAGCAGCTGCTGGCCTTCTCACGAAAAGAGATCATCTTCCCCAGACCGGTTAACCTGAATTCGTTGATCATTGAATCTAAAAAGATCCTTGACCGATTGATCAGTGAAGATATCCGCCTCGCATTCTACCCGTCCAACGATCTCTGGACAATCAAGATCGACCCGTCTCAACTGGACCAAATATTAATGAATCTTTTGGTCAATGCCCGTGATGCTATGCCGAACGGCGGCTCCTTAAGTATTGGAACAGCCAATTTGCATATCGATGGCGACTATAGCAGCAAGCACTACAACGTCAAACCAGGCGATTACGTGCAATTGACTGTTAGCGACACCGGCAGCGGAATGGACCAGGAAACCCAGAAACGTATATTCGAACCTTTTTTCACCACCAAAGAAGTTGGGAAGGGAACCGGTCTCGGCCTGGCAACGGTGTTCGGCATTGTCACACAGAACAACGGATTTATAAAGGTCTACAGCGAGCTTGGCCAAGGGACAGTTTTTAAAATATATTTTCCATGCTTGGCGGGTGAGGCCATCGCTGTTGAGAATCCCGTCCCAACACCAATGACTGGTTCTGGAACCATACTGCTGGTTGAGGATGAAAAAATGCTGCTCGATACGACAACATATATGCTGGGAGAAATAGGCTACACGGTAATCCAAGCACAATCCCCTGAAGCTGCTATTGCCATATGCGAAAAGAAAAATCAGAAAATTGATCTCATTTTGACTGATGTGGTCATGCCTGGCCTGAACGGCAGAGAAATGATGGACAGGATAGAGGCAATACTCCCGAACACCAAGGTCCTCTACATGTCGGGATATACTGCCGATATCATTGCGCAACGCGGCATTGTCGATGAAGGGATGTACTTCATCACAAAGCCAATTGATATGAATAAGCTGAATGAAAAAATACTAGAAATATTGACACCTAAATAATACGAAAGAACAAAAAAGTCATTTTCGCAAAAATACGAAACCGATCCCTGAATGGAGTTGTTTAAGGGTGTCAAACGTTACAATAGCAAGCATGTTCATAATGTTTCGAACATTCTTTTCTAACTACATGGCATTAATCGATATCTAGGATTATTTGACATCGACCAGAGATTATGAGCGAATGGCACGTACTGAGAGTGTTATCCTTATCCTAGAAAGTGTGTGGCGCAAGCCAACCTTTCTTTATTGCAATGGCCGTGTGGTAGCTACCCTGACAGGATTTTTTCGATATGTGCTACTTGGCGCGCCGTCGACATAGATACCTTCAAGATAGGAGAGTTTTCTCGGCAGTTGATGCGCAGTACCCCTGCAAACCAGGAATGTCGCCTTACGCCCGACAGTAAGCGTTCCCAGTTTCTCCATACCAAAAAATCTGGCACCATTGTCCGATGCACAACGGATGGTTTCTTCCAAAGAATAGCCGGCCTTGATGAATAATTTCATCTCCTCGACCATCGACTCACCATGGAGCAAGCCAGAACTGCCAGCCCCGGTTCCCACAGCCGTTGTCACACCCAATTTTCTTGCTAGGCGTAGTTGCGTGAGTTGGTCGGCAAGCATCTTTTTCCAAAAGGCCTCCACACCGGGGAGTGCCTTTCCCGGAGCAACATAACGCTGGGAAAAGCGGCAACACACTGCCCCGCCGGAGGCCGAACTGTCCAAGGCATTCTTGGCTCGCAGGACGCTGGGAATCCACAGCACACCTTTTTCCGCCATTTTCCTGAGATTGTCCTCACCCATGAGGTATCCCTGTTCGATGGCATCACACCCCGCCTCAAGTGCCTCCCTTACCGGTTGCTGACCATTGGCCACCACCACCTTTTTCCTGCCAATGTGCTCCAGCAAAATATAGCGCAGTTCTTCATGGTTAAGCTGAAGAGATGGGGTATGCTCGTCTTCGACATTGCCTGAATAACCTATTTTGAGAAAATCACCTCCCGACGAACCAGATGTTCGAATGTCAATTATGTTGTCCTGCGTCATCCCTTTTTGACAGTGTTCCATCAGGTCGGTGATTTCACCGCTGTCGGCGACACCCAGCACTCCGTGTGCATGGCAGTCGCGGATATGTCGCTCGAACAGGGCGGCTTTTTTCTCAAAGATTGACTCTTCAAAGTATAACCGAACCCTGCTGTCCACAGAGGGTGATCGCGACAGGGAGACGCTGCAATCAACCAACGCCGGCAATAGAGTGCAGTGCGATAAATCATCGATTGCAGACCCTTCATCGAGAGGAAAATCAGCTGCAGCACCGATGGCCACAATAATACCGTCCTCAACTTCCAGAAAGACATTCCTGCGCACATCGGCGCCGCTGCCGTCAATAAGATTTCCCGCCAGAATGAATCGTGTTTCGCCCATAAATATTTTGTGTTTTTAGGCACTCAGTCGTGCTGTGATAAGGTTTGATCGAGCAAAGGACTCCTCTCTCTTGTCTCAAGGGCAGATGAAAAAAAAGCGTTAGCCGGAAAGATACCCAATTGTCAATCTGGACCTCTAAATTGAATATATTTTTATCCTATGTGGCCACTGGACATACCTCATTGCGGGGGCTTATAATAGAATAAAATAGAGGAAAAAGACAACACCGGCTCAAAAGGGCGGCGGAGGGCTTCCCTGACGATAAAAGGCCGGACATGCCTAAGCAGGGAGGTAACGTTATGCTGCTACGAATGCGTATCAAAACCCGAATACTGCTCATTATTGGCGGCATAGTCATCCTCTTTGCGGTCATGACCCTGTTCACCTTCAATATTGCCGGCCAAATCCGTGATCTGGGCACCGCTGAAACTGCCAAGGTCATGCTGGCGGACCAGAAGGCCAAGGTCCAA
Source organism: uncultured Desulfobulbus sp. (assembly GCA_964607065.1). GTDB lineage: Bacteria > Desulfobacterota > Desulfobulbia > Desulfobulbales > Desulfobulbaceae > Desulfobulbus. Next base: position 4,254 of record CAZSIJ010000036.1, on the reverse strand, counting down.
GTCTCCAGTCATGCCATGGCCATCGCCCTCGGTGAGGCGGTAAAAAAATCCGGTGCCACCAAGCCGGAAGAGATTGGAGCGCTTATCCAGGCCATGGTGAATCCGACCCGGTTCGAGGACGACCAGTCAGGCTACTTTTTTGTCTACCAGGGGACGGTGAATGTGGCTATGCCCGTCAAGCAGGAAACCCAAGGAAAGGATCTTGGCGACCTCAAGGACAAGAATGGGGTGTATGTGATCCGGGAACTGGCACAGAAAGCGAGTGGCGGCGGTGGCTTCGTAGAATACATCTGGCCAAAACCAGGAGCTGGCGATGTTCCTAAAGTGAGCTATGCCGAAATGGTCCCGGGCCTCAACATGTGGGTCGGTACCGGGGTGTATATTGACAATATCGAAAAGACCAACACCGCAATTCGTGCGGAGATGGATCAGCTTTCCGGAAAGAAGACCCGGCAGATGCTGACGGCGGCCGGCTTTATTTTTCTCGGCATCGTGGCTCTAAGCTTCGTCATCGCACTAGGGATAAGTTCCGGTCTGAAAAAACTTATCCTTAGCTTTCGTGATGTGGCGGAAGGGGAAGGCGATCTGACCAAACGGATCGCAGTGCAATCCAAAGATGAACTAGGTGAGTTGGGCACCCTGTTCAATGTGTTCCTGGGCAACCTTCAGGAAATGATCAGGAAGATCGCCGAAAATTCCCTGGCGGTCAACGATTCGGCGGAATCGCTTACCATAATTTCCGGAACAATGAGTACGGGCTCCCGGGAAACCGCGATGGTGGCCAACAACGTAGCCGCCGGTGCGGAAGAGATGACCACCAATCTGAGCGCGGTGGCAGCGGCCATGGAGCAGTCCACCACCAACACCGCCATGGTCGCATCGGCAGCGGAAGAGATGACCGCAACCATTAATGAAATCGCTGCCAATGCCGACCGAGCCAGTACGATGACCAACGAAGCTGCCCAGCAATCGTTCAGGGCCACTCAGCGCATGGCCGAACTCGGAGTGGCGGCGAGCGCCATCGGCAAGGTCACCGAAACCATCAACGATATCTCGGATCAGACCAATCTTCTGGCCCTGAATGCGACCATCGAGGCAGCCCGGGCCGGAGAATCGGGCAAGGGATTTGCGGTGGTTGCCAACGAGATCAAGGAGTTGGCCAAGCAGACGGCAGAGGCCACTCGGCATATCAAGGTGCAGATCGACGGCATGCAGTCGACCACCAATGTCACGGTGGAAGAGATCAAGCAGATTTCCTCGATTATCAATCAGGTTAACGAATTGGTGGCCACCATCGCTACCGCCGTGGACGAGCAGAGCGCAGCTACCGGCGAGATTGCCACCAATATAGCCCAAGCTTCTCAAGGGTTGCAGGAGGTCAATGAGAATGTCGGTCAAGGTTCCGTAGTCGCCGGGTCTATTACCAGTGACATCACCAAGGTGAGCGTTGCCGCCGGAGAGATCACCAAATCGAGTGATCAGGTTCGGGAACGAGCGCAACAGTTGCAACAGATGGCCGGAGAGCTTAAGGCGATTGTCAACCGCTTCCGTATCTGACCCCCCCTCCCCCGCCGCAGGTTTCCCCTGCGATGGGGGGACAACTATCACCCGCTGCCGACAAACCTTTGAGGGGGAATGCTTTTGCCACCTTCCGAACCAAAAAAAAATCAACTCAAGCAGTTTGAAACCCTCCGCAGAGAACTGAAAAAGATTGTTCTCGACCAGGACGATGCCATCGATGAAGTGGTAGACGCCTTTATCCACTTGGCCTTCCGTCCGCCAAAAGAGGCAGAGCCCAAGGCGATCTTCACCTTTCTGGGTCCGCCGGGTGTGGGCAAGATCTACCTGGCCCAAATTCTTAGCACCATTTTCAAGGAATATAAGGCGTTCAAACATTTTGATCTGGAACACTATAACAATCCGGAAGGCGGAAGCCAACTCCTTGCCCCCCAGCTGATCGGCCAGGAAATCCAGGAAGGCGAGCTGATCCGCTTTCTCCGCACCACGCCCCGCGCCATCATCCTCTTTGAGTCCATTGAAATGGCGAGCAACCAGCTACAAACGGAGTTGCTCGATCTGCTCACCAAAAAGGAACCGGAAAACGGCATCAACTGCCGAAAGGTGATCTTCATTTTCACCTCCACCCTGGGCCGCGCCCTCTACCGAAGCAAAGATTTTCAGGCCGCCTTCCGGGGCAACAAGGCCCAGGCTCAGGGTTTGCTCATGGATGCCATTGCCAGAGAAAAGAAGGTGGCGGGCGAGACCACCGAGGAGGCTATCACCCCGAAGCTTCTTGCCACCTTGGGCCAGAACTATTGTATTCTTTTCAACCGGCTGGGCATAAACACCATGGTCTCCATCGGCATGGACTCCCTGTTACAGCTGGCCAAACATTGTCAGGATAAGGATATCACCCTTGATTTTCCTGATCTCAAAGGCTTGGTTACCCTTCTGGTTCTCTCTCTGGGTCCGACAATTTCCGCGAATAAAGTGAAGCAGAAGCTGCCTGACGAAGTGCTCTTCAAAATAACCCGTAGTCTTAGACACTTGACCACCTCACCGCCTCGGATCATCTTCAAATTGACCAAGAAAGCCGAAACCTCGCTGCACAGGTTCTCTGAGACCGGAGACCAGCTCCTCTCCCAACTCTTCAAGAACAACCAAACCGTAGAGCTGACCTGGAAGGAGTACCAGAAAGGGGGCAACCTCATTTTCAGCCTGATCAGGGCAGAAATACACGCCCTGCCCAAGGACAAAGGGCTGTTACGAAGCGAACGGCCGATCATCGAATTTTCCGAGATTAGTTTTGCCGATATCGCCGGTAACCGCCAGACCAAAACCATCCTGAAGCAGATCATCAACACTTTGAAATATCCCGAGCTGGTGAAAAAATTCTCTATCAACATGCCCAAAGGTATGTTGCTCTACGGGCCGTCCGGGGTGGGAAAGACCTTGATGGGAAAGGCCTTTGCCCGGGAGGCCGGCCGACCTTACATCTATGTCTCCCGTTCCGAGCTGTTTGACCCCGAGTACATCCGACTGGTGTATCTCAAGGCCCGTGAATACGCGCCCAGTATTGTATTTCTCGACGGTATCGACATCAAAGGGGTAATGGAAGGGATGCTGACCGGCGTGCCTGCGGACCAACTTGCCCAGGAGATCGACGCGCTTTCCGACAATCCTGAAGAGTCGGTGTTCACTGTGGTTACGGCGGTGCGCCGGGAAGAGGTGCCGGAACTGCTGATTGAGCCGGAACGAATCGACACCTTTGTCGAAACGCCGGAGCTAGACCGAGAGGCACGGCGATTCTTCATTGAGCAGATCCTGAAAAAGCCCAACGACGGCAAAATCGATGTGGAGAAAGTAGTCCGCTATATCTCCGGCATGAACGGTTACGAACTGCAGCGTATCGGCAAGGAGGCGTCCCTGTATGCCATCCACCATGGCCTTGACTGCATCAGCGAAGAAATCCTCATCGAGCAGATCAATATCATCAAATACGGCTCAAAGCTCGACAAGAAGCATATCCGCAATCTGGAGGAAGATCTCCGCCAGACCGCCTTCCACGAGGCCGGGCATGCGGTGCTCTCCTACCTACTCCTCCCGGATATTAAAATCGAACAGGTCACCATTGCCCCACGTCTGCAGACCCTGGGTTTCATCTCGTACAGTTTTGATGATTTCCCCAGCAACCTCTCCAAGGATGAGGTGTTCAACAATATCTGCGTGCTCATGGCCGGAAGAATGGCCAGCATGAAAAAATTTGGTGCTAAAGGCATGGACACCGGGGCGACCAGCGACCTCGAAGAGGCAACGCACCAGGCCTACACCGCCATCGCCAACCTGGGCATGGACGAGGAGTTGGGTTTTGTCCATACCGACATTCTCACCCAGAATGTGAACCAACAGCTGTTTCGGGAGGTGGTAGAACGTCAGGTCCGCCTCTGGATCGACAAGGCCACGAAAAGAGCCGGCGAGCTAGTGGAGACCAATTGGCCGCAGATAGAAACTCTGGCCGACATCCTGATCCGCCAGGAAATCGTCGATGGCGGCGAATTAGAACGGATCATGGACAAGAAAAAACGGGATCAAACAACATCTTGAACGCATCTGTTCACGCCGCAGGAACGCCCTCACATCCCTCAAATACATTTCCCCATAGCCATTTGCATTAGCCCGGATGTGTGCTAAGACTTATATGTCAGGTCCCGTGAGATTGTAAACTGACTTTTTAAAAAGATTGTGGTGAGTCTT
>CAZSIJ010000035.1:0-36802 GCA_964607065.1 uncultured Desulfobulbus sp. | reverse complement strand
GAAGTATTCAATCCCCGGTCAGCAATGACCGGGGATTTTTTTTGCTCGCAAAACAGCCCCCCTCTTTTCTCCCTGCCACACAGATCCGACAATGGAACACAGCCGTTTCTAACCTAACTTTTCTCTTTCCTACGCAGAGCGTGGGAACAAGAAAAGAAGAGATCTATCACATTTTCCGAAATGATAGCCAAGGACCTAGTCACACTAGGTATCCCCCAGCACACACTACATTCTCTATAAAAAACTGATAAACAGCACCACATTCAGCCCGGAGACCACAGCAGTGATGGTCCACAGCATGATCTTGGTGCTTAAGGGATTGGCATATTTGCCCATCACCCGGGGTGAGGAGGTCAGATAGACCTGCATGCAGATGGTCAGCGGCAGCTGAATGCTCAACATCATCTGCGAAATGATCAGGGCCTTGAAGGTGTTGCCGATCAGCAACAAAATCAAAAAAGCAGGAACTACGGAAAGGATGACTCCGAGACGCGAGTGGCTGTCCTTGATGTCGTACGGTTCATTAAAGATCCCGGCGAAAATGGAACCGCCGGCCATGGCCGAGGTGATGGTCGAGGCCCCGCCGGCAAAGAGCAGTGCCACAGCAAAGACCACAGCCGCATTCTTGCCCAAGAGTGGTGTTAGCAGGCTTTGCGCCTGTGGCAGTTCATTCACCGAGGTGCCGGTCTTGAAAAAGGTGGTGGCCGCCAGGAGAATGATGGCGCTGTTGATCGCCCAACCGACCAGCATGCTGAACAAGGTATCGAGGAATTCATAATCCAGCTGCTTTTTGATCACCGCCTCATCTTCACGGTTCCACTGACGGCTCTGGATGATCTCGCTGTGCAGAAAGAGATTGTGGGGCATCACCACTGCACCGAGCACGCTCATAATGATGACCATGCTGCCTTCGGGAAAGCAAGGCTTGACCCAGGCGATACTAGCCTGTGCCCAATCGATATCGACCAGGGTCAGTTCATACAAAAAGGAGAGACCTATTATCGAGACAAATCCGATGATAATTTTCTCAATGGCGCGGTAAGAGTTGGTAAACAACATCACTCCCACAAAAAACATCACCAGGAACGCGCCGGTCGGAATGGGAATGTGAAACAGCATATTGAGGGCAATGGCGCCACCAAGAATTTCGGCCAGTGAAGTCGAGATGGAGGCCAGCATCGCCGAACCAAGGACAAGACGACTTGCCCATGGGGGTGCATATTTCTGGGCAGCCTCGGAAAGACAGAGACCGGAGGCAATCCCCAGATGGGCAACGTTATGCTGCAGCACAATCAGCATGACGGTTGACAGGGTCACCATCCACAGCAGCGCATAGCCGTAATCGGCGCCGGCAGCGATGTTTGCCGCCCAGTTGCCCGGATCGATAAAACCCACAGTCACCAGCAATCCAGGCCCAATGAATTTGAGGATCTGCAGGGCACTCATCCCCGGTTTGTGATCGCGGCGGCGGAGATCGGCAAAAAAATCTTTCAGGTTCATGCAGGCCCCTATAGTAACATTACAGTGATTGAACAGCGAACAGCATCCCTTGAATTGTTTCTTGAGACGTTTTTCACAGTATAGCGCACCAAAACTCAATCAACCAGAATTCCCCGTGGTGCCCGCCAGAAATCGGCCCAACCTGCACTCTCAGGCAACCACTGGATCAGGGTGCCATGCGGATGCGCCCAGGCCAGCTGCCAGTGAAAGTGCCGACCTTCCCGCCACAGGTCGGCAGTCCAGCCTACCCAGCCAAATTCCTGGGGCATGGGCCCCTGCCACAGCGTCTCCCATTGCAGCCAGAGGACGGGCTGCGCTTGTTTGCAGGCCCAGGCAGCCAGTTGTGGCCTTAAAGACGCCCCTTTGTCATGAAGATAGGTCGTCAGATAGGTGTTGAAGATAACGGTTGGTGCATCGCTGCCAGGCGACATTTGCAGTTCAAGAAACTGGGATAATTCATCTGGGAGATCAGCCGGATACAGGTGAACCGGAACAAGCGAGTTGTTGACCCGATGGAGAGCAGCAATCCCTTGGCGCAACTGGGCAAGCCTCCCAGGCTGATCACCCCAGACAAAGGCGGCCAGCGCCTGCTCATCTTGGCCTGTTTCCAGGGCAAAAGGGGAACAATCACAACCCGTTCGGGAAAGGATTACGGGCAAGGTGGGCGGCAGGGGCGGGAGCAGGAATTTCCCCTGGCTGGTAACGAGGAACTGGCCAAGCTTGCCGCTGCCGATATCAAGCAGCACCTTGCCCGTAACGCCCTCGACTAAACGATAGTTGCGGTAATCGGCCACCAGATTAAGCCCGGCACTGGCCCCGAGATCAACCAGATGGATAGCCGGCCAACCGGTAGAGAGGACCGGCAGCAGCCAGCAAAGCCCTCGAGCCGTTTCATTGGTCTGCACGGTTACTGTGCTGAGAAATTCGGCGAGCGAATCTTGTCGAGCAAGGATCGCCTGCCGGAGCGCAAGGCCGAGACTGTGGTCATCTGGTGATCGCGATCCACCCGCCGTCGGATAGAACGCCGCCAGGGCTGCAACCTCGGCGACACCGGTCAGGATATCTCGGTGCAAACCCGCCAGAAGCAGCAGGGGAACATCAAAAGAAGACCGAGTTGCTGCAGCCTGCAGCAGCCAGTCGACCAAAGGATCGCGGCTCTGCCCTGCCTCCAGCCAATCCGCCAGCAGGCCGAAAAGCCGGGAATACAAAGGAGAATATCCGGCAGCAAATGCCTGCTGCTTCCGGAATCTTCCGCTCAGTCGAGCTTGTAAATCATTTATGGGTAGAAGCGGTTGAGCCAAGCAGACTCCTTCGCACAAGTACTGGGGGTGGACAGGGGCAGATGATGGTCTTTATTGCTGCGGTTTTCCGCCTCCGACCTACCCTTTCCCTTTTTTTTGTACCAACATGGCACGATTGACATTTATAATCTCCTCCACCTGCCAGCCGTCCACCCGGAACAACTCTTCGCGATTAGAGACCTTGAGCACGTACCATGGCAGCTCCGGCATCTGCCCCTTGACTTCCTTGGCCTCGGCCTTTGCTGGCGGGAGAGCAAAGACATATTCAGTGCTGGTGCCGCCTTCCAGTTCCACACTGTAGCGCAGAGCCGGTGTTGCAAGGCCATATTCGGGTTTAAGCTCTTTGCCGAGTACTGAGCTGATGGCAAGACTGGAGAGCCGTTTGACCAAGGCATCCCGACGAGCTGTAACGATTTCCTCATCTATCGCCAAATCTGTCGGCTGTAGCCCCTCTTTGTGGCGCTCCAATTGCATTCCTGGCAACGCGACCCGCGTGATCTGTTCAGCTTTGAGATACAGCACCCTGGTGTCGATCCAGGCGTCAGCCTGCATCTCCAACTCGTGTGAGGCCAAGGCGAGCGCCTGGATTTCCTGGCTGCCGTCTCCCCTGACATAGGTCTTACGCAATCCCGGTGAAGAACCGAAATAGACTACGCCCAGATCAGTATTATTATTGCGCAAGGTTAGCTTTCGCTCAAAGCGATCACTCGCAACCTTGAAACGTTTGGCAGCCTCAAGGGTGGTTGCCTCGGGCCAGCCCCGTAGCTGCCCCGCAAGCCGGTCGATGAGTCCCTGCACCCGCACCGTGTCGGCCGGGAAAGATGCTAGTCCTGGCAACTGCCACTGATCCTTTTTCTTGGTCAGTTGCAACTTATGCCCTTCGCCGTCCTCCAGCACCAACGCATTGACCTCAGCCGTGTTGATTTTGAGCAGCGTCCCTTTATCCGACTGTGAGCTGATCGAGCGATTATTGGCCACATGACTCCACACAGCCAGCCCGGACTGCACCAGAACCAGGATCGCACAGATCCATATCAGTTTTCTCATGATTCAGCCCCCCCGGAGACAAGCAATTGCTCGCGGTGCCGAGTCCTAGCCCGGACAAAGCGCCACCCGCCCCAAACAACCAGCATACCGAGGACAGCGAGTCCGTAATTCAAATATTCCCAGAGCATGCGTGCCTCCTTGCTCATCGGCAACAGGGTTCGTGCAAAATGGCCACGACCGCGGATGCTCAGCAAGTCGCGGTCCTCTAGTGACCAATCGATACAATTAGCCACCAATTGCAACGGATTGAGGTAACGGGTACCTCCCGCTCCGGAAGCAAGTTCCAGGCTGGTATCGGCAAGGAAGGTATTGGAGGCCATCAGGATAATCCGAGCCGAATCCGGGGACCGGTTCAGTACCCTACCTATCACATCGGCCGGTTGGCTATTATCTTCCGTCAGACTTCCTTCATCAGGCGTACCTTGTCCCGCCACTTTCTTACCCTGCACGGTTCCTTCCTTTTCTGCCTGCTGTTTGCGGGCCGCCTCAAGCAGCGGGGAGGTTTTTCCCTTGAACCAGGAGTCGAATGTGCCTTCGACCATCACGGCCAATAATTGCCGGCCAGCATCCTGGCCCCGAGGAAAACCCGACTCCCCGTAACGGTTGAAATCCGGCTGGATGGTCAGGGAGTCGGACAGCCAGGATCCTTTTGAACTCTCCAGCAACCGGACCACCTGACGCTCGATATTTTTGTTCGCATCGACACTGATAGGTGAGGCCCAGGTCATCGACAGCTGTTCGATTCCAGTGATCAAACCACTGGTACGGTCCATGCCGTCACTGCGGATATCGACAAAATAGGGATAGCTGAGCAGGTGCGTTTCTTGCACAGTATAACCACCTGCCTGCCGCTCCACCGGGATTGGAAAGGCGGCATTTTGTTGATCAAGAACCATGGAAGGGTTTATGCTGATGCCATACCCGGCCAGCCACTCGGCAAGACCGCTTTTTTTCTCCCTGATATCCAGTTTGCCCTGAAGATTGACATCAAAAGGTGAGGTTGCCAGCACTACGGTCCCCCCCTGCATAAGAAACTGATCGACAGCGAACAGTTGCTTTTCTTGCAGGTTTTCAGGGGCAACCAGCACCAGGATATCCGCCTCAGGATCGACCTGGCCATTGCTCAGGTCAACCGGTTTGACGCGATGTTCCTGCTCGGCAAAGCGGGTGAGCAGCTGGAAGGTCTTGCCCTGCCCAGCCCTGCCAAATTGATTCATGGACGGGTTGTCAGAGGGGGTGTACAGCGCGATCGTCTTCAGCATCCCCTTGGAAAACCGCTTCAGAGCGGCTTCAATGGCCGTCTTCAAAGAACTCTTTTCCAGGTCCGCCGGCAGTGCCACCTGCACCACCTGGCCGCCACTTTCCAGGGTCATGTAAAACCAGAAGGTCGCAGAGGACGACAAGCCAGCCACCATGGGCTGCATACCATATTCTTTGGTCAGACGGGCGGCAAGTGCACCGCTATCGGCCTCTGGTTCGGCAAAGCTGAAGGAAAACTTGTCGCCACCCTGCTGCTGGAGTTCCTGCAATACTGCCGCACAGTTTTGCTTCAACCCCACCAACGGTTGCGGCAACCTGGAATCGCTGGAAAAATAGCCGTGAAAAACTACGGGAGCGGCAATACCTGAAAAGAGATTGCCGCCGCCCTGATAACTGTACAACACCTTTTTTATCGCCCTTGTGATGTCGTGTTCCGGATTGCGCAGTGCAACCTCCATCTTGACATCGCTCTCGCTCTTGACATCGATCAGGTCCTGAAATCCGAGTGTGAAAAACTCATCCCCGTATTTGATCAAAATATCAAAATAGGAGTTGGTGACCGCAGCCTGATACCGGGATGCAGTCTGGAAAGGAACCGGACGAATGCCGAATTTCTCTCCCGCCTCCTGTTCCAACTCAGGTTTTTCGAGAGGATCAACAAATTCCACTTTCACCCGACCATTGCCGGCCACCTCAAACTCCCGAAGCAGATCCCGGAGTTGCGGTTGCAATGGGGCAAGCAGTGGATGGGTCTGGGCAGAAAAATAACCACGAATCAGGAGCGGCTCCTGCAGCCTTGCCAGGTATGAACGAGTCGCCGGAGAGATCGAATACATCCGTCCAGCGGTCAGATCCGTGCGGAGTATACCGATAGGAGCAAGCCAGAGGTTGATGAGTAAAAAATTGAGCACCAGGAGCAGGGTCAACACCCCCCAGCGCCGATGTACCGGATTAACCGGGTTGCCTGCCCAGCGTTGTCGTTCCAGGCTGTAGACATTGAGCGTCAAAAAAATACCGACCAGGCTCAGCGAATAGACGAGGTCACGGAGATCGATAACCCCACGGGTAATAGCTGCAAAACGGGAACCAGCTCCCAGCATCTTGAGCAGTTCCCCGGCCCGATTGCCGAACAAACCGGTCAGAGTGTCGGCACCCAACAAATAGAGCACGCTGCAGGCCAGTGTCGTTACAATGAGACTGACAATCTGGCTGTTGCATTGGGCACTGACAAAAAGGCCGATGGCAATGTAGGCTCCGGCAAGAAATAGGCTGGCCAGGTACCCACCGAATACCGGCCCCCAATCGAGCTGACCGAGCACACTGACTGTCAGCGGCAGCGGCAGGGTCAACGAAAGACCGATGCTAACCAGCGTGAGGCAGGCGATAAATTTTCCACCCACCAACACCGGCAGGCTGACCGGTGCGGTCAGCAGCGCTTCCAGGGTCCCGGCCCGGTGTTCCTCGGACCAGCCCCGCATGGTGATCGCCGCGGCCAGGAAAATCAGCAAGAGCGGCATCCACTCGAACATCGGGCGGACATCAGCAATATTACGGCTGAAAAAAGTCTCGACCCAGAAAAAGATAAAGAGTGTGGACGCCAGAAAAGCGCCAAAAAAGATGAAAGCAGCCGGAGTGGCAAAGAAAACGGCCAGTTCTCTCCGGGCGACCTTGCGCAAGGTATTCATTGTTCCCTCCTTGCAGCCATGTTGATTTCACTGAATAATTTCTCGAGATTACGCGACTCCGGCTCCAGGCCGTAGAGGTTCCAGCCTCTGCCGATCACAGCGGCAGCGACTGTCGGAGCCAGTTCCCTGGCTGGCTGCAGCCCAGAAAGAGCGAAACAGGCTCGACCGCCCTCGGCCGATAGACAATCGACTTGGATGATTTCCTCCAAGCCACGAAAACAGACGGCAGCCTCTTCCTGGTCATCAATCGTCACAAGCAACCGCTGTCCGACACCAAGCTCTGCAAGGCTTGCATCCAAAACCTTACGGCCATGCTGGATAATGATCACCCGATCGCAGACAGCCTGCACCTCCTGGAGAATATGGGTAGAGATAATGATGGTCGCATCCCTGGCCAACTCCTTGATGAGAGAGCGCATGTGCTGGATTTGGGTAGGATCGAGCCCGTTGGTGGGTTCGTCGAGGATAACGATCCGGGGTCGATGAAGGATTGCCTGGGCCACACCGACCCGTTGGCGATAGCCCCGCGAAAGGGTCCCAATCAATTGGGTCGCCTTATCCATAAGTGATGTTCGTTCCAGGGTTTCGCGCAGCAGTGTCCCTAGCCTGTCGGCAGGCACCCCGTGAAGGGTGGCGTGGTATTCAAGGTAGCCGGCAACGGACATCTCCAGATAGACTGGGCAATTTTCCGGAAGGTATCCGATCATGGCCTGAATTGCAGAACGGTCGTTGACCATTTCCATTTGATTTATCGTGATAGTGCCGCCGGTTGGTTCCAAAAAACCGGTCAGCATCTTCATGATTGTGGTTTTACCGGCACCGTTGTGGCCCAACAGGCCGACGATCTCACCGGGTTTAATCGTAAACGTTACATTATCGACCGCTACGTGCGGCCCATAGGTCCTGGTCAGATTCCGGACATAGATCATGGACAATCTCCTGATAATAACAAAACAGCCGTCACAATTAATGGCAATGCGTGCAGGGGAAGCCTCGATCAAAAAAAGGCGTACGCCAATTTTCTAGTGAGGCATAGAGGTGAGGCTTTAAGCCCACAACCAAGATGAAAGTGAACAAACAAAGGGACATGAGACAATGACATTCACTCGAACCACAGAATCTACACCCTGCGCATAATTCAGGTAAATATCATAAATCAGCCGGACCGGTTGTCAAGCAAGCCAGTGGTCCATCATGCTGAAAATAAACAGAGACAGGGCATCCCTATTCTTTTCTTGCGACTGTACCTATTTACCCATCGCTCCGCCGGTAATGTAGGGACAAAAAACGATCCAACTGATTGGCGAACAATTGCCGGTCGCTCTGGCCAAAGGAGGCCGGACCGCCTATTTCTACACCGCTGGCCCGAAGGCTGTCCATAAAATCGCGCATGTTGAGTCGAGCTCGAACATTCTCAGTGGTGTACAGTTCGCCACGGGGATTAAGCCCATAACCGCCTTTGGCGATGACGATCGCCGCCAGGGGAATATCGGCGGTAATCACTAAATCCCCGGCAGAAAGCCGCTTGACTATTTCATTATCAGCCACATCAAATCCGCTCGCGACCCGCAGTGATCTGATATTTTTGAGTCGCGGAGTAGCGAGTTGCTGGTTGGCAACCAGTGTCATACCAACTCCCGTCCGTTCTGCCGCACGGAAGAGGATGTCTTTGATCACCTTGGGACAGGCATCGGCATCAACCCAAATATGCACGTCTTCCCCTTCTTGTTAAACAGAATTTGTAATATCTTTGACGAGGAGGGGGGCACGATACCATTTTTCACAACCTCACACCTAAACAATCAGCTGCATAAAAAATACGGGGAGGTAGAGTTTTCCACTCACCTCCCCGTATCTACGACCTAAACTCAGTCCTTCCGAGAAAGGATGAATCAATCAGATTTTGAATGTATTGACAATATCGCGCAACTCATTCGCGAGCCCCTGCAGTTTATCGGCGCTCGACTTGACCTGATTACTGCTGCCTGAGATTTCATTAGAAGCGACATTCACTCCAGCAATATCCTGAGTGATACTACCTGCCACAGCAGAACTCTGGCTGACATTTTCATTGACCTCGCCCAATCCCATTGAAGCTTGGGCAATATTGGTGGCAATTTCCTCGGTAGCAGCCGACTGTTCGCCAACGGCAATGGAGATCGTGGCCACAATCTCGTTGACACTGTTGATAATTTTCGAGATTTGGTTAATTTCATCCACCGTCGATTTGGTTGTTCCCTGCACACCTTCAATCTGGCTCTTGATATTCATAGTTGCGGCGGCTGTCTGCTTTGCCAATTCCTTGATCTCATTGGCAACAACAGCAAAGCCCTTGCCCGCTTCCCCGGCCCTGGCGGCTTCGATGGTGGCATTGAGGGCCAACAGGTTGGTTTGCTCGGATATTTCAGTAATTGTCTCGGTTACCTTACTGATGGCCTGGGCAGCCTTACCCAGTTCAGCCATCTTGTCCGAAGTATTGGCAGCCTGAATGACCGCCTTTTCAGAAATCAAACGAGCTTGTTCCGCATTCTGGGCAATCTGAGAAATGGTAGAGGTCATTTCCTCGGCAGCACTGGCCACCATAGAGGTATTGGTAGTGGACTGTTCCATTGCGGCAGCCACACCGTTGAGGTTGGCGCTCATTTCTTCCGCTGCTGTGGCCACATTATTGGCTCGGCAAGAGGTGTCTTCAGCGTTTTTCGACAAAGCAACCGCGACGCTGGAAAGTTCAATGATCGATACATTCACCTGTTTGGTGTTATCACTGATGTTACCAATAATTTTTTGCAATTTTTCAATAAAAATATTGAACCATTTGGCGAGTTCACCGACCTCATCATTGGAGGTGACGACAAGCCGCATGGTCAGATCCCCTTCGCCCTGGGCAATATCCTTGAGACTCTCAACAGCCTTGTTGATCGGTTTGGTGATGGAAGATGCCGCAAAATAGACAACCAGGCCCGTAAGCACGATCGAGATAAGCGTGACCAGCGCGGTTGCGTTCCGCAATGCAACGACACTGGCAAGAAATTCACTGGCGTTCTGAGTTGAGGCAACGCTCCAGCCCTTCTGCTTTACAGGTGCAAAGCCTGCTGCCTTATCAATATCCTTGTATACATAGGATTCCGCCCCGGTTTGACCGGCCATCATCGCCTTGTTGATGCCTTCCATACCTTTCAGGGTTTTAAGGTCCAGTTGCAAAACGTTTTTCGCATCCGGATGGGCAATAATAATGCCGTTGGAATTAGCCATAAAACAATAACCTGTTTCACCAATTTTTTTCTTAACAACCGGATCGGTGAGGACAGAGGCTTTCATGAATGCGCCAAAGACACCAAGGAAGTTGCCGTTACTGGCAAAGACTGGGCCACAGAAAAACAAAACAGGCTCATTGGTTGCCTTCGATCGAACGATATCGCCACTGACTGTTTTCTTTGTGGTTTTGGCTTCCTGGAAGACAGGGTTTTGTACAATATCTAGACCTTTTAATTCATCGCTGGCGACAGCCGCTTCCGCATAGATAACGCCGTTGGCATCGGTGAGAAAAATCGCAGAGTAATTTGTTTTCAATAATTCAAAGCGTTTTTTCATATCCTGACGGATAACGTCGACGGCCTCAGCGGCACCATCGACTCCTTTAGCACTGACGGCCTCGGCTGCTATTTTCACCTGCGTGCGGCCTGCAAAAGCATCAGCAAACTTTAATTCGCCATCATAAATTGCCGACACCTGTGTTGCTGTCCCCTCGGCAATTGATTGGGCATTGGCCTTGCTTAACTGGGTTACGGTCTTTGTGGAATTGTTTACGGTAATGTAGCCACTGACAACCAAGGGGATTAGAACAACTAAAATGCCGCCAACAATCAATTTAAAACGAATAGAAGAAAAATTCATAGACACCTCTCTGTAAAATCATATTTCCTTCGCAGTCCGCACACTCCGAAAACATTGGATCATCCACTCGCAATTGCGACCACCATCCCCCATGGCACAAACTAGTCAAAATTACGTGTTGCCCTAACAATTATTACAACTTTATCATGATCTGATCATAATTGTATGTGGTTTTTCGAAAGAAAGTCAAAAAAAATAGAGTTGAAACTATATACAGTTACCTGTTACTGCCGACTGTGCCAGTTGTGCAACAAAGACTGGCAATCTCGCAGGCGACCTCGTCCTGATCAAGCCCATCACAACGGATCGTGATCTCAGCATATTTCTTATACAGGGATTGCCGTTCATCAAAAAGTTCTCGGAAAGTCTGGTGCGCAGCCTTGGCAATACCCCGCGACGCGAAGTTGCGGATCCGGCGCTCAATTTCTGCAAAAGAAACCTCAAGAAAGATAACGGTGGAGATATCCAGCAGATGGTTCATGGCCTTGTCACTGTAGGCTGCACTGCCGCCGGTGGCAATAACAAGGTGCGTAACGTTGAGTTTAAGGATCTCTTGCTCTTCGATGGCGCGCAGATAAAGATGATCGTTTTCGTCCATGATCTGCTGCAGGGATTTCTGCTGGTTGATCTGGATCAAGATGTCGGTATCAATAAAGCTAAGCGACAGATTTTTAGCGAGGATAATGCCGATGGTGCTTTTGCCAGCACCCGGCATGCCGATCAGGGTCAGATTTGACTTCATGGCTCAGGGTTCCATTGGTGGGGTGAGTTTCTGAAAAATGGATTGAGGACTTTTTGAATCGTAGCCGAAATCAACAGCGACAGGCAAGGATCGATGTGACAATGAGGGCCACCCTGCGGTTGGTTTCCGGAATCAGCTCTAAAAAAACACCCCAAACCCGGCTGTAAGAAATTCAGCGGGTCCGAGGTGCGGATATAATATTCGTAGGGGAATGGCGATTACCAGTCCGACTCACCCTTGACTTCACCACGGGTGGAGATCACGACCTGGCGGACCGGAAGTTCCGGTTTGACAGTGTCATAGGCCTGCCTGATGATCTGCAGCATCGAGTGACAACAGGGCACCTCCATGATCAAGATCGTCAGCGACTTGAGCTTGCGGGTGCGGAATATTTCGGTGAACCGATCCACGTAGAGTTGTTGGTCGTCAAACTTGGGACAACCCATCATCACCACCCGACCGGCAAGAAAATCCTTCTGGATTCCGGCATAGGCAACAGCTGTGCAGTCTGCCGCAACCAGCAGGTCGCAGTTTTCAAGAAAAGGGGCGCTCGCCGGAATTAAACGAATCTGCACCGGCCAGTGGGACAGGGCAGAACCGGTCTGTACTCCGGGAACATTGGCCATCTGACAGGGTGACATCGGCTGCAAAGTCTGCAACCGGGCCGAGGGACAGCCGCTCATGGGTTGAGGCGATGCCGCTTCTTTATTCTTTGCGGCTAGAAAATGCTCGACCGCCTCTTCGTCAAATTCATCGGCCTCGCGCTCAATGATCTGGAGCGCTCCAGTCGGGCAGGAACCCAGGCAGGCGCCGAGCCCGTCGCAAAGTTTATCTGCAACCAGGCGAGCCTTGCCGTCAATGATCTGCAAAGAACCTTCGGCGCAATCCGGAACACACTGGCCGCACCCGTTGCAGAGTTCTTCGTCTATCTTTATAATCTTACGCATGCTTTTCATAATCACATCTCTTCTCAAAAAAATATTGCCGGTCAACAATCAGCCAAGAACCGCCTTTTGCAATGCCTCAATACCGAAGCGTTCCATAAACCGGGCAGACCGGGTTTTAAATTTGGCGGTCTGGAGGTAATAATTCAGCGTTTTAGTCACCAGGGCCACAGCCTCGTCATCGCTTAACCCCTCGGCCACCAGATCGCCGATGCGCGGTCGTCCTGCCCCATTGCCACCAAAGGAGAACCGCCACCCTTTTTTTTCAGCAGCGAGTCCCACATCACGTATCCAGGATTCGCAGCAGCAGAACCGGCATCCGGAAATCCCCACCTTGACTTTGTACGGCAAGGGACCATCGAGCTCGACCTGTTGTATCCGCTCACCCAGGCCCAACGCGTCCCCCTGACCGAATTGGCACCAGGTACTGCCAGGGCAGGCCTGGACGTAATGCACCCTATTGCGGGCGTGAGGGGGCGTTTCCGGAATCTGCATCTCGACCCTCAACGCCTCCAGCGCTTCGGGTTCCATACCGAGAAAGGCAACACGCTGGGCACCGGTGATTTTAGTTTTCGGAATCCGGTACTTTCTTGCCAGATGAGCCAATTGCTCCAGGTCTTCAGGGCTGAGTAAACCTGCTTGGAAGTGGGGCAGGACAAGATAAGTTTTCTGGTTTTCGTTCATGATATTCTATCCGAGCAGCCTCGGCCGGATCGGGTGATCCGGCCGAGGCGTGCTTGCGTTGAAGAAAAAGGGAAAGGTTTAGCCAAGGATCGCCTTGAGATCTTCCTCAGGGGTGGCGGCAACCGGTTTGATATCAAAGGTATCTACCAGAAACTGAAGTACGGCGGGCGTAATGAAGGCCGGCAACGTTGGTCCGAGGCGAATATCCTTGATACCCAAAGAGAGCAGGGTCAGAAGAATTGCCACCGCCTTCTGTTCGTACCAGGAAAGGATCATGGACAGGGGCAGATCGTTAACCCCGCAATCAAAGGCCTTGGACAGGGCCACCGCGATCTGGATGGCCGAGTAGGCATCGTTGCACTGACCGACATCAAGCAGACGGGGAATACCGCCGATGGCGCCCAGATCCTTGTCAAAAAAGCGAAACTTGCCACAAGCCAGGGTCAGCACCATACAGTCGCTCGGCACCTGCTCAACAAATTTAGTGAAGTAGTCGCGGCCAGGCTTGGCGCCATCGCAGCCCCCCACCAGGAAGAAGTGGCGGATAGCCTTGGATTTCACCGCCTCAATTACCTTGTCAGCCACACCGAGCACCGCGTTGCGGGCAAAACCCACCATTACCGAGCCGTTGTCGACCTCATCCGTAAAACCAGGCATCGCCAGGGCCATGGCCACGACCGCTGAATAATCCTTGTCGGCAATATGTTTAACACCCGGCCAGCCCACCAGACCGTTGGTGAAAATCCGATCTTTGTACTCATCTTTCGGTTTCTGGATGCAGTTGGTGGTGAACAGAATCGGTCCGGGAAAATTAGGGAATTCCTTGTGCTGATTCTGCCAGGCGGTCCCAAAATGACCGAAGAAATGCGGATACTTCTTCAACTCAGGATAGCCGTGACAGGGCAACATCTCACCATGAGTGTAGACATCAATACCTTTGCCCTCGGTCTGCTTGAGCAGCAGTTCCAGATCGTGGAGGTCATGACCTGTGATGAGCACACATTTACCCTTACGATGACCGAGCGGCACCGAGGTTGGCACAGGATGGCCGTAGGTGCCTGTATTGCCGGCATCGAGCAGTTCCATGGCGCGCAGATTGATTTCACCAGCCTTCATGGCCACCGGCACGCATTGCTCAACAGTCAGCCCCTGAACGAGCATTACCGCAAGGGCCTCGTAACAGAAAGCAGCAATGATGGGATCAGTCTTACCGAGGATGGCAGCATGGTCAGCATAGGCGGCGATACCTTTGAGGCCATACAACAGGGTCTGCTTGAGCGAGCGTATATTTACATCACTATCTAAATTTTCAATCAGCTTCAGGGCTGCGCCCTGGGAAGTGAGTTCGGCCAAAGAGCCAGACGGGATAACAGTTGCTGGAGCCTCTGTAAAATCAATTTTGCCGCCGGCTGCCGCCACTTTAGCCTTCATGGCCTCGCGCAGCTCGACAGCCTTGTTGATCAGCACCACAAAACGGGCGGGATCGAAATCGACATTAGTCAGGGTGGAGAAGATAGCCTCCAGGGTAAAAAGATCGGTCGCCTCATCAACGATGCCGTGCTTCCTGCCCTCTTGAGCAAAAAGTGAGAGACCCTGAAGGACATGGATCAAAAGGTCCTGCAGGTCGGCGACCTCTTCATTCTTGCCGCAGACACCGACGAGGTTGCACCCTATTCCTTTGGCCGTCTGTTCACACTGATTACAAAACATGGCATTTCTCCTTGATAATTTTTTGTGTCGCGTTCGACATTGTTCCTCAGTAGTATGCCTGCACTATACATTCTTATGGTAAGGATTCTTTGACATAGATCAAAAACAATTATTTATTTGGAACTAATGCAAAATAAAGATGAACTTCTGGCAAACAGCCTTCTGTTCAGTGGCCTGCCCGCGGAACAACTCAAAGAGATTGCCGCCATCGGCGTGGACAAGAAATACGGAAAGGGTGTTTCGATTTTTTTCGAGGGCGATCCGGGGATCGGTTTCTATATGGTGGCTTCCGGCAAGGTGAAGATCTTCAAGATGTCATTCGACGGCAAGGAGCAGATCCTGCACATCTTCGGGCCGGGCGAACCCTTTGGCGAAGTCCCGGTCTTCCACGGCAGCCCCTTTCCAGCCAACGCCGAAACTCTGACCGAGGCAGAGTTGATCTTTTTTCCGAGAGCTGAGTTCGTCCATTTGGTGACAGCCAATCCTTCTCTGGCCCTCAACATGCTGGCGGTTCTGTCGCACCGTTTGCGCCGCTTTGCCGCCCAGATCGAAAATCTGTCGCTGAAGGAGGTTCCCGGACGTCTGGCCTCCTATCTTTTCTACCTGGCAGAGGAACAGAAGCGTCGAGACTTGGTGGTGCTCGATATTCCCAAAGGCCAATTGGCAAGCCTCCTGGGAACGAGTTCGGAGACCCTGTCGCGGATATTTGCCAAAATGACCGAGGAAAAGTTGATCAGGGTGGAAGGGAAAACGATTTACCTGCTCAACCTAGAACTCTTGCGGGAACGTTAGTCGAACAAACGCTTACTGGTCTTCTGCTGCGTGGAGTTTGACCAGATTAGAAATATGAATATAACTATCCGGGTTCAAGTGGGTAAAGGAAATACCCATCCCATTCCGGTCATGGCGACAGACCAAACCCTCGACCTTGAATTCCATTTTGCTGGTTGCACCGGCCAACTGGATCGCAATCTTACAAGGGGTATCCACCGGGATGCGGGTATCGGTTTCCAGGTATAATCCTGTGAGACTGATGTTTCTGGTATCGACCTTGGTCTCCATAACCTGGTCGTGTTCATAGCAGATAATGGCGCTGCTTATGAAAACGACACGTGGCGCCCGCCGTTGTTCCGGCATGGTCAGGCTCATTTCGTCTGCCCGGCTGATTGTTGCATCGCCAGCTGCATGTTGCGAGCCTTGATAACATACTCGCCATTCGCCACCGCTACTTCAGGAATCTGCTTGGATTTTTCAAAAATACTGTATGCCGGCTCCAGGGTTTTCCAGAATTTAATCCAGGGCGACGTCGCGAACTTGTTCATGTTTTTGTCGGTCATCGCAAAGGGGAAGATGTGCACGCTGAACCGCTCCTGCCCCTTCATCAGGGCCGCATGTGCCAGCATGTAGATTTCCTCGATCCGGTGGTCGCCCATGGCGAAACAACCTACCGATTGGCAGTCGCCGTGGACCATTATTAAATTACCAGACCTGTTTTTAGAAGTGTCGAATTCGTTAGGATAACCGATATCAAAAGCCAGATGGTATTGGGAGTTGGGTTTCATCTGCTTGGCGGAAACGCTGTAGAAGCCCTCTGGGCTCTGCCAGTCGCCTTCATTAACCTTGGGCCCGGGAAAACCGGAATAGTTGCAGATCTGGTAGGATTTAAAGAGATCGTATCCCCGACCTTTGTTCATCCAAACCTCCAAGGTGCCGGGCAGCTTGAAAATGCGGACGAAAATCGGTTGACCAGCAGCAAAACCTTTCTGTTTCAGCTCCTGATCGATCTTCTCCTTGGTTTTGGCAATCAAATTCTCTGCCTTAGGGGTGGTCGCCGGCGTCTCGGCCTTGGCTTCAGCAAAGGCGCAACAGCTCGCACCCACTGCAAGGACACCAAGAAGAAATAAACGTTTCCAGTTATACGAGAGACTGCGTTTAGGATTCATAAGCTCTGTTTTATAAAAAAAATTTGAGTGATAAAAAGCTTCTGCCCCAATCTTCGACCAGTAATTCCGAAGAAGCAGAAAAGGGTTGTTCAGACGAATTACGACTTCTGATCTCCGCTATATGTCGAAGCAGCGCATTCATTTTTGCCAAGATCAAGTTCCTCCTTCCGGTTGCCATCTTCTTCCTTAAGATTGGCATTGACCAGCCGAATCACCGCATACTCCTCGGGTTGCGGCCGCATGTTCTCCTTAACAAAAGCAACAAAAGCAGCCAACTCATCGAGAGTATATATATTTTTATTACGTTCCAGCACCTCGCCAAGGTTGCAGGAGAATATCAAATCCGCATTGGCCTCTTCCCATCCAGTATAGTGACCGGGCAATACCAACAACCGATGGTCGAGTTGCTTGACCATCTGAATAGAACTGTACAGCATTGCCGCCCATTCCTCCATCTTGCCGCCCAGGTCAGGCCGCCCTACAGAATGAATAAAGATGAAATCGCCAGTGATCAGAAAGCGCTCATCAATAAGGTAGGAGGTGGAACCGGGAGTATGACCAGGCGTGAAGAGCACCCGAACTTTCGGTCCATTGAGGCTGAAACAATGAAATTCTCCATCCACCAACGGGGTATACGGGTTTTTTGAGGTTTTGAAATCGCCGTCATTGGCGAAGAAAACGGCACCGGCCTGTTGGGCAATATCCCTGCTGCCGGAGATATAATCAGCCTGGAGATGCGTTTCAAAGGTCTTGATAATCCGACAGCCCTTTTCAGCGGCAAAGCCGTGGTAAAAATCAAGGTTGCGGGAAGGATCAAAGAGCATCATCTCCTGGCCGCTCACCAGAGCGTAACTGCAGGAGGCCTTGCCCGGCCGGATGAACTGAAACAGTTCGTAATCCGAGCCCTTAGCGACCGATTGCGGCACCAACAGGTTGCCCCAGGTCTTGATGCCACCAGCAAGATAGCCAACATCTTCAAAGCCATGGCTCTGTAGAATCTCGGCAACGTACTTGGCAGAGCCCTCTTTGGCACAGACGATCCGGATGCTGCGATCTTTCGGGATCTGGGCGACCGCCTCCTCTTCAATCTCCATGAAGTCGTAATAGGAGACATTGAGCAGGGTGAAGGGATAGGGGCTCTCCACATGAAAGCGCTTGAAATCTTTGTCGTTTCTGACATCGACCACCACAATATCCGCACAATTGGCGAGCCAGTGGAATAAATCCTTTGCCTCGTATGTGAATAGTGCCATGGTCCTCTCCTTTCAGGGTGCGACAGGTCTGCCCCATAACATACTGTTGGAAAAACTATCGAGATTCTCGATTATTGTCAATATTATATTGAAGTTAACTACGATTTTATCCGAAAAATCGTGCCGTAAATCAACGCATCCCTAATCATCTTCCTCTGCGGACCGGTCTATGAAGCCCGATGGCCCACCTTAATGGTCGCCCAATTCAATCCCGAGAAAGAATACCAGGTTTGGGCAAGAGCATGGCTAACAATACGGCCAAACCGGTAAGGGCAGCGGCCAGCAGATAACTCCCGGAAAACGAACCGGTCTGCTCGGCAATCAGGCCAGCGAGAAAGGGACCGGCCACCTGACCGGTGGCAAAGATAAACGTGATGGCGCTGAACATGGCAAAGGTCTTGTCGGGGCCGGCGTAATCCCCGGTCAATGCCGCCATGATCGACGGAATGGACCAGGCGACGATACCGAAGCAGCCAATGGATACAAAGAGAAAGGGTACAGAAAGATGGAGGCCGGCCAGGAGATACGCGAGTGTCTGAACGCTGAACACCACCATAAGGCTGAAGCGGCGGCTGACGCGATCAGCCAGCATGCCGAACAGAGGGCCGGAAAAGAGGCTGAGCAACCCCACCCAGGACCAGAAGGAACCGGCAGCCTGCTGACTGAATCCGTATTGCTGGACCATGGTGGTGACGATGAAGGTGGCGTAAGAAACAAAGGTGAAGCCGAATATAAAGTAAATAGCGCCGCAGTGGAGGATGAGACGCAGGGGAACAGTCCGCTCGCGCTGCAGCTGGTGCGGCTGCGAGGACGTTCTGCGCTCCTCCTGCCCGGCAGGTGCCAAGCCCATATCCTGAGGCCGGTTGCGCAACACGAGCAGACAGAAGATGCCGATGCAAATCACCACCGCACCCAGCACCACCCAACTGAGCCGCCAGTTATAGATAGTCAACCCGTTGAGCCAGGGCACGGCCTGACCGGCAAAAACAATGGCCGCACCGTTGCCGCTGACCACAAAGCCGGCAGCCTTGCCCCGCAGCCTGCTGGCAAACCATGAAGACAGCATCGCCATGATCGGGATGTTCGCCATAGCCGTGCCTATTCCGGTGAGGATATAGAGCACAACAATAGAGACCAGGTCAGTGGCAAAACCGATCCCGACCATAGAAAGGCCGGAAAGCAGCAGGGCTGCGGTCGTCAGCCGCCGGGCTCCGAATCGTCGAACCAGATAGGAACAACCGAGAATGCCCGCCAGATAGCCGAGAAAGTTCGAAGTGGAGATGATGCCCATCTGGGAGTAAGAAAGGAGCAGATCCTGCCCCATGGACGGCAACAGCATCCCCAGGGCGAACCGGGCCAGGCCGATGCAGGCGAAGGTCCCCAAGGATCCGGCAACGACAATCATCCAGCCGTAGTGGAACGGCAATTTCCGTGGTGCAGGTGGGGTCACGGTGCCAACTGAGCTAGTCATCAGAATTTTGCGACGGCCCGGCCGAAGCCGCCGCCGCCCGGGGTTTCGATGATACAAACATCTCCTGCGGCCACGGCCACCTCATCGTTGCCCTGGAGTTCCTGTAAACGACCATCGTTGCGCAGCAGTGCGTTCCGACCCCGAAGACCAGCGCCGCCGCCATCGAGACCATAGGGTTCAGTCACCCGGTGCGAAGAGAGAATAGTGGCGGTCATGGGTTCAAGAAATCGCATCCGCCGAACCGCGCCGTCACCACCGCAATATCGGCCTTGCCCCCCGGAGCCGCGACGAATGGCAAACTCCTCCACCCGCACCGGGAAACGCAGTTCCAGCACCTCCGGATCGGTCATGCGGGTATTGGTCATGTGGCTGTGGACCGCGCTGGTGCCATCATGATCCGGTCCGGCACCGGTCCCGCCGCAGATGGTCTCGTAGTTCTGGTGGATCTCGTTGCCGTAAAGAAAATTATTCATCGTTCCCTGAGAAGAGGCCAGGATACCCAGGGCACCGTACAGGCAGTCGGTGATAGCCTGCGAGATCTCGGTATTGCCGGCAATGACCGCTGCCGGATACTTGGGATTGATCATGGAGCCCTCAGGGATGATGATCTCGAGCGGTTTCAGGCAGCCTTGGTTCAAAGGAATCTCATCGTCAATCAAGGTCCGGAAAACATAAAGGACCGCCGCCCGGCACACGGCCCGGGGGGCATTGCGATTGCCCGGGTGCTGTGGTGAAGTGCCGGTGAAATCGATGACCGCCGCTCGTGCGCTCCGATCAACCGTGATCTGCACCTGAATCTGACTGCCGTCATCCATGGGATAGGTAAAAAAGCCGTCGCGCAGCACCGCCAAGACCCGGCGCACCGATTCTTCGGCATTATCCTGGACATGGCGCATGTAGGCCTGGACAGGGGCCAGCCCGAAATGGCTGACCATACGGCGCAACTCCTGCAAGCCGGTTTCATTGGCCGCGATCTGGGCGGTGAGATCAGCAAGATTCTGCTCGACCTTGCGACAGGGATAGGGGCCGGAAAGCAGCAAGCCTCTGGTCGCCTCCTCTCGAAAGACCCCCTTCGCCATCAGCAGCCAGTTATCGATGATGACGCCCTCCTCCTCGATCCGGGTGCTGTCGGGCGGCGAGGAACCAGGAGTGCGACCCCCGATGTCAGCATGATGGCCACGGGAACCAACGTAGAACAGGATCTCGCGACCGGCCTCGTCCCAACAGGGGGTAATGACCGTCACATCGGGCAGGTGGGTGCCACCGTTGTACGGGGCGTTCTGCATATAGACATCACCGGGCTGCATGCGGCCCTGGTTGTCACGGATAATCGCCTGGACCGATTCGCCCATGGAGCCGAGATGGACCGGCACATGGGGGGCGTTGGCCACCAGATTGCCCTCCTGGTCGAAAAAGGCGCAGGAAAAGTCGAAGCGCTCCTTGATATTGACCGAATGGGCGGTATTGGCAAGGGTCACCCCCATCTGTTCGGCGATCGACATAAAGAGGTTGCCGAAGACCTCAAGCATAACCGGATCCGCCGCAGTGCCGATAGCCTCGACGATGGCCTCGAACTCACGCCGTTGTTCATGACGATTGAGGATCAGGTGATTGTAGGTGTTAATCGCCGCCTCCCAACCCTGTTCAAGCACCACGGTGGAGGTGGCTTCAACAATAATCGCCGGCCCCTGGAGGTGCTGGCCCGGAGCCAGTTGCTCGCGCTGAAAGAGGGGTGCGGCAACCCATTGGCCCCGACTCCACAGTCGAATGGTTTGCACCGGTTGCGGCAGGGTTTCCTGGAGTGGCCATTGCGGATCGACCAGGGATTCAGTGCAACCGATGACCTCGATAGACATCGCCTCGATCATCAGGCTACGGTCAGGGGCAATGAAACCAAAACGCTGGCGGTGGGCCATCTCAAAGGCCTGCTGCATGACCTCCGGTGTATCGAGGTCGACGGCCAGGGCGGTGTCCGTACCGGTATAACGGAGATGGACCTTGCACAACGCCACGATCTTGTCTGGTGCCACACCCTGTTGGCGAACTTCCTCCGTAGCCTCAGCCTGAAGCGGTGCTGCGGCTGCGGCCAGGAGGTCGACAAGCCCGGGACCAGCAAAAGGATGTTCGATCTGGACCTCGCGCAGAGCCCGGACATCGGCCAGGCCCATGCCATAGGCCGACAAGACGCCTGCCAGGGGATGAAGGAAAATCCGCTCCATGCCCAGGGCATCGGCCACCTGACAGGCATGCTGCCCGCCCGCGCCACCGAAGCATTGCAGGGTGTACTGGGTGACATCGTAACCGCGCTGCACCGAGATTTTCTTGATGGCATTAGCCATATTGGCCACCGCAATGCGGAGAAAACCCTCAGCCACAGCCTCCGACTGCAACGCGACAACTCCTGTTGCCTCGGCTATCCGGGCCGTCAAGGCGGTAAATTCCCACCGGACAACATCCCCGTCCAGGGGTTGATCACCCTGCGGCCCGAAAACCCTGGGGAAATATTCCGGCTGAATCCGGCCCAGGAGGACATTAGCGTCGGTCACGGTCAAAGGTCCGCTCCGCCGGTAACAGGCCGGACCGGGATGGGCGCCGGCAGAATCGGGCCCCACCCGATAACGGCCACCGTCAAAATGGAGAATCGATCCGCCGCCTGCGGCCACGGTGTGGATGTGCATCATCGGTGCCCGAATCCGCACCCCGGCCACCAGGGTTTCGAAGCTGCGCTCGAACTCGCCGTCATAGTGGGTGACATCGGTGGAGGTGCCACCCATATCAAAGCCAATCAACCGAGTGAAACCGCTCATAGCAGCGGTACGCACCATGCCGACCACACCGCCGGCCGGGCCGGAAAGCACCGCGTCTTTACCTCGGAAAAGATTCGCGTCGGTAAGGCCGCCGTTGGACTGCATGAACATCAACCATGGCGCGCCCGGGCCGGTGCCCAGTTGCCCGGCCACTTGATCGACATAGTGCCTGAGGATAGGGGAGAGATAGGCATCGACCACGGTGGTGTCGCCGCGGGCAATCAACTTAATCAACGGGCTGACCTGGTGACTGACCGAAATCTGGGTAAAACCGAGACGTTCAGCGATTACGGCCAGCCGCTGTTCATGATGGTGAAATTTGTAGCCGTGCATCAGGACAATGGCAACCGAGCGCAGACCTCGGGCATGAGCCTGACGCAGGTCCTGTTCAACCTGGTCTTCATTGAGCGGAACGATAACCTGGCCCTGGGCATCAACCCGCTCATCCACTTCAATCACCGTATGATAGAGCATCTCCGGCAGGATGATATGGCGGGCGAACAACTGCGGCCGGTTCTGATAGCCGATACGCAGGCCGTCGCCAAAACCCTTGGTAATCACCAGCAGAGTAGGTTCGCCCTTACGCTCCAAGAGGGCATTGGTCGCAACCGTAGTGCCCATTTTAACGGCCGCGATGCGATCCGTAGGCAGAGGGTCAGCATCGCCCAATCCCAGGATCGTTCGAATGCCGTGGAGGGCCGAATCAGGGTAACGCTCAGGGTTTTCAGAGAGCAATTTACAGGTGACAAGCGTTGCTGCGTTCGGCGTCCTGGCGACAATGTCGGTAAAGGTGCCGCCACGATCGATCCAAAACTGCCATAGGTTATCTGATGCCGCCTGCATACGAAATCCACTTCTCACGTTAAAAAACTGGTAGGGGGTACTGTGAAAACAGACTCGTCTTCGCATATCAGCCAAGGCCTGTCAATAATTTCATGACCTTTGACCGGGAGGTACTGTTTGACTTGCGCAGTCGGGCCAGACCGAGCCACAGAGGGCCTGCTTCCTTGATACTAATTACACGATCGGTCTTTGGCACGACCTATTGCCGGACCACTCAAACCGTTTTTCCTTTTGACATGAAACCGTATTTGCCCCTAAGATAGGGAATACTGTTACATCGTTTCTTATCTAGTTATCGTATCTCAGGCCAAGCCTAACCGCTATTTTCATGCTCTCCACCCAATATCTGCTCAACAGCCCATTTCTTCGGGCCCTGCTTGTTTCAGGAACAGCCTTGAGAAAAGTCTGGAGAAAGGGGCTAATCCGCAGGCGCTTTCAGTTGACGGCACTGAACCAAAAGGTGCTGACTCCAGGCGGATTCACAGCCATTGGCTGGAACCTGCCCGGACCTGATCTC
Source organism: uncultured Desulfobulbus sp. (assembly GCA_964607065.1). Lineage (GTDB taxonomy): Bacteria > Desulfobacterota > Desulfobulbia > Desulfobulbales > Desulfobulbaceae > Desulfobulbus. Next base: position 13,201 of record CAZSIJ010000035.1, on the reverse strand, counting down.
CGCCTCAGCACCTCTTTTTCCGAAATGTTCACGATCATTGGCCTGGTGAGCGTAGTTCTGCTGTTGCTTGTCCTGTTGGTCCTCAATCAACGTAAAAAAACGATAATTTCCAACAAATCGAAGGCACTCGAAGAGACCGAGGCCCGTTACCGACTCCTCTTTGAGCATTCCCCCATTCCTCTTTTGGAAGAAGATTTGAGTGCGGTCAAGACCTTCATCGATCAACTGGCGGAACTGGGCATCACCGATCTTAACCGTTACTTTGGAGAAAACCCGGAAAGCCTGGCCCGTTGCGCCGCCATGGTGCGGATTTTTGACGCCAATCGGGCGACCCTGCGAATGTATAGGGCCCGCAGCCCGAAAGATCTGACCCAGCTCACCTCGGTATTGCCTGACGATCAGTGCGTCCATTTCAAGAACGAACTCCAAAGCCTCATCAAACATGGCGGATCTGAGATTGTCCTGGAAAACAGGACCCTGGACGGTATCCTGCTGACGGTCGAACGACGAACGGTTGTTGCCGCCGGGTTTGAAAAAACGTGGCGCAAGGTTTTTGTCACTGTTATCGATATCACGGAACAGGTGAAATTGAAAAATGAAAACAAAGCCTTTGAAAAACAGCTCCTGCAGACCCAGAAGCTTGAGGCGATTGGCAGTCTGGCAGGCGGCATCGCCCATGATTTCAACAATATACTGGCGCCGATCATGGGACGGGCCGAACTGATGCAAGTTGAAAACAGCGACAACGCCAGCGTGCAGGAGCATTGCCGGGGGATAGTCGACGCCTCCAAACGCGCCCGCGATCTGGTGAAACAGATACTGACCTTCAGCCGTCAGGTTGACCAGGAAATCCTACCGGTCTCTCTTGCCGATATCGTGCAGGAAGTCATTGGCCTGGTACGCCCTGCCCTGCCCACCACCATCGAAATCGAGTACCACTGTCCTGAGCAGAGCCCCTGGGTGATGGCCGATGCGACCCAGCTGCATCAGGTGATTTTGAACCTGGTCACCAATGCCTTCCATGCCATGGAAGAGCAAGGCGGCCGCTTGTGTCTTAAACTGGAAACTGTCACTCTTGGGATCGGCGAGTTCAATGACTTCTCCATTTCACCCGGCTTGTACCAGCAACTGAGCATTGAAGACAGTGGCCACGGTATGGATAAGACCACCATGGAAAAAATTTTCGACCCCTACTTCACCACCAAAGCGCACGGCAAAGGCACCGGCTTGGGCCTGGCTGTTGTGCTCGGTATCCTGCGCGGTTACGGCGGTGACATCCGGGTGGAGAGCAAGATGGGCAAGGGAACAGTTTTCACCCTCTTTTTTCCGGCAATCGAGCTCGCTGCCGAGCAGACTCCAATTGTGCACAATATTCAGGAGCCCATGCCCCACGGCACCGAACACATTCTTCTGGTCGACGACGAGAAATCGGTTGCCGATGTGACCACCAGCATGCTAGAGCGACTGGGGTACAAAGTGACGGTCCGCATCAGCAGCTATGATGCCCTGGAGGCCTTTCGCAATCTGGCGGACCGGATCGACCTCCTTATCACCGACCTGACCATGCCTCAGATGACCGGACTCCAGCTCTACAGGGAGATCAAAAAAATCCGGCCAGACGTCAAAGTCATTATCTGCACCGGATTCAGCGAACAACTGGACAGCCACAAATCAAAAGCTATCGGTATCGAAGGTTTTCTCTACAAACCGGTGGTGATGGCGGATCTTGCCTGGTGTGTCCGTTCCGTGCTCGACGAGTAATCCCCGGCCCCCTTTGCACTGGCCGGAATTCGGCCTGTTGGCACATGGCACACCCTTTTCAATAGACCTGTTGGCGAACACATGCTGCTCGTCTGCATTCAGATCCGTATTGGGAAACTACATGAATAAAATAAAGATCAAGGAAGAGACGACTCTTCTGGCGGCGCTGGTCAAGAGCGGCTACTCGCGAACCAAAATCAAACAATTGCTCAAATACCGGGCGGTATCCATCGGCGACCTGCCGGTGACCAAACTCGACCAGGCCCTGGCAACAGGCGATGTCATAACCATTACTGCAGAAGGTGAGGGCCCGACCAGGTTCACGCCCTGCCCAGGCATTGATATCATCTACGAGGACGAAGACATTCTCGTCATTGACAAGCCACCGAGATTGCTATCTATCGCTTCGGAGACCGAGAAAACAAAAACCGCCTATCACATGCTGACTACCTGCATCAGCGAACGCACTGCTGACGGCAAGGGACGAGTCTTTATCGTCCACCGGCTTGACCAGGGCACTTCGGGTCTGCTGGTCTTTGCCAAAAATGAGGAAGCCAAGCATATCATGCAGGGCGCATGGCAGGATGCCCGTAAAAAATACCGGGCTATCGTCGAGGGTGTCCCGCAAAAAAGCAGCGACACGATCTCCAGCTACCTGTGCGAATCAAAAATCCACCGGGTGTATTCAGTCAAGGAGGACAACGGCGAGGGCAAGTTCGCCCAGACCATCTACCAGGTAGTACAAACTCAAGGCGATTATTCCCTGCTGGAAGTGACGCTGCTTACGGGCCGTAAAAATCAGATCAGGGTGCACCTGGCCGACATAGGCCACCCCGTGGCTGGCGATAAAAAATATGGAGCCCAAACCGACCCGATTAAACGCCTCGCCCTGCAATCCTACTTTCTGGCTTTCAACCACCCGACCAGCGGCGAGCCGATGGAGTTCACCCTCGACATGCCGGGCAAATTCAGAGCCCTGCTGCACAAAAAAACCGCCGCCAAGAGCTAATTGCACCCTCCGCAGGACGGACTACCGAGGCGCTTCCATTTTTCAAGAGGAACGCGCCTAGAGCATTCCATTGCTCATCATTCCATCATGTTCCGCGCCACATGTCGCCCCAGAGATCGTATGGGGCTGATAGACCTCTATTACTCCAGGCTCAGGCATGCGTATGATATTGATACTATTTTGTGAATACCACAACCCCGCCTGCTGCCCGTCAGAGGTAAGAATAACGCCTCCGTAATACTCGCAGCCCGTAAATCTTTTTGTCTGGTACATGCTCAGCCATCCGTTTAACTTCTGCTCAGTCATATCGACCTGGGCCCAGACTCTGGTGCGCAGGGTAAAACGATTATTGATGGCAATGACGGAACCAGGTGCGGCGATTGATCCAAGGTAATAATAGGTATGATCCGGAAACACCTGTCCGGCTTCAAAGGCTTGCTGCACCCCCAGGTCCGTTTCCCATTTCCCGGCAGGGCCAGTAGCGGTGCAACCGACCAACAAGGTGCCGCAAACAAAAAGAAAAAAAAGAAAACGAAAAATATACAGCTGTTTCATTTGGGTTCACCTCGCCGAAGGCCGCATTTACCACCACTCACTCGTTTGCTTATTGCATCGAATGCAACCCAATCATATTGCCTTCCGTATCAAGCACGAGCGCAATAAAGCCATACGGGCCAATGGAAAATTTCTCTTTGAAGACGCTGCCACCATTGGCGGCTACCCTGCCTGCCTCAACAGCACAGTCCGCACAGGTAAAATAAACGAGTGTGCTGTTGCCGCCGGAAGGGCACCCCTCCATCCTGACAAGAGCGCCCGATGCACCGGCACCATCTTCCTGCATAGGGAAAGCCCAATATTCCATCCCAGGGCTTGCCAACGAGACCAAACTGACCCAACATACCGATTCATAAAACCTTTTAGCCCGCTCCATGTCCTGCACATAAATTTCAAACCAGACAACAGGATTGTTTGCCATGCTGCGCCTCCGTGGTGTGTAGGTTTACCTGCTGAAGAGAAACAGCCACTACCATCGAGCATCGACAGGAGACCACCGGTCGGTCCCTATGATGGAAAAAAGATAATTCGTTTCGGCCTGTTTCCAAGTCGTTTTGTTGTGTGATTGGTATGTACGGGGAAACCGTCGCCTGATAGGTGACGGTTGTTACACAGCGCCTAGGGAGAGGATGGAGGGCAGCCTCTATCTTGCAGGAATAACTCTTGTGGCCTTGCCAAGCTTATCCCTTATGATTTTTTTTGGCTGCTGCTATCTCGCTGATAATTTCCAACTTAACGAGCGCGTTCCCGGTCTTCTTCATCCCGATTTTCCCAGCGGCTGCTGCTGACAAGTCGATAACACGACTAGCATGCCTGGGGCCGCGATCGTTGATGCTCACATCGACTGATTGATGGTTGCGGACGTTGGTGACACGCACTTTCGTGCCAAGCGGAAGCGAGCGATGTGCAGCCGTCAGTTGCGTCTGACAGAATTTTTGTCCGCTGGCAGTCTTCCTGCCACTCAGCTTGTCGGAATAGACGGCGGCCACCCCATTCATCGACTTGGTCGATTTTTTGGATTTGGCATGGGTCGAAACAGGTTTAGCAGTATGTTTGTGGGAGGCAAGCGATGGTTTTTTTGCTGGAGCCGAGGTGGCTGCGTTGAGCGATTGTCCAATAGAAAACTCAATCATCGCCAAGCCTATTAGTACAATAAAAACGAGCTTGGTGGTTTGCATAATGTCTCTCTCAAGTTGAAGTCATGCAGGCTTTTTTCTTTCAAGATGTGAGAAAATAACATAATTTCGATATATTGCAACTCAAACCTGTTTTTGCACCCCTGCCTACCAGGAAAAGTTACTGAAAATTCAGGACATTTTTTTTACCTGCGCCGCCGCAAACAACCCCTCTTTTCGGGTGCCAAACGGACAAAAAATAGCGCCAGCGAAAGCCGGACGAATTCATCAAACGGAAGAAAATCGTACAAACTTGACAAGGGAAAAACGATAATGAAAGATGGATACGCGGAGCGTAAAAAAGACGTTCCCCCTCAGAGCGTAGGAACGAGAAAAGAGAGAAATTCGGTACCGCCGTTACCAAGCCTCAGTTCGGTGGGTTATGTAAGTTCTTCCCGCCGAGGCATAGCCTTCTTGATTGGAGAGTGTTCGGGGTTAGTTGGCGCCATTGGCACTGAGCCGGGCGACAAGGTCCGGGACCGGATGAAGGGGCAAACTGTTTGAGCGCAGCAAGTTTTTGCCCCGCCGGTTCCGGGCCTTGTTGGCCGGGGCCGTCTCAGTGGCGTGGCTGCCCTTTCTTTGGTTACTTTCTTTGGGCAAACAAAGAAAGTAATGGGAAGCCCCGCAGGGATTTCCTGAAATTATTTAGTTTTTTTAAAACAGTCAAATGGTAATGGTGGGCAAGAAAAAACCGCTTGCCCACCCTACCCGGCTACTTGCCGGTTAATTTGCTAAAGAGACTCGCTTTTTCAGTGGTTGATTGACCAGTTAGAGTACATTTGCTTGGGACCAAATTTCTTCGTAATTTTTCAATTTTTCAGGGGCCACATCAGGCGGCAATTCGACTAAATAAGTTGGTTTTGCTTTTGCCGCATCTTTGACGGATTGGCCAATTAACCAACAAGAATAACCGTCGATAAATATGACACGATCATGAAGTGCTTTGCTTTTTCTTACCTGAAGAACATCACCGAATTGTGAGACGTATTTTTCGGCGGCAGGAATGATGTTTTCGGAATTTTTACTTAGGAGTAACCTTACGGTGACTTCTGGTTTACGGGAGGTCAAATAATGGTCAAAAACAGTATGGTCGAGGTAAGGGTCTACGATGAAGAGACATTTTTCAGCAGAACCAATGAGCTTATTTAGTGCCTTGAAAAAGTCATAAACATCACCAGCGCCAAAATTTACCTGGGCATCCGTTGGAAACTTTAATTCGAGATCTGCGATTGCACGATGTAGGGTGCCAAATATTGTTGCTATATTACTTGATCTTGTTGCCTGCATTGCAAGGAATTCACTTGCATTTTTAAAGAAGAAGGCTTCAGTGCTATTCCACCTTTGGACAAGAGCATGAGCCTGCCCGAGCCAAACCAAATGCTCCCGTGACACCGGAGAATAGATTTCCAAATCCGGAGCTCTTTCAATTAAGGCTCTCAGGTGAGATAGTATTACTTGAGGTTCCATTTTCTACACTCTAACAGAACGGGGATTCCCTGCATAAACGCATAATAAGTAACACTTAAATTTTAATTCAATTTCACCTCACGAACACTTAGAATACCCACAATCCCGACACACCTCACACCCCTCCTCAAACACCAGCATTCCCTGGCACTCCGGACAAACCGAAGCAAACCCGTGCTGAGTTGCGGCCATAAACGATTTGAGCAACTTGCCCAACTGGGCGGGCAGATCAAGCATATGGCCACTGGAACGATCCAGCTGCTTGATGATCTCATCCATGGGTATCTGGTAGCGGAGAGCCAGCGACACCAGACGGCAGGTGGTGGTCCACATGGTGGATTTGTCCTTGAGGTCCACCCGATTGTCAAAGGGGAACTTGGCAAAGACCTCCATGGGTTTCTCGCCATCGTCAAAACAGACAATCAGATAGATGGTCTCGCCGTTTATATCCTTGAGCCGGTAGCGCTTGGCGCTGAGCACATCGGGCAGGGTCGACTTCTGAAACAACCCTTCGGAGGAAACCGTCGCCGTCTTGTCGGCGCTCGCAGCCATGGTGTTAAGCACCTGATGGTCGCGGGAGCCATCGCGATAAACTGTCAACCCCTTGCACCCCAGTTCATACCCTAGCATGTAGGAGGTGCGGACATCGTCGACAGTGGCATTGGAGGGCATATTGATCGTTTTGCTGATCGAGGCGTCGACCCCGTTGCGCTGCAGACCGCCTTGCATGCGGATATGCTGTTCAGGACTGATATCCTGGGCAGTGCGAAAAATCTCCTGCCAGTGTACTGGAATCTCGACATGCCCGACGACCGTGCCGCTACTGGCAACCCGCTCCAGCAGCTCTGGCGAATAGAAGCCTTCTTCCCGAGCGACCCGTTCAAAGTGCTTGTTGACCATGAGCAGCCGATCGCCATCCATGACGTGCTTGCTCATGACGATGGAGAAATAGGGCTCGCAACCCGAAGCGCAGTCGGCAATCATCGACACGGTGCCAGTAGGCTGGATCGAGGTCAGGGCCGCATTGCGCCGGGCAGGATACTTATTGATGCGCTCGTCATAGGCGGGGAAAGATCCCTTGAGCGCTGCCAGTTCAATCGAGGCTGTCTCCGCCTCGCTGCGAATAAAAGCCATGGCATCCGCCGAGGCCTGCCGCCCCTCTTCACTGCCGTAGGGAAGCTGCATCTGGATCAGCATATCGTGCATGCCCATGATCCCAAGCCCGATCTTGCGGGTCTTGTGGGTCATCTCTGCAATTTCAGGGATGGGAAAACGGTTGCAATCAATGACGTTATCAAGAAAACGAACTGCCAGGCGAGCGGTCTGGGCAAGCCGCTCCCGATCGAGCTTGCCGCCCGTAACATACTGACCAAGGTTGATGGAACCAAGATTACAGGATTCGTAGGGCAGCAGCCACTGCTCGCCGCAGGGATTTGTGGCCTCGAATTTACCAAGTTGCGGGGTGGTGTTGTCGCGATTGGCGGCATCGATAAACAGCACGCCGGGCTCGCCATTGTGCCAGGCCCGATCGATAATCTTATCGAAAACATCTCGGGCCCGCAGGCTGGTAACGATATCACCGTTGGAGGGGTCGATCAGGTCATACTCGAGGTCGTCTCGCACCGCTTCCATGAACAGATCGGTAATCGCAACACTGAAGTTAAAATTGGTGAACCGGGTTTGATCTTCTTTGGCGACGATAAATTCGAGAATATCAGGATGATCGACCCGCAGCACGCCCATGTTGGCACCACGCCGCTTGCCCCCCTGCTTGATGGTTTCGGTGGCAACATCGAAGACCGCCGCAAAACTCAAGGGGCCGGAGGCCACGCCCTGGGTCGATTGCACCGCCGAATTTTTAGGCCGCAGGCGGGAAAAGGAATAGCCGGTGCCGCCGCCGGTTTTGTGGACCAGCGCCCCGTTGCGAATGGAGGTGAAGATGCCGTCCATCGAATCTTCCACAGGCAGGACAAAGCAGGCAGACAGCTGACCGAGATCGGTACCGGCATTCATCAGGCAGGGCGAGTTGGGGAGAAAATCAAGGTGGTAGATCATGTTGAAAAACTGATCCCCCAAGCCTTCATAGTCCTTTCGCTCACGATCGACCAGAGCCACGGCATTGGCTACCCGGCGACAGAGGCTTTCCCAATTTTCGAGCGGTTTGCCTTGCTCATCCTTCAGATAGTATCTCCGTTCGAGTACAGTTTCTGCAGTATCGGTCAATTGCTGCCGTGGTATGCTTCTGGTCATCGTTTTCCTCATTTCGATTAAGTTCGTCTCGACTCCCCCTGTATGGCCGACAACCGATCCGGGCAACACCTGATGGCACAGCTTGCTCCCTTGCCCCGACTGCACGGGCTAACCCGCACCAGAGGCCTGAAAACAACGAAGCATTCAGGGTGTGGCTTCGACATCGTCAACGGCAACTTATCACAACATATAGAGCGCATCAAGGAGAAAACATGCCACATGTAGTGTTTTCAAACAACATCATGTTTTCAAGGAGATCAGCTAAAATGACTCAATTTTCTCAACCGACAGCCCCCTGAAATCCACAACCTGTAACGTGGCGGACAGCCACAAGATGCCCATCAAAATCACAACGGACTGTCAAGAACGGCTACCGGGATTCACGATACATTTGCTCACCGCGACCAAGGTTTATAATAATAATTTTCACGTTTCCCGTAGGTTGGAACGCACCTTACCAGACCTAACATCCCAACTCCGCTCGATGCCCCATTCTTGCACCTTGCGCAATCTTTCAGGTATCATTATAGTGTGGCGAACTTTTATAATTATCAAGAAAAATAACAAGTCACATCAGCAAGATAAACAAGCCGACCAGCGACCATACTCTGCTTACGACCCGCTGCCCTGGAAAAATTCCGGCGCAGTATTTCTTCTCCTCAAAACCCAAAGGACGACATCCTGTCATGCTGAAAAAAATCATCTTCTGCTCTTTCCTGCTTTTGCCGCTCTCTACCCATGCCCAGGACCTTAAAAAAAATAATACCTCTGGCGATCTCAACTGGTCGGTACAAGCGACCTGGACCATTCCCGTCAAGCCCCTTGATATTGCCCAATCGCTGGACAATAAAAAAGTCTTTATCCTCGGTGCCGATTCCAAGGTGTATATCTTCACGCCAGATGGCAAGAAGATGGGAGAACTGCCGGTTGATGCGAATACTACCGCGATCGATATCGCCCCCAGGGGCGAAATGCTCTACCTGATCAACAGCAAGAGCAACAGCTACACCGCGATCGATATCAGTTTTAACCAGAAGATCGACATCACCGGTGCTCCGGTGCAGGGTAAGGCCGACGCACCGGTCACCCTAGTCGTATTCTCCGATTTCGAATGCCCTTGGTGCGGCAAGCTTAAACCCGTGCTGGATCAATTACTGGCCAACAATAAAGACAAGCTGCGCATCGTCTTCAAACATATGCCGCTGCAAATGCATCCGCAAGCCGAACCGGCAGCACTGGCGGCCATTGCTGCCCAGAAACAAGGGAAATTCTGGGAGATGCATGACGCCCTCTTCGCCATCACCAACTGGACGCCGAATATGATTGACGAGACCGCCTTGAAAATTGGTCTCAATATGGAAAAATTCAGAGCTGATCTTGGTAACCAGGAGACACAGATGCAACTCGGCAAGGACAGGACCGATGCGCAGCTTGCCGATGTAACCTCAACCCCTTCCCTATTCGTCAATGGACGCCCAGTGCGGGATCGATCTCTGCAGGCACTCCAGGTAATGGTCACCGAGGCCCTGGCTGCTGGCGGGGCTAAGTGAGTTGAAGCCATCCCCCGCTCTTAACGCAGAAATCTCACGAGAACTCGATTTCGCCGACAATAAGGTTGCCCAGCAGTTGTTTGGGGACCTCAACCGCAACCTGCATACCATCGAACTGGCGACCGGCGTTACGATCAACGCCCGCGGCAACAGCCTCCAAATCAAGGGCCGGGTCCATGCTGTGGACCTGGCCGTCACCACCTTGCAGCAGATGTACGGGCTGCTGCTCAAGGGATATCCTGTGTTCAGCCAGGACATCGCCTTTGGGGTCAAGATCCTGGAATCCTCACCCCAGGCCCGCTTGGAGGAAATCTTTCTCGACAAAGTCTGCATCACCGCGCGCAAACGGGTAATTTCGCCCAAGTCGGTCAATCAGAAACTCTATATCGAAGCGATCCGCGAAAACGACATCGTCTTCGGCATCGGCCCGGCTGGCACCGGCAAGACCTACCTGGCCGTGGCCATGGCAGTTTCCGCCCTGGCCCATGAACAGGTCGCCAAGATCATCCTCACCCGACCAGCGGTCGAGGCCGGAGAAAAACTCGGCTTCCTTCCGGGCGACATGGCCCAAAAAGTGGATCCCTATCTGCGGCCGCTCACCGATGCCATGAATGAAATGCTGGGTCAGGAAAAGACGCTGGAACTCACCGAACGCGGGGTTATTGAGGTTGCACCGCTCGCCTTCATGCGCGGCCGGACCCTCAACAACGCCTTCATTATCTTGGACGAAGCCCAGAACACCACTAGAGAACAGATGAAGATGTTCCTCACTCGCATCGGATTTGATTCCCGGGCCGTAATTACCGGTGACGTCACCCAAATCGATCTGCCGGGGAGCCAGAAGTCGGGACTCATCGAGGCAGAACGAATCCTGACCGGGATCAAGGGGATAACCTTCCGCCAATTCTCCAAGGCCGATGTAGTCCGCCATCCGCTGGTCCAGGAGATTATTCATGCCTATGAGTTGCAGGATGCGGCCAGACATTCCTCACGAAAAATCAGCGAGAATGAGGCCTGAACCATGGCCGTTCACCTCAGCATAGCCGCCGACATCGCCACCTATCCGCTTAACCGCAGACTCTTGCAGGTCCGCTGCGACCAATTGCTGCACCTGCTCCATCTGGAGAAGGCTGAAGTCAGTGTCGTTTTGATGAGCGATGCAGAAATGGCAGGGTACAACGAACAGTATCGCAAGAAACAAGGGCCGACCAATGTCCTCTCCTTTCCAGCTGAACAGGCCGATGACGGTTTTGTGATTCCGGAAGCGGAACTGGGTGATATCCTCGTCGCTGTCGACACCGCCCAGCGGGAGGCCGTAGAACACCACCATACCCTGCACCACCGCCTGACGGAGCTGATCATTCACGGCCTGCTCCACCTGACCGGCTATGACCATGAACGCTCGGAGGAGGAAGCCGTGCGGATGTGGGATTTTGAAAAAGAATTGTTCCAGCGCCTACAGACATCAAGGAGTGCCGCTATGCCCTATCTCGCCATTAATGTTGACCATGTTGCCACTGTCCGGCAGGCCCGAGGCGGTGTTGAACCCGATCCGGTGCTGGCCGCCTCCCTCTGCGAGCTGGCCGGAGCCGATGGTATCGTCGTCCATCTCCGCGAAGACCGGCGGCACATTCAGGATCGGGATGTGCGGATCCTGCGCCAGACGGTCAAGACCAAACTCAACCTGGAAATGGCCATTACCCCTGAGATCATCGATTTTGCCCTGGAAATTGTCCCGGACATGGTGACCCTGGTGCCGGAGAAGCGCAAGGAGCTGACCACCGAGGGTGGGCTTGATGTGCTGGGCAATGAGAAGAGGGTGAAAAAAGCGATTGAGAAAATGCGGAAAGCGGGGATTCCGGTTTCGATCTTCATCGATCCCGATGCCGCTCAGATACAGGCGGCGCTGGATGCCGGCGCCACCTTTGTCGAGTTGCATACCGGCCGCTATTGCGACGCCGACTCTGTCAGCGCTATGGAACAGCAGTTTCGCCTGATCGAGCAGTCAGCGGAACTTGCCTTTGAATCAGGACTGCGGGTCAACGCCGGCCATGGTCTGGATTACCGCAACGCCGGCCCGATCGCTGCCCTGCCCTTCATTGAGGAGCTGAGTATCGGCCATGCCATCATCAGCCGGGCAGTCCTGGTCGGCCTTGATCAAGCGGTACGGGAGATGGCAGCAATCGTCAAGTTCGTATAGCGTCCCCCCCAGTACTCAGGAGGGTTCACATCTCCTTGCTGAGTCCAGTGATATGCTCGTTGGCGCCGAGGACAATGAGAATATCGCTGGCCATGATCCGGGTTTCCGATTTAGGATTGAACAGCATCTTGCCATCCTGCCGTTTAATCGCCACGACAATGACATCGTATTTTTTTCTGATCTCCGATTCGATCAAATTTTTACCGTTGAGATGGGAATCGGGTCCGACCTGCAATTCTTCCATGATCAGATCAAGCTCACCTGCCCGCATGGTCAGGTCCAGAAAGTCGGAAACAGTTGGCCGAACAATCAGATGAGCCATACGCCGAGCGCCGATCGAGTAGGGAGAAATGACCCTGGAGGCCCCAGCCCTTTTGAGCTTGGTCTGCACCCCGCGAGCACCGCTTGACCGGGTCATGATATAAAGTTGGCTATTCAGCCCCCTTGCTGTCAAGGTAATGTAGAGGTTATCAGCATCGGAGGCAACCACAGAAACCAGCCCTTTGGCTCTGTCAATACCGGCATTGAGCAGCACCTCGTCATCCGCGGCCTCCCCTTGCAGTACCAGGTATTGCAAATCCTCAATTACTTTTATTTCCTCAGTCTCCTTTTCGATAACCACAAAAGGGCGTTGGTGTTCCTGCAAAATCTTGCAGATTTCCTTACCGATCCTGCCAAATCCGCAGACAATGTAATGATCTCGCAACCGGCTAATCTGTCGATTCATTTTTCTCCTCTTGTATAAACCGCGCAGTTCACCTTCAATCATGGTCTCGGTGACCTTGCTAAAGGTGTACATGACAAAGCTGACACTCGTGATCACCAGAAACACGGTGAAGATTCTGCCTGAAGGATGAACAGGTACAAAATCGCCATACCCCACAGTGAACACGGTAATGATGGTAAGGTACATACCCATCCAAAAACTCATGTCCTCCGTGAGCATATACCCGAAGGTCCCCACAAGAAGCAGCGATATAAAAATAAGTGCTATAATTAATATTTTCCGCATCTTATCCTACAGACAGCATGAAAGAGACTAAAATAAAACCTATGATAACATAGCATATCGCTGAGGAAGAGCGCCACAGTTAACCTGCTGTAACTGCAATGGCTTTGCCACACTTGCTGTTTGACAAAGCAAAAAGAGAAGTGTATAAAAGTGACCAACCTCAATCTGCCCGGATGGCGGAACTGGTAGACGCAAGGGACTTAAAATCCCTCGGCACTTGCG
>CAZSIJ010000034.1:0-37717 GCA_964607065.1 uncultured Desulfobulbus sp. | reverse complement strand
AGCATACAACCAGGGAGGCCAAAGTGGCAGCCACCTGTTTGAACTCACCTGATGGTTTGGTGGCGCGCCCCAATCACCCACCTGGCGACCGGTCATCCGTCCACCGCTCTCAAGAGATATCTCCCCCGCCAACCCCTGGAACCGCTGGCAAAGAGGGAAAAGACGTTCCCTGAATCCAACTGAGGGCCGTAAACTGCGTACTTGCTCGCAGTAGCTGAAACAGCGTGATGCCTTGGCTGAATATCAAATCAATCATTATTGACTATCGTTGCGATTGCCTAAAAAACAATGCGCAAGAGGTGGGTTGATGAAAACGAAAATAAGTGTGTTAGCCCTGATCGTTAGTCTATGTGCCTGGGGTGTTATGGCTCAGGATCGTCCACGGCAGGGGCCCCCGCCCGATGGTGGTGCCAAGCGGTACTCCATCGATCAGGCCACCTCCGATCGGGCACAACTCCACACCATTGCCTTCAACGGCTTAGCTTTCCTTACCGGGGACTTGGGCTACGACACCTTTCTGCCGCCAGGAAAGGTGTCTGATTATTTCGGTTTTCAGTACATGCGAGATATCGACGCCAAAGAGGGAGGGCACAACACCTCATTTTTGACACGGATCGCCAACAACATGCTAGCCATCCTCAGTGCTGATCAGAAAATGCAGCTCATTAACCTGGGTCAGGAACAGGAAAACGATATCCGTCTATTCGCCGAGAAACGGCTGCCGTTAATCATGGCGTTCCGTCAAAATATGACAGGCGATGTACCCGCCGGCAGCAAGGGGCTCAGCAGAAAGGCGGTAATGCAGTATTCCGCCGAGTTGTATGAACTTGATGGACGGTTGGCATTTCAAAGGGCCAAGGTGATGGGAGGCATTCTTCGCGGTTTGAACGACCAACAGAAAAATGTTTTGGCCAGATTGAAGTTTGGTGATTCCAGGTCATGGCCAGATCTTCCCGAACAACTGGACAAAAGAAGCATGTCGCACGAGGTCAATGTTGCGGTGATGACCTATGCCAGCGAAATGTTTTCCTGGTATGCCGGTTCGCTGGAGGCGGACACTTATTTTTGTCCGGAACGGCACGGAATGTATTTCGGAGCTTTCGGCATGAAGACTGCTCCAGCTATGGGGAAGCAGGATTACTCTATTAGTACAAGGCTTACCGGCGATAGTGGCGAAGGATTCCTTGCCATATTGACAGCGGCTCAGAGAAATCCCATCGTCGATCTGGTTGGTCTTCAGCGCCAGAACTTGGTTGAGATTGTCAAAATCCGCCGGACTATTGCTCTCGAATTAAGGCGTTTTCAGGAAGACGAGTCTGCCAATCAGAACAAGGTGTTGTCGCTATCAAGGCGTTATGGTGTGTTAGATGGCGAAATGTCGTATTTTTATGCCACAGCCTTCGCACAGGTTAGCAGGATGCTGTCAGCACCGCAAAAAGAACTGCTTGCCAGAATGAGAACGTCTAATCCTAACGATCCGAAGGGGCCGTTTCTGTATTCAACCCCAGTCGCTATGCCGAAAATCGATAACACGGATTCCTTTTTTGAGCGGCGATAAACGAACCCTGTTCGGTTTCAATAATATCATAAATGCCAAAGAAGCCATTCAGGCAGCCGTGCAAGAAAACGCCCAATAAAATCCTCATCAACAGCAACATACCTGTGATCCGTTTACATTAAGGAAACATGAATTAACAATTCTAAATTTTCAGCAGGATGTATGGAGCTCGTCTCCAATGCAACGCATCTTCATCAGGAGGATCGTTTATGATTATATCGAAGCGAAAGCGCAATTATATCGGTCAATGGTTCGATATCACTGAGCACAAACATGCAACGGAAGAACACAAGAGGCTGCAGACTCAGGTAGATCTCTCCGATGAGATGGAGTCAATCGGACGATTGGCCGGGGGGGTGGCTCACAATTTTAACAATATGCTCTGCGTAATTCTTGGTTACACCCAAATGGCCCTTGATACAACAGAGCCTAACTCACTTTTAAATCATCATTTGCAGCAGGTACTTGTAGCAGGACAACGTTCTGCTCATATCACTCAGCAATTATTGGCTTTTGCCAGCAAACAAACAATTGCTCCTAAGGTTCTCAATCTCAATGAGGTTATTGAACTGGAAATGCTTCAGAAGCTAAGGATACTTGTTGGTGAGCATATTGATTTGGTCTGGAAACCGAAGGCGAATAGATGGAGAGTCAAAATAGATCGTTCGCAATTGGCTGATATTTTGACAAATCTTGTGTCAAATGCATTTGACGCCATCAATGGCGCAGGCAACATAATAATCGAAACGGATAACACGACTCTGGAGACTGCCTGCTACGAAAACCATCCCGGAATGATCCCCGGTGAATTTGTTTCTCTAATGGTGGGCGACAATGGGAGTGGCATGGACAAGGCAACAATGCAAAACCTGTTCAAACCTTTTTTTACAACGAAAGAGGTAGGCAAAGGAATCGGTCTAGGGTTAGCGACCGTTTATGGAATTGTCAAACAGAACAAAGGTTTTATCTATGCGTTCAGTGAGCCAGGCTTGGGCGCGGCTTTTAAAATCTATTTTCCCAGGCACAAAGACCAGGCTACATAGCTACAATCACAAAAACGAACAGAGGGGTCTGTCGGGCATTGTTCGAGCACTGCTGATAACTGCTGAAATTGTGTGATTATATGTTTCGTCTAGCATTAAACATTGAGACAAAATATAGAAATAACAGATAGTTGAGTGGGGTTATTTTTTTGCACCCCAAAAAAATTGAGCACAAAAAAAGGGCTACGGAATAACCGTAACCCTTTGATATGAATGGTCGGGGCGGAGTGATTCAAACACTCGGCAAATGAGGAAACTCCTCTAAAAGCGTTTGCTCACTCCACCAAACACGGCAAAGCCGAGTTGACTTGAATTGCCCTCTGCCTGCGCGGAGGCAAACAGATTGAACCCATTGCGGATCTCACGGGTGGCATCAAGTCCGAGCACTAGGCTGTCGCGTTTGAGTTCTACGCCGCTGACCTGGAAGATGCCCGCCGCAGGAGCACCCGAGAAACTCACGTTTATCGGTGCATTTACATCCCCGAACTCATGCGCCCAGAGTGCGCTTGCCTGTAGTTTGAGGTGTTCAATCTCGTATTTCGTCCGTGCGCCGAAAAGCGAACGCGTTGATTCCGTATTCTGCCCGGCAACTTGAAGATTGAGCGCCCCCGCACCGCTCTCAGTAAAACCATCGGTCCTTGTGCCAACGTATGAGAGCGCCGCAATCGGTTGCAGCACATAGCCGGAACGCTTGATGTCGTAGGCGGCTTCGGCGTAGAGCGACAAATTTTGACTGTCAAAATCGTCATTCGCTATGCGTGTGAGTGATCCGACCGTAATGTTGCGATCCAAGCGATTATCATTAAAGCTAAGGCCAGCGACTCCCTTGAAGGACCACAATCCGGTCATATAGCTGCCGTAGACCCCGAGAGCGTTACCTAGCGATCGTCCCGAATCTGCAGGGTTGTCGAACGACACAGTCGAACTGCCGCTGCTTACGGCAACACCCAGAATCATATTCTCTCCGATATAGCTGTCAATACCGCCGGATACTCCACCGTCGCGTAGACTATTCCCCGCAGCATTGCCGTCACCGTAAGTGTTCTGGGCATCACCATAACCCTGAATCCAAAGGCCGCGACCATAGTGTCGGCTTAAGTCCGTACCCGCCAGAGAACTGCTCTGTGCCTGCGCGTAGAGAGGGGGACCATCTGAGAAAAACTCGTTTGACGCAAGCTGGATTGGGGAGTTGAAGGCTACCCGTTGCATGGCCGTATCACCAGCCACATCACGTCCGAGCCGTCGGTTCAGTTGCGTACTGAAGCCGTTCGCAAAGACCGTCCCAGAGCGCCGTAGCGCGACGATCGAGGCGCCGCCTACTGCGTCAAACGCTGAGCGTGCCTGTCCCGATGAGAGTCCGGTCAGAGCGGTCAAGACCGTCGCCATGTCGCCACTGGCGCCAGCGACGCTATTTTGCAGCGCCGTAGCCGCCGCAACTTGGTTCGGCGTTATGGCAACACTAGCAAAACTATTGTCGTTGCGCGTGAGTGTAAGAAATACGTCATGCGCGTCGTAGGAAAGAGAGGGTGTGAGAAAAGCAAGATTCGAGGTGGCTGAGGAAAAAGTTCCCGTCACTACGCCCGTCGCATTGAGAATTGTGTACTGCGTGCTCGCCTGGTAAGTGCCGGCGCCGGCCAGCACCGCGACTGTGCCGCCGTTGATCGTCGCACTGCCGGGCGCTCCCGTGACGTTGATGCGATCGGAATGCCCTGCCGCATCTGCTTCCACACTATAGATCGACCCGGCGGCGAAAGTCAGGCTGCCATTCACGGTCGTGGTGCCGATGGAGTTGCCGGGTGCAAACGTGCCCCCATTCTGAATCGAAACGCTGTTATTGATGGTGCCGTTACCGCCGAGAGTGCCACCGGAATTTACCGTCACCGCCGAGGTGATCGAACCGTTCACCGCGAGCGTCCCACCGTTGATGGTCGTGCCGCCAGTGTAGTGGTTGATGCCCGTGATATCCAAGGTGCCCGCGCCGGTCTTGTTGATCGCGGTCGTTACGCCACCGGTGTTCAACCCGGAGCCCTCGATGGTGCCGGCATAGGTCAGAGTACCTGACGAGACGCCGATATTGGCCGTCACGCCGTTGAGATAAAGCGCCGTGCCAGAGCCCGTACCCGTCGCACCTGAGGTGCCGTTGAATGCGCTCGGACCATGGCCGACGCCTGCACTGCCGCCGGCGCCACCGGTCAGGGTGCCGCCAGCGATCGGTGTGTCGAGAATGGTCAGGGTGCCACCTGTAGCCACATATATCGCGCCGCCTCGTGCGGAACCGCCAGCACCGCCGAAGCCGCCGTCCGAGCCAGGTCCCTGGCTGCCATTGTTGTTGGTGACGCCGTCGCCGCCGGCGCCGCCGTTGCCGCCACTCGCATTGCCAGACCCGCCAGCATTGTTGGCCGTGTAGGATGTGCTGTTGGTCGTTCCCGAGCCCCCGCCACCACCGCCGCCGTCGCCGAGTGTCGGGCCAGCGGTCCCGGTAGTGCCCTGTACGCCAGCGTGTCCGCCGGTGCCTCCCGAGCCCCCGCCTCCGACGGTGCTCCCATTATTGACGGTACCGCCGGCGCCGCCATTGCCACCATTGATTGGATCGGCCCCCGCGTTTTGCGCCGAGCCGCCGATACCACCGATGCCGCCCTGGGCGGCGTTGCCCGTAAAGGTCACGGACGCGAGAGTCACATTGGCCCCGCTACCGACAAACAAACCGCCGCCAGCGCCGAGACCGCCGCCACCGCCGCCGCCCGAACCGTAGGACAAACCGGCACTGTAGTAGCCATTCTGCCCGTTCTGGCCAGTGCCACCCACCGCTTTGGTGTTCGTGACCGACAGATTGGAGATATTGACGGTCGGCGCGTTGGCCCCATTGACCTGGATGCCCTGATAGGTCGACGCGCCATTGATCGCTTGGCTGTTGCCGGTGACGATCACGGTAACATTGGCATTGCTGGCTTGAATTTGGGCCAGTGAGCTCGTCAGCGTGAAGCCGTTGGTAATATTGATGGTGGTAGTGGAGCCCGATGCTGCCCCAGCGACCGCTGCGACTGCGGTATTCCAATCGTTCTGACTGGCAACGTCGATCGCCTTTGCTTCGATCGTGAAAAGGCAGCTGACGCAAGTGATCGCCAAAACGGCACCTAGGAAAGCGCGGGGCGTTCGCTTGGTTGAACCTGGTTGCATGGCATGTTCACGAATTGACCGGCGCGTGCCGATTGTGAAACTGTTATTGGCTTCTCGCTTCATTCATTTCCTCCCTGAAATTCTTGTTATGGAGCTTGGCAAAGCCTGTAACCGTGATCTTTTCGCCGTGGCCGAAGGTTCGAACTAGAACACGTCATTAGGATAGTGGTCTGAAATTTTCGCCACGTCATTCAATAAACAAATTTAGCAAAAAAATTGGCATAAAGCGTCCTTTTTCGTATCAACAGCTTACAAATTTCTGCATATCTCCGGGGCCTGCTTTATAACTAGAATCAGCTTTGTATAAGTTTCTTGTATGGCCGGAGTTGGTCAGTGATGTTGAAAATTGGATGCCTTCAACCCCATTTCGATTTAAGCAACAACGAACAACGCCCCTGTAACACTGTCTAAATTCCGCCATCGAGTTCTATTTCGATGCCGTTGGCAGCTCTGGCAGGAAGGTCATTGGTGGTGAAAGCACAGATGTACTGAAAATCACGCTCCTGTGACTACTGGGAGGCTAATCGTATAGTGCTCAACCTCTCTGCTAACTAATTTCATCACCTAATATGCCATTTTTTTTAAATTCAAGCGGTGAATTATTTGTACCTGCGCCAAAATTCAGGCACAAAAAAAGGAGTTACGATAGCTCGTAACTCCTTAATATTGTAATGGTCGGGGCGGAGTGATTCGAACACTCGGCCTCCTGCTCCCAAGGCACGTGTCCGCCACTGTCATCAAGGGTCACTATTGGTCACCAGTGTCTCAATATCTTGACATTACATCATTTCTATAATAACTTTTGGTTACTATAGGTCATGGAAATCCATGGCTGGAGACAGGTTTCATGGAACCGGCATGAAACCAGAATGCCAGGAGTTAACAATGGAAAAGAAATTTAAATTCACTCATACCAGGTTGTTAGCACTTGAAACTCGAGAAACACGCTATCACTGTTATGACACCGAGCAGCCTGGATTGCGCATTCAGGTTACCCCCAACGGTTCTAAAACCTTTCAGTTCCGCATGTGGTCCCCAGAATTGGGCAAGCCCCTTTTGAGAACAATCGGTAAGATTGAAACCGTATCAATCAAAGACGCCAGGCTTCAGGCTATGCAGTTTGCCGCTGATGTGAATAATGGGCAAGACATTGAGGCAGAGCGAAGGGCGAAGCGTGAAGAAATGACCTTTGCGGAGATTTTTGAATCCTTCATAAATAATCATGCCAAGGCCCACCGGAGTTCATGGCCGGAAGATCAGCGCACCTTTCGGATTCACATGGCCAAGGCATTCGGTAGCAAGCGGGTGGATTGGATTACCACTGATTTGCTCAGGGCATGGCATTCGAGAATAGGCGAATCATCAGGAAGGATAGCGGCAAATCGTGCGCTGGGTTTACTTTCCAGCGTCTTTTCCCATGAGTTGGCTGACAAGAAAAACCCGGCATCGGGAGTTAAGAAATTCTCTGAAACCAGTCGTGATAGGTTTTTACAACCAAATGAACTGGCATCTTTTTTTAAAGCTCTAGCGGATGAACCATACCAGGACATAAAAGACTTTTTCATGCTGCTGCTGTTGACGGGCGCAAGGAAGTCAAATGTCATGGCCATGCGGTGGAGTCAGGTTGATTTGAAAAATGACGTTTGGATGATTCCGGCAGATGAATCAAAAAATAGCCAAAAGATGAATGTCCCTCTTGTGCCTGATGCCAAAGCCATACTTATAAAAAGAAAGTCGTTAGCCAGCAGCTTTTTTGTTTTCCCCTCATCGTTAAGCAGGACAGGGCATATCATAAACCCCAATAAAGCGTGGAGGCGAATTATAGCCAGGGCCAATTTGAATGACGTAAGAATACACGACTTGCGCCGAACCATGGGTAGTTTTATGGCAGCGGGCAATGCAAGTACGGTCATTATAGGTAAAGCTCTGGGGCACACTGACCCGACAGCAACCGCAATCTATAGCAGATTGAATCTTGATCCCGTGCGCCAAGCGATGGAAAAAGCTGCAAATACCATGCTTTCTGCTATTGGAGAAAAGGAGGTTGCGGCTAATGAATGAGGGCGGAGAAGTAGAATTGAGTGAGTCCGAAAAAGGAGAATTATTCAGACTGTTAATGTCGTTTAATCAAAAACCTTCTTTCCCGCTTGCAAGGCATATCTGGTTGCGTTGTTATCGATTGGGCATTGATCCCCCGCAAAATATAATAAATAAATTTATTGAAGGGCTGAGCCGTGAGGACAATAAATTCAAGCTCCCTTTAGTTGCCAGTGTTGAAGAAGCCCATAAGCTGGCGGTTAAAGAACTACGCATGCTTGATATTATTGATGGGTACATAAAGGATAAGAATTCATCTAAATCTGAGGCTATACAGCATTATTGTGACTTAATAAGGGAAGAAGGAAAGGAGAAAGAATCAGGCTATGACTTTGAAAATGTAAAAAAGAAATACGCAAGATTGAACAGTAAAATTGATGATTATATAAAAAAACAAGATAATTATAAGACTGAACCTTATACCGAGGAACATCTAAACTGGATTTTATCAATTGATAATGAATATTTTAACATTAATAAGATGAACGAAACATAACATTGTAAAAAATATTTAAGCGACATTTGCAATTAATTTCAAAATGTCCTTTTTTCCATTAAGCCGTTATTGGTAACGTGTGCCCACAACAAGCCACATGTTGCCAATAACGGCTTTTTTTATTTTTAAAGACATCGATGAGGAAAGAAATGTCAACTATCAAACAACTTATTGAAACATTTAACCAGCAAGAAGCTGCTTATTACCTAAGAATGAGCATTAGTTTCTTGAAGCAAAAAAGATCAGATGGAGGTGGTCCTCGTTATTCCAGAATCGGCAAGCGAGTAATCTACCAAAAAAAAGACCTAGATGCATTTTTACACGAACACCAAATTGCGACGACAGGGCGATAAGCCAAATAACCATCCCATTGATCATAAAATATGGGAACAATTTAGGAGAATGAAATGAAGAAGAAAAAGCGGCCAACTGGAAAATCATGGACATTATTAAAGATTTTACTCGAAGGCGAAGCTCCAAGCACTATGGAGCTAGTGGAAAGGTGTAACATGACACGGCCAGGATCGGTAATCCATTACCTTAAAAAAAAATTTGAGGTGCCAATAGAAACGGAAATAGTAAAGCAGAAGAATAGCAAAGGCGAAACAACATGGTTTGCAAGATACCGAATAATGCCCTCCCTACTTCAACAGCAAAGAGGGCATTTCGGCTTGTAAGACAACCCCATCAATGCAAACTGTAGCAGGGGTGTTCGAGCACTCCTGCTACCAATTAATAAGGTGACACATGATAACTAATCCTACATCAAATAGCACGTCGAAAACCTTAAATTGGCAACCGCCCGCCATTTTCCTTTCCTCTGGAATTCCACATCATAAGGACAAAATAAATCATGTAGAATGTATAGGAAAAGAGGAAATAGGAACTGGCGAATCCGTCAGTATGACTCAACATCTACTGGACATCGAAACTCTTAATCCCACGGATTTACGTAGAAAGTATCCAAGGACGTATAAATCTTGGGACAACATGAAACAGCGAAAGAGCAAGGGTGCTATCATCAACCTTGCATTTGATTTGTTCAAAGATTTCCTTCGCAATGTTGGGCCTTGTGAAAGGGCAAATTATACCCTGGATAGAATCAATAATGATGACCCTGAATATGCCCCCGGTAAAGTTGAATGGCGTGACAAGTATGCACAGAATTCAAATAAGGGGAACAATATCTTTCTGACTCATGACAACGGTGACAGTCGCACTATCGCCCAGTGGGCCAAAATCAGAAAGCAGAAGGCCACTACGCTCTACAAACGCCATGAAAATGGCTGGAGTGACATGGAGGTTATCACCGGGGAAAGAGTTGAACAAAAAGCTAAACCAGAGGACAGCCCATGGCCTTATGGAAAGGCTGTAGAATGGGAATCACTCTACAGAGAGGCGCTAATTCATGAAGGCTACAATAAACCAAGAATTGATTTTCTTCATGATGTCTCAAGGGGAAAATATTTCTTCTTCAAGGAGCAAAAGACAAGGCTTGAACTGGCCATCCATGAGAAGAATGGATTCGATGACTACAACGAAGAGGGAGCCTTTCAAGGCTATATCGCTGACAATGGATACAACCTCAATGAGTTCAAGCAACTTGACCTTTCCGAGGTTACCAAACAACTCGAAAAAGCGACTGAAGAGCTGGCGAGGTGGGGCAATATATACAGACAGACTGATAAAGTTATTCAGTATGATACCTTGAAACTTCAATTCATGAAGAAAACCACCATGCTGTCGAAGGAAGAACTTTTGGAATACTTTAACGCATCAAATCCAAAGCCTGAATATACTTTGAACCTACCCCCGCAAAACGGATAATCCCCCTCAACTGCGAGACACGCCACAAGGCCAGAATCATAAACCATTCTGGCCTTTATCCACTTTTGAGAATAACCCTGAAAGGTAACGAACATGTATGATAATTATTTGACCTCAAAACAAATGTTAGCAGCAACTCAAATAGCGTTAGGAGAAAGCCATAAACAGGCAGCAAAAATTGCAAAAGTATCCGCTCAAACCATCAGCGAGTGGATGCAGTACCCTGAGTTTAAGGCAAAAATTAATCAAATCCAATTTAACACGTTGTGCGATGCTCAGAGCAAATTCAGAGGGCTTGCTTTGTCTGCCGTTAATGTTCTGGGAAAAATTATGGCAGAATCAACAAGCGAAAGAATGAAGATGGATGCTGCAAAATACATTTTGGAAACTATTCAGATTTCCCCTTCGAAGGACTATGGTTTGTGGTGGGTAGGGCCAACAACTACGGAGGAAATCGAGAGCCGAGAGCACGTGAAGGCAATGCAAAAAGGTCTAAAGGACATTGATGAGGTACTGAATAGTTTTCAGGGGTGATCTGCAAAGTCTCTGTTTTTATTTAAAGGTGACCTTCAAGAGCCTAATGATTCAAGTATTTTCAGTTGAGCCTCTTTTATAATGCCTATTACCCCCTCTTTCTGTGCCAATAAATCAGATATTTCGATCCGTTGGTTGTGCTTTCTGACTTCAAAATGAGCTTGATTTTCATGTTCTCTTACATAGGCATCTGGGATTATAGAAGCTAATCTTTGTTGGTAGTCATGGCCGATTGAAATCTTTCCAATGCTATCCAGTGTCCAGTTGAAAACGCTGGTATCAATTGTCATTGTTTTAGATATTGAGCAGAAGTTGAATTTTAAATTTCCTTCTGGCATCCACCGTAAATTTAATGAACTGGCTCCATATCCTGGAACTATGTCAATAGCAGATAACCTGTCTACAAAAGATTTCAGTTCTTCTGCTACCTGTTTACTGCTATTAGCGGTGATATCTTCATAGAATTGTTCTTCTGAAATATTTGTTTTCCGCCCACTTGATTTGTACGACACTTGTTTGTTTTCAGTACGTTCTACTATTGAATCAATTTTCCCTTGCCTCTCTTCTATCCTTATGACGGCTCGCTCAATAGTGTATGTACGGGCAAGGATTCGTGGTTGAATGATATATTGTTCTAATTCTGGTATTTTAAAAACGCCTAATTCTACGAGGCCGAAAGTGAAGTCCAATCCAGCATGTTTTTGTAAAAAGTTGGAAATGTTTTCTACTCCCTCCCTAATACCATCACCGACAATGAGGATTAAAAAACGCCCCCTGGAAAGGTTTCTACTTACAGCATCAACAAAATCAGCCTCATCTAAATCTTCAACCTGCTCCGCCACTGTATCGAATAGGTGGTTGCCGGACTTGCCAATGGTTTCTTGAATAGCACTTGCGAGGTCTTCATACTGCCAGCCTGCAAATTCTTTTGCGTAGTCAAGGGCCTGCCCCACAACTTCTCTTCTAGCCTCTGGATTGCGCCATAGTTTGCATTCCACCAGAGTAAGCGAGCCATTTTCTGAAACAAACAGATTGTCTAGGTAACCGGCTGGAGTTTTAAGTTCCCTGCATACTGGATAGAGAGGGAAAAAGGCGGGCTCTAATTCACGAACTGGCAATATTGAAGGATTGTTATGTATTAAATTTTGAATCCAATTTTCATCATATAATTTCTGTTCGCCTTGAGAGGTGCGAAAGCCTAAATTGACTGGTTCAAGTAATTGAGTGTTCTGATTTTCAGGTTTCCCGTTCAGGATTAAGGGAACAGTATGCTGTTTGGCCACTTGATTTTCCTCTGTCGATTATTTTGCAACCCTCAATAAAAAAAGGGTGTGGCTTATGCCATGCCCACTTGAGGTACCGCCAAGTACCCACCACAGAACAAAACAAGAGCCACACCCATCGGGTGGCCCTGTCAGCGTTGTTCTGTGGAGAGAAAAATTGGCGGTTTTCAAGTAGACAGCAACTGCAGGAACGCAATTATATTCAATTGTCGGAAGGACAGGATTTGTTACATTTTTTTCACCTTTTATTTTAAATGGATACCGCTATTGCCCCATAAAGGGGCACAAAGGAAGCAATAGGTCAAGTCTAGCACTTCACGTGCTACGAGCCAACTCAAATCAGAGCTTGTTGCAATTAATTGAAAAACCGAATAATCCCGAAGAAATCTGAAAGTTTTTTTGAATTCCGCCAACTTTTGCAGAGGATGTTAGCCTGACAACAGGTTTGCGAATTTCCCCCTCGAAAATATATTTTACAGCCACCCTCCATTGCCTCATAAGCATTAGCAGAAGACCGACACCACCCATGAGTTAATGCTTTTTTGTTTGTGCAAATGCTTCTTGTCTTTGAGACATTGACAGGTGCATAATAAAGAACAACGTAGCCGCCTGAACGGCAGGGGCTCTAGCAGAGAAAAGAGAGCTTCAAATTCCTAAAACTCTACAAGGCAATCCGGAGACCGCCGAATATGAAAAAAGCCCTCATTACCATTGCGATTATAGATATAAAAAAAATAAGCGTGTTTTTGATTTTACTTCTTGGATTGTCATTTTCCGTTGCATACGGAAAGGCAAGTAATGGCCAACTCAAGATTGTTACTCACCAAAGAAAATTATCAACTGAAATCATTGAGGGGGATATATGGATGCATGTTGAGGGGAAAATATATAATCCCTACGGGAAAGGTGTGAAAAACGTTGTCATTGTATATACGCACATGGAGGGACTCCCCCCGATAAAAATAAACTTTATCCCTCCAAAGCAAACCGTGGATTATAAATCAACGGAAGCACCCGTTCTTCGGGGGGCAAATAGAATGGGCGTGGCTAACCCAATGCCTCTTGTCAAAGATGACGATTCCGGCCCTGATGGCCATATGACCACTAAGATAACGTTCGAGTTTGATAAATGAAAGACATTAACGATATGCAGACTATCGGTAATATACTTGGGGGGTAGCGAATAAACTTCACATGGAACCGGCATGAAACCGGCATGATTTAGAAACAAATAAGGGGTTACCGGAAAACCGATAACCCCTTATTTTCATGGTATTTAAAATGGTCGGGGCGGAGTGATTCGAACACTCGGCCTCCTGCTCCCAAGGCAGGCGCGCTAACCAGGCTGCGCTACGCCCCGACTGAAATGACTTTTTCTACTTGAAGGAAAAATTATCTACACTATTTAGCCGTTGCTTGCAACACTTTTCCCGGAGCAGGGTGCAGGAATGTGTCTGGCAACGGCTCTAAGGAGACCGCATTTTCAGCGCCTTGCAACCGTGCCGCAAGGCGCTTGGCAAGGAAGAGACAGGAACACCATATTACGCTGGCGGAAAAAACCGCTGCACTTTAGAATAGGACGAAAGAGATCCAACCGGTTTCCATATCCTTGCACCAAGGCAGTATCAGGAGAAGGCATGACGGCAGCACCTCCCCCGATTCAGCGTAGAACCTTCGTTCTTATGTTTCTTGCGGCCTTTCTGATGCTCGGCCTAGTGCTCTGGCCCTTCTGGAACCAGTTGTTTTTGGCTTTTCTCCTAGCAAGTGTTTTTCATCCCGCTTACAGCTGGATCAGCTCCAGAACCAGTCCCTGGTTAGCCGCTTTCCTCACCTGTCTCCTGATCACTCTTTGTGTGTTCCTCCCCCTGCTCTTCTGCATCGGCGCCATATCTGCCGAGATTCCTGGTGTGATTCAACTCGGCAAACAAAACGATGTCCTCGTGCTGCTGCAGCAAACTTTGAAAAACAGCACGCTGATCAGCCGGGCCAATACGTTTCTGGCCGGTTTCGGCATTGATGTCGAACTCGACAAGCTGCCGGGCCTGATCACCAATCTCATGACAACCATTGGCCGTTTTCTCTACAACCAGATTTCAGCCTGGGCCGCAGACATCATGCGTTTTATTTTTCAATTTTGCATCCTGATCACCGGCGTTTTTTTTCTACTGATCGAACTCGACCGCCTGACCGAGTTTATGATCAAGCTTTCGCCGCTGCCTGTGACCCAAAACCGTTTTCTCATTCGCCGATTTTCGACCATATCCGGGGCCATTCTCATAGGTAACAGCCTCAGCGGCCTTATCCAGGGGGTCTGCGGCGGGATGTATTTCGCGGCCATGGGTTACATCTCTCCTGTCCTCTGGGGGGCTATCATGGCGGTGGCCGCTTTTATGCCGATCGTCGGGGTGGGTTTGGTCCTGCTGCCGACAGCGCTCATTCTTTATCTGAAGGGATACGGGTGGCAGGCCTTGGTGACGGTGGTCTTTTATCTTATGCTCTCCTTCTCGGTCGATTACCTGTTTAAACCCAGATTCGTCGGCGTCAAGGCGCAGTTGCCCCCTCTGCTGGTGCTGCTCTCCATCATCGGCGGCATGAGTATATTCGGTCTCATGGGGATCATCTACGGGCCGTTGGCGGTTGCTGCATTCCTCACTCTGGCTGATATCTACTTCCGAGAGTATCAACCTTATTTCGAACAGACGAAAGACGATCAATGGTGAATCTTCCCCGCTGGCTGGAGCCACTTGACACTGATAGGTATTTCAGGTATCAGCAAGGGTCCGCTGGCGGGGGTAGTGAAAATGTACATCCTGAAACCGTCGCCGGTTATGGCCGGCTTCAGTTGTTATGCCCTTTTGATAATGACTGTGTTGAGCAACCAAACCGTTTTCATTACGATGTTGTCTGCTAAAAGGCTACAGTCGAAACAACTTGAGCGACCATTCCTTTTATTGGTTGTTTTGGAGCATTATTGATGGATATTCTTGCGTTGATCCAGAGCGTGATTCTGGGTTTGGTCGAAGGTCTGACGGAATTTTTGCCGATCTCGTCCACAGGGCATATGATCATTGTCGGGGATTTGCTCTCCTACACCGGCGAGCAGGCGAAAACCTTCGAGATTTGCATCCAGCTCGGCGCGATTTTCGCGGTCTGCTGGCATTACCGGATGCGGCTGGTTCGGGTGGTTGCCGGCCTATCCAGCCAGGCAAGCGCCCAACGTTTTGCCCTCAATCTGATCATCGGTGTGTTGCCCGCAGCAGTCTTCGGCCTACTCCTGCACAAAACCATCAAGGCCCACCTGTTCAACCCCGTCGTAGTGGCCAGCGCCTTTATCGTCGGTGGTTTGATGATTCTCCTGGTCGAGCGTCGCGAGCGGCAACCGCGCATCACCGAGGTCGACGATATGGACTGGCGTGATGCCCTGAAACTTGGATTCTTTCAGGTTTTAGCCCTGATCCCCGGCACCTCCCGTTCCGGTGCTACCATCATCGGCGGTCTGCTTTCCGGCTTGTCGCGGCAGGCGGCCACGGAATTTTCCTTTTTTCTCGCCATTCCCACCATGTTTATGGCTACCGGATACGATATTTTTAAATCCTGGCAGCATCTGGCGGGGCAGGATTTCGTCTCCATTGCCGTTGGCTTTGTTGTCGCCTTTTTCAGCGCCCTGCTGGCAATCAAAGGATTGCTCCGTTACGTCGCCCATCATAACTTTCGGGCCTTTGCTTATTACCGCATCGTCTTCGGGATACTCGTTCTCTATTACTTTTTGCACTGAAATCGTATGATCACTGAAATCATCAGCCGTACCGCCGTCCAGATTCTCGACACCACTGCCTATGCGGGCGCCTTCATCCTCATGGGCCTGGAAAGTATGATTGCCCCTGTGCCCAGCGAGGCCGTCATGCCCTTTGTCGGTTTCCTGGTTGCCGATGGCAAATGGAATCTGTGGCTCGCCCTGCTGGCCACCAGTCTCGGCTCGCTCGTCGGTTCGCTTGTCTCCTACGGGATGGGGTATTACGGCGGTAAACCGCTAGTGCTCAAAGTCGGCAAGTATCTCCTGCTCAACCGGCACGACCTTGAAGTGACCGAGCGGTATTTCAACCAGCGGCAAGGGATACTCACCGTCTTTATTGGCCGTTTCATTCCGGTGATCCGTCACTTTATCTCGATCCCCGCCGGTATGGGCAAGATGCCTCTGGTCCCGTTTATGCTGGTTTCGGTGATCGGTGCCACCTTATGGAACGGCTTTCTCCTTTACTGCGGTATGCGTCTGCGAGAGCACTGGACTATCGTGCAGAAGTATTCGCATCAGGTCGATATTGTCATCATCGCCCTGGCTATCGTCGGCATCATCTGGTTCATTCGCTCCCGGCTTGCTGCCCGTAAGCGGACTTAAGCCAGGTAGTTGGCGCAACAACCACGAGAAAGACCCTTATGACCTTTCGTACAAAACCGACACCACCCCTGCCCGAAGAGAGCCACAAACCCAATGCACCTCTCTCGCACCTAGCCCTAGCCGCCCTGGGGGTTATTTATGGCGATATAGGCACCAGTCCGATCTACACTATTAAGGAATGCTTTTCCGGCAGCCATGGCGTCACGGCCACGCCAGACAATATCCTCGGCATTCTTTCCCTGATCTTCTGGTCGCTGATGCTTGTGGTTGGTCTCAAATATGTTGTTTTCATAATGCAGGCCGACAACAAAGGGGAGGGTGGTATTTTTTCGCTCCTTGCCAGCCTGCAGGGAACACTGAAAAAAGATGGGAAAAGGTGGGCAATACTCACTGTGCTGGGTGCCGCTGGTGCCGCACTCCTGTACGGTGACGGGGTCATTACTCCGGCTATTTCTGTACTTTCGGCCATCGAAGGACTCAATATGGCCACCGATGCCGCAGCCGGATATATCATTCCTTTGACCTGCCTGATCCTGATCGGCCTCTTTTTCGTGCAACGACATGGCACTGCAGTCATCGGCAAGGTGTTCGGCCCGGTTATGATTCTGTGGTTCGGCACCATCGGCTTCCTCGGATTGCTGGCCATCCTTCGGCAACCTGCTATACTTTCCGCCTTAAACCCTTGGTACGCTTACAACTATTTTGCAGTTAACCACTTTCATGGCATTGTTTCTCTCTCGGCGGTGGTGCTTTGTATCACGGGTGGCGAGGCCTTGTATGCCGACATGGGGCATTTCGGTCGCAAACCGATACGCATTACCTGGTACTGTGTGGTACTTCCCGGCCTGATACTCAATTACTACGGCCAGGGTGCCCTGCTCCTGCAAAATCCCGAGATAGTCAACGTTAATCCCTTTTATGCCCTGACCCCAAAATCGCTGCTCTATCCCATGGTTGCGTTATCAACCATGGCAACCATCATCGCCTCGCAGGCCATGATTTCGGGTGTCTATTCACTTACACAGCAGGCCATTCAACTCGGTTTTATTCCACGTATGCGTATCGTCCACACCTCCGAGCAGGCTAGCGGTCAAATCTACATGCCGACGGTCAACTGGATGCTGATGATCGCCTGCCTGACCCTGGTGCTCGTGTTCAAAGAATCCACCCGTCTTGCTGCGGCCTACGGTATTGCCGTAACCGCCACCATGGCTATAACCTCATTCATGTATTTCCTGGTCATCCGTATCAAGTGGCAATGGCCGATGTGGCAAAGTGTTGCCCTGCTCAGTCTTTTTCTGTTTTTTGATGGCTCCTTTCTGGGTGCCAACCTGCTGAAAATAGTCGACGGTGGCTGGATTACCATCTGCATTGCTTCCTTTATCCTGATTATCATGGTTACCTGGCGCGACGGCCGCGCCTTACTGGCCAAATATTACCAATTAATGCGGATGCCTGCGGAGGTGTTTCTCAAGGATCTCGCTGAGTACAGTCCCCAGCGGACCTCGGGAACGGCTGTTTTTATGTCGATCACGCCTGAGGGCATTCCCCATACGCTTCTGCATCATCTCAAGCACAACGATGCCTTGCACGAACGGGTGTTGCTGCTTTCCATCCTCTCGGCGGAAACACCCACTGTGGCCCCAGGAGACCGTGTGAGTGTGGAAGATCTCGGTCAAGGGTTCTACCGGATCAAGGCCAATTACGGCTTCATGGAAACACCCAATATGCCGCGAATTCTCAAGCAAGTGAGCAAAAAGGGAGTAGCGATCGATATCCATACCACCTCGTTTTTCCTTGGCCGTGAAACCCTGTTTGCTACGGGGCCTGGGACCATGGCGCGCTGGCGCAAGAAATTGTTCATTTTCATGGCCCGTAATTCCTGGAATGCCACCTCTTTCTTCAAACTGCCACCGGATCGCGTGGTGGAACTAGGAAATCAGGTGGAGTTATAGGCCGCACGACAGCAAGGGAGGATGTTTCAGGCTTTCCAGCAGTTCTTGGAAGAAGATGATGATTCCGTGCAGGCAACTCTTGACGAACAGAAGCTCCGGTACAATTGTTTTGAAAATGTGACTGCCTGTTGTTACCTGTTTTTTGCCGCCACCCTTTACGGGGTGACCAACCTATTTTCTGTTGTGAATGGAGTTTGAATCATGCAAAGAATATCATCATGTTCCAAAGGGGTTGTTCTTGCCTGCTGTGTCCTCTGTCTGACACTGTTTGCAGGCGGTTATCATCCTGCCTCAGCCCAGGGGGAAGAAGATATCGCTCTACTCGACCGTACTTCCAAGGCCTTTTCCTCGGTGGTGAAGAAGGCGGGTCCGGCTGTAGTCCATGTTGCGGTGGAAAAATCGACAACCGCAAAAAATATGGGTCAACTGCCTTCAGATCTGTTTAATGATCCCTTTTTTGAACGTTTTTTCGGTCCACAGTTCCGAAATCCACGCGCCAATCCTAAACAGGATAATAAGCGTAGTTTCAAGCAGAAGGCTGCGGGTTCAGGATTCATCATTGCCAGTGACGGCTTTATCCTTACTAACAATCATGTGGTTGAAGATGCCGACAAGATCACCGTACGCATGGCTGACAAACGGGAATTTACCGCCAAGGTGGTAGGAACAGATCCCCAGTCCGATGTAGCCATCATCAAAATTGATGGGAAAAATTTGCCGATCCTTCCTCTGGGCAACTCGGATGCGCTCGAAGTGGGCGAATGGGTTATTGCCATCGGCAGCCCTTTTGAGTTGAACCAGACCGTAACGGTCGGCGTGGTTAGTGCCAAGGGCCGTAACCGGATGGGCATCACCGATTATGAAAATTTTATCCAGACCGATGCCGCCATCAATCCCGGCAACTCGGGTGGGCCGCTGCTTAACATCCGCGGTGAGGCGGTCGGTATGAACACCGCCATCTTTTCGCGCAGCGGCGGTTATATGGGGATCGGTTTCGCTATTCCCATCAACATGGCCAAGAGCATCGAACAGCAACTGCGCAAAAGCGGCAAGGTGACCAGAGGCTGGCTCGGCATCATGATCCAGGATGTCAGTGAAGATCTGGCCAAATCTTTCGGCCATAAAGTGAGTGGTGGTGCCCTTATTTCTGAGGTCACGGAAGGCTCGCCCGCCAAGAAAAGTGGGCTGCTGCAGGGCGATATCGTCATTGCGATTGACGGCGTTCCGGTGACTGATGTGGCGGACCTGCGTAACAAAATTGCCATGATCCTGCCCAATACCAACCTGCCCCTGCGGATTCTCCGTGACGGCAAGGAGAAAGACCTAGAGGTGACTGTAGGCGAGCAACCCGCCGACATGGCCTCTATCGCTAAGAAGATGACCGGGGCCGCCCTGAACGAAATGGGACTCACTCTGCAGGATTTAACCGATGAGGTTGCCAAACAGTTTGACTACAGCAAAAACCAGGGGGTTTTGATTGCCGATGTCGAACCGGACAGCCCGGCTGCCCAAGTGGGTCTGCAGGCCGGACAGTTGGTGGAGGAAGTCAACCGGATCAGAGTCCAGAATCTCAAAGAACTGGAGCAGGCACTGAAAAAATCTAATAATCCCAAGCAGGTTTTGTTGCGGGTCCGTTCTGGAAAGAACAGTCAGTATGTAGTCTTGCAAGTCCCTTAATACAACAAAGCGTCTCAAACGAACAACAGCCGGTGCAGAGCTTTCTGCACCGGCTGTTTGTTTATGAGTTCTTCGAATACGAGTTGTCTACTTTGTTTTCTGTTTTTCGTCCCCGTGCAACTGCTCCTCGATTTTGTTCAGTAAGGTTTGCACATTGAACGGTTTCTGAATGAAAGGCGTTCCTGCACTCGTCACCTCTGACTCTGGAATAATATCAGCAGCGTAGCCCGACATGAAAAGCACCTTGATTCCGGGCCGCATGGACTCGATCTGTCGACTCAACTCTCTGCCATTCATTTCGGGCATTATCACATCGGTGAGCAGCAGGTTTATCTGCTGGTCTTTTTTCGCACAAATTGCAATCGCTTCTTGTGGCGTCGTAGCCGCCAGGGTGGTGTAACCGCTCTGGTCGAGAATGTCGGTGGTCATTTGACGGACCGTTTCCTCATCCTCAACCAGAAGGATGGTGGCCGATTTTCTCGCGAGCACAGGTTCAGCTCTCTCTTCGACAACTTCCTGTAGTTCCTCTTCCCGGCAGCGCGGGAAAAATACTTTGAAGGCGGAGCCGGTTCCGAGGGTACTCTCGGCCAGCACCAACCCTTTATTTTGTGTGACAATGCCATAGACCGTCGCGAGGCCAAGCCCTGTGCCCTTGCCGGTTTCCTTGGTCGTGTAAAAAGGTTCGAAGATATGCTGCAGCGTTTCCGGGCTCATGCCGCAACCGGTGTCGCTCACCGTCAGCTGCACATAGTCGCCCTCTCGTAGTATTTCGGGATGTTCCTCTGCAAAAGCTGCATCGAGGGAGATATTCTTGGTTTCGACCTCCAGCCGTCCGCCGTCCGCCATGGCATCGCGGGCATTGACAATCAGATTCATGATCACTTGATCAATCTGGGTGGGATCCATATTGATTGGCCACAATTCTTCTGCGAGCCTGACTTCAAAACGGATATCTTCGCGGATAAACCGTCCCAACCCCTTCTGCACACTTTTGACCAGCGTGTTTAGGTTGAGGACGCGGGGTGATATCACCTCCTGCCGGGAAAAAGCGAGCAACTGGCGGGTAATGTCCCGCGACTGGGTTGCGGCCTTGATGATCTGGTTTAAGTAGCCGCGGGTTTTGTCCGGTGGTGCATTGCCGTCCTTGGTCAGATCGGCGTACCCTAAAATGACCGACAGCTTGTTGTTGAAATCATGCGCTACGCCACCGGCCAGGCGTCCGACAGCCTCCATTTTCTGCGCCTGACGCAGTTGAATTTCAAGGTTGCGTTTTTCCTTTTCTTCCTCTTTTCTACTGGTAGTGTCGACCATAATTCCCCGCCGCCATCGCGGCAGATCGTTCTCGGCAACCACGGTGACTATATCCTGCACCCAGAAGATTCTGCCATCCTTAGCAAAGAATCGGTATTCAAGGTTGTGGTCTTCCTCCCGGGCTGTACAGGCGGTGGTATAGGCCAGTACCTTTTCTCTGTCTTCCGGGTGCAGGTGTTGCTGCCAAAATTCTGCTTCGTACCAAGCCTCTACCGCGTAACCCAGTAAACGCTCGGCCTGTTTGCTGACATAGGTGAAGGTGAAGGTCTCGGTATCCGTTTCCCAGACAATCCCGTCCACGGAATCGACCAGATTGATGAAGCGGGTGCGTTCATTGCGCAGGTCCTCTTCGATCTGTTTCTTTTCGGTAATATCCCAGGCCACACCTAAAACACCCTTAAGCTGTCCGGCTCCGTCATGCACCGGGGTCTTGATGGTTTCTAACAGCTCGCGGTGGCCGTCGTCGGCATAGGTCACCCATTCTTCATTGACACTCGGTTGACCAGCGGCAATAGCCTTACGGTCATGCTCCCGGAAAAAATCCGCCAGCTGTTTATCAACAAAATCATAATCGGTTTTCCCGATGATCATGGCCTCTTTTGCCCCGAAAAACCGTTCAAATCGGGCATTGCAAAAGAGATAGACCCCCTCGGGATCTTTCATCCAGATCAGGGCCGGTATGGCTTGGAGCAGATTGCGGAGCCTGAATCGTTCGTTTTCAAGGATCTGTTGCGCCTGTTTCAGCTCGGTGATGTCGCGAGCCATGAAATAGAGGCAGTCCTCGCCTCTGACCTTGATCGGTGTCAAGAACATCAGGGCATGGCGTTTTTCTCCTGACTTGGTTCCCAGAATAAACTCACAATTTACCAGTCGGCCCTTCTCCTTGACAATCGCCACCGCCTCGGCACGGGCTTCCTGGGTCCACAACCCTACCTCAATCGAGTTCCGGCCGGCGATGTCATGCAGCTCCCATCCTGTTATCCTGGTGAAACCATCGTTAACCTCCAGGAAAATGCCATCCGTCATGCGGGTAATGCCAACCATATCCGGCATCAATTGAAAAATGGAGGCGTATTTCTGCTCGGAAAGACGAAGCTCCTCCTCTGCCCGAATCCTGTCGGCGATCTGCTGCCGTAATTTTTGATTACGCAATCGCACCTGATAGGGTCGTGCCACCAGCCACCAGATGATGGCCGCAGCCAGGAGGCTGTTAGCTAGGCCGATATAAAAAAATAATGACGCTGTTGCGGTCAGCTGCGGCCAGCCTTCCTTGGGGACAGCGGCGATTTGCCAGGTCCCTCCAGGAATGGAGACCTCCATAAGAACTGGTTGCCCGGTAAACAGAGCTTCGGAACCTAAAATCGGAGGACCGGCATTGCCTTGTTCATCTTTTTTACGCATCCCGATCGTCAGGGTCGCAGATGATCGCATCCCACCTGCATCCAACAGGGCGTCAATATCGGTGACTACCGACACCACCCCCCAATAGCGGGGCGTCGTACCTTTAGGCACACCATCACTGGTAAAGACCGGTACCCGGGCGATGATTCCCCGTCCTCCCTGTACCAGGTTGTGGGGGCCTGAAAACACTGGGCTCCCTGTCTGCATCGCCTTCAGCACCCCTGCATATTGTTCAGGGACTGTCGAGTAGTCAAGGCCGAGGGCCCGCTGGTTCCCTTCCTGGGGATACAGCAGCGTGACGACATTGTCGGGGGCGGCGACAATATTGCGAATCTGGGGATGACCTTTGATGGCCTGCCGCGACAGGGCCTCGAAGAGATCCGGAGCTATCCCGCCCTGATGGGCGATAACCTCGGACAGGCCTAAGGTCGCACTGAAGACCGTGTTGATGATCCCTTCCAATCGGGCGCGAATGGCGGCGAGATCCTGGGTGACCTGACTGCGGGCTATGCTCTGGTGCCGCTCCGTGTCCAGAATGGCGAATTGGAGACTGATCAAAAGGCCAAGCAGCAAGGTCAGGCCGGCCATGCTCCCGGAAAAGAGGGTGCGACGGCGGGAGATGCTCTTTTCTATCTCATTGTGCACTACATCGACCTCCCGCAAAACGGTCTGAATGAATGGGGTTATTCCAAAATCTAGCTCCGGTAACCTCTAACTGCAGAATAGCAGGGGCAGGTGTGATGTCAAGCTGCTTACACGTAAGGCCCAAAAAAGGCAGGGACTCTTTAGAATAGCCTGTTTTTGAAAAGTTTTTTGTGGTCGCCGTAGCCATTCATGGCAACAAGGCTGAGGAAAGGGGGAAAGAGGGACTTATTGCCCCTGGAAGTCGGAGCGCAGGTCGCGGGTGATTTTATCCAGAGTTTCAGCGTCCTGATTACGGACCAGTTCGGGAAGCTTGCCCCACATGCCGATCTTGCTGTTTTTGACCGCAAAAATGCCGTCAATGCCGGCAATAGTGCCGACATCATGGAGCACCGGGGTCAGATCGTGTTCTGTTTTGATCAGGTTGCAGACCAGGGTAACGGCGGAATCGGCCAGGGCGCCGTCCTTGGCCACCACGGTGGCGAGATCGCATTGGCCGAAACTTAAACTATGGCCCATTTTGCTGGAGGAGGAACAGAGGGAAAGGGGCAGGGTTTCCGGGGCGATGCGAAAGGCCAGACGGTTGCCAATAGCATTCTTGCCGGCATAGATGCCGATGGTGACAACGGTATCGGAGTGGATGAAGATATCGCCGCCGTTTTCGACGATAGCTTCCCGGCACCCTTCAGCCATTGCGGCTTCCACGCCCAGCTGCGCCAGAGTCCCGGCCACTGAGGCCATGGGACCCAGTCCGGTCAGATCGGCGGCGGCAGCCATGCGACGCGCCACCTCGGGTGCATCTTCCAGGAGGACGACCGGAACGAGTGCGGTTTGGAACTCGGGATGCAGGGCGATATAGCGCTCGAGCAGTTTCCGCTCGGCAACTACGGTCCGGGTGACCAGATCAAAAGCTTCGCAGGCGACTCGAAGGTTGGTGTCTTTCCAGGAAAAGGAGCGATAAACCCGCATTACATCACCTTGTCCATACCTGTCCAGACTGTCGATCTCTGGCTTAAAAAGCTGACGAGCAGGCCCCAAAGGGACAGGCGGCGACACAGGCCAGACATTCGACACAGTTATCTTCGCAAAAGGCGATGGCCCGGGTAGTCCGGTCAACGATGGAAAGGGCCCCCGTCGGGCAGTGGACCACGCAGGCGCCGCATTGGGCGCAGCGACCCTCGTCCCAGCGTACGCTTTTGTTACCCGCCTGGATAACTACGTCAAATCCGCCGAGAAAAGCAAAGGCCCGGTCGATGTTTTCTTCGGTGCCGGTTACCTCCAGGCTAAGGTAGCCCTCCTCCTCCGGCGTCACCTTGGCGCGGAAGATATTGACGATCAGATCGAATTCCTTGACCAGCCGGTAGACGATCGGTTTCTCGGTCTCGCTCTTGGGGAAATAGAGATAGATCTTTTTGGTGATCATCGGACCGGTCCTGTGATGTTCAGTGGTTTCATTCCTTGGTTGAGCGGCAGTCGCTGGCTGGGTTTGGAAAGGAGAAAGCGGCCGGCCTTGATTTCCGCCTTGAGCAATTCACAGATCTTCAAGGCCTTGTTATAGGAGGAGATCGAGGTGACCGGTATCTTCTGGCCGTTGAGGTCGACCTCGCCGGAGCGCAGCTGTTCGTAGTTGTAGCGGGCCAGGACCTTGCCGGTTTTCTCCGGGTAGTCCACACTGTAATCAATAACGCAGGCCATGATATCTCGGTCGCGAACCGTGGTACGGCGCAGGATCTCCGGGTTGAGGATGGGAATGGGAATACCGACCCCCAAGGCCAGGGAGACACCATAGCCTTTGAAACTGGTGCCGCGGACAAATTCCGGGAGCATCTCTTTCATGTTGGCAGTCAGGGCGAGCGTTCCGGCTCCTTCCACCGGCACACCGTTGTCGCTACGTTCCACCAGCGAGCTGTGCTGCGTCCCTTGGGCGTAGACCATGCCGCGAGCCCCGGCCAGCCAGATGGAGGTGCCGACGCCAATAGTCTCGTAGAAGGGGTCGTTCAAAAGCGGCGACAGCTGCCCGGCTGAGCAGTAGGTCATGTTGCGCATCCGGGCCTTGAGGATGCCCAGGTAGGTGTAGATCCGCTTGTCCGAGGCGTTGACCGCAACGTTGTAGTTCTGGTAGCAGTTGCGCGGGTTGACCATGATCGCCTGATTGAGATCGTTGATATCAAACAGGGTTCGGATCTCGCGGCGCGGATAATCGTCGGTCCCATACGAAAGGCCGAACAACTGGAGCTTCTTGCCGGCCACCAGATCCTCGATCACATGGCCGCCACCGTAGCGGAATTCACCAGGGTGGTACATGTTGGCCGGGTCGTTCTGCCGCAGCTGGGTTGCACCCAGATAGACATCGACTGCGGCCACACCGCAATAGGCCGAGACATCGTTGATCCAGGCCTCGGAGATCCGCATTTTCGGCGTGCTGTGGCCGAAATTAAGAAAGCAGCCCGACGAGCACATCGGACCGAAGGTGGCGGTGGTGACCACATCCACCTCTTTGGCGGCGGCCTCTAAACCCCGTTTGTCAACATAGTCGATGACCTCTTCGGCCGTCAGTACCACGGCCTTGCCGGACTCGATTTTCTTATTTATTTCTGCGTAGGTCTTGATCATAGCGCATTCTCACAGGTAGGGACTCTCAGGTTCGCCTTGAAACGGCTTTACTATAGGATGTCTGCAAAAAAACAGCAAGTTGCCAGAGACCGATCAGCCGATAAAAATACCGTCCTTGCGGCCCGGTTTCGGGTGGCTTCTTCATCTGAAAAAACAGGGTTCTTGTTTTCTCGAAATCTGGCATAATTGAAAAAAAGGTAGATAGGCTGTAGGTGTTTAGCCTGTTAGTGATAATAATGCCAGGTGGGGCCTGATTGGCCAACCTAACTATTCGGCTTTGTTTGCCTGACAGTCTACTGGACTAACAACCTGGCACCGACACTTTATTTTCATAGCAAGAGGAAACGAATATGGCTGCAACCACGGATTTCACTTCTTTTGATCCCCGGATAACCATTGAGGCAGGCGGCAAACGCTATACCGCTTATTCGGTGAAGGCCCTGGAGCCTCTCGGTTACGGCCCGATGGAACGTCTGCCTTTCTCACTCCGTATTCTTCTGGAAAATCTGCTCCGCCATTTTCCGCAAGGGCTGGCCAGCGGGCAGGACATCGACAACCTGGCTTCCTGGCAGCCCGGCCAGGTCAGCGCTGCTGCCGTGCCTTTTATGCCGAGTCGGGTTATCCTCCAGGACTTCACCGGGGTGCCGGCTCTGGTCGACCTGGCAGCGCTCCGCTCCGCCCTGGCGCGTCAGGGTGGTGATCCCGCCACTATGAACCCGTTTATCCCGGTCGACCTGGTGATCGACCACAGTATTCAGGTCGACCGAGCCGGCAGCAGCGAAGCCTTGGGAATCAATGTCGACCTGGAAATGGCCCGCAACCGCGAACGCTACACCATGCTCCACTGGGGTCAGCAGGCTTTCGATAATTTCCGGGTGGTGCCGCCGGGCACCGGTATCGTCCATCAGGTGAATCTCGAATACCTGGCCTCGGTGGTCCAGGTGCAAGGACAGGACGGCGATCTCCTGGCCTGTCCGGACAGCGTGTTGGGCACCGATTCCCACACCACCATGATCAACGGTCTCGGGGTTATGGGCTGGGGCGTTGGTGGTATCGAGGCGGAAGCCGTGCTGCTCGGTCAGCCGTATTCGCTGCAGATCCCCGAGGTGGTAGGTGTAAGGCTCAGCGGAACCCTGCCGCCCGGGACCACTGCCACTGACCTGGTCCTGACCCTGACCCGCTTCCTGCGCGGCAAGGGCGTGGTCGGCCGGTTTGTCGAATTTTTCGGCCCAGGCCTGAAGGGGTTGACCCTGCCGGACCGGGCCACCATTGCCAATATGGCCCCGGAATATGGGGCCACCATGGGTTTTTTCCCGGTAGATGCGGAAACCCTCCGCTACCTGCGGGCCAGCGGTCGGTCGGCCGAACAGATTGATCTGGTAGCCGCCTACTGTCAGGAACAGGGCTTTTTCTTTGCAGCCGACAGCAGGGAGCCGGACTATTCGGTGACCTATGATGTGGTGCTGGATGAGGTGGTGCCAAGCCTTGCCGGGCCGAGGCGGCCTCAGGATCTGCTGCCCCTGCCTGCCGTGTCTCAAGATTTTTCTGTTCAATTTGCCAAACAACTGCATCAGGAGCCATCGCCACTCGAGGCAGGCAACATGGACGGCTGTCCCTGCTGCGCAAAGCCTGCCCACCAAAGCCTGCCCACCAAAGCCTGCACCAGTCTCAGCAACGGCGCGGTGGTCATTGCCGCCATCACTAGCTGCACCAACACCTCCAACCCGGATGTGATGATCGGTGCCGGTCTGTTGGCCCGGAAGGCGCGGCTGCGCGGCCTGACCAGCAAGTCCTGGGTTAAGACCAGCATGGCCCCCGGCTCCCGGGTGGTTACCCGTTACTTGGAAAAGAGCGGTCTGCTCCCTGACCTCGAGGCGCTGGGGTTCCAGGTCGTTGGTTATGGGTGCACCACCTGCATCGGCAACAGCGGGCCGCTTGATGCTGCCATTGGCGCTACCATCAAGGATAAGCAGCTGGTGGTGGCTGCCGTTCTCAGTGGCAATCGTAATTTCGAGGCTCGCATCCATCCGCAGGTGCAGGCCAATTATCTTGGTTCGCCGCTCCTGGTGGTCGCCTATGCCTTGGCCGGCACCATGCTTGTTGATATGGAATCCGATCCGCTTGGCATCGATGAACAAGGTCGGCCAGTCTTTCTGCGCGATATCTGGCCAACTGCTGAGGAAATTCGGGCGGCCGTGGACCAGGCGGTGACCCCGGATCTCTTCGGCAACAGCTATGCCGATGTTTTTGAAGGCGATAGCCAGTGGCAGGCGCTGGAGGGCGGCAGCGGCGATCTCTATCAGTGGGACAAGGATTCTTCCTATATCCGGGAGCCGCCTTTCTTCCAGACCATGACCAGCGAGCCGCAACCGTTGGCTGATATCAAACACGCCCGGATTCTTGCAATATTTGGCGATTCGATCACCACCGATCACATCAGCCCGGCCGGATCGATAGGGGTGCAGACCCCGGCAGGCCTCTATCTCCAGGAGCAGGGGATTACCCCCGAAGATTTCAACAGCTACGGCTCCCGGCGGGGCAACCATGAAGTCATGATGCGGGGCACCTTTGCCAATATCCGCATCCGCAACAGGATGGCGAGCCGTGAGGGCGGCCTGACCCGGTTGATGCCGGAGGGCACCGAGATGCCGATCTATGACGCGGCCATGCGCTACATGAAAACCGCAACGCCGTTAATCGTTTTTGCCGGCAAGGACTACGGGACAGGGTCGTCGCGCGACTGGGCAGCCAAGGGGACCATGCTGTTGGGGGTCAAGGCAGTGATCGCTGTTTCCTTTGAACGCATCCATCGCTCAAATCTGGTGGGAATGGGAGTGTTGCCCCTGCAATTCTCCGCAGGCACGGATGTCGCCACCTTGGGCCTGGATGGCAGCGAGACCATCAACCTGACCGGGATCGACGGTACCCTCCAGCCTGGACAACCGGTGCCGCTGCGTATCGATCGGGCCGATGGCAGCTCCGAGGCCATCACCGTGAGTCTGCGTCTCGATAACGACATGGAAATCGAATACTACCGGCACGGCGGCATTCTGCACAAGGTGTTGCGGCAGCGGCTGGCAGGGAAGTGATCGTGCTGCAGACCGGAGCAGCGCTAGCGTAAGCCATGGCCGGTATTGTTCTTGCCACCATCAACGCCCGCTATATCCATGCCGCAATTGGCCTGCGTTCGCTCTACGCCAATCTGGGGGAATTGCAACCCCTGACCTGTATTCAGGAATACACCCTCACCGACCAGGTGGGGGATATCGCGGAAAAGATCCTGGCCGCATCTCCGGCGATTGTCGGCATCGGCGTCTATATCTGGAACGCCCCTCAGGTGCGGCAACTGGTGGGGCTGCTCAAGCAGATTGCCCCAGCTACCCGCATCGTGCTCGGCGGACCCGAGGTCAGCCATTTGCCCATGCGGGTCGATCTGAGTGCTGCCGATTATATCATCCAAGGGGAAGGGGAGATTACTTTTCATGCCCTCTGCGCGGCCATCTTGGCCGGCAACCCGCCGGTGGACCGCATCATCCCTGCGGCCGAGGTCGAGGTTGAAACACTCGCCCTGCCGTACCGGTTCTATACCGACGAGGATCTCGCCCACCGCATCACCTATGTCGAGGCCTCGCGGGGCTGTCCCTTCACCTGTGAATTTTGCCTCTCTTCGCTGGACAAGAAGGTTCGTTTTTTTGCCATCGACCGTTTTCACGACGAGTTGGAAACCCTGTGGCAGCGCGGGGCGCGAACCATCAAATTCGTGGACCGGACCTTTAATTGCAACCCTGGCGTGGCGGGTCGCATCCTTGATTTTTTTCTCGCCAAGGCCCCGCCTTTTCATGTCCATTTCGAGGTCATCCCCGACAACTTTCCCGATTCGCTCAAGGAACGGCTCAAGCGCTTTGCCCCCGGTACCCTGCAACTGGAGGTCGGTATCCAGACTCTGCACCCGCCAACTGGGGCCAACATCAGCCGCAAACTCGATTTTACCCGGATCAGAGAGAATCTGGCCTTTCTCGAACAGGAAACCACGGCCCATCTGCACGTCGATCTGATCATTGGGCTGCCGGGAGAATCCATCGAGCAGTTCGGCGAGAATCTCGACAGCCTTATGACCCTGACCCACGGCGAAGTCCAGCTGGGAGTGCTGAAAAAGCTGTCTGGTACGGCCATTAACCGCCACGACCGGCAGTACGGGATGCTCTATGCGGCAGACCCGCCCTACGAAATCCAGCAGAACGATCTCATTCCCTTTGCCCAAATGCAGACCATGAAGCGGCTGGCCAGGTTCTGGGACCTGGTCTACAACAGCGGTAATTTCCGTCGCACCGCCCCTCTGCTCTGGCCGGACGGGAACGTCTTTCACGGTTTTTTCGCCTTTTCGCTCTGGCTGTATGCACAAACCCGCGCCACCTGGCAGATAGGGCTGCCGCGCCTGGCGGAACTCCTCTTCCGGTTTCTGGTGGAGCAAAAAGGGGTTGCGCCATCTGAGGTAGCCAACAGTCTGGCGGCTGACATTCTGGTGATCAAGGGCAGGGTGCTACCGCCTGCGATCAGTGCCCATGTCACCAGCCTTCCCGACGAGCAGCACACCATCAGCGCCAACCTGACCAAGCGGCAGAGCCGGCATCGGGAAGGGACGGAGCAGGGGTGACACCTTGCACGCCCCTTGGATGACCCCATGAAAGCTACCAAACTCCTGCTCCACGAGGCCTCGGTTCTCCTTAAGCTGACCGGGCCGCTCGTCCTGGCACAACTCTCCCAGACCTCCATGGGCTTTGTCGATACGGTCATGGCGGGCCGGTTCAGCGCGGTTGATCTGGCGGCAGTGGCGGTCGGCTCCTCGCTGTTTTTTCCGGTCTATCTCTTCATGGTCGGTCTGATGAACGCTGTGACGCCCCTCGTGGCCCAGGCGTATGGCCGGGGTGACCGGCCTGCGATCCGCCACGAAATCCGCCTCGGCATGGGGATCGGTCTGGGCACCGGTATCCTCCTGATGCCGGTCCTCTGGCTAATGATACCACTTATGACCTGGATGGGGGTGAGTCCTGAGGTGATCCCCATTACCGGGCGCTATCTGTTTGCCATTTCCTGGGGACTGCCGGCGGCTGGCGTCTTTCTCGCCCTCCGCAACGGCGGCGATGGCCTGGCTCGGCCGCGGCTCTCGATGTTTGCCGGCTTTTTCGGCCTGCTGGTGAATATCGTGGCCAACTATCTCCTGATTTATGGCAAACTAGGGCTCCCAGTCCTGGGTGGCGTCGGCTGCGGTTGGGCGACTGCGCTCTCCCTCTTGGCCATGCTGCTGTTCATGGCGATTCTTCTTGCCAAAAGCCGGCTGGCTGGCACCGACCATCTCTTTGCCCTGTCCTCCGACCGTTCGGGATGGGCCATCGGTTCGTTTCTCCGCCTGGGGTTGCCTATGGGCATCGCGTTGTTTATCGAATGCTCCATCTTCGCGGTCATCGCCCTGTTTATTGCCAAGCTGGGGGCTTCGGTGGTGGCGGCTCATCAGATCGCACTCAATTTCACCTCCCTGCTCTATATGTTGCCCT
This sequence comes from uncultured Desulfobulbus sp., assembly GCA_964607065.1. Taxonomy (GTDB): domain Bacteria; phylum Desulfobacterota; class Desulfobulbia; order Desulfobulbales; family Desulfobulbaceae; genus Desulfobulbus. The sequence continues at coordinate 6,155 of CAZSIJ010000034.1, read as the reverse complement.
ATAGTCTGGCCACGGCCCTGACTGTGCGCATTGGCTTCATTATCGGCCGTGGACGGGTCAGGCGCTTGCGGCGGACCGTCCGGACAGGATTAGGGCTGGCGTTGGGTGGCTCCGTCCTGACCTGTCTGCTGATCATCACCTTCTCGCCTGCAATTGCGGCCCTCTACAGCCTGGATCTTGGTGTCCGGTACCAGGCCGAGGCTCTGCTCTGCCTGGCCGCGATCTTTCAGTTGCCGGACGCCCTCCAAGCGAATTTCGGCGGTATCCTGCGCGGCTGCAAAGACGCGCGTGTGCCGCTCCTGCTGATGCTGCTCGCCTATTGGGGGATTGGACTGCCGATGGGGTATGGACTGGGGTTGGGAGGTTGGTTGGGGCTGGTGCCCGGCCCTCAGGGCTTCTGGATCGGGTTGATCCTGGCCCTGACGGTCGCGGCCGTTCTGCTTGGCGGCAGGGTGTTGATTATATTGCGCCGGTTAGAGGGAGAGAGGGGGTAGCCGGTCACAGCAGGCCGTCCATGACCTCAAGACACATGTCCGCCTTGTTGAGGGTGTAGAGATGCACTCCGGGAGCCCCACCGGCCAGCAGGCCTTTGACCTGCTCACGGGCATAGGCCACGCCGATTTCGTAGACCGCCTTGGCCCCGCCCTGTTCATTGGCCTTCATCAGAGAGTTGATCAGCTGGCCTGGCACCCGGGCGTTGCACAACTGGAGGGTGAAGCGGAGTGAGGCCAGACTGCGGATGGGCAGGACACCCGGGATAACAGGGACGGTGACTCCACGCTTCCGCAACCGTTCAACATAGTCAAAATAGACCCGGTTGTCGAAATACAATTGGGTGATGATGAAATCGGCGCCGCATTCCACCTTGCGTTGCATCACCTCAAGATCAGCCGCAAAAGAGGGCGCCTCGGCATGGGCTTCGGGAAACCCGGCTACGCCGATTGCAAGGTTAGGATTGTGTTTGCGGATATAGGCCACCAGATCCGAGGCATGAGGGAAGGTGGCAAACAGCTCCGCATCCGTGCCGGTGAACCCGGCGGGACGATCACCTCGCAGGGCCAGAACATTCTCAATTCCCAAGGATTGGATCGCATCCAGAAACCCGTCAATTTTACCTTGATCGGCCGCTACCCCCGTGAGGTGCGGCATGATCTCGAATCCGCAGGTTCGGATCAGCTGTTCGCAGATTTCCAGGGTATTGGATTGGGTCGAACCACCGGCCCCATAGGTCACCGAGGCAAAGAGTGGTCGCAATTGCTGCAGTTCCCTAGCCGCATCGAGGAATCCTGGCCACTCTTCCTGTTTCTTGGGAGGGAAAAATTCAAGCGAAACAAATGGACTTTGTTGTTGGATCAGTTGCGGAATATGCATCCTCTTACTCCTTGTGCATGGCCGTGAAAGGTGGGCGGCTTTACGTAGAGCCAGACCGTTACGGTTGAAAAACGTTGGTGGTGGTTGGGCTGTAGTCTTTTAGCCTAAACGCCTACAGCCTAAATACCTCAAAGAAAAGCGCCGATAAGCTATCAGGTAGAACGTTGACCAAGGAGGGTTCATCATGACACCCAAACAAGCCATCCGCATCTTGATGCTTAGCCCCTGTTACTGGCTGCTTAATCTGTCGGCACGAAAACAACTGATCCGGGAATACTGCGCCTCGTACGAGGCTGTCTGGCAGCAGCTGGCCATGGGGCGGAACAAAGACCGTTGAAGGGTTGGATCAGCTTTCGTCGGTCCGGAAGCATCGCGCCGATGCCCCTCACCGCTGGCGGGTTTTCTTGCCGCCGCTCCACAGCGGATCCTGACCGAAACGTGCCTGCCACCAGTCCTCAGGGTCATAGATATCAAGATCTTCGCCCTCACCTTCTTCCCGTTTCAATGGAAACCGGTATTCATTGCAATAGCGCAGCAGCAGTTCGTGCGCTGCGGTAATTCGAACCATCTGTTCGCCACTCTGCTCGTCCACGGACTTGGCCGTATCCGGATGATGGAGCTTGCTCAGGCGGCGGTACGCCCGCTTGATTTCGGCCAGTGTTGCCCGGTCTGTCAACCGCAGCAGATCCCGAGCCTGTTCGATGGCTAGCCATTCCTTCTGATTCACGCCTCCGCCTCACCCTTTCTTTTCCAGGATTTTTCTGTTCCTCGCAGCAGGCGTTCGATGTTCTGATGGTGTTTGGCCCAGATCATCACCACGATAAAGGCCGCCAGCCACAGCTTCCAGCCAGCGGCATTAAGGAGAAAGAGCCACAGGATAATGGAGGCCGAACCCAGCAGCGATCCCAGAGAAACAAATCCAGACCATCGCACAGTCAGGACAAAGAGCAGCAGGCAGCCCAGTGCCGCCAGAGGTGCCAGGTAGAGAAAGGCTCCGAGGGCGGTCGCTACTCCTTTGCCACCCCGGAATCGCAGGTATACCGGAAACATGTGGCCCAGTACCGAGGCCGCGCCGCAGAGGGCGATGATCAGGTCGCGTTGAGGTTGATCCTGCACCAGGAAAGCTGCTATAGCCATCGGTGCATAGCCTTTGAGCATATCCAGGATGAGAGTCAGCGCCCCCATTTTTTTGCCGAGCAGGCGGGCGACATTGGTGGCCCCGATATTTTTGCTGCCCTGGGTGCGGATATCGATGCCGCTCCCCCGTGAGACCACCAGGCCAAAAGAAATGGCGCCCAGCAGGTAAGAGACAATTATACAAATAATTCCAGTGATACTCATATAGTATTGTTCATTTTTTCCAGATGTTTAGTTGCGGGTCGCCATCTCTTTCCTGTGCCTTGCTAGGCTTTGTTGTGCCGGAAGATCATCTCCAGTTCGCAGGCGCTCGCATAGGCGGCAATCTCGTCTTGCAGCAGTCGGACATAAGGGCAGTCGACCACCGCGAGCAGGGACTGGCGCAGCCTGAGGACCGATTGCCCTTCTTGCTCAACCGGTTCCAGCATGTAGGGGAAGATCTGCGGCCGGCGACAGACCTGCGGTCGATCCGGATACACCCGGCAGGTGCCCAGATCTTCCAGATTTGGGCACCTGCTATCGCGGGGCAGAATAAGGCTCCAGCCCTGTTGCCAGTGGATCAGCACCGGATTCGGACGGTTAAAAAAATCACGCCCCGCGACTTGCAGCGGCTGCTCATCTTCGACCCGATGCCTTTGCGATTCCGTGGAATCGATGCGTTCCAGCGGGAAAAAATCCGCCTCGCCCGGTTGCAGTGGGATCTCAAAATAGGCCTGAGCCATGGTGGCATCGGGGCCAACACAGCACAGGGTACACTGGCACGGGGCGCAGAGCAGGCTGTTGATTCGCTCCAGCTCTTGGGTCAGAACCTGCTGGGCCACCAGGGCAGTGATCGCTGTCATTGCATCCACGGGTTCGCCCGCACTGGTCACAACCCGCTGCTCCGGACCCTTGCCGGCCTTGAGGTCAACAAAGGGCTGCAACATCGCGGCATAGGGGGCCAGATACGCAGCAGCATCCTCGTAGGTGGCATAGCCGGTTTCAATGGTCTCCGGTAGCTGGGCAATTATTTCTTCTACCGTGGCAAAGTCACCAGTGAGAAACAAAAACTGGACAATGCCGACCAGTGGCAGCACAGGTTTGTGCAGAAGATCCAGCCCCGTCTGACAGAGTTCTTTGTTGATCATCCTCGCTTGTAAGCCCATTGAATAATTTGGCGCGCACCCTACACAAAAAAAAACAGAAAAACAAGCTGGCACCGCCCCCTGTCCCTACAAGAGAGGTGCAGATGCCTTTACAATACCATGGAAACTGATTACATACCATGGAGTCTCTTCTATAAAAAATCGGTGCCTAGACACCATTGAACGATACGTGCATTATGTCTATCAGAAAAATTATTACCTATCCCCATCCGGTTCTCCGAGAAAAAGCGAAACAAATAACCGTCTTTGATGAGACGCTGCAAACGCTGGTTCGCGATATGGCGGACACCATGTGGGCCGCCCCTGGTGTTGGCCTGGCCGCGAACCAGATCGGTATCGCCCTCCAGGTAGTGGTGGTGGACAACTCCACCGAGGACGATGAGCGGCACTACATTACCCTGGTCAATCCGGTGATTTCCTGCGGCGAAGGCAGCATTATCGATGAAGAGGGATGCCTGAGCGTCATCGAGTGCACCGCCAATGTCAAACGGTTCCGCAAAATCCATGTCACGGCCCAGGATGTGGAGGGCCAGCCTTTGGAATTCGATGCCGAAGACCGCTACGCCCGGATTATCCAGCACGAGGTAGATCATCTTCTCGGCACTTTGTTCATCGACCGGCTCAGTTCCCTCAAGCGCGCCCTCTACAAAAAGAAGCTTAAGAAAATCCTGCAGGAGCAGGAATGACCGCTCCCCTCCGTCTTATCTTCATGGGCACGCCGGATTTCGCCGTGCCCTCCCTGCAGGCATTGTTGGATGGTCCGGATCAGGTTGTGGCCGTGGTTTGCCAACCTGACCGCGGCCGAGGTCGGGGCAAGGTCCTAAGTCCGCCGCCGGTGAAGATGCTTGCGGAGCAGCATGGTCTCCCCGTGTTGCAGCCGGAATCGGTGAAAACTGAGGCCTTTCTGGAACAGATCCGGCAGCTGGCTCCAGATCTTCTGGTGGTGGTCGCCTACGGCAAGATACTGCCCGGTGCGCTGTTGCGTCTGCCGCCTCTGGGCGCCATCAATGTCCATGGCTCGCTCCTGCCGAAATACCGGGGTGCGGCCCCGATTCAATGGGCAGTGATCAATGGCGAGAGCCAAACCGGTATCACCATCATGCAACTGGATGCAGGCATGGATACCGGCCCTCTCCTCCTGACTGTGCCGGTGGCGATCGGCCCTCAGGAGACTGCAGGCGCCCTCTTTAATCGTCTGGCGGTGTTGGGCGGTGAAACCCTGGCTCTAGCCCTGGATACCCTGAAAAAAGGGCAATTGGTGCCGGTGCCACAGGAGCATGCCCTGGCTACCGCAGCCCCGATGCTGACCAAGGAGCAGGGGCACCTTGACTGGAGCCTGCCCGCTCAGCGCCTGCACTGCCTGATCCGTGGCCTGGATCCCTGGCCTTCCGCCTTCGGTTTCTTTGAGGGCAAACGCTATCGTTTTTTCAATCCGGAGATCGTCATGATGCGATCCTCCGAGCCACCGGGCACCATCTGTCGTGCCGATAGCCAGGGACTCTTGATTGCTACCGGTGGGGACTATCTGCTAATTCGTGAAATCCAGCCTGAAGGCAAAAAGCGGATGACCGTTGCGGACTGTCTCCGAGGTGGCCGCATTACCCCTGGGGGCCTTCTCGCCTGATGAATATCGCCTATCTTGATTGTTTTTCCGGGGTCAGTGGTGACATGCTGTTGGGTGCGCTCGTGGACACCGGGGTTCCGGAAGCCTATCTCCGCGAGGTGTTGACCGGTTTGCCGCTGCAGGGCGCCACTCTCACCATCGACCAGCAAACCGTGCAGGGCTTTGTCGCCACCCGAGTTCAGGTGGCGTGTCCGCATAGCCATGACCACCGCCACCTGGCCGAGATCAAACAGATTCTCAAGAATGGCGGCCTCAAGCCCACGATCCGGGACAAAGCGCTTGCTGTTTTTACCCGCCTCGCCGCCGCCGAGGCGGCTGTGCACGGTGCCACCGTCGACCAGATTCATTTTCACGAGGTCGGAGCTGCGGACGCCATCATCGACATTGTCGGCACAGTGGCGGGTCTCGAATATCTGGGCATCGAGCATCTCATCTGCTCGCCCCTGCCGATGCCGGGCGGCTGGGTTGCCTGCGCTCACGGCGAAATTCCCCTGCCGGGGCCTGCGGTCTGCCATCTGCTTGCCGGGGTGCCGGTCTATGGCGAAAATCTTAACCAGGAACTGGTCACCCCTACGGGTGCGGCCCTGGTCAGGGAACTGGCCGATGGTTTCGGACCGATGCCGCCGATGCTGCTTGCCCGAACCGGGTACGGTGCCGGGTCACTGCAGCGCTCCGACGGGCGGCCCAACCTGCTTCGTCTCCTGCTCGGTCAGGGGGCGACTGTGGAAGAGGCCCAGGAGGTGGAGGTGATCGAGACCCATCTCGATGACTGGAATCCTGAATTTTGGCCCTATGTCAGCCAACAGTTGATGACAGCCGGTGCCCTCGATGTCTGCCTGATTCCGATGCAGATGAAAAAGGGGCGGCCCGGGTTCCTG
>CAZSIJ010000033.1:0-38664 GCA_964607065.1 uncultured Desulfobulbus sp. | reverse complement strand
TGCCAAAGATAGCAGCCAGAAGAGCAGTAAGGATTCCGACCCAGGCGACAATGTTACCCGCGAGTTCGACGGTTGAGTAAATAAAGCTGAACCGGGCAACCATATATACACCTGCGGTTACCATAGTAGCCGCGTGGATGAGAGCTGATACGGGAGTAGGACCAGCCATGGCGTCAGGTAACCAGACATAGAGCGGAATCTGTGCGGATTTTCCGGTGGCGCCGACAAAAAGTAAGAGACAGACAGCAAGAGAAATGGCCGGTGTGAGATTACCGACATTAGCCTTCAGAGAAAGAAAGTCGAATCCGCTTGCACCAATGCCCCAGAATAGAAAGGCCATTCCGAGAACAAAGCCCAAATCGCCGATCCTGTTGACGATAAAAGCTTTGTTACCAGCCAGGACGTTCGAGGTATCCTCACTGTAAAAGCTGATAAGAAGATACGAGCACAGTCCAACGCCTTCCCAGCCAACAAACATAACAACCGGGCTGTCTCCAAGTACAAGTACCAACATGCTGCCCAAGAAGAGATTCATGTAGGAAAAGAACTTGCCGTAGTTTTTATCCCCACTCATGTATCCAATAGAATACACATGAATCAAAGTTCCTATCAGCGTGACAAACAGCAACATGAGGCAGCTGAGAGGATCTGCCAAGAAGCCCATGTCAATGTGCAGTTCGCCGACACTGAACCAAGTAAAGGCTTTGTGGCTCAGATATCTCGATTCAGGTGGTAAAGCTTTTAGAACAATAAAGGTTTTAAGAGCTAAAATGAAAGATAATACCGGTCCGACACATGCCAGAATTCCATAAAATTTTTCAGAAAGTTTTACTCTTGTACCGGTAAATACATGAAGCAGTCCGATGAGTACCGCTCCCAGTAACGGAAAAAGCGGTATCAGGCCTAGATAATTTACACTTTGTCCCATGGAATCACCCTTTCAGCAGGCTGAATACGTTAGTATCAAGCTTGCTTTTATGTTTGTGCAGTAAAATCACAACGGCAAGAGCCAGTGCAGCTTCTGCGGCGGCTACTGCCATGACCATCATGGCGAGGACATGTCCATCCATGCTTTGATGAACTCGGGAGAATGCAACAAAAGCAAGATTGGCGGCATTCAGCATCAATTCGATAGACATAAAAACCGTGAAAACATTTCGCCGAGAAATAACACCGACAATCCCTAGACAAAAAAGTATAATGCTCAGGAAGAGATAATTATGAATCATTTAACTGCCCCCCGTTTTCCAGCAAGAATGACTGCACCTATCAAAGAAACCAACAAAAGAATCGAAACGATTTCAAAAGGTACGAGCCAATCTTTAAAAAGGAGCAATCCCACCTGTTTAACACCACCGAAGTTATTACCGATAATTTCAGCTGAAGTTATTGGCAAAGTCTTGACGATCTTGACCAGAAACATCCCGATAGGGAAAACGGCTATTATACTTCCAATGACATATAATAGTTTGGTTTCTTCTTTTGGTAGATCACTAGGTTGAATGTTTAAAAACATGATGATGAAAACAATGAGCGACATGATAGCCCCAGCGTAAACGATTAACTGTAGGGCAAAAATCAGCTTGGCAGAGAGCAATGCATACAGTCCCGCTAATGCAATCAACGTGACGACAAAGCTCATTGCTCCGTTCATTGGATGTCGAAACAGAATCAGTCCCGCTGCTCCAAGCACAGCTAGTACTGCAAATCCTAAAAATAGCCCGTCGGCAAACATGATATCAAGCGCCCCCTTTTTTATACTCTTCTTCGGTAAATGCACCTTTTGTGGCCAACATCTCTACCATCCCTAAAATAAAAGGCTTTCGCTCACTTCCAGTGACGGAATAGATCCCTGTATCCATACGGATGGCTTCCATTGGGCAAGCTTCAACACAAAAGCCGCAATAAATGCATTCAAGCAGATCTATTTCAAATCTGACCGGCATTTTTTCAGTTCTACCGTCAATTCTTTCCCCAGCTTCGATCGAAATACATTTGGCAGGGCAGTTGGTTTGACACATGAAACAGGCAACACATTTCATGGTACCGTCTTCATGCACAGTCAAACGGTGCCGACCTCTCCAGCGTACGGGGATCTCGGGTTTTACTTCGGGATAATGTCGGACGAGTAATTTTGAGTTATCGAGCAGATTAGTGATAAAATGACCCAAGGTCACCACCATCCCCTTGAAGACCTCAATCAGGTAAAGACGTTGGTAAAGGTCTTTACCCTGACGCTCCATAATTTTTATTTTTACACTCATGCCAGCTCCTATTAACTCAATGCGATCACGATCGCACTCGTGACAAAAATGTTCAGCAAGGAAAGGGGTAACAGCGTTTGCCATCCCAGTCGTTGAAGCTGATCATAACGAAACCGAGGTAAAGTCCAACGAACCCAAACATAGACGAAGCACATGAGTGTCGTTTTGACCAAGAAAGTTATAATCTGTAGTATTGTTACCAGTACTCGGTCAGCGGCGCCCCCAGATACGGTAATGAGGTAGATGAAAAGAACGATTTCCAAGGCAATAACAATGCCCCAAATAGCTTTAATATAGACATTCGCCTCACGAAGTCTTGGGTCATCAGCACGTTCATAATGGCTTTTATTGTTCTGGCTAATCCAGTAAGTAAATAACTTGGCAAAAACAGGCATTGCCAACATGATCAAAATGGCTACCGGAATGGCATACCTAACCAATGTTTCAGTAGAAAACCAAGGGATCTGAAAACCACCGAAATAGAGAGTAACTATCAGGGCGCTGGAAGTGAACATGGCGACATACTCACCCATGAAAAACATACCGAATTTCATCGAACTGTATTCTACATGAAAACCAGCGACCAATTCACTCTCACCTTCGGCGAGGTCAAAGGGTGTGCGATTTGTCTCGGCAAAAGCGGCAACGATAAAGATTATTGCACCAATTGGTTGCAGTATAATCCCCCACATAGGGATAAAGCCAAACAGTAACTGTCCCTGAAACTGGGCAATTTCTGTCAAATTAACGGTACCATAAACAATCAAGGCACTGACAATTGCAAGCCCCATCGGAATTTCATAACTAATTACCTGCGCAGCAGCTCGTAATCCGCCCAAGACACCGTATTTGTTATGCGATGACCAACCAGCAAGGATAATCCCGTATACACCGAATCCGGCAATGGCCAAAAACCACAGAATACCGAGGTCTGTTGGTATGCCCTGCATGATATACTGTTTGCCGTTGATAACGAGAGTATCTGCAAAAGGCACAGCGGCGAATGAGATTAATGAGATCGTAAAGACGATAACAGGTGCAAGAACAAAATAAAATTTTTGTTTGATATGACCAGGAATGAGATCTTCCTTCGTTATAAGTTTAATCGCATCTGCGAGATTCTGGACCAGACCACCGGCCCTAAATCCGAATATATTGGCGCGGTTAGGTCCCGACCGATCTTGAATAAATGCGCATCCGCGCCGTTCTATCCAGACACAGACGGCGATGAAGCAGAGTGGCACAAACGCTGCAAATGCAACCCTGAGAATAAGGAGAAAGATATCAAGCTGCGACATTTGAGACCTCTTTACCGGTTAATGCTATTCCTTCGGAAGGAATGTGCTTTAAGTCAATGTTGTTCAAAGCAGCTATCGTTGCCGACAAGACAGTCAATGCCTCTTCGTGATTTTTAAGTTCACCTCCAAGCAGATTGACGACGTGAATGAGATCGGAAGCTTGGACGTTTTTAATAACAGCTGCCTCATATCGTTGCAGGATATTGTCGGCATTGATGAGAGTTCCGGTATCTTCACTATAGGATGCAACCGGGAGAATAATTGAAGCTTTCTCAGAAAATTCGTTTTGATAGCTGCCAATGTAAACGAATTTAATTTTCTCTTGGATTTTAGCTAGTGCTGCGCTGTCCAGAGAAAGACAAAGATCATTTTGAAAGCTGACCAAAAGATCTGCGCCTTCAAGTGCTGCATCAAAAGCAGATTTGGAACTTTCTATACCAAGAAGGGCCAAAGCTGCCCGATTGGCTGATTTATCATCTTGAATCAAATAATCATCGCCATCGCCAGTCTTGATATATCCGTCACTGTATCCTGACAGAACCGTATTAAAGGTCGCAGCAAGCCTTTTCACGGCTTGCATCTGTTCAAGCGAACAGTTTGGCGAAACTAGCAGTACGGTTTTCTTCGCTTGGCTGAAAGATCGCCGCAATGCCTCTACAGTTTCATTGAGGCTCGCCTCTTTCCCAAAAATTTGTGCGGTATTAAGGCGGTTATCATTTTCAAGCTTATAAGTCATCCGGCCAGCATCGCACATGAAGTAGCCATTAACCTGTTGATTCAACCGAGGCCTGAATCTATAGATGATATCGTCTTGGTATTTTTCTTTATTGTGGTCGATATAGATGTTGCAGCCTTTACTGCAGCCTTGACAGAGGCTCTCACTCTTAGTCAAAAACCAAGCCCTTTGCTTAAAGCGGAAGTCCTTGCTGGTCATAGCTCCGACCGGACAAAGATCAACAACATTCAATGCATAACGGTTCGAGAGAGGTCTACCAGGAAAGGTGGTTACCCGGGCGTAATCTGTACGGTTGACAATACCCAGCTCACCGGTTTTGGTGATTAATCGGGTGAATCGAACACATCGAGCGCAGAGGATGCAACGTTCCTGATCGTGGACTACCCCAGCTCCGAAATCCATATGTTTCGCCTTGAGTACTGGAGGTACTGTCATGCGACTTTTTTGCCCATCATACTGCATATAGTAATCCTGCAGTTTGCACTCTCCTGCCTGATCACAAATAGGGCAATCGATCGGATGATTGATCAATTCCAGCTCCATGATATCGCGCTGGATTTTCTTGATCTTTTCAGTATCCAATTGGACTTTCATCCCTTCAGCGACATTCGTCTTGCATGCCGGAACTAAAGGAGGTCGACCATCTTCGATACCAACGAGACACATGCGGCAATTTCCATCTGCCCCAAGCGCCGGATGATAGCAAAGATGCGGAATCTCAATGCCGACAGCACCAATAGCGTCAATCAGATTTTTACCTGATTCAACCTCTACTTCCTGTCCATTAACAAACAGTTTTACCTTTTCAGCCATGGTATTCCTTATCCCTGTTACATCGCGGTTTGACAAGAGACGTCACTTTTGACATACGCCTCAAACTCATGCCGGAACTTGTTCAAATAACTGCGCACCGGCATGGTACAAGCTGCCGAAAGAACGCATACTGTCTTCATTTCGATGTTGTCGCATAGTTCTCTCAGCAGATCGATATCTGCCGTTGTGCCTTCACCACAAACAATTTTCTTCACAATCTTCAACATCCAGCCAAGCCCTTCTCGGCAGGGTGTACATTGACCGCAGGATTCATGATGGTAAAAATAAATGAGATTTTCAACCAACTTTACGATATCCACCGTGTCATCAAGAACGACGATACCCCCAGAACCAAACATGGTTTTATGGGCAGCCATGGATTCGTAATCAAGGGTGAGGTCCTGGGCCTCTGCCGGGGTCATGACCGGCGTAGAACTGCCGCCAGGAATGATACCCTTCAGTGTCCTGCCCTCTCGTAGGCCGCCGGCGACTTTTTCAATAACCTCCAGAATCGGCAAGCCCAGCGGTAATTCATACATGCCGGGATTCTTAACCAGTCCTGAAATACCGAAAAGGTGTGTTCCGGGGCTCTTCTCGGTACCAAAGGCTTTATAGGCATCAGGCCCATTGGTTAAGATAAAGGGGAGCGAAGCAATACTCTGGACGTTATTGATGATAGTTGGACATCCATAAAGACCTTCGACCGCAGGAAACGGTGGTTTGCTCCGCGGTTGCCCTTTCCTTCCTTCAATGGATTCGAGCAGTGCGGTTTCTTCACCGCAGACATAGGCGCCAGCACCTCTATGGACGGTTATATCCAGCCTGAAATCCTTGCCATCTACGGATTGGCCAAGATAACCGGCCGCATAGGCTTCATCAATGGCAGCCTGCAAGGCCTTGACCTGTGTAGTATATTCACCACGGATATAGATATAGGCATCGTGACTGCCAATCGCATAACAGCAAATAATGATCCCTTCGATCATCATATGGGGATCGCGGACAAGAATGTAGCGATCTTTGAATGTAGCCGGCTCGGATTCATCCGAATTCACGGCCAAATAAACCGGCTTAGTGTTATTTTTTGGGAGAAAGCTCCATTTTAATCCGGTAGGAAATCCAGCACCACCACGGCCGCGCAACCCACTTTGTTTGACCAGTTCGATTACATCAACGGGTTGCATACTGAAAAGCTTTTCCAGGGTGGAGTAGGCTCCGTTTTCCTTAGCCACTTCAATTTTATGGGCGTCCGGTATATCAAATCTGGCACTCAGTACTTTCACTTGCATTTTCGTTCGCCCTCCTTATTTCAGTGTGGCTAACAGTTCTTTGAGCTTATCTACATTCATATTCTCGTAGAACTCGCCATTAACCTGAACAACTGGAGCCGTACCGCAGTGTCCTAAGCATTCCACCTCTTCAAGGCTAAACTGTCCGTCTTCACTGACCTCTCCGGGTTTAATACCCAATTCACGCTTCAGATAATCAACGATTTCCTGTTTTCCCAACAGGTAACAAGAAAGGGTGCGACAGACGCATATATGATTTTTGCCCATCGGGTGCAGATTATACATGGTGTAAAAGGTAGCACACTCAAACACCTGACTGGCGAATGTTCCAATGCGATCAGCTATGTAGGCCATAGCCTCTGCACTAATCCATCCTTCCTGCTCCTGAGTAAGCCACAAAGCAGGCAAAATCATCGATTCTCTGGTGGGATAACGCTTAACCAGCCGTTCAAATTCCGCATCCCGCTGTGCATCAAAAGTGAACGGTATTCCCGTTTCTATCAGCTGTGATCGATCACTCATCTGTCCAACTCTCCGCCAATAATATTGATGCTGCCAAGATTGATAACTGCATCAGCAATCATTTGTCCCTCTACCATTTCATGAAAACCACTCATCATGTAAAAGCAAGGCGGCCGAACTTTACATTTGTAAGGTTTGCCTGATCCATCAGAGACAAAATAAAAGCCCAACTCACCATTTGCAGCTTCAAAGGAGTCGTACCATTCCCCGACAGGTGCTTTCACGCCTTCAAAGATGAGTTTGAAGTGGCTAGCCAAACCCTCGATATTGTTGTATACTTCCTGTTTGGACGGTAAGGTGACATTATTATTGCTGATGGTCACCGCCCCTTTAGGAATCATTTTCATTGCCTGCCTGATGATACTAATACTCTGAAAGATCTCTTCATATCTAATGAAAAAACGGTCGTAGAGATCTCCTTTAGTACCAACAGGAACAGTAAAATCGAAGGCATCATAATGATAATATGGGTTATCCTTGCGTAAGTCGAAAGCTACACCGCTAGCCCGTAAACAAGGTCCGGTAAAACCGTAGGACAAGGCCAAGTCGGCAGGCATGACGCAGACATTCTGAGTCCGGTCATGAACGATCCTGTTCTTCAGGACTAATTTCAAAGAATCATCGACACCCTTTTCGATATCGACCAGTTGTTTTTCCATATCGGATTCCCAACCTTCGTAAAAATCGCGGTACATCCCGCCGATTCTTGTGAAAGAGCTGGTCAGCCGTGCTCCGGTAAGCCGACTGATGAAATCGTACGATGCTTCTTTTTGATTATATAGGTACCAGTAGTTGGTCAAGCCTCCCATATCAACAAGGTTGGCGGCAATACAGACGAGATGATCCTGAACGCGAAAGAACTCGGAAAGAATAACGCGCATGAACTTGGCACGTTCGGTAATATCAATGCCAAGCCATGATTCCACCGCCTTGACATACGCGATATTATTCATGAGCGCCGAGCAGTAATTAAGCCGGTCCGTCAGCGGAATCACCTGATTGTAGGTGCGGTTTTCTGCGGTTTTTTCAAACCCACGGTGCAGGTAGCCAATCTCGTTGACGTTGGCGAGAATAGTTTCGCCATCAAGGGCCGTCAAAATACGAATGGCGCCATGGGTGGCAGGATGAGACGGTCCGAGATTGAGGTACATGATCTCGGTGTTGATATCCTCCATGGTTGTCTGACCGACACCCTTTAGTTGCAACCGGGCCTTTATCTCTTTTTCAAGGCTATCGGTTTCATAACAGATCTGCCCCTGCTCAATGGCATAATCCTTGCGAAGCGGATGTCCTTGAAACTGCCAGTGGTTCAGAATTCTGCGCAAATCAGGATGACCAATGAAATTGATGCCATATTGATCAAAAGCTTCACGTTCCCCCCAATTCGCTGAATCCCACAAATGGGTAGCGGAAGGAACCCCGACTACTGGATCTGCAACAGGGGCCTTTACCTGGACCACCATGTTTTTTTCCCAGTTGCGGAGATTATAGACCACCGAGAAGCGTGCCGACTGCGGTACCGGATAATCGAGATAATCGACTGCGGTCACATCAAGCAGCATTCCGAAGTTCAAAGTCGGATCATTTTTCAGGCGGGAAAGCGTTTTTTCAAGATGTTCAGGCTGCACAGTGATAACCACTGCTTCCAGATTCGCAGTGCAGGTCACATCAGGAAACGCGGCCTGGATTAATTCAAGCGCCGTCGTATTCATATCAATCGAGAATCCCTTTAAAGTCTTTGTGGCGATCATTCAGCACACTTTCACCCCTGACCTGGTCCTGAATTTTCATCAACGCATCCAAAACCGCCTCGGGCCGTGGAGGGCAACCTGAGATGTACACATCCACCGGAATGATTGTGTCAATTCCCTGAACCGTGCAGTAGTTATCGTAAATTCCACCGGAACTGGCACATGCACCCATCGCAACTACCCATTTGGGCTCAGGCATTTGCTCATATATTTGCTTGAGAATTGGTGCCTGCTTGTAACTGACAGTACCACAGACAAGCAACAGGTCAGCCTGCCGAGGTGAAAACCTAACAACCTCAGCACCCCATCGGGAGATATCAAGCTGGCTTGCAGCGGCACTCATGAACTCGATTGCACAGCAAGCGGTTCCGAATACAAATGGCCACAGAGAGTACTCACGTCCCCAATTGATGATTGCATCGACCTTGGTGGTAAGTACCGAATCACCTAGACTTGCTTCTAATCCTAACGCCAATTGAGCACCCCTTTCTTAAGAATATATATAAGTCCAGTTAAAAGCAGTAACATGAATGTCACCATCTCCGTAAACCCGAACCAACCAAGTTCACGAACACTGACAGCCCACGGATACATGAACACCGCCTCTATATCAAACAGTAGAAACAAAATGGCCAGCAGATAGAATTTGACACTGAATTTCTGCTCCGCCAATCCGATCATTTGCTTGACGCCGCTTTCGTAAGGATCATTCTTTGCCTTTCCGCCAGCACGGGGACCGAAAACCGTTGTCGCCAGCATGAAGAGCGGGACAATGATAGCAATTCCGATCAGGGCTATTGCTGAAAGAACCAGTTCCGTTACCATGAATCAGACCTCTCCCTTATACATAATAGAGTAAACGTAACTCTGCTTGTGAACGGCAGGTTATTATAGACAATGAAAATGAACGGCTATTCATTACCGGTACCGGTATCATCTGTCAAGAAAATAGTTCCCGATGACTTAAGGATCTCCCTCGCCCTTATTTTTATTCAAAAAAAGAAGTCAGGAATCCACTATTGATACCGAAACAAAACCTCTGAAAAATCTCATAAAACATGTCCGTAATTCACGCACAAAAACCCATACGCTATTACGAAATGCATACGATCAATGTCAACGGTTAAAGGCTATCGAACGAACACATTATTAGAATATTCCGGAAAAAAGCATCCCGCTCGCCCTCTGCTGTAAGGACGTACAGCCCTTGTATATTTTCAACTCTTGGCAAATGAGCAGCAATAATCGGTAAGTCGCCTCACCTTGAGACTAAATTTTGATTGCCCAGGGACATCAAAGGACTCACCACCTCTCACGCTCTTCCAGTCTTGCTCGCCAGGAAGCAACACATCTAGATCACCATCGATAATTTCCATGATTTCGCTGGAATCAGTATTAAAAGTGTACTCTCCGGGCAACATAATCCCCAGTGTCTTCTTAGACCCATCTCCAAAAACGATAGTCCGACTGGTCACCTTGCCCTCAAAATAAGCATTTGCCTTTTTTACAATCGTAACATTCTTAAATTCCGACATAAATTTTCCCTCAAAAATTAATTTCAATACTATGTTCCCTTGCTACTGCTTCGAGATTACCCCTCGCAGTCTTCCCGCGGGAGCAATCCTTTGTTCATGGCAACAAATTAAACAATAGCGATACAACAAGAAACTAGAGACAATTGGCAACTGTAGTTATTGACGACCAAAGTGGTACGCGGGCATATCTTGTGCACAAAAAACCCCGGACAGAGAGCTGATCCGCCTGGGGTTTTCATACGTTGTTTTCGAAACGCAGCTCAGAAGGGTACATCCTCCCCCATTGGCGGCGGTTCTTGAAAAGACTCACCACTCCCGTAACCTGCTCCGGATCCACTGAATTCGCCACCACCACCGCCTGAAGTTCGCGGTGAGAGCATTTTCATTTCACGGGCAACAATCTCAGTCGTGTAACGGTCATTACCGCTCTGATCTTTCCATTTCCGGGTCTGTAACTTACCCTCAATATACACCCTGGAGCCTTTGGAGAGGTACTCGCCGCAGATCTCGGCCAACCGCTGCCAAGCTATCACCCTGTGCCATTCGGTTGATTCCTGCATCTGGCCATCCTGACCTTTCCACTTTTCCGTGGTTGCGACTGTAAACGAGGCCACGGGGGCACCATTTTGGGTGAATCGCATTTCGGGATCTGCTCCTAAATTACCGATTAACATAACTTTATTGATCATTTTTCACCTGCAGATAAAATTGTTGCCAATAGGCTAAAAAACAGTCTCGTTCAGGCTTTGCAGGATCAATCATAAACTACTTGGTCGCTTATTGCAAAAATTGTTACAGAATGAATTACATGCCCTCACAATGTTTTTCGCAACAAGCTCCTCTTGTTCAAAAAAAAGATCGGGTGTCATGCTGACACCCGATCGTAAGGAACGGTTAGAGAGAAAATGGTGCTCTCAGTTATGATAGGCAGACTCGCCGTGACTGACCGTATCCAGACCTTCCCGCTCTTCCTCTTCAGTCACCCGCAGGCCAATGGTTATATCAACCAGTTTGTAGGCGACAAAGGAAACGACACCTGACCAGACAATCGTTGTGCCAATGGCCCACAACTGACTGGTGACCTGAGCCCCCATGGAATACTCCCCCACCTTGTTGAGAACATAGTCATACACACCTACACCACCTAGAGCAGGATCAGCAAAGACTCCGGTGAGAATAGCGCCCAGCATACCACCAACACCATGGACACCAAAGACATCCAGAGCATCATCAGCACCAAGCAACCGCTTGAGACCATTTACACCCCAGAGGCAGATAATACCGGCAAGCAAACCAATAATCAAAGCACCACCTATACCAACGTAACCACAGGCCGGAGTGATGGCGACCAGACCGGCTACAGCGCCAGAAGCTCCACCAAGCATGGATGGCTTACCCTTAATGATCCACTCTGTAAAAGTCCAGGCAAGAGCAGCCGCAGCTGTTGCCGTCATGGTGTTGCCAAAGGCGAGAGCTGCCGCACCGGTGGCTTCCAAATTGGAACCGGCATTGAAACCGAACCAGCCTACCCACAACAGACAGGCACCGATCATGGTCATGGTCAGGCTATGAGGAGCCATGGATTCTTTGCCAAAACCTACGCGCTTGCCAACCATAAAGGCACCGATCAGACCAGCGATGGCGGCGTTAATATGGACAACGGTACCACCGGCGAAGTCAATCGCCCCTTTCTGAAACAGAAATCCTGCGGTTTCTCCTGCCTTGATTCCAGCAGCAGCATCAATATAAGCGTCAGGACCAGCCCAATACCAGACCATATGGGCGATCGGCAGGTAGGCAAAAGTGAACCATAAAACGATAAAGGCAAGTACGGCAGAAAACTTCATTCGTTCTGCAAAAGCACCCAAAATCAAAGCCGGGGTGATAGCAGCAAAGGTTGCCTGAAAAAAGACATAGATCAACTCAGGGATATTAACCCCTTTACTAAACGTTGCGGCCACAGAATCCACAGTGATACCCTTCAGTAGAATCTTGCTAAACCCGCCGAAAAATCCATTCCCCTCAGTAAAGGCCAGACTATAGCCATAGATGACCCACAGCACCATACAAAGAGAGAAAACCGTAAACACCTGCATAAGCACAGACAGCATGTTTTTACTGCGCACCAGACCGCCGTAGAACAGGGCCAGGCCGGGAATGGTCATCAGGGTAACCAGAAGGGTTGCCACGATCATCCAGGCAGTATCACCTTTATTGGGAGGGACAACTGCAGCCACAGCAGCGGCTTCCTCGGCAAAACCAGTACCGACAGCCAAGAGGGCCAAAACCGCCAACATCAGAGAAGAGAAAACGAATATTTTTTTCATGGAATGGCTCCCTTAAATCAAAGTGCTTCGGGACCGGATTCGCCGGTTCTGATGCGCATTACTTGTTCGAGATCGAAAACAAAAATCTTGCCATCGCCGATCTTGCCGGTATTAGCTGCTTTCTTGATTCCTTCGACCACCTGATCGAGCTGACTATCGTCGATGGCCACCTCTATCTTCAGTTTAGGTAAAAACTCGATGACATACTCAGCACCTCGGTACATTTCAGTATGCCCCTTCTGGCGACCGAAGCCCTTGACTTCCGTCACAGTTACACCTTGTACGCCGAGAGCAGTCAGACTCTCCCGCACCTCGTTCAACTTAAAGGGTTTGATTATCGCACTGACAAATTTCATGGACCTCTCCTTTTCCGGCAGCGAGTAGGCGTGTCCGCCCCTGCCATGATGTTTAAAACTTTTATCGGTTATACGCCGATACACATATTGTTGAAACCGCTAGCGATGCCGACCGAGCCGAACATTTCTGCCACCCACCGGTATTGCTATCGATTTCAATAATTTCGCCAGCCGTTGCTGGCAATCCGAACGAGGACACCCTCTGGTTGTTCCTGATCGGTAATCATCCCCTGAACAGCCTCTATTATATTGCATCATCATTCCCCCCCTTTCTGCTAGTATTGTTGTTGTGGCTCGTTCTTCCAGGGATGCTGAACTCACACACCTTCCTACTAGCAAATTAAGTGCCAATTTAAAATTTAATGCAAAACACCCTTAATTTTAGTAACATAAACAACATTAACCGCTAACAATGTTACACTATCCGCAATTACAATTCGCCTTTGTAATATATTTATTCAAAAAATGACAAATATGTACTTTTGTGTGCAAAAAAGAAGAGGTGAGTCACGCACTACGCCCGCGAATACAAAAGAAGCGTTGCAACTGTTTTGAAAATCGGAAAAGATACAATGCGGACTGCTGCATTTTCCTGAGCGATCACAAATCCTTTTCCTGTAAAGGAGCCACCGCATGCCCACCGCTCAACCTGCCTACCCTCTGGACGACAAACGCTGGAAGATGATCGATCTGGCGATGCAACGCCATGATTACCGGCCGGATGCCCTCATCGAAACTCTGCATGCAGCCCAGGATGCCTTTGGTTATCTCGACATAACCACCCTTCGCTACATTGCTACTCGGCTCAACGTACCACCCAGCAAGGTCTACGGGGTCACCACTTTCTACAACCATTTCAACACCAAACCCAAAGGCAACCATACCCTGGTCGTCTGCACCGGCACGGCCTGCCATGTCAAGGGCAACGACCGCATCCTCGCCTGGATGCAAGAACACTACGGCCTGACTCCCGGCCAAACCTCCCCAGACAATAAGCTCTCGCTCGTTGAGGTCCGCTGTGTCGGAGCCTGCGCCTTGGCCCCAGTGGTAATCTCCGACGGCGCCATTACCGGCAAAACAAGTTTTGCAGGCACAACTGCCATAATCAAGGAGTGGCTGGGCGATGCAGCGTGAAGAATTAGCGTGGTTTGCTGAAACGCAGCGGCAATTCCTGAGTGGGTTTGCCCATCATATCCTGGTCTGTGCCGGGCTGGGCTGCCTCCAAAACGAGGAGATCGTCAAGACCCTACGCGAAATTATTGCTTCCCAAGGCCTGGACCAACGCATTTTGGTTCGAAAAGTCGGGTGCATGGGACTCTGCGCGCGGGGCCCGGTCGTTCTCATCCTGCCTGAAGAAATCTCGTATCAGACCGTATGCCCGCACGATGCGGCTGAGATTATCGCGGCCCTTGGCAAAGAACCGGTGCAACGGCTACTGCTGCCCGCAACACTCCCCTTTTTCACCCGACAGCACAAAAATATACTGGCCCTCTCCGGCCGGATCGATCCGGAAAGCATCGACGATTACCTTGCAGCCGATGGCTACACCTCGGTCTTCAAGGCAATCGCTGAAATGCGGCCCACCGATATCATCCGCCAGATCCAAGAAAGCGGTCTGCGGGGAAGAGGTGGGGCGGGCTACCCAACCGGCCTCAAGTGGTCTACGGTTGCCAAGGCAGAGGGTGCAAAAAAATATGTGGTTTGCAACGCTGATGAGGGCGACCCAGGTGCCTTTATGGATCGATCTGTTCTTGAAAGCACCCCCCATGCGGTCCTGGAGGGGATGATCATCGCCGCCTATGCAGTCGGTGCAACCAGCGGTTACATTTATGTACGGGCCGAATACCCCCTGGCGGTAAAGCGGCTCAAGCTGGCCATCCGTGATGCTGAACGGAAAAAATTACTGGGCCATGCTATCTGCGGTGCCGCTTTTGACCTTAACCTCCAGATTCGCCTAGGTGCAGGCGCTTTTGTCTGCGGCGAGGAAACTGCCCTGATCGAATCAATCCAGGGACGGCGCGGCATTCCCCGACCACGGCCGCCCTACCCTGCGGAAAAAGGGCTCTGGGGGTGCCCAACCCTTATCAATAACGTCGAGACCTATGCCAACATTCCCCTGATCATCAACCGGGGCGCCTCGTGGTTTAGCGAAATGGGCACGGAAAAGAGCAAAGGCACTAAAGTGTTCGCACTCACCGGAAAGATTAGACACACCGGTCTGATCGAGGTACCTATGGGCACAACCTTGCGCGAGATCGTCTTTGAGATCGGCGGCGGCATTCCCGATGGCCACGCCTTCAAAGCGATCCAGACCGGTGGTCCCTCGGGCGGCTGCATCCCGGCCGAGCACCTGGACACCCCGGTCAGCTACGAGAGCCTGAGTGCGCTGGGATCAATCATGGGTTCTGGCGGCATAATCGTTATCGACGAAACCTCGAACATGGTCGATCTCGTCAAGTATTTCATGCAATTCTGCAGGGATGAGTCCTGCGGCAAATGCATCCCCTGCCGGGTGGGCACAGCCCAGATCCACACCTTGCTGGAAAAATTCTGTCAACACCACGCAACCAGCGCCGACCTCGACACCTTGGAGCTGCTCTGCGACCTGGTGAAAAACACCAGCCTCTGCGGCCTTGGTCAGTCAGCCCCGAACCCGGTCCTCAGCGCGCTCAAGTACTTCCGTCAGGAATTCCTCGCCCTGATTACTGCCCCCTCCCACCCTAGCCCGGAGGGACAATCATGACTGCACAAATCGTCACCCTGACCATAAACGGCCTGCATGTCAGCGGACTTGCCTCAGAAACCATTCTTCAGGTAGCTCGTGAAAACGACATTTATATCCCGACACTCTGCTACCTTGAAGGGCTCTCCTCCCACGGCTCCTGCCGGCTATGCATGGTCGAGATTGAAGGCCACACCAAGCTGCAGCCCGCCTGCGTCACACGGGTCCAGGAAGGCATGGCGGTCACCACCCAAACCGAACAACTGCGCCACTACCGACGCAAAATTATCGAACTGCTCTTTTCCGAACGCAACCACGTCTGTGCGGTCTGCGTCTCCAACGGCCACTGCGAACTGCAAGACCTGGCCCGTGAGCACGAGGTGGACCATGTCAACTTCACCTATTTCTACCCCTCCTTGCCGGTCGACGCCTCGCACAGCCGCTTTGTGCTTGACCATAATCGCTGCATCCTCTGCACCCGTTGCGTCAGGGTTTGCGGAGAGATCGAGGGCGCCCACACCTGGGACGTCAAAAATCGCGGTATCCAAAGCCTGATTATTGCGGATTTCGACACTCCCTGGGGCTTTTCTGAGACCTGCACCGGCTGCGGCAAATGCGTCCATGTCTGCCCGACCGGGGCACTTACTGAAAAAGGCAAATCTGTGGCAGAAATGCTGAAGAAACGCCCCTCCCTCCCCTACCTTGTACTCAATCGTACCATGGAGCGATGATGAAGAAACCACGCCTCGCTACCCTCTGGCTCGACGGCTGTTCCGGCTGCCACATGTCGCTGCTCGATATGGATGAGCGACTGCTTGACCTAGCGGGCAAAGTCGAATTTGTCTACAGCCCGTTGGTTGATACCAAAGTTTTTCCCGAGGATGTGGATATCGCCTGCATCGAGGGGGCCATCAGTTCGGCGGAAGACGAACAAAAACTACGGATCGTGCGGGAACGGTCCGGCTTGCTGATCGCGCTCGGTGACTGCGCCGTAACCGGCAATATTCCGGCCATGCGCAATAGCTGCGGCGTGGACAAAGTGATGGCTTCCGTCTACCTCGACCGCGAGACGTTCAACCCGCTGATCCCGGCAACAGAATTGCCAACTTTGAACAACCAGGCCCTGCCGCTGCACAATTTCGTCAAAGTCGATTTTTTCATCCCTGGATGCCCGCCCTCAGCCGACACCCTTTTTACCGCTCTCACCGCTCTGGTCGAAGGTCGGATCGGCGACCTGCACCTGAACACCCGTTTCGGCGCCTAGGATATGGCCATGGAGAAGCGAATCACCATCGAGCCAGTTACCCGCATTGAAGGCCATGCCAAAATCAGCTTTTTCCTTGCCCCCTCCGGACAGATCCATGATGCCCATTTTCAGGTCACCCAGATCCGGGGCTTTGAAAAATTCATCGAAGGCCGACCTTTTTTCGAGATGCCATCGCTGACCGCCCGCACCTGCGGCATCTGCCCCGTCAGCCACAAACTGGCCTCAGCTAAGGCTTGCGACCAGTTACTGGCGGTCACTATCCCCGAAACCGCGAAAAATCTGCGGAGGATCCTTAATTTCGGTCAAATCATCCAGTCCCATGCGCTGAGTTTCTTTTACCTTTCCGCTCCAGATCTCCTCCTGGGCATGGACCATCCGCCGACAACCCGCAATTTCTTTGGCATTGCCGCGACCGATCCCCAATTCGCCCGCGACGGCATCAGGCTACGCCAATTCGGCCAGCAGGTGATAGAACGGCTGGCCGGACGGCGGATTCACCCGGCTTGGGTGGTGCCCGGCGGCGTCAACTCGCCTTTAGAAGAAACAGTGAGGGCAACCATCCTCAGTGAAATCCCGGAGATCAAGACGCTAATACGCAACCACCTGGAACGATTCAAGCAAGCGATGGGGCAGTACGAAGAATACATTCGCGTCTTTGCCAATTTCCCCAGCCTGTTTATGGGACTGAGCAACAACGAGGGCAGCCTCGAATATTACGACGGCCCGATCAAAATCATCGACGGCGACGGTGCCACGGTCGCCGACCGGCTCGATCCCCGCAACTATCAGCAATATATCGGCGAAGCTGTCGAGCCCTGGACCTTTCTCAAATTTCCCTATTACAAACCCCAGAGCTATCCCGGCGGCATGTACCGAGTCGGGCCGCTGGCACGCCTCAACCTTGCCACGCACTGCGGCACTAATCTGGCCGACCGGGAGCTGCAACACTTTAAAGCCCTTGCGCAGGGACCGGTTCACAGCTCCTTTCATTACCATTATGCCCGGCTTATTGAGGGTCTCCACGCGGTGGAGATGATCGAAATCCTGCTGGCCGACCCGGCAATTCTTGACAAAAATGTGCGAGCCGTGGCCGGGGTCAACCAAAGAGAAGGGATCGGCATAACCGAAGCGCCACGCGGCACCCTCATCCACCATTACAAAGTCAACGGGGACGGCCTGATAGAGTGGGCCAATCTGATTATCGCCACCGGACACAACAATCTGGCTATGAACCAGGGCATCCTCCAGGCAGCGAAGCACTATATTGTTGACGGCAGGCTGCATGAAGGATTACTCAACCGGATCGAGGCTGTGATCCGCGCCTTTGACCCTTGCCTGGCCTGCTCTACCCACGCGGTTGGCACCATGCCCCTGATTGTGGAACTGATTGGTCCGTATGGGCAGACGGTCGATAAGGTGGGGCGCTGACCGCCGCTACACGCTGCCTTTTGGAGTTATTACAAAAATGCTCAATTCCATCCTGGCCATCAGCGTTGGGGCCTCAGCCGGAGCTGTTCTGCGCTGGCTGCTCGGCCGATCGCTCAACACCTTTTTCCCTACCATCCCCCTCGGGACCCTGGCCGCCAATCTTATCGGCGGCTATCTGATTGGTATCGCCATGGCCGTCTTTGCTGCCCTGCCCAGCCTGGCCCCAGAATGGCGCCTGCTGATCATCACTGGTTTCCTCGGCGGGCTCACCACCTTCTCGACTTTTTCCGCAGAAGTAACCACTCTGCTCCAAGAGGGCCGTCTGCTCTGGGCCGGTGCGGCCATTTTCACCCACGTTACCGGCTCCCTGGCCATGACCGTGCTGGGTCTGGCGACGGTTGCTATCATCAAACGGTTCTGAGCAGGAGGTGTATACATGCTTGGCTATCAACTGAATTTTTTCACCCAGCAGGATCGAAGCCACAAGGGACGCCCTCTGGCCAAATGGCTGCTGGAAGAGGCAAGAAACTTAGGCATCGGCGGCGCCACTCTGATTCCGGCTGCGGAAGGATTCGGTCATGATCGCAAACTGCACTCGCTCCATTTTTTTGAACTAACCGAGCAACCGATCAAAGTGACTATGGCGGTGAGTGAGGGGGAGGCTGAACGTCTCTTTACCCGGCTGAAAGAGGAAGAAATCAATATCTTTTTTGTCAAAACTCCGATCGAATACGGCATGACCGGGGACCGATAACCTCAATCATCTCATCTTAAAAAGAGATGGAGATGATTGACGGAATGGTCGCAGGGATTTCCTGAAGTATTCTGTTGCAATTGGAGTGCTTATAGCGACGGCCTGAACGTACCCCCAAAAGTGGTTTTGTGACGATGGTCAACATATGCCAAAACCAATCCGCACTGATAATTCAACTATCCATTTTATCTACATTTATTACTCATTTTCAAATCAATACATGCAGTTTAAGTTAACTAATACACACTAACTGCACGAACACACTAACTGCACGAGACCAACAAACGGGAGAAGGCTCCAAGATTGCAATAGTTTCGAAGGATGACGCGGAGTGGTCGAACAAAGGGGAGGCTGCCACACATGTCAACAGGTGTTTCATGACCTCGCCTCGTTTCACAACGGCTTCGACCAAATATTCCTGCTCAATAACGTCCAGGCAGTCAGGAAGATGGTATCGCTTCAGCGTGGTCACGCCATCAAACACAATGTCTTCAAGATGAAATAGCGAGAAAATAGATGCGTATCCTTTTTTAATATCCCGGTCGGTGTGGTAATGGGGGCAATCGATGAACCCCTGTTGTTCCTGTTGAGAAAGTATCTATCAAAAAACAATTAGGAGGGCTTATGAAAAACATTTACCTGACTGGATGTTTTGTGGGTGTAATGGCTCTAGGAACGCCTCTAGTCGCAGCGGCGACAACCATCAACATCTCTCTGGACCCTGCCAACTGGGACCGATATCCAGCGTTGATCGGAGGGACAAATTATAACACAGCTCCTGCTACGATCCAATTGAATGCGGCAGGTGACCTGGTAGGAACCAAAACAACGGGGACAGGTGGCACGAACTGGATTCTGGGTCTCGAAACCACGCCGAACTATGACCTGCAGGATGCGACCTTGCGCTTTCAGTGGAGACTGAATGGTAATGGGAATTATGCCGGTATCTATGTGGGAACTCGTGATGTGAGCGGGGTGATTACCAACTCCAGTGCGTTTACAGTCGATCATTATTATGTAGGCCACTTGATCCCTAACAATACATGGCTCTATACGGAACTTAAATTTTCGCCTGGAGGCTATGATTACAGTTACAGTTATACAGGTTATGGTGGCTCAGACTTTCTGCATGGCACGTCAGCCTATAGTTCGGCTACGTGGGACAGGCTTGATAATAGCAAACTGTTTCTGCAACTCGGCGACAACTATGTTGCCAATGCATACATGGAACTTGCTGAGGCAAGCATAACAAAGGCGACGGGGCCTGTCCCTGAGCCTGCCACCATGCTCCTCTTTGGCACTGGATTAGCTGGACTTGCAGCTGCACGCAGAAGGAAGAATAAGAAAGAAGTTTGCTAAAGATGTCATCTTCATAATTACTACAACACCTCAAAGGACAGGGTAGTCATTCACCATTGGCTTCCCTGCCTTTTTGCGTGAACAGGGAGTTCATGGGGACAAGATTGATGCCGAAAGACTGCAGATTGTGAGCCTCAATAAACAAGGAGATATCATCTTCTCTCGTCTCGCAAAACCTCCATCGAGTTCGGCATGACCGGGGACCGCTGAATGCTGCGCGCCTTGGACAGCTTGCCCCGCACCGTCTGGCTGATCGGCCTGATCAGCCTGGTCAACGACTCCGCTTCGGAGATGCTTTACCCGCTGATCCCGCTCTACCTGTCCTCGGTGCTGATGGCCGGACCCAGAGCGATGGGGATCATCGAAGGCATCGCCGAGGCCACTGCCAGCCTGATCAAACTCTTCTCCGGCGTACTTGTCGACCGCACCCGCAGCGCCAAGCCCTGGATCTTGTTCGGTTACGGGCTGGCAGGATTGGGACGACCGTTGATCGGACTGGTCACCAGTTGGCCTTTTTTACTCGTTCTCCGTTTCACCGACCGGGTGGGCAAAGGGCTGCGCACCTCACCGCGCGACGCTTTGCTAGCCGCCAGCGCCGGACCGGAGCATCGCGGCCTCGCCTTTGGCCTGCACCGGGCCATGGATAACGCCGGGGCTGTTGTCGGGCCCCTCATCGCAGCCCTGTTATTGGGTCATGGCCTGGAACTCAAGGAAATCTTCCTGTGGTCCATAGTCCCTGCCTTGCTCTGCCTCGCCCTGGCCCTCATGATCCAAGAACCGAAGCAGACTGCTCTGCTGCCGGCCAAGCCGTTCGACTGGCATCTGCACGACATGCCGCTCGCTTTCCGGCGATATCTCAAAGTGGTGGCGCTCTTCACCCTGGGCAACTCATCCAATATGTTCCTGCTGCTGCGGGCTCGGGATTTGGGTATGGACCAGGCACAGGTGCCTCTGTTATGGGCCACGGTATCTTTAGTGGCGATGTGCTTTTCCACCCCTTTGGCGGCACTCTCTGATCGCTTGGGCCGAGTTCGCCTGCTGGTTGCCGGATATCTGGCCTACGGACTTTTTTATTTTGCTCTCGGCCAACTCCAGCAGAATGGCTTCATCCTATTCGCTCTGTTCGGCGGTTACGGTTTGTTCATGGCCGCTACCGAGGGAGTAGAAAAGGCACTGGTGGCTGATCTGGCACCTGATGGGCAAGAGGGTACGGCCTTCGGCTGGTTCAACCTGGTTGCCGGTATCATGCTGCTACCGGCTTCTATCATCTTCGGCTGGCTCTACCAGATTTTTCAGCCGCAAACAGCCTTCTTCTTTTCCGGCGGCTGTGCCTTGCTCGCCGCCACACTGCTGCTCATCTGGGTTCGCCCAGAGATAGCGCAAGAACGACGTTCACGCGAGGCAGCATTTTGCGCCGACCGTCCAGCTTCCTCATGACAACGGAGCGCGTGAATCTCTTCCCTATTCCGTTGTAATCACATGTGCCACTTCCCAAAATCCCAAAAATGAAGATAATCCCCCTGACCGAAAACGATTTGCCGCAGTTGATAACCTTGCAAGCCGAATTGCTTGATGAGGCTAGCGACCTCGACAGGATGCGGTCACTCTTCGCGCTTATTCTCAAAGATCGGAATTATCATCTGCTGGGTGCAAAAAAGGGGGGACAGCTCGTGGGTTCGCTGGTTGGGATCGTCTGCCATGACCTGATTGGCAAGTGCCTTCCTTTCATGGTCGTCGAAAACGTTATTGTCACCAAGACGATGCGGCATCAAGGCGTAGGGAGGATGCTCATGCAAGCAGTTGAAAAGGAGGCTTTAGCACAAGGATGTCGATGCATCATGCTTGTTTCCGCCATCACCAGGGAACAGGCGCCAGCCTTCTACCAGAGCCTGGGTTACGAATCCACCTCGTATAGGGGGTATAAAAAGATCTTGGCACCACAGTAGAACCAGGACGAAAAGCGCCCAGCGTCCAGCATTGAAGGAAAAGCCAGGGAAGGCTAGGGCTGAGGTATTTCTTTTACGGCAATCATTTTATCGACCAGTATCAGCATTTTCAAAGCCTCGGATCTCTGATGAACAGGGATTTCCATATATGCTTTCACGAAGCCCTTATATTCATCCATCTTCTCCAAAAGTACAATCCCCGAACTTAAATCATCAAGCTCTGGCTCATCGCCTTCTTCTTCAATCGGTTCAGACAGTATACCGGGGTAGTCAATTTCTAAAGTTTGGAGCATGTTGAGATATTCTATGACGTTCCCATGCTCTATGGGCGGAGTCTTACAGAATAAGGCCGCAAATTTTCCGTATTTTTCATCGTATACGTTCATCTTAGCTGCGAAGGCTTTCTTAGTCATAGCTTTCTGTAGATTATGTTTGTCGGAAACATTGTTTGTTTAGATGAATGAAAAGATATTCGGGAGTGATTATTCAGGATGATGTTGTTCTTCTCGTGGAAGTGAAACATGCTCTGGTTGAATATTAATTTTCTAAAAAAAATTATAGGAAGGATAAACCGGGCTCTGCCCCCCAATTTTTTTCCCTTGCCTAAAACATATCATTGCCGCTTGGTTGTCCACCCTCTTTGATCCGCTCCAACTGGTCAGCGAGATCATCGATCTCTGACTGCCAATACTGGCGCGAACCGAAATCGGGCATAACGGTGGTGGCCCCATCTTCAACCACCTGATGCGCGCACCATGCTGAATAGTGGATAAAACGCATGGCCCGCAGAGGTTCGATCAGACGGAGACTGGTTCGATCAAACGGCCTGAAGGTCTCGTATCCTTCGAGCAACAGGTCCACCGCAACAAAGGACTCGTCAAGGGGACCCGGCAGGAGCATCCAGAAATCCTGGACCGGCGGACCGATAGCCATATCGTCAAAATCGATCAGATAGAAGGACTCTCCCGGACGATAGATGAGGTTGCCGGTGTGACAATCACCGTGAATCCGGATCGATTCGCTGCCGGCGAACAAGGGCTGGACCTCATCAATGATCCGGGTAGTAATCTTCGTATAGGATCCCATCAAATCCTCAGGAACCAAGCCGCTGTTGCGAATGAAATCGACTTGGGCAGCCGTGGTTACCGCCGGATGCATCCGGACCCTGTCGCGCGGTTTCTTCCCTGCCCCCACTAAGTGGGTACGCCCGAGCAAAGTCCCGATCGCCAGCCATTGGTCGTCATTGAATTCATCGACACAACGCCCCCCCTTTTTGGGAAAAACAGCAAAAAACATGTCTTCATACTGCCCGAGTGTACCACCCTTCTGCAAGGGAAGCGGGGCGATGACCGGGATTTCCGCCGCTGCCAGTTCCATCAGAAAATCATGTTCATCCTCCAGGGCCTGGCGTGACCAGCGACCTGGGCGATAGAATTTAACGACCATCCCGTTGCCGTCTCTATCTGACAATTCGTAGACACGATTTATGTAGCTGTTATACGGTCGGCACAAATTGGTGCAGGAAAGCCCCAATGCTGCTTCGACCTGCTGCAAAATATGTTCAGGTGTCAACCTGTTCAAAGACGAACATTCTTTTTTCAGGTCCAAGGTGTCCATGTTTTTCCCTCTGATGGTGCGTAAATCTGGTTTATCCAGCAAACGCATCCTTCATAATAGGAGAGCAAGCTTACCTGCTCGGCGCGAGTGGTGGCGATTGGCAACACGAATAACTCAACGAAGTTTCATTCATGTCCACAGTATCACTTTACCACGCTTTGGAGAGAAAGGGTGCAATGGATCACTTTTCCCTTTGGGGACTGCGCCCCTGCATCAACGAGCCGCAATACTATCGATCACCGACGGACTATCGGCAAGGTGGTGCAGATTGCGCTTAAACAAAACGATGCGCTTAAGACCAGAGCTATTTTCTTAGGGGGAAGGCAGAGGCAGGAAGAAGGAAAGTGTTGGAGCGGGGCATACAATATCTGCACAAAATACTCTTTCGTTCCGATGCTCCAGCTAACAGCAGTTACCAGAGAGGTGTTGCTCGCCTGTCGGGTAACTGCTACTTGCGATTGCTTCGTGAACGAATCAAAACCAGATCATTACTGGCCAGCAACAAATCTTACCGACAAGGAGTTACCTTGCGAAAGCTGTCCTTGGTCCAGATCATCTGGCCGTCCGGCGTTTTCCCGTCGGCTTTCCATTTGTCGACAACCTGAAGGCAATAGGATCCCAAATTGAGGTGCTCTGGCTCTTTGTTGCCCGGTGTTTCACCACCAATTCGCATCAACTCGGGATTTGCGGAAGTATAGTTGGGGTTGATCGTGGTCGTGCCGAACATGCCGCAGCCAGTCAGAGTAACGGCAATGGCTGCGTAAACGAAAAACATGCACATCTTGTTCATGATATGTCCTCCTGATATTGGCTCTTCTTAAGAAATTGCGTAAGTAAATATTTTCATCGAGACTGGCCAGACGGATGACCAAAGTCACAATGCTGGACGAATAAGAGCCCTGAAATTTCTACAGGCTCGGCGTCCAGCAGTTCAACCGATCATGGTGTCAACCAACATGTCACCATCTTAAAGCATATTTCGATACCCCATAATTTTCGATACAGACTGTAACTGATGCAACCTGCTTGCGAAAGTATTTTTTATAATTGGCTGTTTCGAGCTATCCATTGATTTGCATACCCCTCAAGGGGGTAACAGAACTTGTTCATCCAAAATGATGAACCTGCCATTATTACATTACGGTCGGATTAGAACGTCAGATACGCCTGAGTGGATAATACTCGTGAAAATTTTCTTTTCTCCTGCCGCCTTATTTTTCCGGATTAATCTTGGTTATCTTACTTCCTGCGACACTGAGGTCAGCCATTAACCCCTTCTGATTGAAGAAAAAAACATAAATCCCTGATTTGGCTGAGGTCGTTGAGAGAGAGCGAGCCGCTCCTTTATCCACCATCACAACGTTAGGGTCGACTCCGATTTCCCACCCCTCACTTTTATCCAGATACTTCAACCCAGCCTCATCAATAAAAAACAAAGCATATCCGAAGGATTGTGCGCCAATCTGCAATCCGTAGGATGCGGAAACGGTGTTGTAATATCCTGTAGATTCCCCATTCACTCGGAGCGCACCCTCGCCGTATTGACCACCAACGATGAAGCCTCCTTTAATGATGCTGGGAAACACCAGGATTCCCTTTGCGATCTTGGAGAGCTTTTTTGCGGCCGGAGTGGTTTTGTACAACTTACTCAAAGCAATGTTTACGTCCCGGTCTATCTCTCCGGCTGTAGCAGCTGCCCCTATTTTTGGGAATATCAGCACAAATACAGCCAGCAAAAGTGCCAGACCGACAAGTGACTTCTGCATTGTTCTCTCGATGATTCCTTTTTCCTTTGGTACTTTCATAATAAGCTCCTTTGTGTTTATTCGGGGGAAAGAAGAATATGCGAACATGGCGAGAAAAAACGATCGATTATTATCCGTTGCACCAACGGCTATTCACCCTCACATACATTACGAACAGGAATAAAATGATATTTTGCAGATTATCTGTTAACCTCAGAGAGGTAATATGCACACATACCCCGAGCAAGTCATAAACATGTAACTGTCAGTTAATGCACAGCATTATTAAGGGAGAGTACCAGTGTCATTGGTATTAATCAATAGAATACAAGCCATCTCATTTTTCAATATCAGCCGCATCAATTCTGCGACATGCATCTACTGTCATCCATGATATTCATCCCCCAAAAAAACCTCTGGCTAAGTTGTGGTTTTTTTCTCTTTTTCTTGGCAGTCCTTATCAGTCCTTGGGATTATTCCTGTACCGAATGGTTGGGAACCCATACCATCCCGTGGTTCGCCAGATTCATGGACAGTTCTTTTTTTGAGGGGAAGAGCTTTGGTGGTGGAGATCTTGGAACACTCTACATGATTATCTGTGCACTCCTTTATTTTGGCGCATGGCTGCCTCTGCCATCGAACCGGTTGATGCGCTATCGACCAGAATTGGGATTCGTTCTCACAAGCAGTCTGGTCACAACCGTTTTTGTCGTGCACGGACTCAAATGGACGATAGGCAGAGCTCGACCATTTCTTGTACTGTGGAACGGGGAACTCCCCTTCACCTCATGGTTTAAACTGGGGCCGCATAATCTTCTTGATGGATTCTTCAACGGTAGTTTTCCTTCCGGGCACACAGCCACCATCATGATCTTTCTCACGCTGGCATACATCATCGCTTTTGGGACTTGGAACCGTTATCGCCTTGGCAGTGCCATTGGCATAATGACCATCGGATTGGCCTTTCTTATGGCAATAGCCCGCAGCATGAACCGCAGCCATTTTATAACCGACGGCATGGCGATCATTGCTCTTAACTGGATTATTATTCATTTTATATATTTTAAGATTCTCCGGGTTCCCGAACAGCAAGAAATAATTGTTCATCAAGGCCAAGCCAATGGGATGCCGACCTGCTGGGAACTCCGCCTTTGTCTACACTGTCTCTTCCTGGTCGCAGGCCTAATGGCTGTCGCCATCGGGGCCCGCAACTGGAGTTCCAGCACAACCATCCTCCCATCAATAGCTTTACTTCTGACAGGTACAGTGTTGACGATTTTCTTTGCTCGCAAAACTTGGTGCTTTTACTCGCACATTGCCCAAAGCCTTGTTACACAAAAAAAATAAAAAACTGACACTATGGCCCTGGTTGGGAATTCACAATCCATAGACGTGTCGACAATGACTCGGCCCGTTATCTGTCACTAAACAACCTACTAACAGCGCTCAACAAAACCATTATGCGACTTTATTACCCACTTCTTTCCCAACAAACAAGTCGTCGATGGTTCTGGGCGGTCCTCCTGCTTCTCAGTCTTTTCCGACTTATCTTTGCCAGTCATGCCGGATTGGGTGTCGATGAGTCGCACTATGTTCTTTTCGGGAGACACCTTGGCTGGGGCTACATGGATCATCCCCCGATGGTCGCCTTTCTTGCCGCCCTGACAGCTCACTTGACCGACCTTCCCCTGGCAGCACGACTCGGTGCCATTGGTTGCGGTATACTCTCTGCCTGCCTGCTTCGACTCCTGATCCTGGAATTGTACAACGATGAACGCCTGGCGCTTGCGTCACTCCTCGTGCTGGCCGTTTTACCGTACCAGCACCTGTTGATGGTTGCGCTGTTACCAGATGCCCCCCTTGCCCTCTTCTGGTGCTTCAGCCTGCTGTTTTTCTGGAAAGCCATACACGATGATCGAAGCCTGTGGTGGTTTCTGACAGGTCTGTGTTTTGGCGGCTGCCTGCTCAGCAAGTACCACGGCATTTTACTGCCGGCCTGCCTGTTCCTCTACCTCCTTTTTTCTCCGCAATTTCGGTTTCGCCTGCTCAAACTAAAAACATGGCTTGCCGTCTTGACTGGGCTGCTTGTCTTTGTGCCAAACATCCTGTGGAACTGGCAAACTAACTGGATTTCTTATCGATTTCAGTTGAGCCGTAGCGGTGGCGAACATATCAGTATCAACCGAGTCTTTGAAGTGTTAGGCGTCCAGTTGGGGGTATGGTCGCCCTTAATGGCGATCCTGCTCTGGACCTCACTGGCAATGCTACTGTTGCGGCCCAAATGCGAGGCTGATCGCTTTCTGTTTTGGACCAGCGCCCCGGTTTTTGTCTTTTTTTATGTCATCGGCATGTCAAGTTCTATCCTGCCGCACTGGGTTGCCGTTGGCTGGTGGACCGGCTCAGTTGCCGTTGCGGTCATAGTCTCGAGAGTATTAACAGAACAAAACAAGCCACCAAGACGCTGGCTCCTATTCATTCAATCAGCAACAGGCATCGGTTTGGCGATGTCAATTCTGGTCTATACCGGCCTGAGCTTCTCGATAATAGAACCGATGTATGGCCAGATCCAGAAGTGCTCCGCCCTCATCCACAATTTCCTGCCCTCCGTAAAAGTGCTGCCGGACTTTAAAAGCGAGAAAGATATTACCAATGAACTCTTCGGCTGGGATCAGGCGGGGGCAGAGGTTGCCAGGTTGATCCAGTCCATGCCCAGACCGGAAAAAACCTTCATTGTCAGCGATCGATTTTACACCATCAGTCAGATTGGAGTCTATCTCCCCAAAAACACGGTGATTACCACACTGCGCAGCCAATGGGACCAGCACCGTTTATGGAACGGTGCCCTCTCTCTTGCCGGTTGGGACGCTCTTTATATTGATGACAACAGATTTCCTGCTGATGTGGCACCATACAGCACCCTTTTTTCGCAAACAGAAGCAGAACCGCTCACAGTGACAGGGTTACGGGGCAAACGACCTGTTCGTCGCCTGACGGTCCACCGCATGTATGGGTACAAAGGCACCCTTTTGCCTTGATCGGCAGAATCGTTGTCTTTTGGCCAAGGTTGTTGCGGTAAAGCAACCGCTTATTCAGAACGGAGTGCTTCCAATGGATCGAGATGGGCCGCCTGACGGGCAGGAAGGATACCGGCCACAATGCCGATAACCATGGCCAGCAGCTCGGCGAGAATCACAAAACTCCAGGGAGTATGCACCGGCAGAAGCGGCACAAAGGTGTGAATGAGAAAGGCGCAGCAAAGCCCCACCGCCAACCCGGCTGCGCCACCAAGCGCCGCCAACAAAGTCCCTTCCAAAAGAAATAACACCAAAATTTGCACACGGGTAGCGCCAAGAGCGCGGAGCAGACCTATCTCAGCGGTCCGCTCACGCACCGCGATAGTCATCACCGTAAAAATACCGACGCTGCCCACCAGCAATGAAATCCCACCCAGAGCCCCCACCGCCACAGTGAGCATACCCAGTACCGAACCCAACACGTCGAGCATCTGCTGCTGGGTGGTGATGGTGAAATCCTCCTGGCCATGGCGCTGCAACAGCACCCGCTTGATTGCGGCCACCATCTCCTTGGGCTCGGCACCCTCCCGGTAGAGGATATCGATTTCCATCAACCCCTCGCGATCAAACAGGTCCAAGACCCGCACCGCAGGCAGATAGACGGTATCATCCATGTCAAATCCGAGGATCTGCCCCTTGGATTCCATAACCCCTATCACCCGGCCGGGAAAATTACCTATCTGGATGCGTTCGCCAAGCGGATTTTGGCCCGGAAAAAGTTCCTGCCGGGTTTTGTGACCCAGCACCACAAAGGGCCGGGCGGTACGGGCATCGTCAGGAGGTAGAAAGCGGCCGCTCTTCACCTGTAGGCGAAAGGCGCGGTCCATGTCCGGACCGACCCCGTAAATCGTGATCCGCCGGGTGCGGCCACCCGCCTTAACCTCGGCGTTGCCCTGCACCATGGGCACTGCTGCCTCCACCCGTGGAATCTGGCGCAGGGCGTCGCAGTCTTCCAAGGTGAGCAACCGCTCCGAGCCGATCACCCCAAGCGATGTGCCCATGGTGGTGACCTTGCCCGGATTGATGGCGATCAGGTTGGTGCCGAACTGGGTGAACTCGGCAACGACAAAGCGTTGCAACCCCTCGCCCATGGAGGTGAGGAGGATGACAGCGGCAATGCCCACCGCAATACCCAAGCCAGTGAGGAAGGAATGGAGCCGTTTTGATCGAATGGAGGTGGTGATGAACTGGACCTGATCGAGGATATCCATGGCGATCAGTGCCGGGCTAGGGCCTGGATCGGATCAAGCCGCGCCGCCCGGCGGGCAGGCAGCAGTGAGGAAACAAAACCGGTCAGCAGCGCCGTGCCCATGGCGGCAACAATGGCCCAAAGTGGCGGAGTGGTCTGCAGGGTCGGATACATCTGGACGGCAGCCCAAGAACCGGCAAAACCGAGCAACAGACCAATCAGCCCTCCTATGGTTGAGAGCAGCAGGGCCTCGGTCACCAGCAGCGCCATAATCTGCAACTGTCCCGCACCCAGAGCCTTGCACAGGCCGATCTCAGCGGTGCGCTGGGCCACGGCCATCAACATCACATTCATGATCAGGATACCAGCGACCACCAGACTGATCCCGGCTATCCCGGCCACGGTAAGCGTCAGAACCTTGAAAATCTTGTCAAAGGTGGCCAGCACCGAATCCTGAGTGATGATGGTGACATCTTCCTCGCCGTAGTGCCGCTTGGCAATGGTGGTGGAGATATACTTTTTCAGCCGGTCGAGGCCGCCCAAGTCCTTGGCTTCGACCAGAATGCGGAAAAGGCCGCTGGTATTAAGCAGCATCTGGGCAAAGGCGACAGGCACCACCACCAGCTCTTCGGTATCAAACCCGAGCGAGCGCCCCTCTGTGGCAAGAATACCGATCACCCGGCACCGGAAACCGCCGAGCTTGACCATTTCCCCCAGCGCATTCTCCTGACCGAACAGTTCCCGATAAACCTTGGCCCCGAGCACACAGACCGGACGGGCAATCTCCATATCCTCTTCGGGCAGGAAGGTGCCTCGCTCCATATGGAGGTGATGGACCTCGAGCAGGGCTGCGGTCGAGCCAAGCACCGGCACCTGCCGCTCCTTGCCACGCCGCTTGACGTTCAACTCGCCAATATTAAGCGGTGCCATCCGTCGCACCATGTCACCCCGTTCCAAGGCTCTGGCGTCATTGAGCGTCAGGTCGCGCGGTGTCTCGCCGATCAGGGTGGCCGGAGTGTTGGAGGCAGTCTCGGTGCGTCCCGGAATGACTATCACCAGATTGGTGCCTAGGGAGGAAAACTGATCGACAATGTAAAGCCGGGCCCCGTTACCGATGCCGGTTAACAGTACCACCGCCGCTACCCCGATACTCATGGCCAGGAGCATCAGCGCAGTCCGCACCCGGTTGCTGCCGAGACTGGTCAGGGCAAAGCCGATGGTATCAAGAGGTCGCATGGTCTCTCAACTTTTCAGGGTATCGCTGGCGATTCTGCCGTCCACCACCCGAACGTGACGCCGTGCCCGCTCGCCGATCTCCGGGTCATGGGTAACCACCACCAGGGTCAGTCCGTTCTTGTTCAAATTCTCCATCAACTCGATGATCTCCGCTCCGGAAGAACGATCAAGGTTACCGGTCGGCTCATCGGCAAGCAGCACCGCTGGCTCATTGATCACCGCCCGGGCAATCGCCACGCGTTGCCGTTGACCGCCGGAGAGTTCGTCCGGGCGATGATGCCGCCGGTCAACGAGCCCGAAGGCTTCGATCAGGCGACTGCTGCGTTCCATTCGTTCCTTGCGGGGTGTTCCGGCAAGGAGCAGGGGCAGCTCAATGTTCTGTTGAGCGGTCAGACGGGGGATGAGGTGAAAAAACTGGAAGATGAATCCGATCTTGCGGCTGCGGGTCGCAGCCAGTTGGGTATCGCTGAGGCTAGTGACATTCAGGCCTTCAAGGAGATACGTACCGCTGTTGGGGGTGTCGAGCAGGCCCAGTGTGTTGAGCAGGGTTGACTTGCCCGATCCCGACGGGCCCATGATTGAGAGGTATTCGCCGGGGTTGATCGTCAGCGACACCTTATCCATAGCCCGCACCTCCTGACCGCCGACAGTAAAGATACGGCTGACTTCGCGCAGCTCGATCATTTCTTTACCATTGGTTCCGTGCTGCTCTCAATCTGTACCAGCACCCCGTCCTTCAAGCCCTGCCTGTCGATGGAGGTCACGACCCGGTCCCCTTGGGTCAAACCCGAGCTGACTTCGGTGAATTTCCAGTTGGTAAGACCCGTCTTGATCGGGCGGCGTTCCAACCGGTTTTTCTCTGGGTGCAAGAGATAGACAAAACCATCCTTCAATACCGCCTCAGTGGGTATCCGCAAAACCTCAGGCCGAGCATCGAGGATAATCTCAACATCGGCGCTGTACCCGGCCAGGAGATTGCCGGGTGCGGAAGACTCCAAGAAATCGGCCTCGATCTCGACGGTGCGGGCTTGCTTGGCCTGCTCAAGAACATAAGGGGCAATAGTGCGTACCTTACCCTTGAAGCTCTGCTTGGGAAAGGCGTCCAGACTGATCTTTGTGGCCATGCCCGGCCGGATCTGGGCGGCGTCGATCTCATCGATGGGAGCGGCGACATAGAGCGTTTCCATGTTGATCAGGTCAACTGCCGGCAGGGTCGCTATTCCTGGCGGCGAGGGTGTAAGGTATTCGCCGACTTCACCGTTGACCGCGGCAACAATACCGTCAAAGGGAGCGATGAGAATAGTACGTTCAACCATGGCGCTCGCTGCATCGACCTTGGCCGCACTCACTGCGCGACGGGCTGCAGCCGCCTCGCAGATAGCCTTTTTCGACCGGGCCGCAGCTACGGCTTCGTCATATTTTGATTCGGAAGAAGCGCGACTCTGACGGAGATCCGTCTGGCGTCCAGCCTGACGTTGAGCCAGATCGGCCATCAGGCATGCTTCCCTGACCGTGGCCTCAGCAGCAACCACCTCGCTTTTCGCCAGTTGCACCTCCGCCTGCAGATCTTTGTTCCACAGGGTCAGCAACACCTGTCCCGCCTTGACCGTATCGGCCTTGCGGACATTAAGGGTGGCAATCTGGCCGCCGACGGGCGGAGTGAGATTAGCCCGGTGCCGAGCCTTGACCGAACCGGCGCGGGTGTTGGCCACCGTGGCTTCCACTATGCCGTTTTCGACTGCTTGCACGGTCACCTTGATCGGCTTTTCCCGAGTCAAATAGAGATAGCCGAAAAAAAGGCCCAGAGCCACGACCGGGATAATGAGAAGATATGTTTTTTTCACAGTGTCTCAGAGTGTATGGGACATATTGGAGACAAACCTATTTATTATGTTTAACCTTAGCCTTGAACTCCGGTTCATACCGCACCGTGAACTGGCGGTCTGAGGCATTGCGAAGGCTGAGGAATTGCGCATTGTCTTTATCAAAAGGACAAACAGGGAACGCGCAGCGCTCAAATCCAAACTTCTGAAAAAACTTAGCATTGCCCAAAACAAAGAGGGGGCTATCCTTGATGTCATCCTGGCGCAAAGCAAAACGGAGTAGCTCAGCACCAATCCCCTGATTTTGCATCTGCGGTTTTACTGCAAGCGGTGCCAGGTGCAGTCCGCACTCCGTTGTACCATCATAGGCCTTTGAAAAGGCTATATAGGCAGTGACCGTATCGCGATGCAGGCACACCCATTCCTGCAGGACCCTCCCCTTGTCATGCAATGTATCGAAGAGTTGCACTTCATATTTGCTCCGTGGGAAGGCCTGCTGCAACAATGCGGCAACCTTTGGATAATATTCCGGGGTGAGTCTACGAATTTTCATTGAGGGGATTTGCCGTTGAAATAGAATGTTTTGGGCTGATTAAACGTGCCGCCCGGTATCGTCTCGATGCTACTTAGGGAAAAATATATCTCACGATTGCTTTATCTGAACATGTAAAGAACAAAACAGGATGAAGGGTTCATACCCGTAGAGGTTGTCGTCGGTCTCAGTTGCCCAGCGCTTGCCTGACCTTTTCGGACAGACTCTGTACCGTAAATGGCTTCTGGACAAAAGCCACTTTTTGATCGAGCACACCATGATGCCCGATGACATTGCTGGAATACCCCGACATAAACAGTACTTTCAGCTCCGGCCGCGCCTCCCTGAGCAGATTAATCAGCTCCATGCCGTTTATCCCCGGCATAACGACATCGGTCAGGAGCAGATCGAGGGTGCCTTGGTATTCTCTGGCTATTTCGACACAGCGCTCAGGGCTCTCCGCTACAAGCACGTTATACCCGAAACTTTCGAGCATATCGCTCACCAGCAACCGGACGATTTCACTGTCCTCTGCCACCAGAATTGTTTCCGAACCGGCAACGACTGTATTACCCAGGGACAATGTCAGTTCCTCCTGCATGCCCTCCTCGGCCACTCGCGGCAGAAACACCTTGAAGACGCTCCCCCTATCTTTCTCGGAATAGACGTAAAGAGAACCACCATGCTGCTTGACGATGCCGTACACAGTCGAAAGGCCAAGTCCGGTGCCCCTGCCCAGTTCCTTGGTGGTAAAGAAGGGTTCAAAAATATGTGCCGTCGTCTTCTCGTCCATACCACTGCCGGTATCGCTCACTGCCAGCATGACATACGGTCCCGGTGAAATATCAGCATGGCTTGCCGCATAGGATGCATCGAGATCGATATTCTTGACCTCGATCGTCAGTTTGCCGCCTTCGGGCATAGCGTCCTGGGCATTGACCGACAGATTGAGCAACACCAGTTCGATCTGCCCCGCATCGATCCGCACCTTGCCCAACGAGGGGGCAATCACGATATCGATCTGGATGTTCTCGCGGATGGTCCGATACAGTATTTCTTCAAACTGGTGAACTATATCACCCAAATCCAAGGTTTTGAGCTCGATGATCTGTTTTCGGCTGAAGGTGAGTAAACGATGCGTTAAATCCTTGGCACGGTCAGCGGCCTCCTTCACTTGCTGAAGCCGTTTCCGCCGAGGGTCATCCTCAGAAAACCCCCTGACCAGCATTTCGGTATACCCAAGAATCGGGGTCAGCAGGTTGTTGAAATCATGCGCCACCCCGCCAGCCAACAAGCCTACGCACTCCATCTTCTGGGACTGGATAAATTGCTGCTCCAATTTCTTCTCAGCGGTGATATCGCGAGCCATGCCGATGAACCCGGTCAAGAGCCCTGCCTCGCTGTGCATGGCCGTAACGGTCAGAGAAACCGTGAGGCGGGAGCCGTCCTTATGAATGTAGGTCCACTCACGGGTCTCGGTTTCACCCCGACGGGCGGCGGCAACCAACACCTCGAATCCGGGTTCGATCCCTATTTCCACAGCTCTAGCGACGATCTCTTCGGGGTCATGCATCATCTCCGGGCTTGCCTTGTCGATAACCTCTTCGGCACTATAGCCGAGCATCAACTCCGCGCCTTCGTTGAAGACCTTGATGATGCCATCCTGATCGGTGCCGATAATGGAGTACCCTGTGGCGGCATGCAAAACGGATCTAAAACGCTCGTTCGCCTCGCGAATCGCCGATTCCGCCCGCTTGCGCTCGGTGATATCACGGATAGATTCGATAGCGCCAACGAGATTGCCCTTGCTGTCGAACAAAGGCCTAGCTATTCCCCAGAGGACAAGAGGCTCTCCTTTGACCGGCACATCAGCCTCGGCAAGGAGGCACGCTCCCTCTTTCCTCACAAAAAAATATTTCTGCCGGATCTCTTCATCAGACTTAAACACCAGGTCAATCAGAATCGGACGCGGTGTCCCGTAAAAGGGGACGCTGTATGCATACTCGCCCTGGCCCAGCATCGCTTCCGCCTTGACCCCGGT
Source organism: uncultured Desulfobulbus sp. (assembly GCA_964607065.1). Taxonomy (GTDB): domain Bacteria; phylum Desulfobacterota; class Desulfobulbia; order Desulfobulbales; family Desulfobulbaceae; genus Desulfobulbus. Next base: position 3,040 of record CAZSIJ010000033.1, on the reverse strand, counting down.
CATCTCCTCTATCGCCCTATTCCAGGCAATGACCCGGCCTTCAAGATCTATGGCAAAGGTTGCATCAGGCAAGAAATCGATAATTTGCGACAGACGCCTTTCAGATTCCCGCAGCGCCTCTTCCTGCCGGTGACGACCGGTGATATCGCGAAGTGTTTCAATAGCACCGATGACAGTGCCCTTAGCATCATAGAGAGGGGCAGCTGTGCCCAGAAGATACACCTCACCGCTCTTGAAAGAACGAGTGTAAGCCTCGGCGATGAGCATCCCTTTCTCGCTCTTGATTCGAGGATAAAAGGAATTGGCTTCATCGGAGGGCGTCAGTACCAGATCCACCAGAATCGGTCGTCTTCTTCCATAAAAAGGCAGAGCATATTCGTAATTGCCCTTGCCCAGCATATCTTCGGACTTGATGCCGGTGAACTCCTCGGCTGCCCGGTTCCAGATGATGACCTTGCCCTCGAGGTCTATGGCAAAAGTTGCATCGGGAAGCAGATTGATGATATCTGCCAACCGTCGTTCGGAATCCTTAAGCGTTTCTTCTGTCTGTTTATGCCCTTTGATTTCCAACTGAAGCGCCGCTGTGCGAGCGGCCACGAGTTCTTCCAGGTGGGCCTCTTGTTTTCGCAACACCACTTCAACCTGCTCGCGTTCCAGTATTTCCTGGCAGAGCTGAAGATTTTGGGTCTCCAGCTGTAGTTGCAGAAGTCGCAGGGAAAGGTGCGTTTCTATCCGTTTCAACATCTCAACCGGTTGGAACGGCTTGGTGATGAAGTCAACCCCTCCGGCCTCAAAGCCTTTGACTTTGTCCGTCGTCTCATCAAGAGCGCTGACAAAAATCACCGGAATCGAACGATTCTTCTCGTCGGCCTTCAAACGGCGACAGACCTCATAACCATCCATCTCCGGCATTCTCACATCCAGGAGAATAAGATCCGGCGCTTCCGCCTCCACCGTTCTGAGCGCCATAGACCCGGAAGATGCAGGGCGGACCTGGTAGCCGTATCCTGAAAGGATCTCCGACAACAGCTTCAGGTTTGCCGGCACATCGTCAACGACCAAGATTTTGTATGACTGTTCAGAATTATTCATCTTTCAGGTTGTTTTGTTAGGAGTATCAGAAGGCAGGACACTATCCTCAATCATGTTCAACAGACGCTCATATTCAAAATCATTGACTAATTTTTTTAAAACAGCACCGATATCGGGATGCGATGCCCCGATCTCCTCGATCGCTTCCAAAGTGCAGACTGTATCCAATCTGAGAACCGCCTCGTGCAATCCGTTGCGTAGATCTTCCGGCAGGGTCCGCAACTGTTCGTCGGTCAATGCCAGGGTCTGGGCTTCTTCTCCCTGCCCCTGTTCATAGAGATACCTCAATCCCAGATGTTTCGCCATAACCTCGAAAATTTCCTGTTCACGATACGGCTTCCGCACCAAATCGTCACAACCAGCAGCCAGAATCGGCCCCCTATCCTCGGCCAAGGCACTGGCAGTCACCGCTACGATAGGTGTTGTTATTCCATCCTGAGTCGCCTTAATGAGCCGGGTCGCTTCCAGTCCGTCCATGACCGGCATGCGGATATCCATCCAGATGAAATCGGGATGCCACTGGCTAAAGACTTCCACCGCCTCCCGACCATCAACAGCTTCACGGACATTACAACCAGCTATTTCAAGAAGCCTGACCAGCGGTGCCCGGTTTTCCTTCTTGTCATCGACCACCAAGATGCGGGGGATCGACTGGCCCGGCGCTAGGCCGATAACCCGTTGCAGCGAATCCTTTCTCTTGAGATCCGCTTTGCACCCCTCTGCGATACCAATCTCAACGCAAAAAGTGGCCCCTTCCCCCACCCGACTGGTCACAGTAATATCCCCTCCCATCAAGCGGGCATACTCACGACTGATGGAGAGCCCCAAACCGCTTCCGCTCTGCGCTTGCCTGCCGCTGAGAGTCTGTTCAAAATATCCGAAAGCCGTCTCCTGTTCCTCCTTTGCGATGCCCGGGCCGGTATCCTCTACCTCGATAACCAGGCGCATGTCGGGGGCAGAAAATTTTTTTATGGCCACTCTGACGGTGACGCCTCCTTTTTCCGTGAATTTAACGGCGTTTCCCAGGAGGTTGATCAGAACCTGGCGCAATTTGTTGTCATCGGTCACCGCATACCGGGGCAAGTCGTCGATCCCAAAAAATTCGAATTGCAACCCCTTGGCGTTGGTTCTGACACGGAACATGGTTTCAATATCGTACAGCAATCTGTGCAGATCAAAGGTGACGGGTTCGATGGTGATACGCCGTGCCTCTATTTTGGCAATATCGAGAACCTCGTTAATCAGTGCCAGCAAGTGCTCGCCGCTCCGATTAATGGTCTGCAGATATTCTCTCTGCTCGTGCTGCAAAGACACATCCCGCTGCATCAATTGAGAATAACCCAAAATTGCGTTCATCGGGGTTCGCAGCTCATGGCTCATATTAGCCAGAAAAACGCTCTTGGCCCGGTTGGCGTTTTCAGCAGCCTCCTTGGCGGTTCTCAGTTCAACTGTACGTTCCTCAACCTTGCGCTCCAAAGAGGCATGCGCCTGTTGCAAGGCAGCCTCCGACTGACGGCGCACCTGAATTTCCTGCTGCAGTGAGATGTGGTACGAGGCCAACTGTTCCATGAAATCATTAAAGTAGTCGCTTAACCGTCCGAATTCGTCCTGAAAGGTTTTGGTCAGCCGGGCCGAATAGTCGCCGGCGCTACCGGCTTGAAACCCCTGGATCAATCTGTTGAGAAAACCAGCTATATAGGAGGAATACAGATAGGTCAGCACAAACAGAAAAAACAGGGAACCGATAAAAATTGCGCCGAATATGTACCGGATATACTTCAACGGTTCATAGAATTCTTCAACATAGCTGGAGGAAGCGACGATCCAGTCAAATTCGGGGATGTAATTGAAAAATACCAATTTTTCCCGATATTCACTCTCGTCGGGATTCCTCCAAGTGTAGATGATCTTGCCGTCTTTCTTTTCGATCATCTCCTTGACGAACTCT
>CAZSIJ010000032.1:0-39215 GCA_964607065.1 uncultured Desulfobulbus sp. | reverse complement strand
CGCCGCCGCCAGCAATCGAACCAACAAAGCTCGATACGCCAGAGGCCAGTGTGAACGTGTCAGCTCCCGTCCCGCCAATCAGATGACCGATATTGGTAAAGACGTTGGCGCCAGTCGTATCAGTGAGCGTGCCCGCATTGGCACCACTGATCGCCCAACCGCTGGTCACGTCGTTACCCGTCAGCGTATTGTTAGACGCCACATCACCACCGCCACTGATCGTCCCTGTAATACGGCCCGTGCCTGACAGCGTGAACACGTCAGCTCCCGTGCCGCCGACCAGATCGGTCACATTCGTGAAACTCAAAGAGCCAGCAGTACCTGCATTCGCGCCGGTGATGTTAAAAGCCTGACCAGCATCGGTACCAATCAGGGTTGTGGAGTTACCAGTAAGTGTATCTACACCGACCAAGGTGCCGATGTTGTTAAAATTAGTGATTGCAGCGATACCCGTGGCTGTTCCAGTTTGCTGGTTGATCGTCACTGGGGCACCATAATCTGAGTAGTCAAGTCCGTTTGCTCCAGCACCAAATGTAACAGTCGACTTGACGTTTGCAATTGTTGATCTCAGTTCCAGGGTACCAACATTGATCGTTATGTTCTTACCAAACGCCACCTCGTCACTAACCATCAACCTTGCGCCGTTAGACACAGTAATGCCCCCACCACCGGAGGCCCCCAGAGCATTGGGGCTATCCGCAATCAACGTGCCACCCGTGACCGTCGTCGTACCTAAATAAGTATTATTGCCAAAAAGGTCGAAAGATCCGGCGCCCTGCTTAGTGAGACTACCGTTGCCTGCAATAACCGCCGTATCACTCTGCTGTGAGCCTGCGCCAGTAATCGTGACGCCGCCATCCGCTGTTATAGTGGTTGCAGAGAGTTGACTGACCAAACCCGTAGTCGCGGCCAATTCGAGCGTACTCGCCCCGGTAAGAGTGATATTGGCTCCAATGTTTAGATCTCGAGCTGCGATCAAGGCTAGATCGCCGACTGCGCTGCGGGTTATGCTGTTACCAGAGTTGATAGAGAGGTCACGGGCAGCGGAGATGGTCAGCTTATTGACATTAGTAAGCGTATAAGCAGCACCAATGGTGATGTCACCGAACTCACCTGCGAAATTGGGGGAACCTACCGTAGTAACGGTAACATTGCCACCTGAAAGCCCTGTGTCGATTGTTAACCATGAAATATGAGCGCCACCGGCTCCTTGCGGCGCAAACGGAGTACCTAAGCTGCCATCGCCACCGATGTCGTTATCCGCCGCATTGTCGATTGTCAGATCGGACGGATCAATTAGCCAGATACCGCCCTTGCCATGCGCCGCGCTGATATCCGGCGCTTTCGTGACCGAGAAGGCACCGTGCGAAGAGGTCTCGACAAAGCCACCATCCCCGCCATTAGCACCCCCGCGGGCCCGGATAGTTCCATGCATGGCGAGGGAGTCGGTACCCCAGACAACAACCTTGCCACCATCACCCTTGCCATTAGCACTGGCGTCAATGGTGGTATCCTTGCCAACATAGGTCATGGTAGCGTTGCGGATAGCAGGATTCTTGCCCTGAAAATCGCCGCCCACCAGGGCCGTGCCGCCGCCAGCATCGCCGGAGACATCAATTTTGCCGGTATCGAACAGGCCGACCTTTTCACCCAGCATCTGAACGGTGCCGCCCTTCTCGCCGGCATTGACGCCCTTGGCCTGCAGGGTGCCGCTGTTGGCGACAATACCTGTATCCCCGCCGACCAGACGGATAGTGCCGTTACTGGTGTCAATGGTGTTGGCCTGGATAATGCCCGTGTTGTTGACCACATTGGCAAAGACATCCTTGGCCGCCTTGCCGGTCAGCAGCACCTGGCCGCCATCCGCCGTTATGGTTCCGGAGTTGGCTACCGCGTTTTTCGCGCCGATCGCGTTCTCCAGGACATCGCCGCTCACCGCGAAGCTGAGCAAACCGTCGCCATCGAAATCAAGGACCGCTGTCCGGCCCGAGGCCAGATTGACGGAACCTTTGGTGCCCACGATAACGCCCTCATTGCTGACGCTGCCGCCCACCAGAGTGACACTGCCGCCGGTGGCAGCCTGGATCAGGCCGCGGTTAATAATAGCACCGCCAGCCGAAGTAGTGGCATCGCCGAGGCGAAGAGACCCGCTCAGCATGAAATCCTGCACATTGGCATTGAGGGTCGTGGCGACAAAACTGCCGACATTGACCTTGGCTCCCTCGCCAAAGATCAAGCCGTTGGGGTTGGCGAGAAAGACCCGGCCATTGGCTTGGATGGAACCGAAGATTTGACTCGGGTTCTGATCAAAAATCCGGTTAAGGACCGAGGCAGAGGGCGAAGGCTGGACAAACCGTACCATGTCACCGGCTGCAAGATTGAAGGTCCGCCAGTCGATGGCCATGTTCTGGCTCTGCTGGTTCACGAGGGTCTGGGTGGTGCTGGGCTGCTGGATGCTGCCGGTGCCGCCAACGACCGTGCCCCCCTGTGGACTGGCAAAAGCCAGGCTGGAAGCCAGTACGCCGGCCGGAACCAGCGCCAGGCATTGGCCGATAGTGCTGGCCAAGGAAGATCGGGCCTGATCCGGCGCCCGCCCTTGCTTCATCTCAACAATGCACTGCATGGTCTTCTTTATGCTTCGTAAGCTCATGGACGTTCCCTCATGCTATATTTTGTGGACGATAACAGTCGCACACAAATAGTCGGATTGTATCTTTGCAATGCCATCAATACTGATATGAGAGCTTAAAGTAGGTGTACATATCACGGCAGTCGTCTGCCACCAGGCGGCCCACAGGCTTGGCCACCGACATATTGGCCGAGAAGCTCCCGGGCAGGGCGAAATGGACCCCTACACCAACACCAGACAGGTAGCCGGATTGATCTTCATTGGAAAGCGGGTCTTTGAGCCAGCCTCCTGCCGTATCATAAAACACGGATACCTGCAGGAGCTCACCCCAGGTCCGATTGAAAAAAGCAGGACTATCGGCAAAACCAGGGGCGCTGAAAATCAGCTCAAGCGAGGAGAAATAGCCCTGATCCATCATATACAAGGCTTGCCGATAGGCGCGGACCGTATCCGGACCACCCAGGGGAAACTGCTCCACGGAAACCAGCGGGGAGTCTGAGGCCTGGCCTTTGAGGCGGAAGAGCAAGGAGGCATTGGGCCACAGCTTCTGCAGCCGGGAATACTCGCCATTCACCTTGGTGAAATCTATAGTTGCTTTGTCACCGCTGCCGAGAACCCGACTGGTGCCAGGATCATTGTGGCTGTTGGAGCCGAGGAAATCTTTAAATCCGTGGGAGACGCTGACATTGAGGTTGTTCACCCCGCCCCCGAACAACGGGTCCATGTAATCGGTGACCTGAGCCTCGGCCGAGAGGACACTTAAATCATCTTTAAATGTGGTGGCGTCGTGCTGGATGGTCTCGGCGGTAATACTGGCAAACCGGACCAGTCCGAAGATGCTGCCGGTGCGGCTCCTTGTGAAGGAGTGCTTGAGATAAATATCCCGGGTTTCTGCCACGCCGGAGAGCTCCATCTCCTGGAGATTACTGCCAACGTCAAAAGCATTCCTGGAGAAATCAACCCCTATGAAATTATTGCCCCAGGGAAGAGGCCGCTCGTAAGCCGCGCCCCAATAAAAATCTTTATTGGGGTTAAGAGTTTCCATGAAGGTGAGGCCCAATTTGTCAGCTGCCTTGGTGGGGTTGTTCACTAGGATGTCAAGACGGGGACGAATTTCACCGGTATACTTGGAGCCATAGTTGTCTACGCTCAAGGCCGCATTGAACAACCGCTCTTCAGTGACATTGAGATAGAGATCAGCCGTTCCTAGCTCGGTTCCGGATTTAACCACCGCGTTATATCTGAGACCGGGATAGTCAAGGAGATACAGCAGGGCGCTCTCGAAGTCCTCTTTGACCACAGCCTTGCCCTGGAGCGGCACAAACGGTTTCTGCAGCATCGCTTCCGAATACCGCGGATCAGCCCCGCCCACCCTGATCACAGCACCAAGCTTGCCTTCCAGAAGCGTGAGCTTGACGGTATCATTGGTGACGGTCTGGGCGGCAATATAGGCCCGAGAGAGGATCAGCCCGTGGTTGCGATAGTAGGTGGTGACCTCGTCCGCCACCAACTGCATCTGGCCCATGGTCATGCCGGAAGCCCACTTCTGCCGTTGGCTCTCAACCAGCTCCTTGACCTCGGTGACCTTGATTAAACCAGGGTGATCAACAAAGCCTTCCAGTTCAAATTGCTTCACCATGATTTTGGGGCCCTCATCGGCCCCCAAGGGTCGCTCGCGCAGAGCCGGGATCACAACGGCGGGCATGCTCTCGGTGGTAAAAGACGGTTGTTGCAACCTGGGCATTGCCGCGCCTGGTGTTGCGGCCGCCGGTATATTCTCAGCAGCATTGACCTGTGCCGCAAAAAAAGTCATGAGCATGGCGCAGACAGAAAAAGCTTTTTTCATATTTCCCCTGTCCCCTCGCCTAAGCGATGCGTCTTTTTCATTATTCATTCTTCGCGATTTCTCCATGCTTCCTTCTCCCTTTACGCAATCCATAGGCTTCACACTTCAACTATGAAAGCGATGACGATACATATTTCTTACACAACTTATTATTTGCAGAGTGCGTGGTGCGTGGGCACCCCTGTAGGTTGTTGCAGGTTGGGAGGCTTGTCTCCAGCCGGATGAACACGCCAGCCCAATGAAGGGAATCGGCGGGAGGGAGGCAAACAGCGCTGCTCTTGGGGCGATTTCGGTCCAATTGCTCTCCCAATGTGATTTTTTGCGACTGTCCGTGAAGACAGAATTGATCAATCAGCAGCCTGCAGGGGTAACTTTGCTGTATACCACCTCGTAGCCCGAACAGAACAGATGACAAAATAATCCTACAAAACAGCAGGTTACAAGTCAATAATTTATTTCAATATCCACTACACGCATTGCGCTGCACCGATTTCCTGATTTTCTGTGACGAGGGAAACTTATGGTCAACTCAGGCGGCACAACAAACATGCATATTGCCAATTGAAAGCTTTCCGAGAAGATGGTTGGCATCAAGTATACCTATCGGTTATTACGGTCCCGATATTTATCTCTATTTATTCATGTTATCATTGTGCTATACCGTAATAACACGTTATACAATTCAAAAAAATCATGCCCAAGAGTTGCTTCCTGCCGACACGAGGGGCATTCACGCATCAACCAACCTACTTCGACACCTTTAGCAAAATGCTATAGATCCAAGGAACATCTGCACAGAAAGGAAAGTCTGCATGAATTTCGCTTCAATTCGTTTCAAACTCATTGTAGGTGGCATCTTGATTGTTCTCATTCCCATGGCAGTGAGCGGTTATGTCGCCATAACAGACTCAGCCAAGGCCGTCACCCAGCTAAGTAAAACCAATGAACAATTCATCGCCGAAGGCACGGCGATGCAGGTCACAGCTACGCTCGAAGGAGAAATGAAATTCACCGCTGCCTTTGCCGCCCGGACCCAGGTGAAAATAGCCGCCGAGACCGTCAACGCCAAGGGTATCGTTGGTGCCGCTGAAGCGGTGAAGGTGATTCACCAGGACTTGAAAAAACGCTTTGAGCTACTCAAAACCAATTATTCGGCGCTCTTTATTACCGATGCAGTAGGAACCATTTATGCCGAGACAGCTGAGGCGGGAGAAATCCTCAAGAGCTGGGATATTGCCAATCATCCGAGCTTTGTGGAAGCAAAAACAACAAGACGGTCGGTGGCCGGTGATATCGTCCGCTCCAAATCAACAAATGAACTGACAATAGTTGTCTGTGCCCCCATCTTTACAGACAACGGGGCCTTTTTAGGAATGTTTGGCGCCCTATTGAAGGGATCCGTTATCACGAACTTGGTCACCGCCCGGAAAATCGGTGAAACAGGTTATTGTTTCATGATTAATGAAGAAGGCATCATCATTGCGCATCCAGATGAAAAAAATATCCTGAAACTTGATTTGAAAAAAGTTGAGGGCATGGAAAAAATCTCTTCAGCAATGATAGACGGTCGAACCGGTGCGGAATCGTATGTTTTCAGAGGCATTAATAAGATAGCAGGATTCACCCCGGTCAAGGGAAAGGGGTGGAGCGTTGCCGCAACTCAGAATGCCTCGGAATTCCTCGCCAGTGTCTTCTCGCTGCGAGACCGCATCGTCCTTATTATCGTCCTCTCTGTTGCAATAACCTTTGTCATTATTTTCCTGGCTGCTGCATCGATCACCCATCCTCTCCAGAAGGTCATTGATGGACTCCAGGATATTGCCAGCGGGAAGGGCCATACAGCCTTAACCAGGCGCATTGCCATAATCTCTAACGACGAAATCGGCCTGCTCTCCGCAAAATTTAACAGCCTCATGGAGTCAATCAACAACCTCACGGTCTTCAAAAAAGTCATTGAGGAAGATACCACCCTTGAAGAAGTGTACCAAAGAATGGGCCAGGTGTTTACTCAGAAGCTCGGAATCAGCGGCTGTTTCATCTATCAGGTCAACAATGCGAAAGATGAGATGATACTGACCTACCCAAACAGTTTTGATCAGGCAGAAATGTTGTGCCATCTTGGCATCCTTGATAATTGCGATCTTTGCAAAGCAAAACGAACCGGCCATATTGTCAGCTCCAACACCTTCCCTGATATCTGCCGACAATTCACAGCCCACGATGGCCGCACGCACTATTGCCTCCCCATCGTGGTCGGCGGTGCCACGGTTGCCGTTGTACAATTTATCTTTGATGCGGCCGATACCCAGTCTGCTGTCGTCGAGAAGGATGCAAAAATCTTCAAGGCAGAGGCTTACATCAACGAATCCCTGGCCGTCATCGAAACCAAACGATTGATGGGTTCACTGCGCGATTCAGCCCTGATCGACGGATTGACCGGTTTACACAATCGTCGCTATCTTCAGGAATATGCGGAAAAAATTGTCGCTGGAGTCCTGCGCAGGGGCAAGGCGATTGGGCTTATCATGTGTGACCTGGACTATTTCAAACAGGTCAACGATACCCACGGGCACACAGCTGGTGATATTGTTCTCAAAGAGACTTCTAAAATCATCCGGCAGAGTGTGCGCGAGGCGGACATTGTCATCCGTTTTGGAGGGGAGGAATTCTTAGCGGTGCTGCTCGATATCAGCGAGGGAGAAAGCTTACGGGTCGCTGAGAAAATTCGCAGTAATATCGAACATATGGTGATAAAATTACCAGATGGCATCATCCAGAAAACCATCAGCCTGGGGACAAGCGAGTTCCCAGCCGATACCGGTACGCTCTGGAGCTGCATCAAGTATGCCGATGTAGCCCTCTACCGGGCCAAGGATGAAGGGCGGAACAGATGTGTCCGGTTCACCAAGGATATGTGGACGGACGAGCAGGTTTGATTATAGGGCAAGTGTGTGCATCCACCTGCCTTGATTGCTTACCAGCGCTCCTGATGCACGCAATCCGGATTATACCGGGTGCGGGGCGCCTGTTCTTGCGCAGGCCAGCCAAGAGCAATAACGGCAACCGGAATGACCTGTGCGGATAAGGCGAATTGTTCGGAAACCGCTGCAATCCGCTCCTCGCGGGGATGGATGCCCAGCCAGCAAGCCCCCAACCCCAGAGCGTTAGCGGCCAACAAAATATTTTCAATCGCGGCGCTCAGATCCTGGAGCAGAAAGGAGAGCTGCTGATCATGCGCCTGAAGCAGATCACCACAGACAACCAGAGCAGCTGTTGCCTCTTTGAGCATCTGACCGTTGGGCAGAACCGTAGCCAGTTGATCGATAGTGGCGCGCGAATGCAGCACAATGAAGTGCCATGGGTCCTTGGCCACCGCTGAAGGGGCTGCCATGGCCGCTTCCAGGAGATCGAACAGCATGATCTCCGGAATCTCACGTTGGGTGAATTTACGGATGCTGCGTCGCGAAAAAATGAAGTTCAGTTGCGGATTCATTCTACACCTCCCCTAAAATTGTACGATTAGCGGCTCCCGACGTTTTGCCTGAGTAATCCCATCATCAAATTGTGGTCCGTCGCTGCTCGCCCTGAAACTGGCGGCATTGATCCATATAGGTGCCGATGACCTCTGCCACAGCTTCCGGGGTATCGACCACATGAAACAGATCGAGATCATCGGAGCCGATACATTTGTTCGGCAGCATCTCCGCCCGAATCCAGTCCAGTAATCCCTGCCAATAACGGCTGCCGAACAAGACGATGGGGAAACGGCGGATCTTGCCGGTCTGGATCAAAGTCAGGGACTCGAAAAATTCGTCCATGGTGCCAAAGCCGCCGGGAAAAATGACATAGGCCATGGCATAGCGGACAAACATCAGTTTGCGGATAAAGAAATAACGGAAGGTAAGGCTGCGATTCTGGTAATGGTTGGGATGCTGTTCTCTGGGCAGGGTGATATTCAACCCGACTGAGGTGCCGCCCGCCTCGAAGCAGCCTCGACTGGCCGCCTCCATAATGCCGGGACCGCCGCCGGTGATAACCGCCAGATTCTGCCGACAGAAAAGCGTAGCCGTCTCCCGGGCGGCGGCATAGTAGGGCGACTCCTCACCGAACCGGGCACCGCCGAAAATCGAGACCGCCGGGCCTAAATCATTGAGGGTTTCAATGCCGTCGATCAGTTCGGCCTGAATGCGGAAAATCCGCCAGGCCTCCGAAGTTTTCAAATCATCCATAGCAGATACGCCCAGTTAAAAAAGGCGGGGAGGAACGCGCCCTCCCCGCCTGTCATTGCCTTAACGCCTTGCAAGCCACACGGCTATAAGCGAAACTGCGTTTCGCTTACACTAGGCTCTTGAAGAAGTCGTTGCCCTTGTCATCCACCAGGATGAAAGCCGGGAAGTCAACCACTTCAATCTTCCACACTGCTTCCATGCCCAACTCAGGATAATCCAGACACTCGACCTTCTTGATATTCTCCTCGGCCAGCAGGGCTGCCGGACCGCCGATCGAACCAAGATAGAAACCACCGTGCTTCTTGCACGCATCGGTGACCTGCTGGGAGCGGTTGCCCTTGGCTATCATCACCATGGAGCCGCCGTTGCTCTGGAACAGGTCGACATAGGAATCCATGCGGCCGGCCGTGGTCGGACCAAACGATCCGGAAGGTTTACCCGGAGGCGTCTTCGCGGGACCTGCGTAATAGACTGGGTGTTGCTTGAGATAGTCGGGCAGCGGTTTGCCGGCATCCAGAATCTCTTTCCATTTGGCGTGAGCGATATCCCGGCCGACAATGATGGTGCCGGTCAAGGACAGCGGCGTGGAGACCGGATATTTGGTCAGCTCGGCCCGGACCTTGTCCAGCGGCTGGTTGAGATCGATCTTGATCGCCTTGGAGGCACTGCGGTCACGATATTTCGCTGGGATCAGCTTGCCGGGATCGGCGTCCATCTGCTCGATCCACAGGCCGTCCTTGTTGATCTTGGCCTTGATGTTGCGGTCAGCGGAACAGGAAACGCCCATGCCCACAGGACAGGAGGCACCATGCCGGGACAGACGGACCACGCGGATGTCGTGGGCAAAATATTTACCGCCGAACTGAGCGCCCAAGCCGAGATTACTGGCCGCTTCGAACAGTTCCTTCTCCAGTTCCAGATCACGGAAGGCGCGGCCGTATTCATTGCCGCTGGTGGGCAGAGCATCGAGATACTTGGCGGATGCAAGCTTGACGGTTTTAAGGCAGGTCTCAGCGCTGGTGCCACCGATAACAAAGGCAATATGGTAGGGAGGACAGGCCGCCGTACCCAGAGTCTTCATCTTCTCAACCAGAAATTTCTTGAGAGTGCCGGGATTAAGCAGGGCCTTGGTTTCCTGATAAAGATAGGTCTTGTTGCCGCTGCCGCCGCCCTTGGCCACGAAAAGGAATTTGTACTCCGACCCCTGGGTGGCATAGATATCGATCTGCGCCGGCAGGTTGGTTTTGGTGTTGATCTCCTCGTACATGGTCAGTGCCGCATTCTGGGAATAACGCAGGTTCTCTTCGGTATAGGTGGTGTAGACGCCGGCAGAGATCTGCTCAGCATCGTCGCAGCCGGTCCACACGTTCTGACCCTTTTTGGCGACGACACAGGCCGTACCGGTATCCTGACAGACCGGGAGAACAAAATTGGCGGAGACCTCGGCGTTGCGGAGCATGGCCAGCGCAACTTCCTTGTCGTTTTCAGAGGATGCCGGATCGTCGAAGATCTTGGCGACCTGCTGATTGTGGGCAGGACGCAGGAGGAAGGAAACCTCGCGCATCGCCTGATTGGCAAGCACCTTCACGGCTTCGGGAGCTACTTTCAATATTTCCTGGCCGTTGAAAGTTTCAACCGATACGTACTTGCTGGAACCCTCCAGCAAACGAAATTTGGTCTCATCTTTGCCGAGGGCAAAGGGATCCTGATACACAAAACCAGCCATACTCTTTCTCCTTGTTTGAATGAAAATACAACGTACATGGACCGGCCGTACCAACCCGGCCGACTACTATTCGACAGACAAACAACTTCTTGATCAACATACCGCACCTGACGGATGCGGAGATTTTTTTCAACCTTGTCTTTTACCTTGCAGCGCAAACAAAGGCAAGCCCAGGAAACACCTGAACAGTTACCATCTTATCCAGCAGCATGGTTCCCGGCGCTCTTCCCCATTAATCATGCGCTATATGGAAACGAGAAAACAGGTTGAACCCTACAGACTCTCCACCTGAATAGTTATGAATTAACATTCCATCGGGTACCGGCGGCGGCGAAAAAGAACTGTTCGCCGAAAACATGCTGCAACCTGGCACAATTGGCCAGCCCCGTGCAATGGGAGGCCCCCAGCCGCTGGACGCCGAAATGGTACAAGGCAGCCACGGTGGCATTGAACTGGGTCGGATCGGCAAAGCCGAGGTGGGTACCGCCGATCACCATCGCGATCGGTTGACCGGGAAGCTTGGCGGTAACATGGGTGAGAATATTAATCAATCCGGCATGGGCGCACCCCAGGACCACCACCAGCCCCTTGTCGGTGGCCACCACCAAGGAGAGATCATCGCGGAGTTCGTCCTGCACCCACTCCCCGGTGGCTGAGCGGATTTTCATGGTAGCGTCAGGCGGTTCAAAATCGGTGACCCGCGGCACTTCGCCGGTAAGATAGACCTGCGGAAAAATCTCGGTGAATCCGGTCACCAGTTGGAACTGCGCCCCAAGGGATTCCAGATATCCCTGCTTGTGGCGGATGCCGATCTCCCGGCATTGCCCGTCTTTGAACCAGTAGCGGTCAACAAAACCATCCGGGTGCAGGTAGGTGTCGGTCTTGCCATTGATCAGTAGGGCATCGGCCAGACCTGAGGTGTGATCGTAGTGGCCGTGACTGATGACGATCCCGTCGAGCTGATCTAAAGCAACACCCAATACCCTGCTGTTGTTGACCAGGCCGAGCCCCTGTCCGGTATCGAGCAGTATCCGGTGGGCACCCGCCGTGATATGCACGGCCCAGCCGTGTTCCCCAATCAGTCCATGGGGAACGGCAACTGAATTTTCGCAAAGCACGGTCAATTGGCAATCCATACAGACCTCCTTCTGGATAGGATGAAAGATAAACTCTATGCTGCTTGTAAACTACGGAGCTAGACCAGCTCCGCCATCACCTGATTGGCCAGGGGCAGCCCCTGAGGGGTGAGGAACAGGCGCCCTCCCTCAATGGCAACCAGATTCTGGTCAAGCAGCCGGTGCAGACTCGCGCCGTAATAGATCGTTACATCGAGACCAAACCGCTGGCGCAACTCCGTAATCGAGACACCGTTCAGCAGCCGCAGGCCCATGATCACAGTCTCACGAAAAGCGGCGGCTGCATCCAACTGCTCCTCCTCGGCCCAAACCGACAGTCCTGTGGCCACGCGCTGACAAAAGGCCGGCAGGTCGGCAACAGCGGACCGCCGAAGGCCGCCGAAGGCCGAGACCGCTCCGGGCCCAAGCCCAAGATAGAGGCCGTTATGCCAGTAGTTGAGATTATGACGGCACTGTCGGCCTGCAACCGCGTAATTGGAAATCTCATAGCGCTCCAGGGGGCTGCTATCGACGGCGGTCTCTGTGGCGGCCATCATGGCCATGACCGCATCCTCAGACGGCAACGCCCATTGGCCTTGCTCCGCCTGCAGAAAAAACGGCGTCCCTTCCTCCACTGTCAGTTCATACAAGGACAGGTGCTCCGGTGCTATGGCCAGAGCCCGCTCCAAGGTTTCCTGCCAGCTGTTGACGCTCTGCCCCGGCAGACCGTACATCAAATCAAAGCTGAGATTATCAAAACCAGCCGATCTCGCCTCCTCAATGGTCGACTGGGCCTCGCAGCTGGTATGAATACGGCCGAGTTGCTGCAATTCCTGGTCGGCAAACGACTGGATGCCGATAGAGAGACGGTTGAACCCGGCCCGGCGCAACTGGCGCAGACCCTTGGCATCGATGGTTCCGGGATTGACCTCGATAGTGATCTCGGGCATCTCCTCGGTAAACGAGAAGAGTTCACGGCAATCGGCGAGCAGCGCGGCCAGCACTGTAACCGGTAGGGTCGACGGAGTGCCGCCGCCAAAAAAAACGGAGGAAAAGGACAGGGGCCGGACATCCGCATCCCGCGCCAGCTGGCGCATCTGCAGTTGCACCGCCTCTACATAACGCTGCGTGTCCTCCGCCTGCGGGGCAAAAGAGTAAAAACTGCAATACCCACACTTCTGTTGGCAAAAGGGGACATGCAGGTAAAGCCCGGCCTGGGCGGCAAGGTTCATCAGCCTAACTGTGTTCGAGAATTCGGCGGCAGTCGTCGCGGATCCGAGTCATGAGACCGCTATCAGCAAAGCTGTAGACCTTATCGCCCGCGCCGATGATGAGGTGATCGAGCAGGCTGATGTGCATAAACGAGCAGACCATGTGGAGCGAACGGGTCAGTTCCTCGTCCTGGCGGGATGGAGTCAGCGAGCCGGAGGGGTGGTTATGGGCGATCACCAAGCCACTGGCATTGCGGGCCAGGGCCGCCTTGACCAGTTCCCGCGGATAGACCGTATTGACAGTCACCGTGCCCTCGGCCACCACTGAGGAATCGATGATGCCATGGGCGGCGTCGAGGAAAACCACAGTCAGCACCTCATGCTGCAGACCCCGCATGGTATGAAGGAGATAATCGGCCACCTCGCGGGAGCTATGGATGTATTTTTTACCGACGATCCGTTGACGGAGGTAGCGCCGGGCCACCCCCTGGATGAATTGCAGGGCGAATATATTCTTGGCACCAATGCCGTTGATCTGTTGCAGCTGCGCGGGCGCAGCGTCGAGCACGGCAGGCAGGGTCTTGAATTGCTCAAGAGCCGAACGCGCGGCCTCCTTGCAGTCGGAACGAGGGGTACCGAAGGTGAGCAGCAGCTCGATGACCTCGCAGTCGGTGAAGGCCTCGATCCCCTGTTCCAGGAACTTGTCGCGGAGCCGCTGCCGATGGCCCTCGCCCTTCTGCTGCCACTCACTCTTATCCATTCGTGCCCGCTCTACCCGTTCAACTCCTGCAGAAACAACTTGTTGGCCAGTTGCGGATTGGCCTGCCCCTTGGTCTTCTGCATCAACTGGCCGACAAAAAAGCCGATAACCTTGGTCTTACCCTCGCGGTATTGCTGCAGCTGCTCGGGATTGGCAGCAATGATCTCGCGCACCTTGGCGATGAGTTCGCCCTCATCACTCATCTGCACCAGCCCCTTGGCCTTGACGATCTGCTCTGGATCGGTGCCTGTGGCCAGCATCTCGACAAAGACTGTTTTAGCGATCTTGCCCGAGATTTTGCCCTCCTCGATCAAGAGCAGCAGTCGGGCCAGTTGAACTGGCCGCACCGGGCATGTGCCGATCTGCTCGGGGCCGTACTCGCGCAACAGTTCGGTGCCGATAAAATTGCTCAGCTTTTTGGCATTGCCAAACTCCCGGTAGGCAGCCTCGAAATAGTCAGCAAGGTCGCGGGAGGCGGTGAGAATCTCGGCATCATAGTCGCTCAGTTCAAAATCGCGGCTAAAACGCAATCGCCGCTTGTCCGGCAACTCGGGCAACTGCTGCCGGAGGGTCTCAATCCAGGCCTCGTCGAGCACCACCGGGACAAGATCGGGATCGGGAAAGTAGCGGTAATCGTGCGCTTCTTCTTTGCCGCGCATGGACTCGGTCTGGTTTCTGTCCGGGTCCCACAGCAGGGTCTGCTGGATCACCTTGCCGCCTTCCAGAAGCAGATCGCGCTGCCGCCTGATCTCGTACTCCAAGGCCAGCTGGACATTGCGAAACGAGTTCATGTTTTTCAGCTCGGTGCGGGTGCCCAATTCCTTTTGTCCCACCGGGCGCAGTGAAATGTTGGCATCGCAGCGGAAGCTGCCTTCCTGCATGTTGCCGTCACAGATGTCGAGATAGCGGACAATGGCGTGCAACTTTTTCAAGTAGGCCACCGCCTCCTGCGGTGAACGGAGATCGGGCTCGCTGACGATTTCGAGGAGCGGTGTGCCCGCACGGTTGAGATCGACATAGCTGAGTGGCTCGCGTTCGTCGTGCACGAGCTTACCGGCATCCTCCTCCATGTGAATGCGGGTGATGCCGATAGTCTTGCTGCTTTGCCCCTCCACCTCGATATCGATCTGACCGTGCTCGCAAATGGGCAGGTCGAACTGGGAGATCTGGTAGCCCTTGGGCAGATCGGGATAAAAATAGTTCTTGCGGGCAAACCGGTTGTCCCGGTTGAGGGTGCAGTCGGTAGAGAGTCCCAGCTTGATGGCCGATTCCACCACCTTGCGGTTGAGAACCGGCAACGAGCCAGGCATGCCCAGACAAACCGGACAGGTATGGGTGTTGGGCGGCGCACCGAAGGCAATGGAACAGCCGCAGAAAATTTTGCTTTTGGTCTTCATCTGGGCGTGGATTTCCAGCCCGATTACGGTCTCAAATTCCATAAATGCTGCTATAAAGGTAAGGGTTTATCACCGATGAACGCCGGATTCGACCCAGGTTCGGATCTTGACCAGTTCTTCGTCCCAGAGCCTTGAGGCCCTGATATTAATGAACATCCGGAACAGGTCACCTACCAGCCGGGTCAGTTGTTCAAACAGGGCGATCCGTTCCAGGATCCGCCCCTCCATACTTTCGGCATTTTTGCCCTCATCGACGCTGTCAACGGTTTTGGGCAGCCGCACATTGCGAAACTCAAAGATCATCGCGGTGAGGGTCACGCCGAATTCAAAATCGCCATAGGCGAGACGGATGCGGGCCTGCTCCGGCTTTTTGGCAAGACCGAGTCCGGCCCTGGCCTCTTTCAGCTCGGTCTGTAGGCCACGGCAGATCACCTTCTCACTGGCATCGCCCTCACCGTACTCAAGGAGCATATGCTTCTCGAAAACCACCAGGACATCGCCCTTGCCGGGCACCTCGACATAGCCGCCGCGTTCTTCCGACTTAAACCAGAGCCAGGCCAGAAACTCCTGGCCAAGAAACTTTTTTTCTTGAATAAGATCAACGAGATCCATGTATTCGTCCGTTTACTTGCCAGCACTGAGGCCGCAAGGGTTAAATTTCCAAGGTCAGGGCTTCCTGCCCGGTTTTCTGCTCAGAGGCCTCGACACTCTTTTGAAAGATGGCTGAGGCCCGCTGTTGATACTGCTCGGCCTCTTCGGGCTTGCGCTGGCTGAAACACAATTTGGCCAGTTCCTGAAGGACAGCAGCAACGCTGGGATGCTCCGAGCCATGCAGGGTTTCGTTGATCGCCAACGACTTCCGGTAGCAGGTCTCGGCTTCTGCATACTGCCCTTGCAGACGGTAGGATTCAGCGAGATTATTAAGACTCAAAGCCAGCTGTGGATGGGTTGGCCGCAGGGCCTTTTCCCGGATGCGGACCAGGCGTTCGTAGAGGGGCACCGCTTGTTTCTCCATCTCCAGCTCCATGCAAAGCGCCGCCAGTTTATCAAGGATGTTAGCCAGCACGGGATGATCCGGCCCTCGGTTTTTTTCGAGGATCGCCAAAGATTTTTTGTAGAGGGAAACCGCCTTATCATATTCGCCCAACGTTTCCTGCAACTCACCCAACTGATACCAGCTGGTGGCCAACTCCGGGTGATCTTGCCCCAGTATCTTAGCCAGCGTCGTCATCGATTCTTTATACAAGGGACCCGCCTTCTGATGCTGACCGCTCAGCACATAGGTGTATGCCAGCTCTCCCTGCGCCAATGCCTGATCGATCGGTTCCAGATCCTTGTTCTCTCTGGACCGATTGACCAGGGACTCGAGCCACACCAACGCCTCTTTGTAGCGATAGATGCTGCGTGCCGTTTTTCCCGCCGCCAGGAGGTACTGCGTATTTTCCGGCTCCAATTCCACAGCACGCCGATACCGGTTCAACGCATTCTGCAGGTCGACCCTGCATTCGGCCAGTTGACCACTGCGGAATGCAGCCTGAGCGGCAAAAGAATTCTGTTGTTCGCTCAGGCGCGTAAAAAAGGTTTCAGCTGCCTGCGGATCCCCCTTCCGTAAAGCCTCGATAGCGGCCGCGCGTTCAATCCCGTCGCCATCACCCTGCAATCGTTCCAGGACCTCCAGAATCTGCTGGTAGCAAGCCATCTCCGCAGCGTAACTGTCAGCCAGCAGGGCCAGTTTATCATTCATGAGGACCAGTTCGCGCTGCAACTGATCCCGCTGCTTATCATCCCGTCGCTGCATGGCCTGCGCGAGCAAGGTTCGCTGCTTTTCCTCCAGGAGATTCAGCCATGCCGAGTAGGCTTCTATTGGCATACTGACCTGGGGAAGCACGCCAACTTCAGGAACTGATTCGACTGTCTCTTCGGGAACAATCTCCTCCACCATAGGAGCCGGCGGGGGCACCACTACCGGTTCGGAATCAGGTGCCTGAGCCTCTGGCGCTCCAATACCAACAGGCGTTACCGCCTCCATGACCGGTTCAGATTCTTCCTCAGTAACCGCCTCATGTTGAGCAACAATCAGTTGTTCAAAAACATCACCCTGTTCAAGGGAGAAAATTTCCGCACCCTCCGATACGACAGATGTTTCTGCATCCCCTGGACTCGGTTCTTTTCCTGAAGATACCGCTATTGCCGGCTCAGCCCTCACTGGCTCGTCTGTGCTGGCAACGGAAGGGATATCTCTTAAACCAACAGGTTCAGCGACGGGCATGACAGTATCTACAGGCCGCTCACCAGGAACCTCCTCGACAGGTTGAGCCACTGCCACAGTCGCATCTCGCGCTGCAGAAGATGTTCCTGCGGAAGCAGGCATCGCCTCTCTTTCCTGTACTGCAGTATCGGCCAGATCAACAGCATCAACCTGTGCAGTCTTATTCGATGCAGTTCGTTTTTTCAGCAGAAGGACAGCCACAAGCAAGCCAACCGCAACGATTGCCGCAAGTATCAATACGCCGTTCATTTCTCCTCCATCGTAGTCAGCTTGAGTAGGTAGGCTCTGGTCACCAAATTACAGCAGCACAGCGGGACGCATATCTTCGTACTTTTCCAGGGCCTCGCCTTCAGCCATGCGCAAACCTGTCAACCAAGGGATCTGCAGGATCAATGACACGTTGAAGGTTTCCTTGAACAGATCCTCCAAAAGAGCCATCGCTTTTTTACTGGTCGAAAAAAACAACAACGTATTCTCTGCAAGATTCCAGCAGAGATCATAGGTCGAAGGAACCGGCGGCGACTTACGGACCAGTTCGGCACGAATTCGCTCTTTAATCTCGATGCGGGCAGCCCGTCCGAGGCGGGGAATCTGTTGTTCCATTTTAATCCGCGCCTCTTCTTTCATAACATACTTTTTGAGCACCGAGGGGGTCACTTTTCGCTCGTCGATCCGGATGGTAAGTGCTACATAATCCCCAGCTGCATACGAACTGTACGCAAAACCGGCATCAAACATATCGGCGACCGAAACCCATCCGATGGAGTACTCATCCATAGTGTCATCGATATCCTTGAAACTATGTGCGGCTACCCTCTCGGCAACAAAATCCCAGAATGATCCAGGGATTTCCCCTACAACCGAAAACCGTGTCAAGGATGCTGAACCAGTTAATAATCCCATAAATTACCTGCAGTAGCATGATTTCAACCAGACGAATATCCATCCGCCTAAAGAACAAACATATGGTGCTTGTAGTAGCAAACCTGCACGCAGACCACAAGGAAATTAGCGCCATGGAGCAGGTGAAGAAAAAGTGTTTATCAGAAAATAATGGCCTTGGTCCGATGTTTTTCGTTGACACGTATCCAAGAAATTAGTAGTGAGAGTCTCTCGAAGTCAAAGGGTCGTTAACTCAGCCGGTAGAGTATCTGCCTTTTAAGCAGAGAGTCGCGCGTTCGAATCGCGCACGACCCACCATACAGAAAGTTTTGGACATGTCCCCATCGTCTAGTCTGGTCCAGGACACCGGCCTTTCACGCCGGCAACACCGGTTCAAATCCGGTTGGGGACGCCACATATACTCGTGTTAGGGGAAGGTTACTTCCCTTAATCACGAGTTTTCTTTTTCCTACTTCTCCTTCTTTCGGAAAAACTTCGATTCTTTCGAACAACTGGTGAATGACTCGTTTTCTGGTTGCTGGGTCCGCCATATGCAATTCTTCTCTTAAGCTCTCGATAACCGTAAGAATCTTTTCTTTAGAAACCTGTGAGGCCGACTCACTTTTGATTATCTCCTGGAGCCTGTTTTCGATTAATTGCTTTTGCTCCTTCAGGCTGGTAGTCCTGCGGCGCAAATCATCCCTGTCCAGGATATCGTCCCTGTACAAATCAATAAACTTATCAATTTCCTGCTGCACCCTCTTCATCCGCACCTTCAAATCTTCTGATTCTGCCTGGTTTCCTT
Source organism: uncultured Desulfobulbus sp. (assembly GCA_964607065.1). Lineage (GTDB taxonomy): Bacteria > Desulfobacterota > Desulfobulbia > Desulfobulbales > Desulfobulbaceae > Desulfobulbus. Next base: position 20,346 of record CAZSIJ010000032.1, on the reverse strand, counting down.
GCAGTTTGGATTGAACCTCATCTATCACCATATTCACATTAATATGGTTCAACAGTTTTTCTTGAATGAGGCTGAAGACAGCATCCTCGACCATTGCCCCTGAAATCCCGTGATTTCCGCATCGGTTTCCGGCTTGAGTCGTAGAGTTGCACCTATATATAACCCTATCTCCAATATAACTTGTTCCGCACACACCGCATTTCAAAATCCCGGCCAGCGGATATATCCGCTGTGCAGACACCGGTGTAGCCCTGATTTTCTTCTCTTTCAATCTTATTAGCTGGTTAGCTACAGCTTCAGAAATAAGTGGATCATGTGTATTCTCTGTTACTACCCATTCTTCTTTTGGTTTGTATTTCACCCCACCCTTGTAGCCATCGAGCTTGCCACGTACTTTTATTCGCTCATTAAGACGATTAAAAATGGTATGACCTCGATATACCTCTAAATTATCTTCGATAGCCTTACCCGATGAAGCCGACCAAGACACACGACCGCTTGGTGAAGGTATTCCCCGCTCAAAAAAATCTTTTAATAGAGCCATCCGTGTTTCGCCCTTGGCCCTTCGCTCCAGATATTCGTTTGCGTAAGGTGCAGTTTCCGGATTTGGCTCAAGCTTCGTTTTAGATATGCCATGTCCATTACGATGCTCCCCCATCGCAAAGGAAACAATCCTGTACCCATAAGGTGCGCGACCTCCCGCACGATACCCCATACGGACATTTTGCTTCATACTTTGAACACCTTTAGTCTTGCTCTGCTGCGAGTGTAAAAAGTCAAAAATCGACATCATCTTCTCCATGGCCTCGCCCATATAGCCATCCATAACTGGCATATTGGCAAAGCACACTTCAACTCCGTATTTTTGGCGAAGTTGATGTAAGAGAACCTGGCTTTCGTAATTATCCCTGCCAAAACGCGAAGTATCTAAACAATAAATTTTGGTAAATGGTTTATTATCCTTTTGCGTGGCCACCGTTGTCATTTCATCGAATGCGGGTCGAACATCACGGGTAGATGACAATGCTTTATCAGTATAAACCTTGTAGATACTTTCTCCATTCTGCGTTGCCACTATTCTTAACTGCGCTTCCTGTGCGTCACAAGAAACGTCGTGCAAATCCTGACTCGACCTTACATAAAGTGCTACCGATTTCATTTTCCTCCTTGGAGAGACCAGGGATGCACTTTGGATGACATCCCCTTTCCCCGATTTAGTTGTTTTTCATATTGTTTTGCCCCCGAATAATCGAAACTATTAAATCTGCCAAAACACTCTTGGTGATTTGGTCTAACTTGAATTCGCTCGAATTTTCCGTTGTCGTCCTCTTTATAGCCTCTTGCCGATGTTCTCCATGAGTGGAGATTGCCAGGGTACCCATATGTATTACCTCCCCTGTCATTGCCGACACCGTCCAAACTATTCATTAGCTTGAATTGTCATCAGTGCTGACGTTTCCGGGCGGGAGTGTGCCCATCATATGGATGCGCCGGATTTTGGAAGAACTCGGACCAGACTCAATTAAACTTGATTGCCCCACCCCCAGCCGTTGCCGACATCGTCAATGGCGGTGACCTTCATGGGGGGCGGGGATGTTACAGTGTTACCAAGGTATTACTTGGTATAATTCGACCAAATCAATACCACCTTTTCTTGTAGAATTTTTCATCCCAGATGCCTTTATATTTCTTCCTTTCCTCACGCTCCTTTTTTGTTAATTTGTTCTTTTCGGCAGTTATATTGCCTGTTTTGTTAAGCTTTCTGTCATGCTCATTTAACATCCTTGTAGCTGCTGCAATTAATTTTCTTCTTGCTATGTATTCATCTGACAAATAATCATTACAAATAATTTTTGTACGCATTGTTTATACTCCTATAAAATATTGTTTATAACACCTCCTGTATTGAGTCGATTCCATCTGACAGCTATCGAGAAATTTATTATTTCTCTTACAAAACTGTCGCTAATGTTTATTCTCGATAAGTTACAGTACGGTCTAACCAGCGCCGTTGCCTCTTCCACGATTCTGAACCAAAATTGCTTTTACTTCTTTCACCTCCCGTTCTTTTATTATTTACGATTCACGCTCTTCGTGGTACCGTCAAGCTGCTGGTAACTGACACGTGTCCAACACGTCATCATTAAATACTACATTACCACAAAACGACCATGATTGTCAATAGCCGTGTTGAGTAAAAAGAAACGCTTTCCCGTTGAAAAATCATAACTGGTTAAAAATATGGAAGAATCTAAAAATTTAATGCTGGATATTTTTTTGAGCCTGGCCTTTACGGGTAGAGATGAGCTACCCGAAAACAAATCATCCTATGCAGGTTATCTGTATAAATGGCTTGAGCTAATCGAGATGTGTCGCGTAACAGGCGGCGGGCTGGTGATGACAGAAGACCAGCAGGTCAAAAGAATCTCTGCGGTATTGGCTGATAAAGATTTATCAGACGCCAAGACGATGATAGACAATATCAAAGGGTCTTCTTGTTATTTTATCGAAGAATTTAGGTGTCGGCGGAAAGTGATGACAATCAATCCGATAACCGCGACAATTTTTTTTGATGAAAAGGACCAACCGGTGTTCAGCTACAATGTAGCACGTGACCCTGAAAAAGCTGACGAACGTGATGTTGCCACCGTAATATGGCTGAATTTAATGAGCCAATTGCGCCTTGAACCTGAACGTCTCCAAAGATGCCCAAAATGCGGTAAATATTTTTATCAGCATCAACGGAAAACTCAAAAATATTGTTCAAGGTCCTGTAGTGATATGGGGAGAAGCGGGAGGATGTTTCAGTTTGAGATTGATTCAGATGACCCAAGCTTTGAAGGTCGCAGCTACGAGAAGGAATGTCCTCCAAGGGACCCGTTATATGACGGAGCGGATGAAAATAGATAATGGGTGTTGTTCAGCGTCCAAGTTTGCCCCCTAAACAGCTTCCAACCTTGCCCCCCGATTCTAAATATTGTTTCTCTTTCGAATCACTTAATCCGCCTGGTATTAGGGTTTGAAAGAGAAACAATATTTTTCATTATCCGAGCAAAGGGTCAATACTCAACGCTATTTGACAATTTTAAATAGTTCTACCTGTTGTTACTATAATTACACATTCTCACCTAACTAACATTTAAGTATCGCATCTTTATTGATGCGACCTCTCGACAATATTCCGAACGCTCTCCTTCCACCGTATCTGTCCAATGCCAGCGAGGCTGTTGTAAATATCGAGAATTCGGTCATCGGCTTGAGATGTCTTCACCTGTTCAATCGCGTCAGCTGTCTCGGCGGAATCTGATTTGATGCGACCCAGGTAATTCATTTTTCCCACCCATATGGTTTCTGTGATAAATGGCAGCAAATCGGCCACCAGGTCGGTAACATTATCAGCGTCTATCATGGGCTCAACGCTGACCGAAGTCTGGAAACCATTCTCGAACGCGAATTTCAACGCCTCCCTTCTTTCTTCAAATGATGGCGCACCTGGCTCCCAAAACGACAAAAGACCATTGTCCATTGCCCCTATCGTGAATCGAAACAGAACTTTATTCTGGTAATCCGAGCAGGTTTCGCAAAGAGCAATGATACAGGCGAGTTCCGGCTTGCTGACAACGAGGACTTCATTCCCGGCTGCCAATAAGTTTGACAAAACGGTTCGGCACGCATCCAAATTGCCTGTGGTGATGTCGTGTGATGAAGGAAACATAACCACTTCCCCGTAATTCCGATGCTTTCTATCGACATCATGTTGTCTGATACGCATGAGGGGCCACTCCTCCTCTTTCACCTGGCGAAATCTGACCGCCATCTGGCGACCGTAGCAATAACGACAATTATTGCTGCAACCGGTACAACAATTTACCGTTTTCTCTGCCCACTCATGGGTTCCACTCTTTTGTTCCACATCTTTTTTCAACATACAAATCTCCTTCTTTCTTTTTTATTGACTGCGAGAGACACTACGTCACTCTCCAAGGTTGAGATATTCTCAACTTCTGAACGTAATTATAACGCATTGAAATTAAAGAAAAAGATGGCTCTACGGTAGAGTGTCGGTCTTTTGGGTATATAAGAAGGGGAATAGGAGGTACTTCCCTAGAAAATCAGGGGAAGGCAGAAAAGGAAGGCTGTAAAAAAAAAGGGTGTAGAGTATCGGTCTTTACGTAGAAGGGTACTCTTGGGATGTTGAAAAGAGTTTTTTAATGATCCAAGATTGTTTTTTTATAAGTCTTGGAGAAGAACTTCAATGGTATGGTTGGCAATATTAAGAGGTTTTACTGGTCCAGCATAAGATTTTTCCCACCTTCCTTTTAGGCAGTCTTGGAAAAAAGACTCCTGATATTTTTTTCCGTTTTTTTTGATAATATCTTTGCGGAAAGCAGGATAAGTGCGCAATTCAAGTAGGTGCATATCGGGATAGACGGCCCAAATACGTTCTGCTCTTCCTTGCAGAATTTCTTTGTGATTTGCGCTGGTGCGGGCGGTCTTTTGAGGCTGTACTTGTAGTCCTTTCTCTACGGAATGAGCAACTTTTCCCTGGCGTGCGACCTTGTCTAAAGCAACTAATTGTTCGTATTTTTTTCTGTCGTAAATATGATTTAGCAGCGCTTCAGTTATATATTTTGATATGTCCAGGTGACTTAACGCAAAGAGTGAGCTCTCGTAATTTGGAGAAATCTCATCATTAGATAATGGCAGCCGAAACTTAACCCAGTCTGTATCGGAATTGGCATCTATATAGTCATTAAGGTAGTCGATATCTTCTCTTCCAAAAAGAGGGTACAGGAACTCCCTGACAGAGATTGGATGCCCGGTATGTTGGTTACGTGGAACAAGCCCGTTGTTTATGAATCGTGGGAGAATCTCAAGTGGTAAAATGCCATATTCTTCAACTATACTCTGACCGCTAATAAAGTCCGACATGCTGCTCTCCAACGGATTGTGGTACCGAATATCTGAATGTTGTTGGTGGTGCAACCGGTGAAACTTAAGCCACTTTCCTATCGCTAACTATACAATACTACTATTAAAATAAACTAATTTTTTAAAACTCTGTAGAAAAATACCCTTAAGTTCCACACTTTGCACCTTCAATCTTGCTCAAACCCCTCCAAATCATCATCATCGGATTCTTCGTCATCCTCTGGAGCAAAGGATTCTTCCTCTTGGGAGCATTGAAACCGCTCCCGTTCTTCCTCGGCTATTTCCTCGGCCATTCCTAAAGCCATCGCCAATTCTTCGGCATTCAGGCCATCATTAAATATTGTCATCGTTTTTCTCCCTATCGTTTGAACTGCTTAAGGTTCGGAATTAGGCCATTTCAAAATTCCAGTTTTGGGCACGGCAGATTTTCTTTACCTTCGAAGCGGGTCGCACTTCCCAGTGCTCTTCCAACTCACTATCGACTTCCATCCATCCACCAACTCGTATCTGCTGCAACTCGGTAAGTGAAAAATAACCCCATTCCGCATTATCCATATCCTCGTTGAGTATGGCGAACCCCCAGAATGTGTCCTGGCTGTCGTATTCAATTACAAACCAGTCGCAGCCACCGATGAAGAAGTGAATGCAAACTATTTTGTCCTGTGCGCATACCGATTCTGTTGCATAGAGCCTCGGAATTTTGGAAAGCCTCTGTCTTGACGGTGTATTCCACATGATGTTCTCCTTAAAATAGAAAACCCCAGCAGTATGGAACCGCCGGGGTTAATTGATTGAAAAAAAGATGTCGATTAGTTGAGCAATTGATAACGCTGCTCGTAGAAATCCCCCAAGGGGTTAGGCGTCACCGAGGTCAATGAGTCGATGTATTGATTAATAATACCATTGAGTAACAGATTTTTCTTTGGCAGGAGCATCAAATTGCACTCCCTCAAAATGTCTGTGACGGTTTCATGGAAGCCCCATAGGGAATCGTCATAGACCTTGGCGTACAACGAACCAAAATCGTAGAACTTGGTTACCGGAATGACATTCTGCTCCATTATTTCCACCAAGAGCACCCGCATGTCTGATTGAGGCAGCGAGTAACCTTTTAGCCCCTCATGCCACCGCTCGAACGCTTTTAATTTCGGAATCATCATCCGTAAGGCTCTATAGGATAAAAATGCTAACTCGTCGGCATCCAACCCGCTGGTGTGCCTACGGAAGGTTATGTACTCACCAGAGAAAGCGAGATTGTCACAAATAAAAACGCGGGAACCGCATGTTATCCCAAAAGCTAAAGAGCGGTCCATACTGTTCCTGATGCCAAGGCTCCAACAAAGATTTGAATTTCCTTGGTTCAAATCCCAGACCGAGAAAAGCTTCTTCCCTTCAGCCGTAAGGACGAATTCGGCTTTGACGATATCCAAGCCAAATGCGCCAAGACTTTGCTTGATTGCACCGATAATTTCACGATGATGCACAGGATGGAATGTTTTTGTAAAAGGTACATCTGGAACGGCCATTACTTCTGCTTCTGATACACGGTTTTTACCCAATAATAATGAACTCATAGCTATCTCCTTATGTTTTTGATTCAAAATAAAAAAGCCCCATCCACCACGGCGGCGGAAAGGGCTTTGACTAAAATGGTCACTTGAAGGAACAGGTTACCAATCGTTACATGCTTTGCTGTACTCGCAGTCGGCACATAGCCAAGAACGACAAGGCAAAAAGACTCGATTTTCGATACCAGCTAATACGGTGGCGCTCAACCTTGCGAATCGTTTCCTCGATGTTGGCCCCCTGCTGGTGTCGTAGGTTTCCAGTTTCGGAGTTTTCAGCTTCCTTATGACATTGAATCTGCACTTAACCTCTGACCTTGGAAAGACGTATTTATTGGCCGCCAGGAGGTACGAGTACGCAGTTAGCTGTAAATCGTTATCCACCGCCGATTGTGACTTTGCTAACTTGGCAGTTTTATGGTCAATCGCCAATAATTGCCCCTGGCTATCTCGGAGTAGCAAATCGACAATACCGACAAGCTGGATGTCCAAAAGCTGGCAATCGTGGTTATAAAGTTCAGCTGATAACGGAAGTTCAATACCTTCTATGCTGTAACCGTCAATCTTCGTTTCCTGGTGCAACACCTCCAACATTTTCTTTCCCATCGACACCCCAGTACTTGTGTCGGGCATGTCCTTCTTATAAAGAACTGGAGCACTTTCCATTTCCAGGCTTTGATACAGCTTGCTCGAAAAAGCGGCTTCCATCAGTGACAAGGGAGGCTTTTTGCCTGTTTCCTTCAACGACAGATACAGGATTTCAATGGCTGAATGAATTGCGGTTCCAAAGTGTAATGCGATACTGCTGTTCTCCTTGGGCAGTTTCTGGACGTACATAAACCAAAATTTTAGCGAGCAATTCAAATAGGTAAAAAGCTGCGAATGGGAGATATGCAATTGTTTCCGAAGTGATTGTATAGCTTCCTTTGACATGAGAATGCCCTCCTGGTTTTAGGCACAAAATAAAAAAGGGAGCCGATTTCTCGAACTCCCGCTGATAAAAAATGAAGAAAAACTGGTTAATTAGAAGTCATTTCACCAATGAGGCTGGAGGCGTCTCCTTTGGTTATGAACCCTACAACTGACCCGAACCTCTCTTTGCTCATATTGTCCAACTGCGGGCGGCTCAACCCCTTATTATCGGCTAATTTCAATAGCAATGCGTGTTGCTTCTGCGATAGGCGCCCATTCCCGTTATTGCCCTTGCCCTGGTCGTGAGCGCCGTTAGATCCGCCATTCCCATTGTTGGCATTATAATGTCCGCCTCCCGATGGTTGCATATTCCCTGGTGTGTGAGGACAATAAATGGCCTTGTCTTGCTGGGGTTCGAATAAATCCTGGGGCGGTGGCGGTGAAGAAGATTTTTCCTGCTCCAGGTGAGACACTTCTTCGGCAGAGCAGTATTCGACGCCATAACCAGCAAAGCGTAATGCACGAGCAATCGCCCTGGTCTCGGCCAACTCAAGAATAGCTGGTGCTATCTTGGCATCACGTTCCACGCTTGCCATTCCCATCCCGCAGAAACATCCCTTGGTCGTGGTACAGACTGCTTTCACGGTAGCGACACTTCCATCGTACTGAAATACCTCCGTGTTGATATTAAGGGATTCGTTTTGAAGATGGGCCAGCCTCAATCGCCCACCTACTTTCGGAAATTCAGATTCGATCCATTGCCCAGTCTTCTGGTTAAAGTGCCGCAACGTAATGATTTCTTCGGGCTTAAATTCACTTCCATTGACCTGTTGCATAATGACCTCCAGTTTGATGAATTTGAGTAAAACTCCTACGATAACAACTGCTTCATCGAACAAGACCACTACAAACGGCCAATAATCTGCTCAATCCAACAGCAAACAACCAATAACAACAACTACATCCAGGGTAAGGCCCCCCCTATAAATAAGCAAATCACTCTCTCGGATTGCTACAGGGTTTTGTTGCCGAAAACGATAAACCGCTGACTGTGGAACCCTTCGACCACCACCTGCTTTCTTTGCAACTTCAGCGGGTGGATTTTAGAGCGAGCATAGATGGCTAGTGATAATTCAATCACCACAACGTGGGAAGATGTACGAGGGCAGATATCTGGGGAATAAATCGACCTTCCTTTCTGGTAAGAATCAGTTGGGATAGGAGTCAGCGGCTACTGGAAGTGATGATTCATCTCGACTGGATTTTGTAAGTGCGGCTAATGTGTACCTAAATTACCGGAACATTCAGCACACCGTCATTTATCCAGCTACCACTCCGGTGCGATTTGAAAAATTATGGAGGTAACAAACAAAATGTTTGGGCGGACCTTCAGGTGCGAGAGAGGCTTAGTATGAATTTCGATTCAAATAAGTCAAAAGGGACCTGGACAGTCTCCCATTCCCCCTTACCTCTGTTGGCAGGGATGTGAGACTCCACATCTTCTTTGGTCAAAACTGCAAGGCTTGGAGTTGTACTGCTCATGTCCCAGAGATGAAAGAGATGAAGTTCGTTGCAAACCGCTCGGTCCCACTCATTAGCGGTAAGATGGAAGATTCCGCGCATGCCAACAGTTGTAGCTTTTACCTCGATCAATAACAACCTAGGGTCACTCGGGCCAGCAATAGATAATATGTCGTATCCGTCCTCGTTGCTGTCGATTGCTATCCATTGAGGTTCAATCCCGGTCCGTTCTCTTTCATGATTTAGGGTTAGCCGTTCTCCATCTCGCCCTATGTCGCTCAACCGAGAGGCTTTTTGCCCCCGTGCTCTGGCTGCCATCTCATCCCAAAAGCTAACGACATTTTTGTTGGTTCCATGGGCAAGGCCAGCTTCGATGAAAACTTGGCAGATTTCACTGCCCGCAAAGAAAAGCACTCGCGCCCGACCGAAAGTTGCATTTTGTATCCACGAAGGGCGCACTACGTCGATGTAATCAAGCAACGCTTGTCGGAGCCTCAACTCATAGCATCCGGCAGCCACGATGCGTTCCCCACTCGGGGTCACAACAGCCCTACCATCATCACTAGCTCGAAGCCAATTGAGAGTTTGCGCCGTTTCAACAACCTTTGATGCCGGCATACTACCGAGCTTTGAAAATTCGACCGAGATGTTCCCAAACGGAAGCACTCGTCGCCCCGCCATTTCTAGTAGATCAAAACAGCCTTGCGCTAGCCCTGGAGAAAAAGAGGTCATCAATTATCCTTTTTCCAGTCCATCAGTAGAGCTTCGATATCTTCCCGAGCAAGGCCTGTACTGTAATCTTCAGCATCCTCAATCTCCGTAGGATCTAGAGCGATTGGATCCGGATAAAGCGACGAGTCTTCAAGAGCCTCGGCCATTTTGCAGATCTTATATCCTAATCGAACACGAACTGTCTCATCGACGCTATCAATGCACTCGATAATTTCAATCGTAGTATCTTGATCTGCGGGCAATCCAAAGCGGTGAATTCGGTCCTCGGATTGCAGGTAATGGGCTGCGTTAAAAGTTCTGTCGAGATACAAAGCATGGTGACAAATACGGTGAAGACTTACCCCCTCACTTGCTGCGGCTGGATTTGCGACCATGACACGAACGTTATTATCATCGTGGAATAACTTAATCTTACCTTCTCTAGTTTCGTCGTCATCCTCGTCGCCTGTATCGACTCCTCCATGGATGAATACCGCGCCAAGGTCAGAAAGACGTGTAGCGATGTATTCGACATTACGAACAAACGAGGACCAGATGAGAACCTTATGCCCAGCACGAGCAAGCGACCGAGCTTTTTTTAAGACATATTTCATTTTAGGGCCGTCACCCTCTGCCAACACGGCAGCCAGCAGGTCGGCATGCACGCTGCCGATTTCCGACGATAGCAAAGCTGGGTTTGAAACAAATTGCAACAGCCTGGCTACTGAGCGACCTAAAGAGCGGAAAGCTTGTTTGCTCGGAATACTTAACGCGCTGGCGGCTTCACGGGCCACCTCGAACTTCATTAGTTTGTAGAGTTCAGCTTGCATTGGAGCCATAGCCAAGCGCACAATTTGTCTCGTGACAGGCGGCAATCCTAATTCTTTCTTATTGGTACGTACATATACGGGGCGAATTAGCTCTATTACGTTTTCGGCATTAGACGGGATTTCTGGATAAAGGAATGTAAACTGCGGAATAAGATCGTCGATCGACTGTGGCATCGGCGTTCCTGACATGATTAATTTGCCAACAGGGAGATGTGCGAGGTTCAACGCCGCACGGGCAGTTTGCTTCCCCGAGCCGCTTTTGATACGGTGGCTCTCATCGAGAAAAACATGTAGTTTGTGCCTTGCGCAGTGAGCAGCGATTAGGTCGGAAACACGGGCGAGTTGTTGGTAGGTAATGAGCATAAAGCGCGGATTGTCGTCAAGGATCCGGCCTATTTTATCACGTCCGTCGCGTAGGCGGACAAACTTATCTTTAATACTTGGCATACAGTCTTGGATTTGTTCGTCCCACGCCGCAAAGGCGTTTTTGGGAGCAATCACCAACAAGCGCTCACTATCTGTCGCTTTGTAAAAGAAACACGCAAGCGCCTCGGTTGTTTTTCCAGCACCAGGAACTGAAAAAGTAGCTGCAGCCGGCAACGCAGCGATTTTACCAACATTGCGAGCTTGCTCAACAGAGAGTTCACGGCCAAAGCCGAGTTTCTTAAGTTGCTCCCGAAGATGAGCCTCGGGAATCGCAAGTATATTTTTTGCGGCCTCATGCGAAGCTACTGCTCGCCCGGATTGAATCAATAGAGCAGTCGCCGCCGCAGTAACTACGAAGTTTTTTTCAATTTCAAGGTTGTAACCATCAAAGATTTGGAACAGGTGTGGCCGCAACGCGGCAAAACCCCACCAAGGCAAAGAAATCGTCCAAGCGTCCTCTTTTGAAGCATCTTCGGATCTATCAAACACTAGGCGACGCAGAGCGCCTAACCAAGCCGATTGCTCGTCGTCGGCCCCCCAGAGCAGGACGGCTCGTTGGTCCGATGTTCGATAATCAATTTTCAGCATGCTCGGCCAAATATTTGCGGATGTGTTCAACCTGCTTTTCTATCTCATCCAGTTGCTTGGATACGCCCTTGCGTATGGACTCAGGTCGCAAGCCTTCTTTTGCCGCTGCCGACAGTTGGGAGTGGGCTTTGGTGCAACAGTCGAGAAGATACCCAGCGGCTTTAGAATCCTTTTTGAGTTGTTTCTGACTCTCAATCACCTCGACGATTATTCGCCGCGCCTTCGTTGAATTTTCTGGTTTGCGTATTTCCTCAGCAAGAAGAACAGTTGAAGGTTTTGGAGGCAATTTTTCGTCATCTTGTGGTGTTGATACACTTCCAAATAACATATTCACTTCAATAGAAGGGGCTTTGGGTTGAAGTGGGAATTCATCGGAGAGCCTATCTTTGACATGTTCCAGGCTGTCTAATATGGCTGGAATTTGCTCGTATAACCGCCCTCCGGCTTCGTCGGGGTTTTCGATCAACGTAAAAGCGGCTTCCATGAAAACTTCTTGGTCCCCCATCGTTTGGATTTTTGGTCGAGAAGTGACGATTTTGCGAAAGGCAAACTCTTGGTCGGATACCTGCGACCAACGGTCGGTCTTGTTGCGAGAACGCAAATACGAATCTGCATAGTTGCGCATATCTATAAGCTCAACGATTTCGCTTTCTTTCATGCCGTAAAGTTCAGCCAATTCTTTATTCGAGAAGCTATCTCGTTTTTGCTTGTCGAGGAGCATGTTTGCTTGAGCATCCCAACTGTAATCAGCCTTGATGTCTTTTTTTATTTGAAGGGTTGCTTCGATCCGGTCGATGTCTTTTTCATCGCAATGAGGTAAGGCCGCGACATCGACATAAGCAAAGTGCGCATATTTCAAGGAGTCATGGTGGTGGAGTTCTCTCCAGCATGAAAGTCGGCGATTTCCGTTGATGACAAAGCCTCGTTCATCAAGCAAAATTGGGTCGATCTGTTTATTGGCCACGTCTTCGAAATATTTATACAATTCCTGTTGCCTCACAACAAGAAGCAGCAAGCTATGTTGAGCCTCTTGTGCGTCCCAAAGTTCTGGGTCTCCTGAAAATATATCGCGACGGACTGCGGGATTCTTTACAAGATGTTCCGCTTGAAGCGAAGCGGTCCTTCCATTGGCTATTCGGTATTTAGGTAGATCAATCGACACGCGGACGATCGCAATGTCTAGATTTTGCCCTTGAAACGGTACCCGATAGGTTGCCTTGGGCGGTGTTGAATATAGTTTGAGCAATTCCTCAAGGCGTTTGTTTTGGGGCCAACCAAACCGTGAACAGGCGGGAGGCATTGTAAGAGATGGTTCGTTCATGGTTACTCCAATGAAAAGACAAGGGTTGGAACTGAATAGGCAAGCCTTAAAATCTCTAACTCTCCCTCCAAACGCTTTGCGTTCGCGAGATTGTCTCCTAATATATTGGCAATCGGACGAGATGGAACAACTACGATCGCCGATCTAATAGATCTATTCAAATAGAGGGTTTGCAGTTTCAATAGGTCCGCGTAGATTCGAGCATAATTTCCCAATTGCAAACACAGACCAACATCTGCCTTGCTCGATGTAATGGTCATTTTCGAATCTTTGGAAATCTGCATCTCAGCCGACCACCCTGCGACCAGCAGGCCTTTCAGAAACGCATCTCGCATTTTTGTAGCAGCACCCTTCATCGGCCTGACATCCATTGCTGTAATGGCTGTGACTACCTCACTTTGGAGGACGTGAGAAACAGCCTGGGATCCGCCAAGATGGCTATGCGTGACGTGTTTCATTCATTTTCCTCACCTTTCCAAGCATCGGGAAGTTTTGAAAGGTTGCTATTGGTGTGGTCGTAGATTGGCTTATCATGCGGGCGATATTTAGCTGTGCCATTGAGGGCATCTTGTAATCGAGAGCGCCCCGTTTTTGCATATGACTTGTCCAACTCACAGCCTATAAATCGTCGCCCATGGATTGCGGCTGCGACGCCGGCGGAAGCAACTCCAGAGAATGGGTCGAATACCAAATCACCAGGCACGGACATTGACAAGACGAGCCGCTCGATTAGCCCGACGGGAAATTGGCAAGGGTGATCGGTTTTCTCTATGTGATTGCTTTTAACGTTCGGGATGCTCCATACATCTTCGGGATTTTTGCCCATTGGGTTACCCGATGGCTTTCCAATGTTTGGTCCTTTGAAATGCTTCTTTCCAGGATATTTTGAAGGCACTCGTACAGGGTCGAGGTTGAAAATATAATCGTCAGTTTTCGTATACCACATCACTGTTTCATAACGTCCCGAAAAACGGTGTTTGGTGTGCAGTCCATGGCCGAAATGCCAAATAATCCGGTTGCGCAGTTGTAGCTCGTGTTTCTTGAAAATCGGAGAGAACTCGATGTCGAGCGGCACGATCTGCCCGTTTTCGACGAAATTACCGACCTGCCAGCATAAACTACCTGTATTCTTTAAACGCGGGATCATTAAGTCAATGATGCGCTCTTGCCATTCAAGATATTCCACAAGGGCCTTTTTGCTTTCATACGACTTGCCTATATTGTAGGGCGGTGATGAAATGATCAGGTCGAAGATGGGCTCGTTGGGAAGTACATTGAGAAAAGCCTCTACGTCGCCATTCCAAATCGCGTAGTTTGGAAGAGGCATAACGAGAGCTTTTTTAGAGGGAAGAATAATAATGGCTTTCTCCCCCATTGTTTTTATTTCGGCTGTTGTCTGATTTATGAGCGCATTCTTCTGCCCAGTGAGGGGTGACGGGAGGGGAGTGCCGTTAGACTTGCTTTTCTGGTTCTCATCATCTTTGGAAGTTCTTGGCGCGGGCACAATGGCCCTCCTTTTTCGTTTGTGGCAAATTGACACCGTTGAGTGTGTAATAATCGTAAATTAGACATTCGAAAACATTTGCTGGGCTGCGGATTTCACGTATCTGCGATACTTTTCGTGGCGAGTTCTGGCGACACACTTATATCTGCCTATGTTGTCTTTAATTCTTTCTTCATTCCTTTTCCACTTAACGTGTACAGCGAATGCCGGTACAACTGCTTTATATCTGAACGCATAGGCGATTACAATCCTCGATGGCCCGAAGTGCCAGAAATGTTATTTCTGACATGATGCGCAAAAAAACACTGAACGCCTGCTTATGCGTTGGTATTGGATGGAAGCAGTACTACACTTTAGGCAAGGTTGGGATTCACGCCCATAAACGGTCAAATGCTGCAGGAAACCTCCAGGTTTCTCTGTGCCATCCCGAAAATCAAGCATAGTTCCCCCTGCTTTTATGGCAGTAGCCAGCACTATTTTTATGGCTCGTGTCAAATTGTCACAGCGAGTGTGAGATAAAATCCCAGTTGGAGTAGCTGGGTGAATCCCAGCATGGAAGAGGCTTTCATTTGCATATATGTTCCCAATCCCAGCTACTACCATTGGATCCATAATAAAATGTTTTATAGCAACAGTTCGTTTTCGGCTTTTTTTGAATAAATAAATACCGTCAAAATCTTCCGAGAGAGGTTCTGGCCCAAGCTCTGCCAGAAGTTTATGCAGATACGGCTCGACACCTGCCCAAAGCACTATTCCTAAACGTCGTATATCTGTTAAACGCAGCACGATTTTATTTTGGAAGATGATCTCGAAATGGTCGTGCTTACTTAGCGCAGCGTCAGCAGGAACAATTCGTAAATACCCCGTCATGCCAAGGTGCAGTAATACTCCCCCCACCGGACAATTAAGCACCAAATATTTCCCCCTGCGTTCCAGTGAGTGAACGACTTGCCCCGGTAACAACTCTTTAATTTCTGTCGAGATTGGCTGGCGCAAATTAGCAGTATGGATAGCGATGTTAGAAATTTTGTTGCCAACTATATGCGGCGTGATTCCTCGAAGAATTACTTCAATTTCAGGTAGCTCTGGCATGTATAATCTCTATCATAGTTAGATTACTGGTTGAAGATTACCACAAAGCCCCTCTATAAAAGCAATCCCCTGGATCATTGCGCAAGATAGGGGAATGACCATTCCCCAGTCATCTTTGTCATCGGTGCAAGATCCACTGAATAGCACTTCCCCCTTCTCCCCCCTAACGGGATAAATCCCGAATATACACAGTGGGGTGGTGGTATTTTATGTTAGAAGATTATATTTTAAGTAGTTATTAATGACAGTTGTGACAATCAAAGTACATAGTTAGAGTTGAATCCTACTGTTTTAAAAATATATATTTAGCAGTGTCATCATCTGTCATTCCATTGTTATCCTGCCAGTAGCCTTGTCCGATAGGGGGATAAGGTTTATCCGTTTAGCAGCTCTTCATACCGCAGTTTCAATGCAGCCAGTTCCTTGAGTTCCTCATCCATCTTCTGAATTTGCTTCTCTGCTTTTTTCTTGATTGCCGCCTGCTCTTCCGGTTTCAACTCGTTAAACCGTTTTTGAATTGTATTATCAGGATAAGCGGCGAACAATTTTTCCGGTTTGCTTACCAACGATAACATGGTCATGGCGGGTGATTCTTCTCCTGCTTTCCTCTTTGCAAGCTCATCATTCAATCGTCGAACTGACCATTTCTCGGCAAAGCAAAGAGGAATTAACTCATTTTTGACCTCCTCATCCTCATAGGCCAATTTAACCTTGTGGCTATTACTCAAATTTCCGAACGTCTGGAAATCATCAAACAGGTAGAAGGCAACGGTAACTTTCACAGAGTCATATACCCAAGTTTTTGACGGCCTCCACCCTTCATATTCCCCGAGTTTTTTACTTAACTGCAACAGGGATTCATTGTTGTCGATGTCGCGTGGATTGCTGGCACGTTCAAAATCATCCCCAAAGAAGGTTTCTACAAGGTAGTTACCGACACGAAACATTGCCTCGTTAGCGGCTCTCTGGAAAATTCCGATAACAGTATCGGCGGCCTCAATAATTTTCTCCTGGCTGACCGGCAAGGCTTCATCTGGTTCCATAACATCTGCTTCAGGAAATATTGCTACCTTTGTGAATTTACCTATAGCAGCTGCTAATCGTCTTGACGTCTGCTTTGCGGTGACCTTGTTATTCCTTAAGCCCTGTTTCCGTATTTCAAGCTGGAAGGAAAGCACCTGTTCGTCATTATCATTAGGTTCTCTAAAAAGTTGATTTAAGTTAAAGGCCTTTTTTGCCGCATACTCCCTATGGTTTGTTGAATAGGCGATTAACTGCTCTTCTTTCAGACAGGCTATTAGTGAATCAACATCTTCAGGAGGGGCCGTTAAGCTTTCCTCTTTGTCTTTGGCAGAAGCTCCCCTTCCCGTACCTATAAGAATATTTATATCCTTATGTCTTATCGCATCCACTTTCTTGCAGGCATTATCAAATTTGGCTGTTGAGGCGCCGTGGATGTGAAAAATATAGGGAACTTGACCACGGCCCTTAATTTCTTCTTTGAATAGCTTGATGGGGCCAACAAAAGCCTCATACAAAGCGGGGTCTTCATCTTTGTACTCGACCATATTATTAAAATTACAGATTTTTTCTTCCTTGTCAAAACGGACCAGGGCTCCTTCACTCGGTTTCCGATAAACGTCATTAATGACTGCATAGCAGTTGAGCATTTTTTGCATCTTGTGTGTTATTAGAGCCGTTTGTTCGTCATCCGGTGGTTTGCCCATATAACCATGAGGTGCAACGAGAATGATGTTGCTCTGTCCCGGAATCGCAAATTCAGAATTACTCATATGAAAATTACCTCTACAATTGATGGAGCATATAGGAAGAACTAACTTCTTGTTGAGATGACGATACCTGACAATTCCAGGCACCTAACCACTCGCAGTTCTCACGTAAATTAACACTAATTCCTCTGCAACCCTTACTGGATGGGCATCCCCAGCACTTCATCCTGAATATTTACCCTTTAAGAAGAAGGTACTCCCGCCGCATGCTGTGGGTATGGTTGTACTGTTGAGTAATTGTATAGTGTTGTGCTACTGGTGAAGAGGATACTGTCATTTAACAAAATACTTTACCGATAGCTTCTGTACCTTCCCCCCAGTTACGATTTTGAGATACCCCGCTTCCTTTAACCAAGTTTTATATTTGGTGATGGTACGCCGAGAGGTTTTCAGCTCCTGGGCCAGGATAGAATCCGTAATCATTAGCCTTCGCTCTCTTAACCGCTGCTCGATAACAATTTTCAACCAGAGGATGAGAGCCGGTCCAAGTGCAATATATCTTTTTTCTTCAATGAAATTAGCATCTATCTTGAATATCCGCTCTTCATCCGAGTGTTGAGTCCTGGATTCAAGGACATCCACCAGGGCGGCTATCTTGGCCTCTAATAGCGTTTTATTGCCGTGGTCATAGGCAAGCATGGGTAGAAGTTGATTTGCTGAATAAAAGTACCATTCAGGCTTTTCTGGTGGCAATGAAGGTAATGATTCCGATGCATTGGAAAGCGGCGAAAATCGCACACTCCTTTCCTGTGGCTTGCCACATGTAATGAATTCGATATGCACGGGTTCAACGGTCAAAGCTTGTGCTTTTTCGGCACCAGCTAAAAGGTGGGCAAGAGAAAAACCATCAATCGCATTGACAGAGTCTTTGAGATGCTCTGCCGGGTCTTTGCCGTCCTGCATCCCTCCAAGATAGGTTATTGAGCATCCTTCACCTATTTGTCTGGTGATAGACTGGATAGCTCTTTTTCCTGCATCATCCCAATCATAGGCAACAACGAAATTTTTGACCCGGACCGATTTGAAAAGGTTCAAAGATTCCTCGGTCAATCTGGCTCCAAGCGTTGCAACGACTATAGGTTTGTCCTGGTCCTGATGTATGCGAAGGATGGCAAAGTAATCAAAAATCCCCTCAACCAAAATGACTGTACGGTAGCGAACGATATAGCGAATTGCTTTATCTATTCCGTAAAGCCAGCTTTTGGGATTGAGTTTGGTATCTTCGGTTTTCTGTTTTATCCACTTGATGCCTTTATTATCAGGCTTCCTGCCCATAATTCCGCAGACCCTGCCCCTAATATCGCGCACGGGAAAGGTTATTTTACCAGCAAAATAGTCACCGTAATTGCCATATATGCCCATATCCTTTGAGAAATCGGCAAATTGTAAATAGTACCCATACGCTTTAACGGTCGCGTCAGTCAGAACCCTAAAGAGGCCTGCACGATAGAATGCACTGAAAAAAAGATATTTTTCCTTGAAGCGTTCAAGAAAAGCCATGAGCAACGCCTTGCCCACATAGTTTGTATCCTGGTAGGGAGGGGCATACCCAATCTGATATTTTTGGATAAGCCTATCGTCGAGACCTCGCCGATAAAGGTACTGGTGGATTTCACTATCGACTTTATCCGCTATGAATTGGTGGTAGAAAGAGGCTGCGGTTTGAAGAGCATCATAAATTTCAGGGTCCAGCTCAACGGGTTCATTGAAACTTATCGAGGGCTCATCTTCGACAGCGCCTTCTGTAACCTTTTCCGATTCCGGCGCGGGCGGAGGGGAGCCACCAAGAATCTGGATATCCTCTTTTAGGTACAGAGCAAACTGATGTTGAGCTTCACGAAAACTACATCCAAATTTTTTCTGTATAAGGTCAAAAATATCCCAATCAGCATTACCGTCAGCACTACATGCTCCGAAGCAATGGAACCGGACCTCATCCTTATCGGAAACATAGACTCTGAACGAATCCTTGGTATCCTTATGGAAAGGACAGAAGGAACTGTATTTGTTATCGCCTGATTTTCTGAAATCAACGCTCAACAACTTTCCTGCGAAGTCGATTGTTTTATCTAAATATTTAGAAGACTTAAGTTCTTTGTACGTTACCATTGGCTATCTGCTTGAACATCCCGTATTCAGTCTGGAGCGACTTTGAAGACACCAACTGCAAGGCAAGCCGCATAGTAATAAATATATAGTAGATAGAACCTATTAGCACGTTCTGTCAAATCAGGATAGCTCCAGAACCATTGTTGAGGTCAAGCATGGTACTGACATGAAGGCCTGCTCTTGAGTGACAAATTTGTGGTACATGTACCACAAGCCAAGCGGAAACCATTGCTTCTATTAAACCACCTGGGAACAAGCCAACGAAGAGCTTTTTTCACCTCAAAGGAAATTTCCACTACTCTCTCCGGTTCGTATCTATTTGTATGTAAAACTATTATATTCTTACTACTATGACGTGGTTTTCAGGGTGAATCACTGGGCCAGCTACGGGTCATTAAATTGTCATGGAAGGTCGTTGATGTTCGAACAAGTTTTCAAGAATAGCGGTGAGGCGTCAGGCGTAGAATCGAGAGCTGAAAAGGGACAGGGAAATGCTGCTGCTGTGACTCGCTCTTAAATCCAGTTATTTATGGCGAATTAATGAGCAATTAGAAGGTCTATCGGGTGAGTTTATTGGCAATAATTAACCCGTTGTTTCTACGATGTGTTGGATTGCTTGACAGCAAGGAAACAACAAAAAAAATCATTTAACACTATGTAATTACGCCACATTACAACAAAAACGTATTTTGTAACGGATTCGGTTCCACTTTTTACAAAGTGTAATTACAGAATACGGGTAGCGAAGACACTCACTGTTTTTTGTAACGGAATAGACCGGGGTATCCTGGCCACACACTGTGCAGTGTTAAATGCTCGGACACCCCATGTCTTTTATGCTTTTGCCCGACAGTCAGTTAAATTACCGGCTGGTTTCCAATTTCTTCGGTAATCTTTCACTTTTCCTGGAGCTCGTATCTCTGTAAAATTTATGGTAATTCCAGCGAGTACAGACAACGATTACGCATTGCGAGTAAATGAGGAGTTCGTTTGGGGACGCCACATATAAAACAGCGAGTTAGCTATTCAGCCAACTCGCTGTTTT
>CAZSIJ010000031.1:0-39390 GCA_964607065.1 uncultured Desulfobulbus sp. | reverse complement strand
AAGCGACACAGCGACTTGCTGAGGTGAAAAAAAGTGAGGAAGAGTTGTTTGACCCTCTCAAAGCATCATCAGTGGATGAATCTCTTCAGGTGACCGAAGCGCGACATTGGCTGCGGCAGTCCCAACTCCAGGCATTGCAAAGCGAAACGAAAATGATCAACCAGGAGCTGGTGTGTATGCCTGTGTTGCTGGATCTGGCAAACGCCCGGCGGGAGGAAGCTGTCAGTCAGTTGGAACAAGCCCGTACTCTGACCCAACGCCTGGAAGCAAAAGTAAATCAAGAACGGCAGGCTGAAGCGACAAAGACAACGGGGCAGGCCGAGGAGGCTCTGCGTATGGTGGCGGACGGACCTCACCTGCTGCAGCAAGCTGCTGCAGAAAATACTGACTTAAGTGGTGAACTGCAATCATCGACAACAGGCTTGGAGCGCATTGCTTCCGAGAAGGATAGACTCGCGAATGAACTGAAAGAACTTGAAGAAAGTCTCAACAGTACCAGGCAGAAGATCGAAATCGCCGGAGTGAGCCAAGCCCTTGGTTTTGTTCTGCGCGAACGACAACGGAATCTTCCTGATGAACGGTTTTTGCGAAAAAAGATTACTGCCAACGAAGAGCTGATTGCCGAAACAGGCCTCCGTCTGGTGCAACACGAGGAGGAACAGAAGCGGCTCAAAGATATTGATACCTATGTCGCAGAGCTGACCACAGGTTCCCCTCCGGAAGAAACAAAAAAGGTTGAAGCAGAACTCCGCGGGTTCCTTGCCAGCCGACAGGTCCTTCTCGACAAGATTATTGTCTCCAATAAGTTTACCCTCAGCATGCTTGCCGAGATTGATGCTATATATAGCCAACTCTTTAGATCCGTTACCTCCTTTAAAACCTTCCTGGCAAAACATCTTCTCTGGATGCGCAGTATCGCGCCGCTCCACCTGAAAGACATCTCCAACATACCAAAAGAAGTCGCCACCCTATTTTCGCCTCGGCCCTGGCTGGCATCGGGAAAACAGCTTGCAGGCCAGGCAGCCAGTTCGCCGGTCCTCTTTTTTGTATATCTGGTGACAGCTGTATTACTATGGAATAGAGGGCGTCTGCGCACTCTGCTTGAAGACTTAACAAGCAAGGCAAGCAATCCCGCCACCTACAGTTTTGCTCTTACCGTGAAGATTGTCGGTCTGACTTTGTTGTTTGCCCTACTCTGGCCACTGCTCTTCATGGCACTTGGATGGCAGATACAGTCGTTGGCAGAGGCAACAGACTATTCCCGGGCAGTGGCGTCTGGTCTACTCAAATTTTCGTATTGTTTTTTCCTGCTCCGGTCACTGAGCCTGCTACTTCTGCCCCAAGGCTTGGCCGCAGGGTTTTTCCATTGGCCGGAAACGACGCTCACCTTGTTGCGCCGAGAAACGAATTGGTTGCAGGTGACTTTTCTCCCTGCTGTATTTATTACCCAGGTGGCGTTTTCCGCTAATTACCACGCCAATGGCGGCTTTGCGTTCGCTCGACTCGCTTTTCTCCTCACCTTAACGTCCCTGGCTATTTCATTTTACCGTATTCTGCATCCCAGGACCGGGGTATGGCTGAACTTCTGCATCCAAAAGCCGCGGCACATTCTTGCCCGCCTTTACCCCTTCTTCTTTTCCATGGTCATGCTCCTTTTCCTCCTGTTTAGCGGACTGATCCTGACGGGATTCATTAATTCAGCGGACATATTGATGAGTCGTTTTATCGATAGTGTCTGGCTTGTCCTGGGCATTATAGTCTGTCATCAGCTGATCGCGCAGTGGCTGTTGCAATCCCGCCGTAGACTCGCGATTCTCGGAGCCGTACAACATCGCGCCTCCCTCCGGCCTGTAGAGACCGGGCAGCAATCAATAACCACCGACATGGGTGCAGAACCGGAAGTTGACCTGAATATCCTCAGTGCAGAGAGCAGCAAGTTGCTCAACACCGTGGTGAGTCTTGCTGGCCTGATCGGACTTTGGATGGTTTGGGCCGATGTTTTGCCGGCTTTTCGCATCTTTGATAAATTTATTCTCTGGGAGTACTCCGTCGTTATCAACGGCGAGGCAAAGCAGATGCCTGTCTCCGTGACAAATGTCGGGCTGGCCTTCTTTATCGGCATCATTACCATAACAGCGACCCGGCATTTCCCTTCACTCCTTGAATTTGTCCTGCTCCGCCACCTGGACATGTCAGCAGGCAGCCGCTATACCTCGACCACCCTGTCACGTTATGGCATCGGCGTGATAGGGCTAGTGCTCATAACCGATATCCTTGGATTCAGATGGGCGCAGGTCCAATGGCTTGTTGCCGCTTTGGGTGTCGGTATCGGTTTTGGACTTCAGGAAATTGTCGCCAATTTCATCAGTGGTCTCATTATCTTGTTTGAGCACCCCATCCGGGTGGGCGATGTGGTTACCATCGGCACAACCGATGGGGTGGTTACCCGTATCCGCATGCGAGCTACCACCATTCGCGATTTTGACAGCAAAGAGCTGCTGGTGCCGAACAAGGAATTCATTTCCGGCCGTCTGCTCAACTGGTCCCTCACCGATTCGGTCACCCGAATTATGATTCCTGTCGGCTTAGCTTATGGCGGCGATGTGCAGAAGGCCATGGCCTTGATGGTTGAGGCCGCCAAAGAAAACTCTATGGTTCTTGAAGACCCTGTACCTATCACGACCTTCGACAGCTTCGGCGACAATGCCCTGCTGCTCACCCTCCGTTGCTTTATCGGTTCTGTTGATTATCGCATCCCGGCCCAAAGCGATCTGCACAAAGCTATCGACCAGAAATTTCGTGAGGCAGAGCTTTCCATGGCCTTCCCACAACGCGATATACACCTCGATCCGAGCAAGCCGTTTGCTATCAGGATACTGAAGGAAAACATTCCCTCTCAGGATAAGTATCCCTCCGGGACGGAAGGCTGAATGTGTAGCGGTTGTATTATAAAATTCAATGGCTACTCTATTGTTAATAACTAAATAAAAACACTGACCATTACCTGCAGATCTAGACACTCCCTGTTTACCTGTTCAGGGAACAACTATTTATTCCTCCACCCTGTCCAACCATCCGGAACTGTCCATTTTGTTCCTTTCTGAGTCTCCTCCTCCAAGTGAACTTCACCATGGCAGGGCACTCTGGCTCTATAACGTACAAAGGACAAAACCGTGAGTATCGGCATCCTCATTGGATATTTCGCACAACACGATCAAGCTCGAAACGCGCTTCTGCGTCTCAACCAGCTCAGTTTTAGACGCACTATCCTGGTGCATAAAGATACCGCTGGATCAGTTCATATCGTCAACCCCTTAGCTCTACGCCTGCCTTTGAAGATCACCTTGGCGACCTTCCTGGGTGGAGGGATCGCAGCAATCGCGGCATTTATCATAGCCAAACTGAATGTGTTGCCTCTTTGGAACAACTCTGCCTCCATGGGTTTAATTGCTGTCGGTGTAGTTCTCGGCATAATGGCGACTTTGTTCTTGTTCGGACGTTTCCGACAGGGGATCGAGTCGAAACAAATCCGTGACCATGCCCGCTGGCTCCTGCCTGGGGAGTCGGTCCTTATTCTCCGGGCGCCGGTCGAGTCGTTACAGCGTCCGGTGACCATGCTCCGTGCAATGGGTGATACACCGCCAGCCCTGTTCATCCTGCATCCCAAGCTGGAACGACGCGTGAAAGAGCGAATGTCTACGGTCAAGCTCTCCCCTGCAGAAATTCTTGAACATGCTCAGCGTCACGCCAGCGAACAGCGAGTAGAGCTCACCCCGCATCACAACACAATCCTGCTTGATCGTCTCAAACAATCCCGGAAATGGATACGTCGGGTCTGCGAAGATCTCACTGTAGCCAGCAATTTGGAGCAAAAAACTACAGCAGCGGCTGATTGGATCCTCGATAACGAGTATATCCTGGAAGGCAATGCCCGCGATGTCCTGCTCAACCTGCCGCGTCATTTTTACCGAAAGCTGCCGGTACTTTCCAATGATCCCTACCATGGATTGCCCTGTATCTACGGCCTGGCCAAGGATTTGGTCGCTCATACGGAGATGCGTCTGGACCGGGAGAATATCCAGGCGTTTATCGAAACCTATCAATCGGTCCGCACCTTAAGCAGCGGTGAACTCTGGGCTCTGCCCCAGATGATGCGCGTCGCCCTGATCGAATGCATCCAAAGCCTGGCAGTCACAGCCTTGGCAGACCTGCGCGAACGGCAATTAGCCGATTTCTGGGCCAACCGACTGATCGCCGCCAATCGCCGCAATGCCAATCAACTCTTTGCCATCCTGGCGGAACTGGCCCAGGCGGAACCTGATCCCAGCGCTTATTTCGGGGTGCAACTGGTCGGCTTGCTCTACGACGAGGTCGCTGTCCTCTCACCGGTTCAAAGCTGGCTGGAGCGTATGCTCAAAACCCCCATGTATGACCTCAACCTGCAGGAACAAAACCGGCAGACCAGGGAGCAGTTATCCTGCGGCAACGCCTTCACCAGTCTGCGCCAGCTTGGCCTTTTGGACTGGCGCGAGATTTTCGAGCAAATGAGCCGGGTTGAGCAATTGCTACGCCTCGATCCCTCCGGGATTTACCCGCACATGGATTTTGCGACTCGTGATCGTTGCCGCCGTGCAATCGAAGATATAGCCCATGCTGCCAAACAGACCGAAGTGCAGATCGCAGAACGGGTCATCGGGCTGGCAACAGAGGCTGGAGCGGCATCAATAAACGATGAACAGCAGCATTATGTCGGGACCTGGCTGGTCGGGGAAGGAAGAGCAGCGCTGACCCGGCTACTCTCCTGCCGCGAAATCATTTCGTATCGCTTCCTGCAGTGGATATTTCACCACCACACTGGCATCTACCTCCTCGCCATCGGCGGCTTTACCACGCTGTTGCTAGGGTTATTTATCTTCCTGTCCCATGTTCCGTTATCGTGGGGTCTTTGTCTTGGACTCTGTTCGCTCCTGCTGATTCCGGTCAGCCAACTGGCGATTGAGGTGGTCCATTACCTGATCACACGCCTATTGCCGACTCGGCCCCTGGCCAAGATGGACTTCGAGTCGAGCGGCATTCCCGATGCATTTCGAACATTGGTCGTCGTGCCGATGATGCTGGTCAATGAAGAGGCAATTCGAGACGAGGCCGAGAAATTGGAGATCCGGTATCTGGCTAACAAGGAGGCCAATCTGGTATTCGGACTCTTCTCTGATTTCACCGACTCGATCACGGTGACCTGCGAAGAAGACAGAGCTTTGCTCCAAATTGCCCGAGAATGCATAGAAGATCTCAATGCATGTCATGGCAGTGAACGTTTTTTCCTGTTTCATCGCCAGCGTACCTGGAGTAAGTCCGAACAACATTTCATCGGCTGGGAACGTAAGCGGGGCAAACTGGAAGAACTCAACCGTTTAATCGACGGTACCCGGCCAGAAAACGCACCCAGCCTGGTAGAGGTGGGCGATCCGGATCAGCTCGTAGACGTCCGCTTCATCATCACCCTGGACAGCGACACCCAACTGCCGCATGCCACGGCCCGGCGCATGGTCGAAACCCTGGCGCACCCCCTTAACCAGCCCCGCTTTGACACGGCAGGTCGAATCACTGCCGGTTACACCTTGATTCAGCCTCGGGTAAGTCCGACCCTGGCAAGCACCAGTTCATCGATCTTCAGTCGGCTTTTTGCCGATGCAATCGGTATCGACCCCTATTCGCAAGCCGTGTCCGATGTCTATCAGGATTTAAGCGATGAAGGCTCCTACCATGGCAAGGGAATCTACGATGTGCGTGCCTTCAGTCGCATCCTGTCGGGGCGCTTTCCCCAAGAACGGATTCTGAGCCATGACCTGATCGAAGGGGCCTATATCCGAGTTGGACTAGCCAGCGACATCGAACTTTTTGACGAGTTTCCGCAAGGTTACCAAAGTTACAGCAAACGCGCCCATCGCTGGATTCGTGGCGACTGGCAGATCGCGGCGTGGATTTTTCCACGCGTCGTCGAAGGTACAGGCGGTCGCGGCATCAACCCGCTTTCCCTGCTCAACCGATGGAAGATCCTTGATAATCTGCGCCGTAGCTTGCTGCCCGCTACCAGCCTCGCCCTGTTGCTGGTTTCCTGGTTGATTAGCCCGCGGATCGGTGTCATCGCCTCGATGGTAGTGGTTATGCAGCTTCTTTTCCATCCCTTGGCCCAGCCCCTCACTATGGCCACGACTCGCAAAGGCTTAAAATATTTCGACCCGGCTAAAGTCTTCCACGACCTGCTGCGAGCGATTACCGATGCCGCTTTGTTGCCGCATCAGGCGGCAGTGAGCCTGGATGCAATCATTCGGGTCTGGTATCGGCAGGCCATTTCCCGGCGAGGTCTTCTGGAATGGACCACCCAGGCCACTTCTGGGCGCGGCTCCCGTCATCAGTCGCTCTTTGTAGCAGGTCTGGGTTTGGCCAGCCTTTTCAGCTTCACAGTTGGTAGCGTCATTTATACGGTCAGGCCTGAGAACCTGGGCCAAGCCCTGCCCTGGCTCGTTCTCTGGTTAAGCTCGCCGCTGCTCGGCTGGCTTCTTAACCTTCGCCCTGCTGAACAACTCCGGGACGGTCCGCTCCCGGTAGCAGACCGTGTTTTCCTCAGGCAGGTCGCTCGACGGACCTGGCGCTATTTTTCGGCCTTTGTGAGTGAAAGCACCTCCTGGCTGCCACCTGATAATTACCAGGTTGCCCATCAGAAGCGCCTGGCCATGCGTACCAGCCCAACCAATATCGGCCTCTGGATGACCAGCATCCTGGGTGCTCATGATTGCGGCTACCAGACCCTTAACCAGACCATCGATAAACTCAGCTGCACCATAACGAGCATCAAACGTCTGCAGCACCATCAGGGGCACCTCCTCAACTGGTACGATATCCAGACCTTGATGCCGCTAGAACCTAAATATGTCTCCACTGTGGACAGCGGCAACCTGCTCGGCGCCCTTTGGGCTTTGGAGCAAGGACTAGGCGAACTGATCCACCAACCGCTGTTGGACAACCGGGCTTTTATCGGCCTTGCAGATACCGGTCTGGTTTTGCAGCAGGCCGTGACCGACCAGGGGTTTGCCAATTTTTGCCACCCCCTGCTCGACCAGATCCTGATGACGTGCGATATACCGGCAGATGGTCTTATCGACAAGATCCGTCTGCTAAAAAAACTCCAGCAGCCAGTTGGCGATATGGCCGCGGTTGCAGGAGGTATGTCGTGGGTCGTTGAGTTAACCCAACAGCTTGCGGCCTGGACGGAGAACTGTGACCGCTATTTTTCCTGGGTCGAGATCCTTGCAGAAGCAAGCGTAGAAGAACTTGAAATTCTGGGACCGGAAGCGCAGCTCGCCATCTGCAAAGATCTGATCCAATCCCCTTCCCTCGAGGATCTGGCGCAGGGTCGAATTGACTCAATCCGCATCCTTACCGATTTGCGGCAGGTTTCCCCCCCGATCGAATCATCGCTAGCTGCCTGGATTGACCGGCTGCTGGCTGCCTTTGCAACCGCGCAATGGCTGGCAGGTGAAACCCTGGGGAGCGCAGAGCAACTGACCCGTGATATCCAGGAGTTATCGGCCGGGATGAATATGCGGTTTCTCTATGCCCCCAAACGCAAACTGTTTGCTATCGGCTACGACGTTTCCACGGATCGCCTTGACTCGTCCAGTTACGATCTCCTCGCCAGCGAAGCCCGGCTCGGCAGTTTCGTTGCTATCGCCCGTGGTGACATCCCCCTGGAACATTGGTTTTCCATGAGCCGCCCTTACGGCGCCATCGGTCGACAGCGGGTGCTGCTCAGCTGGACCGGGACCATGTTCGAATATCTGATGCCGCTCCTGTTCCAGCACTCATACGCTCATTCGCTGCTCGATAACTCGGCCCGGGAGGCTGTAACGGTCCAAATGGCTTATGGCCGCACCAACCGTGTACCCTGGGGCATTTCTGAGTCCGCCTTTGCCGATCTCGACCTGAATAAAACCTATCAGTACAAGGCGTTCGGCGTGCCAGCTCTCGGCCTCAAACGTGGACTCGAAGAACAGTTGGTCATCGCGCCCTATGCCACTCTACTCGCTTTAAACCTGGCACCACAGGAGACCGTGGAAAATATGAAACGGCTGTCAGAGTTGGGTTTGCTGGGTGAGTATGGATATTTCGAGGCTATGGATTTCAGCCGGCAACCACAGCGTGAGAGCGGCAAAGAGCGGCAAAAACGCGGGGTGATTATCGAGGCCTACATGGCCCATCACCAGGGCATGTCCTTTCTGGCGCTGACCAATTTCCTCTATGGCAACCCCTTTCCGCGTCGTTTTCACAGTGACCCGCGGGTCCGTGCCTTTGAAGCTCTGCTCCAAGAACGCATCCCTACCCTGCCGCCGTTGCACCTAATCTCGACCCGACCCAACGAACCGCAACTTGTTGGGGACGACTCGATCGCTTTGGCGGCGAGCACCTGTCTCACCCCCGACACCCTCACCCCCTTGACGCTCCTGCTCTCCAATGGCAACTACGGACTAATGATCACTAACAGCGGCGGCGGCTACAGCCAATGGGGCGGTCAGGAACTGACCCGCTGGCGTTCCGACCCGACCTGTGATGCGATGGGCACCTTTTGCTACATCAATGAACCGGATGCGGATCGGCTCTGGTCTGTGACACCACATCCGGTCGGCGGCAAGGTTGCTGGCTATTCGGTTGACTTTAACCTGGACCGAGCCGTATTTCACCGTATTGACGACAAAATTCACACCGAAACCGAGGTAATCGTCTCACCGGAAGATGATGTCGAAGTACGCCGGATTACTATGGTCAATCACTCCTCCCGCACCCGTAGCCTCAACCTGACCAGCTATGTGGAACTCTCCATGGCAGCCCACAACGCCGACCGTCAGCATCCGGCATTCAACAAGCTCTTCATCCAGACCGAAGCCCTTCCGGAGCAACAAGTTCTGCTTGCCTATCGCCGACCGCGCAGCGAAAATGAATTGCCGCTGTATATGGCCCATGGCCTGGTCCTCGAACAGACAGGAGGCGAAGGCCCGCAGGCAGAAGGCTGGCAGTTTGAAACAGACCGGGCCCGATTCATCGGCCGTGGCCGGAGTCTGGCCCATCCCATGGGTGCGGTGCAGCAACTCGGCAACTCGCAGGGGTTTGTCCTCGATCCTATTTTCAGTTCACGGCAGAACCTCACTCTGGAACCTGGGCAACGAGCTCGGATTTCTCTGATTCTTGCAGCTGGTGCCAGCCGTGAACAGGTGTTGGTGTTGATTGCGAAATATACCGACCCCCATGCCACTGAACGGGCCATGGATTTTGCCTGGCACTCAGCCCAGCAGCAGTTGCAGATGCTGCGGATCAAGCCTGATGAAGCCCGTCGTTTCCAGCAACTGGCAAGTCACCTGCTGTTTCCCAATCAACTGCTGCGTGCCCCGGCAGAACGCCTGGAAGAAAACCACAAAGGCCAGGCCGGATTGTGGCCCTATGCTATTTCCGGCGACCTGCCCATTGTCCTGATTACCATCGGTGAGGCGCGGGAGATCAGCCTGGTCCGTCAGTTGCTCCAAGCCCATACCTATTGGCGGATGCATGGATTTTCGACCGACCTGGTGATCCTCAACGAAGAGTCTGCCAGCTACGAACGGCCGCTCCAGGAACGGTTGGAGCAATTGATCCAGACCCATGCCCTCTTAGCTGCGGTTGACAAGCCAGGCAGAATTTTTTTAAAGAGTGCTGCACATATTCCGGAAGAGGATCTCAAGCTCCTCAAGGCGGCAGCATGTGTGGTCTTAGTAGCCGCACGCGGCACCCTGCCCCAACAATTGGGCCTACCGGCTGAAGCACCTGAGCAATTAGAGCGGTTCATCCGAAAACGCAGCACCCGCGAGCCATCGGCCACGCTACCCTTCATGGAACTCAACTACTTCAACAGTCTGGGAGGTTTCACTCCGGACGGTCGGGAATACGCTATCTATCTCGGTCCGAATACCAGCACCCCGGCCCCCTGGGTCAACGTCATTGCCAATCCGAATTTTGGCACTATGGTCAGCGAAATCGGATCCGGATTTACCTGGTACAGCAACAGTCAACGCAACCGTCTGACCGGTTGGTCGAACGACCTGGTCCTCGATCCGGCCTCAGAAGCATTATACATTCGCGATGAAGAGAGCGGTGCTTTCTGGTCGCCGACTGCAGCCCCGGTCCGGGAAAAGACTGCCTATCGAGCCCGGCACGGTGCTGGATATACGGTCTTCGAGCATAACAGTAACGGCATCGAGCAGGAGTTGACGGTCTTTGTCCCCGTTGATGCAAACGGTGGAGTGCCAATCAAGCTACAGCGCCTACGGCTCACCAATGGAAGCTCTCGAAGACGTAAACTCTCGGTCACCTACTATGTAGAACTGACCCTCGGCGAGAACCGGGAAACCTCACGGATGCATGTTATGACCCATTGGGACAACGAGGCCCAGGCCTTACTGGCTCAAAACCGCTACCATCCCGATTATGCAGATCGAGTTGCTTTTGTGTCTATCAGCCCAGAGGCCGATTATCACAGTGGTGATCGTACTGCCTTCATCGGTCGTAATAGATCGCTGGCAAATCCTGTCGCAATGGAACTGACCCGACTGTCATCACGAACCGGTGCTGGGATGGACCCCTGCGCGGTCCTCCGCGTGAACCTGGAGATGGCACCCCGCGAGCAACGTGATATCGTTTGTATGCTTGGCCAGGCCGAATCTTCAGAAAAGGCCCGGGAACTGGTGCGCAGTTTTCATGAAGATCGGGCCTTTGAGGATTCCTTCGACGAGACCAGAGCGTGGTGGGACAGCCTGCTCGGTACGATTGAGGTGCAGACTCCGGAATTGGCTGCCGATCTTCTGATCAACCGTTGGCTCCAGTACCAGTCTTTGAGTTGCCGCATCTGGGGCCGTTCCGCATTTTACCAGTCCGGTGGCGCTTACGGCTTTCGCGATCAGTTGCAGGATGTCATGGCCTTTTGCTATGCCCGCCCCGAACTGGCGCGGGATCATATTCTCCTGGCCGCCGGTCGACAGTTCAAGGAGGGGGATGTCCAGCATTGGTGGCATCCTCCTGGTGGTGCCGGGATCCGCTCGCGAATTAGCGACGACCTCCTTTGGCTGCCTTATGTGGTTGCCCACTATGTCCGAACTACTGGCGACGTGGCTATTCTGGGCACAGAGATCCCCTTTCTCAACGCCCCTCAACTTGCAGACGATCAACACGAGCAGTTCACCACACCTGAGATCAGCTTTGAGCGTGGTACCCTTTTTGAACACTGCCGTCGAGCCCTCAACCACGGCCTGACCATAGGGCCCCATGGCCTGCCCCTGATCGGTACGGGGGATTGGAACGACGGCATGAACCTGGTGGGTGCAGGTGGGAAAGGAGAAAGTGTCTGGCTTGCCTGGTTCCTCTGCGACGCTTTGCAGGGAATGGCGGAACTTGCCGACCTCCTGGCGCAACCGGAGTTGGCCTTGACGTATCAGGCAGACCGAGAAGCTCTGATGCAGCGGGTCGAACAGGTCGGATGGGACGGAGAATGGTATCTGCGCGGCACCTTTGATGACGGCAGCCCACTCGGGTCAGCAGCAAATATGGAGGCGCGGATCGATAGCCTGCCGCAGTCCTGGGCCCTGCTTTCCGGTGCCGCCGATCCTGCGCGAGCTGATCAGGCCCTGGAATCGGCCTGGCGTCATCTGGTCCTCCCGGAAGAAGGCATGGCCTTGCTGTTCACGCCGCCTTTTGACCAATCACTGCCCTCACCCGGCTATATCAAGGGGTATCCGCCGGGGGTCCGGGAGAACGGCGGTCAGTATACCCACGCCGCCTTGTGGATGGCCATGGCCATGGCTCGGAAAGGAGACGGAGGGAGGGCGGTGCAGCTGCTGCGGATGCTCAATCCGATCGAACACGCGCGTGATGCCGAGGCAGTCTGGCACTATGGGGTCGAGCCCTATGTGGTGGCGGCTGACGTCTACCGCTTACCCGGACGGGTGGGGCAAGGGGGGTGGTCATGGTATACTGGTTCTGCGGCCTGGATGTACCGGGCCTGGATTGAAGAGGTTTTTGGTTTGCACATCCGAGGCAATCAGATGCGTATTGATCCGATTATTCCGGCGATCTGGCCGAGTTTCAAACTTCGCTATCGCTACGGGGAAACGATCTATGCCATTGAGGTGGAAAATCCGGACGGTTGTGAACATGGGGTTGCTTGGGTTGAGATGGATGGGCAACGAATACAAGATGGGGTTATCCTGCTGGAACAAGGACTGGTGAAACATCAGATCCGCGTCCGGATGGGACGCCCCACGATGACAGGCTGAAAGCATTACAGGTGTTAAAAATCCGTTTTTGTATTACGGAAACCGAAGGTAAATCTTTAAAAAAGGAGCACGGCCATGGGCGATAAGGGCGGCAAGAAAGACAAGGATAAAAGCCAGAAGCAAAGCGGCGAAAAACAAAAACAAAAAGATAAGGACAAGGCCGACAAACGACCGAAAAGCAAGCCGTAAGATCTGCAGACCCTCTCAGCAAGCGCCCCCCCGGCGACAGAGGGTCTTTTTAAGAGATAGTTCGGCTATTTAGCTCTAGCCATTTTAAAAGTCACTAACCTCACGATTAGTGAGCCTTTTTTTCTTCTTCAAGGGTCTATTCATTTGCGAAGCTGGTTGTTCATTGAGGCACATATTGTATCATGCAATAGCAGTGACCTTGTTGCGGCCTGTTCGTTTTGAGATGTACAGGGCCTCATCGGCACGCTTAAAGAGCGAAGCCATAGTGTCGTTCTTTGTTAGGGTGCTGACGCCGACACTGATTGTGGGCCGAAGGATGATGCCATCCATCTCAAAATTATAAGTTTCAACCTGTAAACGGATTGTTTCGGCAAACTGTTGTGCAGCATCCATCTTGAAGTTGGGAAGGAATAGCATGAATTCGTCACCACCGAACCGACTTGCCAACCCCTTATGGTCCGTGGCCGCCTTGATCAGTTTTCCGGTTTGGCTGATGGTATAGGCACCAAATGAGTGGCCATAGGTATCGTTGATTTGTTTGACACCGTCGATGTCCATCATAATCATGGCCAGTTCTGCCCCCTGGGTTCGAGATACCGCAATGAATCGATCCAATTCTTCGTCGAACCTTCGTTTGACAATGAGTCCGGTCAGTTCATCGATATTCAGAAGGTTGTCTAATTCATGCTGGTACTGGAGGTCAAAGACGTCGGACCATCCAAAACGGAGGATGATGTTGCCGATCAGAATCTTGTCGGACTCTTTGAGTGGTGCCTCCGTGATCCGCAGGCCATTCAAGAATGATCCGTTTGAACTTTTTAAATCTTGGATAACATAGCCGTTGACTTCAGGGTTGAAATCAATGGCAAGGTGCTGGCGCGAGATAAGCGTATCCCTCAGCATTATCGTCGCTTCAGGAGAGCGACCAATGGTAATGCGGTCGTCGGCGAGCATGATTCGGCGCCCAACCTGATCACCTGACAGAACGGTCAGGCCAGGCACCTTTTTTTCAAAATCCTTGTCGCTAAACCAATTTGCATTCAAAATAACTGTAGTGCAATCTTCGGCCATTTCCTGCTTCCTCTGTTGAACAACGGTTCCGTTTTGTGAAAAAATATATTTAAAAATACCGATTTGTTACAGTTATGTCCATCAATTCTACCGCTTTTCGCGCTTTATTCCGACCATGTTTATTGACTGACTAGTGATGTGAGGTGTGAGTCGAACACGTCGTGTCTTATCATCATATTTCTTTCAGTTTGCATAAAATCAATCCTATGCATATGAAAACACGATGGTCCTCGCTATGAATCCCCCTTTACTTGACAACAAAAGAGCGGGACGGAAGAGGGATAAGGACACCGGAGGATCGAATAATCTTGGCCGAAACCCGGTGTTCTCCCAGGGCAATCGGCCACATCAGTTTTTCCCGATGGCCGTATTCCTGACGTTGACCATCCACAATCCATTGCACCTCATCCTCAGGGGTCACGCCGGAGATGAAAAACGGAATATATTGCAATTCATTGGGTATTCTAGGGTCCATCACAACCTCCATGTCATTGACCGGCACCACCATTCTGACCTCATGGGCAGGGGGTGTAGAGACAATCGTCGCCTTTCCGGTAGCCAGAGGGTGTATCGGTAACGGGTGCAAGCCATAACGCTTGCGGAGTTCTGCAAAGATACTGCGGGCAAGCAGAGCTGGGCCACTGGCGCCGGTCATCATCTGCGACGGTGCGGACCGGTTCATGTTGCCAAGCCAGATGCCGACCACAAAACGGCCATCATAGGCCACTGTCCAGACATCGTTGCCTTTGGTTGAAGTGCCGGTCTTAACGGCAGTGCGTACGGGAAAATTCAACACACTTAAGGGGCCAAATTCCAACCTGCGGAAGTCGGCCTCAGAAAGGATGGTGCCGATTGCCCTGGCAGCGTTATCCGAAAAGATGCGGGATGCGTCTTGACCAGAAATATTTCCTTCCTCAGCCAGCACCTTGACCCGCATCGGCACACCCCCTCGGGCCAGTGCCCCATAGGCCTGCACCAGTTCCAGCAATGATATTTCCGCATTCCCGAGAACAAGTCCGTTGCCGTAGGTTTCTGTTCCCGCGATCAGGCTGGTCATGCCCAGTTGCTGAAGGCTTGCATAAAAAGTATGTAAGCCGACAAAATCAAGGGTTCTGATCGCCGGGGTGTTGAGTGAATTGCCAAGAGCTTCCGCCAGAGGAATCATCCCGTAATAGGTTTCGCTGAAATTTCGGTAGACATGAAGACCACGATCCACTTCCTCCAGGATAGGTTCATCCTTGATGACGGTGGCTGGTGACCAACCCTTATCCAGCGCCAGAGCGTACACAAAGGGCTTGAGTGTTGATCCGGGTTGGCGCGGGATTCGGACGGCATCAAAGCCTGCTTCCGGGACATCTCCTGATATCTCCCCTGCAACCGCCCAGACCAGAGCCTCAGAGGTAGTGTGATCAACCACCAGAACCGCACCGTTGTGTAAACCGTATGCAGAGAGGTCGTTGATGCGTTGCTCCAAAAATTCCTGCGCTTTTTTCTGAAGCTCGCCGTCAAGAGTCGTTTGCACGGATCGACTTTTTGCCTGGGTTCCGAGTCGATCACGTGCAAAGGCCGTGAAATGAGGGGCCTGGACCGAGAGTTCCGATTTGTTCCGAGACATTTGCCCCTGTGTCGCCTCAGCATGCAACCCCGCAGAGATGAGTCCGTGGTGCAACATAGATTCAGCCAATCCGGAAATCCGTTTATTCAGACCGGTCATCGACTTGAACGGATCAAGCAGGGAAGGCGCGCGCACCATGGCTGCCAGAGCCAGGGTCTCTTTGGCATTGAGCGTATCGAGGGATCTTCCGAAATAATACCTCGCAGCCTGGACAATACCACGCCGTGAGGAAGAAAAAGGCACCTGGTTCAGATAAAACTCCAGGATGTCGACCTTGGAAAAATGGTGTTCCAGCCGCATCGCATCCCAGCCTTCCAGCCAGCGCGACCAGTAGGTGCGGGGGCGAGGGTAGATGATCCGCACCACCTGTTCCGTTATGGTGCTGGCCCCTCGGACCGTATGCAGGGCTTGCAGATTTTGCCACAGGGCATGGAACCGAGCCGCCCAATCGATACCGTTATGGCGGAAAAATCGGGCATCTTCGGCGGTGAGAAAGGCATTGAGCAGCACATCGGGAATATCATGCAAGGCGACCTGATCATGCGCGTTGAATCGAGTCTGGTAGGTTCGACTCAATGCGATGCCGTTCCGGTCCATAAAGATGGGAACGGCATCGTGCCTGGCAATGTCTGCCAGAGTCGTCAACGGGAGATCGGCGAGATCGATGAGAGTCGCTCCCACCAAGGCAACAATGAGTGCGATCGCACCGCCGCCAACAACCCACCTGATCCTGCCAGGATTACGGATCGACATGCAAAGTTCCGCTTATCCCTTTGCCGTAGATGTCCGCGTCATACATTTCTCCGGCGAGCACCGGCTGGGTGAGAAAATCACCTTCGGCCACCGCCTGGGTTGTATAGGACAGATGGTAATTGCCGGGCGGCAGATACTCGGCGAAAAAACGGGCCGCATCGTGACGGAGTTCCTTATGACTAAAGCTCCAGAAAGAGTAACTGTATTCCCGCCAGTCGGCAAACCGCATCCAGAGGGAGGCCCCGGCAAAACGGGCTTTTGCTTTTTGGGTATCCACCAGGGAGGCAGTGGCCAGTTCCTGATTAACGGGTTCCAGGCCACCGGGTATAGGGTCATCAACGACAACCTGCACCCGGGCGGCCGGAAGACGGAGAAAAAGGTCCACCCGGACGACATCACCACGCTTGACTCGATCCTCACGACTCAGAAGCCGCCATTCTCCGGTTCCCTTGTTTTCAACCGAGTATTCCCGCTCGATCTCCATGCCGGCGTTGACATTTTTTTCTTGATCCTGAACGGTTGCATAACGCAAGACCGTGGTGTAGTACAGCCGCCCCTCTCCTTTCTTCTCAAGCGACACTGTCTTGCGCTTGCCGGGGTCGGTTGCGGCAACAGGTCGGGAGACGGCGAAGGGTTTATCCGTAAAGGCATTAAACTGCTTAGTTTTCTTCTCCTGGTTGTCTTGGTCAAGTTGCACGGACACCTCCATTGCTGGTTCGACCTTCTCATACCGCCTGGCATAGTCAACAAGCCCGTTCATACAGAACATATTTTCCTGTGTATTTTCAAAGTGATCGCGCTGGCCCCGCATAGTCCTGATGGTTCGTGCCAGACGGAAGGGGATATCCTGCAACACCTCGGCCCCCTTTTGCGAATCAGCCACCAGCATCAGGCTGGAGAGTACCGCGCAGTTAGTTCGCGGCACGGATGCCAGCATGCGGCTGTAGCCATCGTCGAGTCGTTCATTGAAAACGATCCTGCCGCCGGTTTCATTGCTGCTGCCGAGGATCTTCTCGGTTATCGCCTGCACCATTGCATCCTGCTTGCCGACCCGGATGGCCGCAGCAAGCATCTGGGCCTTGCCGAACATATCCATCTGTTCGATATGGCTATAATGCCGTTTCAGCATGCCTTCATCCACCTTGCCCATGCGGGATAACGCGGCAAGGGCCACCGCCCGTACCGAGGACGCCATCCCCTTGGAATAAAAGGTGGGCAGCACATCGGTGCGCAGCATCTCCTGGAGGTAGGCCACCAGCCGGTCTGCAACCGGTTTGGGCGGTTTAAAGCCCAGATTATCGAGCATGGCGAAACAAAGACCGGTATAGGCGGAAAGATAGGGATCGACCCGTTCATTTTCCGGCTTGAAATAGCCCATACCGCCGTTGGGCGCCTGGAAGTCTTTAGCTGTATTCAGCACCTCCGCGATGATACCGTCGGTCCCTTCCCAGGTAAAATCAGCAGCCAGGTATTTTTTGAGAGCCTGATAAGAGGCCGCCATGACCGCACGGGAGAGTTTTTGTTCCCAGCAGTCATATGGATATTGTTTCATGAAACGAAACGCCCCTTCCAGATCGCCGATGACAGTCGGACTGAGACTGACCGAGACATCGCCGATATCGGTGCGAATATTCTCAGGAAAAAGCAGCGTTTCCTGCACCGCACCTTCGGTCGTTGTGCCGTAGTTGGCTGCGATATCAAGATTTTTTCGTTTATTGACCACAAGCTGATGGGTCAGTCCATCGCGATCAATGTCGTCGCCGGCCGTAACCTTGAAGGCAATCAAGCCTTTCTCTATCATGCGGTCGTTCGGGACTTTACCCGCAGTCAATTTGCATTTGACCAGCTTTCTCTGGAAGGGCTCGACTTCGACCACTTCGTTCAGCGCGGGGTTCTTCGTTGCCAAAGTACCCTCCGCAGCAATCTGCATCGTAATCTTTCGTGTCTTGGGCGTTCGGTTCATGACCGTGAAAGCAGCAACAAAGGTGTCGTCTTCCACCACCTGATTGGGCATGGCCGGTTGAATTTCGGTAAGTCGGTTCACCTTAAAGCCGTTAAAGCCGACCCCGAGGTGATCCTTGGTGTCGGTGGCCACCACCAGAATGCGCCAGCCGGTCAGATTGTCCGGCGCTTTGAAGCTGAATTTGGTCTTTCCGGTTGCATCCGTTATCAGGGTCGGATTCCAGAAAGCCAACGACTTGAGATTTGAGCGCATCTTGTCGGAGATGCCGCCATCCCCTCCCGGATCGTCGCCTTTCATCACCGGTTCCGGTGGCGCATGGGTCACCAGTCTACTCAGAATATTGAAATTTTTAACATCATCGATCCGTATTCCATAAAATCCCTTCTGGGGATCAAAGTAGGTCATCCCGCCTTTGACCAGATCGAACACTGCCTCATCCAGCACGGCGACAGTAAGCTCCATCTTCTCGACCTTGGCGCCATCTTTCGGCGCGACGCTGACCTCAACCTGCACCTCCTGGCCGGGCCGATAGGTCGACTGATCGGTCTTTATCGCGAAATCAAGACTGTGCTTTGTACCGACCGCTTCCATTTGGGCATAGCCCATGCGCCATTCCGGTTTTCCCATATCAAAGGAGTCATCGGTTTGCCGTGTTTCGATTCGGGGCGAGAAGACGACCACAGAAAGAGAGAAATTGGGAACCATATCCTCGGTCACTTGAAACGAGAGTTTGGGCAGACTGCTGTCCAGATTCTCGACCCAGCTTTTCACAATCCCCAAGCGTTCGATGGTTACCAGGGCCTTGGATTTAGGATAGGGATTTTTTATAAGCACATTGGCGGTTTCGCCAACGTTATACCTGGTCTTTTCCACAACCAGGTCCAAATCCCCATCGTTCTTGTTTTCCCAGGAGATTGCTTCCGGTCCGGTTACCCACAATCGTATTTCCGTGAAATGCGTTTTGCCTTTGGTATCTTCAACGGACGCAGTCAGGGTATTCTTGCCCACGGTATTAAAAACCATCTCGAATTCCTCCGCGGTTTTTCCGGAGAGAAATTCCATGTCGCCATCCTTCTCCTTAACTGCCTCGGGGCTCGATCGGGTAATGAAGTTGTTTCCGGCCCCTTTTACCCGGAACGAGGTGGTGCGGGTGCCGGATGAACTGACACGCACCTTGACCCCTTCAACGGGATTGCCGTCCCTATCGGTCACCACAAATTGGAACTTCTTCGCTTTTCCGGCCGTCAATTCAAAGCCTTCCATTTTCAGGCCGACAAAACGATCAACACCGAAATAGCGGGCGGTGGCCGTATTGGCGACATTCTTGCCACGATCATCCTCAACCGCGCTTTCCACATCGAGAGTCCCAAAGCCGATATCCTCGCCATCAGCGGTAAATCGGGCAGTTGCCCTACCCTCTTGATTAAGTTGCTCGGTTGTGTTGAGCAAAGCAACCTGCCCGCATCCGCTAAAGGGTTTGCACCAGGGGCTTTGGAAGACGAAATCTTTCGAGGCGGGATGGGAGGAAATAAATGGTTTGCCTGTCAAGGTAGCGGTGTAGCGGTTTTCTGCACCGGTGAAGGGGCCTCCGGACTGCAGGGTAGCCAAGGTGTCGACCGCAACTGCATCCCGGAACATGTAGGTCAGCCCGTTCAGGGTGGTCTGCACCTTAAACGAGGCGGGCACATAATCGGTAATCAGGAAATCCAGCACATCCAGGGAGAGAGAGGGCTTTTCCGAGCGGATAGTGAGGCGGTAGCGGCCTGTCAGACCGTTTTTTCCAGTCATGAATGTACCGGCAAAGGAGCCAAACTCCGAAAGCGTAATATCTTTCGTCTCAATGACGCTGCCTCTCGGATCATGGATTTCGAGTTTGAAATTTTTTTGATCCGGTATTGATGCGCCTTCGGTCCGCATATTGCGAACGTAGAGTTTATATTGCACCTCGGTGCCCGGCTTATAGACCCCCTCGGCGGTTGTTCCCCAGGCAGCCATGGTTTCCGAATAATAATCTTCTCCACTTCTAAAGCGATGAAACTCTTCGGCAGAAAGGGGCAGATAGGCCATATCCGTATCTTTGCGGACAAGAACAGAAACAAGCCCCTTTTCAATCGCCTCTTTACGGGGATTCCGATCTCCGCTGAACAGGGCCAAGCCTTCTGAGGTAGTCTTTGCCGTTGCCAGTTCTTTCTTCTTCGCCGGGTCCGATGCAAATACGGAACCTTCCCGCAAGCTGACCTCGGCATTGGTAACCGGCTTGCCCGTTGCCAGGTCAGTCACCCAGACAAGGCTCGAATAGGTGCCGATCTTGGCATGGACATGGAAGGGGGTCACCTGAGCGGAAAACGTCGCCGTATTGCCCGCAGACTCTCCGGAGACAGAGGCCTTTTCCGGTTTCACCAGCCGTATCTTGCCGTTGAACAACCCGGAGTTGCCGTCGAACATCTTCCTGACCCCGAACACAGACCGCGCGAACTGATCCGGCTTGCCAGAGAACGGTATCTCCTGGTTGATGCTCCGCAATTCTCCGTCAGCAAACAAAGCCTGCCCTTCAAGATTTGCCTGCTCGATATTGGCCGAATAAAAAGAGACATCGGAAGGAATAGCCTTTTCCAGAACCGAGGTCTGTCCGCTCCACTCCAAAGTCGGCCGGTACTGATCGGTTCGAAACGAGGCAATCACATCCGCCGGGAGACTCCGCCCGAACTGATCCTGGATGATAGGGCCTGTTATTTGATTTCCCTGGATGCGGCCTTTCAGATTGATTGTATATTCGGTCCGGCTTTTCAGGGCCATCGGCAATGAGATAGCGTAATGCGCCCCTTTTTTGTGATTGGTCCCATCGACAGAACCTGAGTCTTCCAAACGATCCAACGGATTCAAGGGACTCTTTCTATAGACCATTGGCGGAGTGATCAAATCGTGAGAGACAAACTGTTTACCAAGCAGAGGAGCCGAGAACTCGAGGCTTACCGGAGAGGTAACAGAACAAAGCTCTCCGGTGGTTCTATCCTTTGTAAATATTTCTTGATCATCGTTGCCTGTGCAACTAAACCCCAGAAAGGCAAAAGGCGGGAAGGTCGCGCCCTTGACGACCAGGCGATCCTCAACGCCACGCTCCGGGCCGAAAGCGGATCGAAGCCCTGGCCGGACACGCAGCGAATACTCGGTGTCGCCCGGGATTTCAGTCTTGGGCTTGACGTCCCAGCTTAACCGCGCCTCTTCGGTGGCATCTGTGGAGGCCACCGGTTCATCCTGCATCTTCCTGGTATCCTTGACCAGAAATTGCCTCTTATCCAAGGCAACCGACAGCACTCGATCCGATGATGCAAACCTGGATGCTGGACTCACCGCCACAGGGTACTGCTTGCCGTTTGCCTCGAGAAAGAGGGCATCAGCTACCGACTGTTTAGCGACCTGCTGATTGAAACGGACCGTGATAATGGGGACGCCCGGTCCTGCCCAACCTCGCACCGGGGTTTCCGACCAGTATTCAAGACGGCTGCTCACAACCTTGGGGCGAGCGGTGCTAAACGTATGCTCCATCTTCTTGGCGATGGTCATGCCGTTCTCGTCGCGGATACCTGGATTGATCTTGACCCGGTAGCGGGTTGCAGGCGTCAACAGATCCTTTTCATCCAGATTGCAGGCAAGAGCCGAGCGATTGAGCCAATGCCAATGACAGTTCGCGTCAGGCAGAATTTCAACCGGAATCTCACTTGCTTCCCGGTCCATTCTGCCGATCGGAACCACCGGACGGTTGAACTGCAGAACAATCTGCTGCCGTTGTTCCACATCATCACCCGAGGGCGATATCCGAACAATCTTCAGTTCCTTGTCCGTAGCTGCCTTCGCTGAATCAAAAGGAACGGCTTCGGCTGTCACCTGCGTGGGTTTCTTTTTGATCACGGCGGACAAGACGCTGTTGCGTTTGTGTAATTCGTCGGCCAGACAGGTTCGCATGGCCGAAGTGTCGTCCGGCAGCTTTCCAGATTGAGGAATACTGCAGGTCGTCAATCGTGCCTTGAGCCATGTTCTCTGCTCTTTCAATAGTCCCTGCCGAGCTTCGTCCTTCTCAAGCGCACTTCGTGCAGCCGTGAAGAGCGCCATCATCTCGTTATCCAAGGTGGCGAGTGTCTCATCGGCACAGATAAGGGTCTCGATGGGAGATGCCGCTTTGGCACAGTCAAAACTGGCTTTTAATGGAGGCGTTTCCTGCGCTGCAAGGAGAGTACCAGCGCCGAGAAGAGAGCCGAAGAGCATGATGGAGACAGTCATCCGGAAGAGAATTGGCATCATTTATTTTCCTTGTCTTGTATTCTACCCAATGGAACCCACTGGCAACAGTCTCAAGTGGTTGGTGAATATCGGTGACGCGCCTGGACGGCACGATATTTACCTGATGATTCATTTCACTCTGCCCGCCGGGCAGATTCAGAAGTCTTATCAGCCCTGATAGACGCAGCTGATCAGATCGGCGAGTTCATACGCCACCTGATGTTCCGACAGGACCGCAAAGACTGCTCCCAGTTGATCGACGTTGTCAACCTGCAGCACCCTGCCATTGTCAAGCACCCGGTACCCGCCCGCTTCCAGCACCGCTGCCGCCTGGGCCAGTTTTGTGACCACAAGCCCCAGCCGGGAGAAGTCGTTCATGTAAAACAGCGGCCAGTCGGCATGACCGGCCATTGGTTTTCCTTTTTCCATAATCGGTAACAGGCCCATGGCTTTCTCCAGGTTGGTTGTTGATAGGCGGGTATTCCCTGCACTCTCGTCAGGTCGCCAGCGTTCTGATCTAGATTCGCCCCTCAGGCCTGGCTTTATTCTCTTTCCCATCAGTCCGCTTCGTGCTATTTTGCTCGGAGATCGGGAGGCTCAGCAAAGGGAAAATCCTATAATTACATACCTTACTGTCCCGCCCCTCAGTTTCCAACCTTGCCAGAGGATGTCATAATGTCTGATCTAAAGGACCCCAGAGTTTTCTTTGCGGCGGAACGCACTCTGTTGGCGTGGACGCGCACCTCGCTGACCCTCATGGCCTTTGGCTTTGTGGTCGAACGTTTCGGCTTGTTTATCCATGTGCTGTCACCGCAACACAACGAACCGCTACAGCGAGGCCTCTCGTTCTGGATCGGCCTTTCGTTTATCATTCTGGGATCGCTGTCTTCAGCTATTGCGGTGCTGCAGTACCGCAAGGTGCTGCAAACACTCAAACCAAGCGAAATACCAATCGGGTATCTCGTTAATCTCAGTGCCTTGACTAATCTGATTGTCGCCACTCTGGGTACAGCGCTGACCGCCTATCTGTTCCGAGGCTCTTTGCTGTAACATTCTTGTTCTGCCGAAGCTCTCAGCCTGCGCCCAAACACCCTTCCTACCTGTCAGGATTTGTTACCTGACCATACAGATGCTTTCGTTCAGCGGTAAAGAACCACCAGGGGCGGGGATCGCCTCCTTCCATAAAATCGATGGCAGCCATGAAGGTGTCGAGTACGCAGGGGTCGTGGCGCTGTCCGGTTTTCTGTCCCAAGGCCTGCCATAATTGCAGCGGGTCTTGACCAATCAGCTGTTGCGGGTGCTCAATCCCAAGCAACCGCAGATCCTCGGCAATGGCCATGCCGATATTGGGCAGTTGCTCGAGCCGCGCCACGGTGGTCCTGTCAGGATTTTTCATCAATCTGTCACTCCGAAGTCCGGGTCTCCAGCAACCGGTTGCTCCTGCTGGCTCTCCGCAAAGACACGCACGCAATTACGGCCGCTATTTTTGGCCTGATACAAGGCGGTGTCGGCCTGCTTCATCAGAATTTCAGAGAAATCAGCCTGGTCGGTAGACGTGGTCGCCACCCCGACACTTACTGTGACATATTGTTCCGGCAAAGATTTTTCATGCCTGATCGCAAGGTTCCGCACATTGGCGACGATGGCTTCGGCAACGCGAAGAG
Source organism: uncultured Desulfobulbus sp. (assembly GCA_964607065.1). Lineage (GTDB taxonomy): Bacteria > Desulfobacterota > Desulfobulbia > Desulfobulbales > Desulfobulbaceae > Desulfobulbus. Next base: position 15,504 of record CAZSIJ010000031.1, on the reverse strand, counting down.
CGCCCTTTGCCTTGGTGCTCGGTAAAATGATGACAAACTCCTCACCGCCGTACCGGGCACAGAAATCTCCTGATCGTTGCAGCGATTTCCTGATGCCCTGAGCCGTCTGCAGCAGACATTCATCGCCGGCGCTGTGGCCGTAGGTGTCGTTATAGGCCTTGAAATTGTCAATATCGCACATCAACAGCGAGAGCGGATCTTCGTTGCGTTTATGGCGGTTGACCTCTTCCAGAAACCGTTCGGTAAAACTCCTGCGGTTTGGGATTCCAGTCAGCGCATCAATGATCGCCTGGTTTCGGATGGTGCTGTAGGCTCGATTGAGCTTCACGCCGAGGAATAGAATACTGCTCAGGCCAATGAACCCCAGCCCCAGATGGCCGGCAGCGAGGGGGACGGAGAAGGAGAGAGGCGTAAAGGGCAAGGTGACGCTTATTCCACCCCTTATATCGCCTTCCTTGTAGCCCTGATCCTGATGGCATTGCAGACAGGATTTACCAGTAATGAGCGGCGCCATATAAAAAAAAGCCGGGCTGGAGCCTGTCTCAACGACTTGCCCGACCTCTCGTACTTGCCCCTGCTCAAACAACAGCAAAGCCGCCTTTTCCCGCTCCGTTGCTACATTCAGGGGACGGATGGGGTTAAGGCTGGTGATATGAAACTGGATATTGTTGTGTTTTTGAGCGACTTCAGATATCTGCCTGGTCATGAAGGCCGGATTGATTTTAGTGAGCTCCAGAGTAGGGCCAACTCGAATATCGCGTAGCGGGGTTTTGAGATAAGCATTAGGAACGGTTGCCTCGGTGACAGGGGCATAAATGCCGCCATGACTGGCGTTCCATTCCCTGGTGATCTCGATCTGCTGAAAAAAACTCCGTGCCGCTTGCAAAAGAGTAGCCACATGCTGCTCCTGATTTTTCTGCAGATTCCAACAATAGGAAAGCGTGATGAGAGACGCCCAGAGTAGGCAGGTGAAGGTCATTACAAGTTTCATGTTGAAACCGGACGAGGATTGTTCGTTCAGCTGCAAAGCCATCTCAATAATATAATATTAGCCCGTTGGACAAGGATGCCGTTCAGCATATTCTCAAGCCGGCAGATGGATACAACATTTTGTTGATCAGCCCACATTTTCAGCCACTAAAAATAGTGGCCGTGTCTCTTGAGGAAGGCGTGAAAGATATATACCTAATAATTCGGCCCTGAGAAAGTCCCTTTTCAATGTATCGAATGAACGTGCTTGCAGGAGCCAGATAATTATCTTGTTCAATCGGTGCAATGCATGTTGGCGTGCATTGCATATTGCTCTCAACTCTTTAGGAACTGATATCGATGAGGATGAAAACTGTTTATTGAATCACTTTGAAAATGACCGACAAGTGAAGGTGGCAACGATGCCTGCATCCAGTGAATGAACGTGTGTATTTTATTTTGAAACAGAGCAAACCGTTTCTTATGCAAGGGACATTTCTTGTATTTTTGGACGATACAACGAAAAGTCATTCAAAAAAAGCGGGGGGATTAAACGGAGAGGTCGAAGTGCTACCGATGGCGATCAACAAACAGTGGTAAACCCATACCATGGCCTTTTGCTCCTCTCTTCTGAGCAATAATGGGCCATGGTACAGTTGCTCATCTTGTTTTCCAGAAATTCCATCCATTCCATAGCCTGGTGTTGCGAAAAGAATGGCCCCACTTCCACAACAGCATCAGGCTCTCCCGCGATCGAGTCAACGTAACGGTTAACCTGTTCTTTTTCCTGATAGATTCCAATCAATAATTTCATGCACCACCCTTTTCTGCAAAAATGAACTCAACGCCCCCGGCGTATTCACATTTTGCTCATGGTTAAATTGCTTGAGTTCCAACCGCGTAACCAACGGACGATGGAAAGACGGTCCACATTTTTTACAAACGAACTATCCTCTCTCAAAACAGAGGCGGTACAGAGCTATACAACGTCCTGCCTGACGAACTTCCCACCTCCAATGCCAGTCGAAAAACAGGGCTACCCAAAATACTACAGCCGGGACTCTGGACGCAGGGACAAACGTTTGGTCGACTGACGATATGTTCCGACAGATACCGTTTTTTCGGGTCTAACCTGAGGCTTTTGTGCCATTGAGACTGGCCCGAGCAAATCAGAACAATGAAAAAAAACATACCAGTCACTCCTCTGTTGCCCGTGGGATGCGGAAACCTGGGCAATTGAAGTGGATGACGCATCTGTTGCTTTGGCCGAGACATGCTCCCCGAATATTGTTTCATTCCACCAGAGGGATACCCTCGTACCAACGGTCACGACAAAATGAAGGGCGCCTATTATCAATATAGCTGCTGTGAAAATCTCTATATATTCCATCGCTCATCTCCAAGTAGGGGGGAGGATCGATTGATCCCCCCTTTTTTTGCACACCCCAAAACAATCCTCATCGCAAATCAGCAGAGCACTTTAAACCATCGTTACAGGTTGATATCAGACCGGATTACGCACGCCATTGCTGCCCAGTTTCTTCACGACCAAGATAGGTAAAGGAGACAACGCTGCGACCCGTTCCACCACGCTACCCAGAAGAATCCGGGTCAACGCGGTATGCCCAAAAGTGCCTAACACTATCAGCTGCATCGCCTGTTCCTCACCATACTGCACGATGCCCTCATACGACGAACCTTCTCGAATCGCGGTAACCACTGGAACTCCGAGCTTTTCACCTTGCTCTGCAATTGCTTGCAAATAGGTGAAGCTTTTACGCCGGGCCTCATCAAGCACTTTGTACAGAAGACTTCGATTAATGGGGATGTCAAGGACAGTCAAGGCGTGGACCTCGCCACCATAGGTCAAGGCCAGATCAAGCGCTTGCTGTCCGGCGTCCATACTGTATTTTGACCCGTCAACCCCGACCAGTATTCGTGAAAAGTTGACCTCTGAGCCGTCGGGAATCATCAACACGTCACAGGGACTGAGCCCGATGACTTTGACGGCAGTTCGCCCGAGCAATACCCGTTCAACATAGGAACGTTTGGGGCACCCGATAATGAGCAACCCTGCCCCTGCTTCTTCCGCCAACGCAACAATCTCGTCGCAGGGAACCCCTACTTTATGCACAATGCGGACAGGCTGTCCGAGGGAATCCGCAATGTTTCGCGCCTCTTCCAGACATTGTTGAAAAGGAAGACTGAACTGCTCGTTGGCGTTATCTATTTTCCAACGATGCATATTCCCTTCGTACTGCGGGGTCACCGAAACTGCCACCAGCCTTGCCTTCATAGAGACGGCTAAGCGGAGCGCCTGCTTAAAAGCAGATTGGCTGGCGGAAGTCGGATCAATCGCGACCAGGATAGTTTTGGTTGAATCGGCCATAAAAATCACCCACTCACAGCAATGGTTTGTTCCAGACTTCTTGCTTTGAAAAGACTGACCAAGATAATAGAGGCCCCGGTCAGCAAGGCCAGACACATAACGCCAAAGCTGATCTGGGTCATCAGAGTTACGCTGCCATCGGCAAAAGAGGTGACGTGTAAAGCATTCAAATATTTTGGTATGGCGAAAAACCGGCTCACCGCGACGATCAGCATGATGGTGGCCATAACATATTTGATCATGTACTCCTTGACGTAGGTGGTGCCGATAGCTCCCAATTGAACACCGAAAAGTGAACCGGCAAGAATGAGGAGGGTCAGACGAATGTCGACAGTGCCGTAATAGGCCCAAATGAGCGTCCCGCCAAGCCCCATGACAAAGGCAATAACCAGCTCGGTTGCCGAGGCTACAATGCTGGTGGCGCCGATGATATACATCAATCCGGGAACCCCGATAAAACCACCCACCGCAATGGTGGCGGCAAGCATGCCGGTTGCAAGAGCCACGGGAACAAGAAACCACATGCTTATCCGCAGATTTGCCGTTTTAAAAGTGAACATCGGCCAAAGTTCAATTTTTTGCAGACGCTGAGCCAGGGAAAGAGCGGCTCCATCAGTACCTGAGGCATATTTCATTTTCAAGGCGTCACGCATGACAAACGAACCGACCACTACCAAGACAAACACAAAGACTAAGCTGACATACAGGTTTGACCCGGCTTGCCCCCAAATCTCCAGGATGTGCCGCTGCAGGACGATACCGATCTGCACGCCGATCTCAGCAAAAATGCCCATAATAAGCCCCAGCTTGATATCCACCTGACCGTATTTATAACGTTTTATAGCGCCGACCAGAGCTTTGGGAAACTTATGGCACATATTGCTAGCCACCGCCACAGTGCCTGGTACCCCCAGACTCATCATGGCCGGCGTCAACACAAAGGCGCCGCCCGAACCGATAAACCCACTCACCAAGCCCCCGACGAAACCGACAAGAAACAAGAAAATAATGGTGAAAGCATTCAGATCTATAAATTGTATGACTTCATTGACTGGTCCGTGCATTGCATGCTCCGCCGAGTAAATTTTAGTGAATATTAATGGATTGATGTGCTCATCGCTCAATCCGCATACGACAACCCGAGAACATCAAACATTGAACTGGGCCCGGGGCCTGGTGTCTTTTCTGATAGTATCGACAGCGGCCGGGACCGTAGGACGAATCTCTGCAGACTTGGTGACCGTGGTTTGGGAACCTTCAATACCCAGGGCCGACCAAAAGGCACTGGTGAAGTTCCCATGAGCATAGGAAACCCCAAACACGACTGCAACGGGCAGGAGGGAATATACGCCACCTTTTGTGAAGTAGGTCATGACCCAATCCTGGTTGGTAAAGACAGCAGCATACAACCCGGCGGTCAGCGCCCCAAAAACTAAACAATTTTTAAGGTGCCTTTTTCGACTTGTCGTGGACATACGAGGTTCTCCTTTTTCTATGGTTTTATAAGATATGGCCTTATTTATTTGGTTTGCCCCTGCATGGGTATAGATGACGCTGAACACAGGAACAGGTGATTGCGAAGCCACCTCTTCCCGTCGAATGCCTTTATCAATAACGACAAACTCAATCCGTTTTTCCGAATGACATAACTGCTGCACAACCTTGCCTGTCTTGCCAGGCATCCCCATATGTTCGACCATCACGCCTCTAGATCCGGCTTTTTCTTGAAACAGCAGAGTACTTTCCTGCATGGCTGCGGCAAAGAGACTGCTCCGCTTTCCGCCATCACTGAAGAACGGCAACGTATCGATATGCACTGCAAGGATTTTGTATTTGAGATGATCCGCAACATTGATGGCATAGTTCATAACTACTTCAGACATATGACCGTTGCGGGTGACGACCAGGATAAAAGGTGTTTTAACCTGCTTTGACACGGGAAAATCGTCGCTGTTCATAGCATCATCGAAGGTTGCTTGTCCGGCAATGTTCTGTATGTCTTGCTGGCCCATAGATACCTGTTGTCCATGTGGAGAAATTGGTCTTGCCAACTTTTTTCAAGAAGCATGCCATAGCACGAATTACACGCAACATGTTGATATTGATATATATAATGATAAATTGACAGGCAAAGAGGGAAGGAGCGTTGCATTAAGCAACAAGCCACACAGCACAGAAAAGAAAATCGTCTATTTTCACGTTGCGATTTGCAACATCACGGTGCGAGATGCAACACTGACACTTTACACATGCATGCCGTAAGACAGATCATCACTGATGTAACAAGTTCTCGTCCCAGGTGAAGTACGTTGAGCAGGCATTCCTTGAATGGGAATCGTGCTTAATAGCAAAAAAATTAAACCCGACGATTAGCTTAAAAAATAAAGGGTTAAATACAGATATTCCCGAATTCTGAATCGCACTCAGCTGAATGAAGAGGTTTTTTTACAGAAGTGCTTTTTTTTACGAGGTAGAGTGGCAGGGTGGAACCAATATTGCGAGAGACAATGATCTCTCGCAACTATTCTATACTCAGGTGAAGCAATACACCTCCCTTTGCAAAGGGCAAAAATCTTGCGAGCCGTTTTAAAAGACCTGTTCTTGGTCAGTACTATGAAGACAACAAGGGGATAGCGTTATGTTTTTTAAAAGAAAAGAAGAACAAGCAGAAGAAACCTCGCAAGGTAGCAAACTGGAAACGCCATCCCCTCTGGACAAGCTGCGCGACCAGATAGCAGAAGCGCATCTCCCGCCGCATGCCCTGGAAGCGGTTACCAAAGAACTCGATAAACTGCGAAAGACCGATCCCTCGGTCGCCGAATATTCGGTGGGTTTCAATTACATTGAACTGGTGCTCTCGCTGCCGTGGAATCAGTCATCGCAGTGTAAACTTGAACTGGCAAGGGCGCAGTCCATTCTGGATGCCCGCCACTACGGCCTTTCCCAAGTCAAACAACGAATATTTGAATTTCTGGCCGCCAAAACATTATGCAGTAAAGCTCGGCAGAATATATTGATCGTCGACGATGAAGAGATAGCTCGGACCAATATGGAACATGTCCTTAAGAAGGACGGGTATAACTGCCATTGCGCAAATAATGGCCAGGAAGCTTTAGCACTCCTGGCCAAGGAGGACATCGATCTGGTTGTCACCGACCTGAAGATGGAACGCATGGATGGCCTTGAGTTGCTCGAACAGATCAACCGAAATTCACCTGAGATTCCCGTAATTATGGTGACCGGTTTTGCAACGGTCAGTTCTGCGGTGGAGGCTTTAAAAAAAGGGGCAGCGCACTACCTCGGTAAACCCGTCAATTTGGATGAGTTGCGCAAGACCGTCAAAGAGGTGCTCGAAAAGAAACTTTTCGTGCAAATGGGAAAAGGCCCGATACTCTGTTTTACCGGCCCTCCGGGAACAGGCAAGACCTCCGTGGGTAAAGCGATAGCCGAAGCACTGCAACGTCAGTTTGTGCGTATATCACTGGCAGGGTTGAAGGATGAGGCGGAATTACGCGGCCACAGACGTACCTACGTAGGCGCGCTCCCTGGACGTATCATCACTGAATTAAAGCGAATTGGCGTCAACAACCCAGTTTTCATGCTCGATGAGATCGATAAAATTGGTCAGGATTTTCGCGGCGACCCGGCATCGGTGCTCCTTGAGGTCCTTGACCCGGAGCAAAATGTCCGTTTCACTGACCATTACCTTGATATCCCTTTCGACCTTTCACGTATCATGTTTATTGCGACGGCAAACGACCTGACTAAACTGCCGGGACCTTTACTGGATCGGATGGAGCGCATTGAGTTTGCAGGATACACCGAAAAAGAAAAACTGAAAATCGCCCAACAGTTTATTCTTCCCCGACAACTTAAAGCAGCGGGGCTCTCCCGGTCAGCAGTGCAATTTTCAGACGAGGCCCTTTCTCGGGTTATTGCGGATTACACTAGAGAGTCGGGCCTGCGGAATCTTGAACGGGAAGTTGCCGATATGTGCCGAAAGATTGCTTTGCTCTGCCTTAAATCGGATCACCCGGATGAACAGATTGCAATAGACGCTGAAACAGTCTCCCAACTACTCGGACCACGCAAATTTTATCGAGAGGCGGCAGAGGCTGCACCACAAATCGGTATTGCCACAGGTTTGGTCTGGGCCGAAACCGGTGGTGAAATCATCAGTGTCGAAACGGCGTTAATGTCCGGCTCGGGAACACTTATTTTAACAGGTTCCCTGGGGGAAGTTCTCCAGGAATCTGCACAAACGGCACTCAGCTTTATCCGGAGCAGGACCCAGGAATTTGAGATAACCGATAGTTTTTTTCATAATACCGACATCCATATTCATTTCCCTTCCGGGGCTATTCCAAAGGATGGGCCTTCCGCCGGAATCACCATTTTTGCAGCACTCCTCTCTCTGCTCACCCGCCGTCCGGCTCGCCGTGATGTAGCCCTCACTGGAGAGATGACCTTGAGCGGTCGGATTCTCCCCATCAGTGGTATCAGAGAAAAGATTCTTGCCGCAAAAAGGGGGGGGGTTCAATGCGTGCTGTTACCTATGGCCAATAGAGAAGAGGTGGACGCCCTCACCCCAGATGTGACCGAAGGTCTGGAATTGGTGCTGATCGCAAATGCAAGTGAAATTATTGACAGGGTTTTCGCGGCTCAGGCGTATATTTTACCGGCATAACCATCCGCATGGGCCAAACAGGAAAGGAGGAAACATGGTCGATGATCAGACGTCGGGATTCGCCAGCCCGTAGCGTTTTATCTTGCGCCACAGGGAAACTCTATCGATCCCGAGGATTTTGGCAGCTGCCGATTTGTTGCCCTCGACCTCGTCGAGAACTTCCAGGATATACTGTTTTTCATGTTCATCCAGGCCAGGCCAGCTCTGCCTATTATCACGAACAGCCGTCGTTCCGATTTCACCTAGATCGGTCCTGAAGTGCTGAGGAAGGACAAGATCTCCTGTGCAGTGGATCAAGAGACGCTGCACGATGTTTTCCAGTTCCCGGATATTACCGGGGTATTCATAACTCATAAGTTGCTGCGCGGCCGCGCCTGAGAGTCGAGGCACAATCACTCCGGGACGGGTATGTTTTGCCAGGAAATAATCGGCAAGCAGCGGGATATCCTCCTTGCGTTCGGAAAGGGAGGGCACCTGGATGGTCAAAACATCCAGCCGATAATACAGATCCGTTCGAAAAGCACCTTCTTCTGCCTCTTTTTTCAGATCTTTATTAGTTGCCGCCACAATTCTTATATCCACAGCAATTTCTTCCGTTCCACCGACGCGCAACAAGGTGCGTTCCTGGAGCACTCGCAACAGCTTCACCTGCATTGCAAGAGGGAGTTCGCCCACTTCATCAAAAAAAACCGTACCGCTTTCAGCTATCTCGAGTAGCCCTTTCTTAATTTTGTTCGCACCGGTAAAAGCTCCGCGCTCATACCCGAAGAGCTCGCTGGTAATCAGTTCTTCGGTAAAGGCGCCACAATTAAACGCGACAAAACGTTTGGCGGCTCGAGGACTTAATTCATGGATGGTCCTGGCCACCAATTCCTTGCCTGTGCCGGTCTCGCCCTGGATCAAAACGTTGCAGTCAAGCTGCGCCACCTGATTGATTTTCTCACGGAGCGCAACGATTTTCGGGCTTTGACCGATAATTTTTGTCGCCCCGGTCTGGGTAAACATCTGTTGGCGCAGGCTCTGAATTTCTTTACGCAAGAGACTTTTTTCCAAAGCCTTTTCAACAACCGCTCGCAGCTCTGCTATATTGAAAGGTTTGGCAATATAGTGATAGGCACCCTGCCGCATTGCCTCCACAGCCGTGTCCACACTGGCATAGCCGGTAATGATCACAACCTCGGTCGAAGGCCAGAGTTTTTTGGCCTCGGTCAGTACGGCCATACCATCTCGACCTTTCATCCGTAAGTCGGTGAGAATAAGATCAACTTCTTCTTGTTTCAGGATATCGATAGCCTGCTGACCGTCCTCAGCCACCAGAGGTGAATATCCGTCTTTCTTTAAAATATAGGCAAGATTTTCACGGGCGATGGGTTCATCATCGACAATAAGGACTTTTCGATTTTCCATGCCCTTATGCGGTAACGTGCTTGATGTTGTTATCTAAAGGGAGATGAATAAAAAACGAGGCTCCCTGACCAGGACTACTTTGCACGGTGATATTGCCCTGATGTTTTTGTATTATTCCGTACGCTACGGAAAGGCCAAGACCCGTCCCTTTCCCTTCTTCCTTGGTTGTATAGAAGGGATCAAAAAGTTGCCCTTGAATTTCTTCTGGTATGCCATGACCAGTATCGCGGACCTCGATACATATTGCTCTAGCGCTGTCGTCTTTCTCTGCCGTAATGGTGATGCTGCCACAGCCCTCGATAGAATGTGTTGCATTGATAATCAGATTAATAAAAACTTCCTGCAGCCGCTGCGCATCCATAGGAAGAACAAGGTCTTCCGGAATGTTCAAAACAATATCTATATCTGCCGGCACCTGACTCTGAGCAAGCTGCACCGCTCGTTTAACCACTTCATACAATTGCGAGGGTTGCAAAGAAAATTCCTTTACCCTAGAGAACTCAAGAAGGTCTTTAACAACATCTCTTGCCCTATTGGTCTCATGTTCGATATTTTTCAACATCCGCATGATGAATTCGGCTTCACCTGACGAAAATTCATCGATTGCAATCTGACAAGACGTCGAAATATTATTAAGCGGATTGTTCAACTGATGCGCCACACCAGCTGTAAGTGTTCCGATAGAAGAGAGCTTCTTTGATTGCACAAGCTGGTCCTGCCTTCGTTCCAATTCAAAAACCATGGTATTGAAGGCCTCCATCACCTGTTGCATCTCATCCCTTGTATTGATCACATCAATTTTATTAAACTTACCCTGGGCAATATCTTCCGTGGCTTTTTTGATAATAAAAAGCGGCTTGAAAATATAATAGACGATTAATAAAGACAGAATAATAGCTATTAAAGCCGCCAGGCACCCCCAGAACACGAGCTGTTTCTTCAAGACCGATAAAATATCGTGAATCTGGCCACGTTCAAAATCAACCAAATCTTTACTCAATTCGGTCATCTGCTTACCCTGATCACGAAGACGCTCCTCAATTTGGGTGTACTTGATGGTATCAAAGCTTTCCTGCAGCGAAAATTGATCCATTGTTGCCTTGTAGGCGACAATTTGCCCGTCAAGCTCTCGTAACATTGGGGCCACCTTGTACTTATCGGCCCTGGCTAACAGCGCTTTTGCTGTGTCCATAGCGAGGGCAAGATACCTGTTGTTTTCACGAAACGCCTCCTCCTTGTTATAGAGGAGATAGTTTTTTTCGTAGCGACGCACTTCGAGAATAATATTGTGCAAATTGTACGCGAGTTCTAGAAATTCGACTTTTTCTTCCGTCGTACGCAAATCATCATGGGAGACAAGCGCCATACTGAAAATCCCCAGGATATAAAACCCGAGAACAAAAATGATTTTGCCACTCAGATTCATATAAAATGATTTGATCATACTCGAACCTCCTCTTGCAAAACACTGTTAACAGACCCTTTTCATGGTGGGCAACTCAGAAAAAACTGATTCTCCATTGGTAATATGTCGCCTAGAATATAACCAAACTATCATTTCGTCCGAGTCGTCGCCCGATCAAGCATGGCCGGCAGACCGCCCTGCTCTTCCGGAACAAAACCGAAAACTTCCCGCCAGATGGTGTCGTTTTCCATGCAAAAATAGATGCAAGTTCGGGGATGGGCCTGTTTTCTCAGCTCATCCAAGATAAATCGGTACATCGCCACCCGTTGCGGCCTGAAATAGCGGCGCTTGCCATCCAACCCGTCAATGAATTCCTGATAAAAGAAGCGGGAAGCGGGAAAGCGTTCGGCCGCGATCTGTTTTAGCGCCGGTAGATACCGCAGCGCCCCCATGCTGATCCAGGCGATGGACTCGGCCGGGACCGAAGCAAACAGGCGCGCAATGGTCTGCCGGTATCCCTCCTGCCAACCGTCATGTAAGATGATCGGGTCAAAATGAAAAGCAAGACCATAGCCCCATTCCACACACTGCTTTGCGGCCTGCAGACGTTCTTCCAAAGTAGCTGTCCGGATCTCCTCCCGAGCCATGATCACCGGACTGTTCAGCGACCAGGCGACGATGGTACGACCCCGGTGGTCAAGCCCTTTGAGATTTTCAATATTGACACTCTTTGACTTCAGCTCAAGCACCGCATTGTCTCGGTTGGCTATATAGGTCACCAGGCGGGGACTGAGATGGGTGAGACTATCCAAGGCCAGACTGTCGGTGAACTCACCGGTGCCGATGCGAAAAAAGCGCTGTGGCTCGTTATCCAGAGCAACATCGAGTTCAGAGAACAGATCTTCGACATTGACGAAAAAACTGAGCCAGGGGTTGTTAAGGTAGGCTTGCAGGATGCAATAGACGCAATCCATAGGGCAGTTCATGCCTATATTGAGCACCTGGTAGTCGCAGCAGCGGTATTCACGCGTGCCGGGACAGGGCTTGAAAAAGGCGCCCCGGTTACGGCAAAGGAGCAGATGCCGTTTACCGGCGCTGAGGTTGTAGGGATAGTCACCTTCGATATCCGGGGTGCCGCGCTCGTCGACCACAGTCACCGGCAGGTTGGCACGGGCGATGATTTCCTGTGTGTAAGGCAAATTAAGACAGTCTTCGGCCACATGGAGCCGAGTGAGAAAACGGGCGGGATCGCCGTACGATGCGGTCTGGTTCACAAAGTTTGTTCCGGTAGAGATTGATAACGAACGGCCAGGGCCAAATACCGGGCCCCTTCTTCGGGCCGATTGTGCTTGAGGCAGCCCTTGCCGTAGATGGCGCATTTGCGGGCCAGTTCGGCAACGGCCTCGCATCGTTGGCCCGCATCAAGCACGCCGGCGTCCAATAGGTTGCAAAGCGATTGGATGCGGTAGATATCCATGCCTAAACGATGAATCGCTGACAACTGGTCGGGGCGGCCACCATCCTTGCACGTCAGAGGGTCGGGCACCAGCAGAAATGACTCTTTGCACCCTATCCGCAGCCACAAATCGTAATCCTCGCAACAGGGCAGGGTTTCATCAAAAAGACCGTAGCGATCGAACACTTCTCTTCTCACCATCACCGTGGACATCCCGATCACACACATCCCCAGGCTGGCAGTAAAGATATTTCCGTGCGGCGGCTCGTGCTTCTTTTTCTGGTTGACCCACTGCCCGCCACGGTACCAGTTCTCTCGAGTGTGGGAAATCAAGAAACCGGGATGCACCGCCATTGTTGCAGCTTGCACGGCGAGTTTTTTAGGCAGCCACCAATCGTCAGAGTCGAGGAAGGCAAGCAACGACCCTTGCGCCGCCCTGATGCCGAGATTGCGGGCAGCGCTCGCCCCTCGATTTTCCTGGTGCAGAAGCCGGATCGGCACTGTGGCCTCGGTAGCAAGTTGCGCTACCCTTGCTGCAGTATCATCAATGGAACCGTCATCGACCACAATCAGCTCCAAACAAGGCAACTGTTGCGCTAACACGGAACGAACAGCCTTCTCCAGAAACGAGACCCGATTATAGGTTGGGATTATGACAGAAATCAATTCAGTTACCAGCAAAAATCGGCACGAACGCAGAACAGTTGCCTGTTGCTGTGTCCAATTTATTATAGCGGTTTACCGGCAGTATAGTATAGTAACTGCCTTATTCTATGAAAAGTTATACGTCCGGACAGTTACGTGATACCCTGCCCGGAAAGTGAAGCAGGCAGAATTCGGCTAGGCACTACTATGTACACAGACATTCTCATCAATGCAACTTCCTACGAGAACCGAATCGCCCTTGTCGAAAACGGTAACCTGCGCGAATTCTACCTGGAACGCCTCTCTGAAAAGGGACTTATCGGCAATGTTTACCTGGGCCGGGTGGTCCGGGTACTGCCCGGCATTGATGCGGCCTTTGTCGACATCGGCCTGGAACGCACCGGCTTTCTCTATGTCGACGAAGCCTTGCATGTCTTTTCAGAGAATTATCAGCGACTTGCCCCTGGCCACAAACTAAAACAAACCCTGCCGGTAAATTTTCCCAACACCCCGACCATCGATAAAATCCTGCACGAAGGCCAGGAAATCCTGGTACAGATTGCCAAAGAACCAATCGGATCCAAGGGCGCCCGCCTGACCTGCAACATCACCCTGCCCTGCCGCAATCTGGTGTTCATGCCGCTCACCGACCATATCGGCATTTCCCGTAAAATCGAGGATGAGGTCACCCGCCAGCAGCTGCGCGACAAAATCGAGGTGCTCCGGCCACCGGGCACGGGATTCATCATGCGCACTGTGGCTGAAAATATCGGCAATGATGAGCTGGAAGCGGACATGGAGTTTCTCATGCAGCTCTGGGACGAGATTCTCACCAAAGCGAAGAAAACCCAGGCTCCCTGCCTGATCTACAAGGATCTCGACATTATTCTCCGCGCGGTCCGGGACTTTTTCACGGAACATATCAACGAGCTGGTCATCGACTGCAAGGAAGTGTACGAACAGCTCATGTCCTACGCTAAAACTTTTGCTCCCCAGCTGCAAGACAAGATCACCTATTACGACAACGACCTCCCCCTGTTCGAATGCTACGGGGTGGAAGCCGACATCAACAGTGCTCTCGACAAAAAGGTATGGCTGCGCTCCGGCGGCTATATCGTCATCGAACCGACCGAAGCGCTGACCGTCATTGATGTCAATACCGGCCGCTATGTCGGCGCCACCGATCTGGCGGAGACAATTTTCAAAACCAACATGGAGGCAGTGCGGGAAATCGCCCGGCAACTCCGGCTGCGCAATCTCGGTGGTATTATCATCATCGATTTCATTGACATGGACAACGAGCAGCACCGGGAAGAACTGTACACCGTCTTCCAGGAGGCTATGCGTGATGACAAAAGCAAAGTGAACATCCTCAAGCTCTCGGAGTTCGGCTTGGTACAGATGACCCGCAAACGGTTGTCGGAAAGCCTTACGCAGATGATGTGCGAACCGTGTCTTTACTGCGGCGGCGACGGTTTCATCAAATCACGCCGCGCCATCTGCCACGAAATCTACCGCAAGATCACCCGAGACGCCCGTAAGATCGGCGGTTCGCATGTCACCATCAAGGTCCATCCCCATATTGCCGAAATGCTGCTCAACGAAGAATCCTACAATATAGAACAGCTTGAGCATAAAACGGAAAAACGATTCACCATCATCCCTATTCCCGACATGCACATCAAGCGGTATGATGTCATCTGGAACGAATAGATAGAAACGAACCCTCTTTAATTTCCTAACAATCACAATACATTTCCCATGGCAAAACACATCCGGCTACGCGGTTCCTCGTGGAGGAGCGGCAGTTTTTTTAAACAATTTTTTCTGGCACTGGCAGCGGTCACGGCCGTTGCCTTCGTTGTCGCCATTTTCATTCTTTTCGAGTTTGAAAAACCGGTCCTGGTCCTGGAAAAAGAAATCCGCTTTCTCGGCGGCAGAGTGGAGCTGCCGCTCCGCGTCTCGGACAAAAGAAGCGGAATCAGATCCATCACCATAACTCTCAGCCAGGGCAACAAAACCGCACCGCTTCTCGAGAAGACGTTCCCACGCCAATCCTGGTTCAGTGCTGCTGGCCCCACCTCGATCAGCGAGAAGGTGATAATCGACGCAAAAAAAGCGGGAATCAAGGAAGGGGATGCCGAACTGATGATCTCAGTGCGGGATTTTTCCCTAAACGGGTTTTTCCAGGGTAATCAGACTGTGCAGCGCATCAAGGTGACCATGGACACAACACCGCCGAAGGTTACGGTGAGCCATGCGCAGAAATATATCCATCCCGGCGGCAGCGGCATCGCGGTCTATACTATTTCCGAAAAACCAGGCCGCCACGGCGTCATGATTGACACCACCCTGTTTCCGGGATTTCCAACTAATAAAAAAGACACGTATATCGCCTATTTTGCCCTCCCTTGGGATGCCAAAAATACGGGAACCACCAAAGTATTTGCAGAAGATGAAGCAGGCAACGAAGCCACCGCTTCCTTTACGAGCAGTTTCAAAAAAGCGGATGACAAACGGGACAGTGTCAATCTCAGCGACAATTT